>JAEUWD010000049.1 GCA_016786485.1 Bacteriovoracaceae bacterium | reverse complement strand
GAATACTAAACTTTTGATAACTTTCAGTTAATCCATTAAAGATAACTTCCTTAACACCATTACTACCGTCATCAAGTCTTAAAGCAAAATCTGTGACTTGATTACCTGTGCGTTTTTTTATTTCAAATTCAACTTTATTATTCCCACCATTTGAAACGTCTTCAGCACATGCCCACTCATGAGCGCCGGCCGGACACCATAATGTAAAACCACCCCATTTAACTTGGCCTTGTACATGTATAACGGGTTCAGTACCACCCGTCGACGGAGGGTTTGTGACAACTTGATTGACGGTTACGCTAAAACTTTGTTGAGCACTAAGTCCATCGGGATCAGTTGTGATCGCTGTCACATTGTAACTACCGACGTCTGAAGCTTTTGGATTAAGAATAATCTGAGCATCACCGTTACCTGTATTTACTAATTGCATGAAGCTTGGAAGAGCTTGTGCAAAAGTGAGCGCTAGCGAATCGCCATCTTGATCTTCGGAATTTATATTAACTGTTTTCTGGGTATCCATATCCAAAACCACATTACTAATCGCCGCCATGGTTGGAGCATTATTAACTGGTTCTTGAGGTGGGTTCGGTAAAGTTCCATCAAGACTAAAAGTTTGCAGCCAAGCATAAATATCGGTGTAAACTGAACCATCAGCACCGATGTTAGAACTAGCGTGAGCATTGTCGTAAGTTTTGGTCCAGCTATCATGGTAAACACCTGCGTAGGTGGTTAACTTCGCCGGATAATACGGATTACATTTATTCATATCTTCGACTGAAGCTTTACCTTGGCCATAAGAGACAATTGTATCTTTGTCTCCATGAAAGGCCCAAAGAGCGACATTTTTAATATCTGCACAGTACGGTGAAAGCGATGTACTTTCTCGACCGGCCACAGGTATTACCGCTGCAAATTTATCATTTACATCAACATTTGTGAGCGCGTTGTAAACGCCCATACCACCTAGGCTTAAACCGGTTAAATAGATTCGGTTTGGATCAGCAGGATAATTTTTAATCACAAAATCATAAATACCTTTGATTGAATACCAACCTCCACTTGAAATACAATTATTGTTTGCATCAGGACCCATCAACTGCGGGGCCACAACGATCAGTTCCTGTGTTTTATTACCGGTGGCATGCCAGTTTTTAGCTTTGATCCTTTTTGGTGGTCCGGCAATTTCAAGTTC
Source organism: Bacteriovoracaceae bacterium (assembly GCA_016786485.1). Lineage (GTDB taxonomy): Bacteria > Bdellovibrionota > Bacteriovoracia > Bacteriovoracales > Bacteriovoracaceae > JAEUWD01. The sequence goes on along the minus strand of JAEUWD010000049.1, from coordinate 4,721 downwards.
ACCTAAGTCTGTTACCGCATTTCCACACTCACCCATTCCGTGAAGAAAAATTAATACGGGGAATTTATCTGAAGGTCTATCATAAACAGCTTGAGGAAAATAAACTAAATGACCTGGAACAATTTCTTTCCAACCATTTTCAAGAACTCTGGGTACTCTTTGATTCTCATATTTGTAAGTCGCACCAGGGCCTAAAGCTATAGCAGAGTAAGATAACATTAAATTTAAGCTAACGAACAATAACTTTAAATTCATAACAACTCCCGTTTATCTAATGTGTTCAAACATCCATTGATACATTTCAAATGAACTATAATTAATATTTACTCTTGAACTTGTATTTTTTGGAATTGGCTCTGTTAAGTAGGTTCCTTCGACTAATGTCGTATAAGTCCTCGCCCACGCATTGTGGCCGAGCCCTACGAAGTTAGTAAACTTAGCTGGCGACACACGCCCCGCACACTGATTAAGCGCTTGAACCGGTGAGTAATCAGCATTCGGATCATTAGGTGAAGTATCTGAAGCACCATGAAATGCCCACACTCCAATATTTTTCATGTTACAAGCTTGCGACGAAATCGAGTTTCCGTTACCGGAAACAGGAACTATTGCGGCAGGACGATTCGGATAAGCCGCAGCGTAATTCCAAGTTCCATAGTTACCAGCACTCAGACCAGTAAGATAGAGCCTTGCTGGGTCCATGCGATAGTAAGCTTGTGCGATCGCCACGATATTTTCGATATTTTCAGGAGGAAAATACCCACTCCAACTTTGTGGAGCAATAACTATCGCTTCTTCAGGTAAGAAAGCTTTCTTGTTATAAAGCAAATTAATTGGACCAGCATAATCACGCACTTTATTAAAGTCAGCCGCAGTTGAGCTCCAACCAGCTTCGCCTAAACCATGTAGGGCCATGAGAAGTGGATACTTTCGATTTGGACTAGTTGCATAGCTTTTTGGTAAGTATAACCAGTACCCATAAATATTATTATGAAAGCTTAAACGATTCACAGTTGTCAGCGTTCCGTCCGATGGGACCGGACCTTGCCCTGTCACTGGAGGAACAACCGCATTAACCGTAACTGAGAAATTTTTTGAGTCTGATAAACCTAAAGCATCTGTCGCCTTGGCAGAAAAATTATAGACGCCAGCAGAACCTGCTTGTGGATTAATCACTAAAGTTGAATTTCCATTTCCTATATCATGAAAAGTAGCAAAGTTTGGTAACGCCCCAATCATTTGCATGACGATTGCGTCACCATCCACATCTTGTGCAATCATGTTGATGGTTAAAGAATCATTTTCGTTCATCGTTCGATTTGAAATCGCATTTAAGCTTGGAGCATGATTTGGTAATGGTTCTGGATCTTCTTCACCACCACCAGCAGTTCCGGCGCCACCAGTTTCTGGTCGAGCTGAAACATAAAGGACTGATTGGTTTTGATAAACAAGAGAAGCCTCTAGACCTGATTCCGGATGTGCATCACCGTACCAAAGAAATTCTTTTGAACCACCGGCAAATTTCACTTCATCAATCGCGAAGTGTCCGGCACCAGAGCCTCCCTGAACAAAAATTCCAAATTCTGAAACTCCGCCTTCAAAACGGCCAGCAGCAAATTGGAAATCAGAAATAGGAATCGAAACCTTGGCCCACTCATTAGTAACTTGAATATAGTTTGAGATAGTAACGTAGTTTCTCATGTACATGGCGTTCAAGAAAACTTGAATAGCACTATACTTTAAATTTCCATCAAGATTTTTAATGTAAAACTCTAAACGATTATTTCCACCATCAGCTACTTTTTGAAAGTTCGTATTCGATAAGCCTGGAGCATAACGAGAATAAATCCTAACACCTGCGGCCTGACTAAAAATTTCTAAATAACCACCCGCCTCAACAATCACTTCGTCAGAATCATCGTCATCGCTGTGCGCACTTCCAACTCCGCCATTATCTGGACGTGCTGAAACATAAAGCACCGCTTGATTTTGATATCTTATCGCTGAATCTAAACCTGAGGCTGGATAAGCATCACCATACCAAAGAAATTCTTTTGAACCACCGACAAACTTAACTTCATCAATTGCAAAATGTCCTGCGCCAGAACTACCTTGAACATAAATTCCAAATTCCGAAACCCCGGCCTCGAATTTTCCAGCAGGGAATTTAAAATCTGCGATTGGAATGGATACTTTCGCCCACTCATTACTGACTTGAACATAGTTGCTAATTGTTAAATACATTTTACTATAAGAAGCATTTAACAAAACTTGGATCGCATTAAAGTTTAAATTTCCATCAATATTTTTTATATAAAATTCTAAGCGGTCATTTCCGCCATCGGCGACCTTTTGAAAATTGGTATCGGTATAACCAGGAGCATAGCGAGAATAAATTCTAACACCTGCGGCTTGGCTCGAGATTTCTAAATAGCCAGCAGCATATAAAGCCTCTGAAAAAACTAAGAAAAAACTAAGTGCTAAAATTAAATTTTTCATAAGTTCCTTTTTAGTTATTATGAATTTTCGGTATATTTTCATAATAAGTTGAAACAATTCACAAATAATCAAGTATTACAATTGCTTCAGTCATTACAAATACTTAGAAGAAAACACTTTTCTCTTTTTCAACAACACATGCCTTAAGAAAATGGCATCTTCCTTGCACTAAATTAACGTAAATGGGAGACGTTTTATGAAAAACTCATGGCTTAGCTTAATTTTATTTTTTCAATCAATACTTACAGTTTAGTCAATAAAGATCAATTAAGAGCTTTCGAAATAGATTAACCTTTTTGACTTAAAAATTTAGTGCTATATAAAGTAATATGTTAAACATTTCAAACGTCTCAAAAAGTATGGGTAGTGAAAAACTCTTTTCGGGAGTTACATTTCAAATCAACCCAGGTGAAAAAGTCGGGCTCGTTGGAACCAACGGCGCGGGGAAATCTACCCTCTTTCGTATGATCATCAAAGAAACACCAATTGATGAAGGCCAAATTAGTTTGCCGGAGAAAACACGTCTTGCTTATTTCTCTCAAAACGTGGGTGAAATGAAGGGGAAAACGGCGATTCAAGAAGTACAAGAAGGCGATCATCAAATTAAAATTTTACAGCAACGTTTACGTGAATATGAAGAGAAACTAGCTGATTACGAAAATATCACTGAAGATGAGATGAATCAGATTCTGGTCAAGATGGGCGATGCTCAAACTGAATTTGAAAAACGTGGTGGGTATGATCTGGAAAGTCGTGCCGCTGAAATTCTCACAGGTCTTGGTATCATGCCAAAAGATCACTTCAACCCTACTGAATCATTCAGCGGTGGTTGGAAAATGCGAATCGCGCTGGCGAAAGTACTCGTTATTAAGCCTGACCTTATTATCATGGATGAGCCTACCAACTATCTGGATATGGAAACAATTCTATGGCTAGAAAATTGGCTCAAGAATTATGAAGGCGCTGTTTTCATGACCACTCACGATCGCGACTTCATGAATAATATTTGTAAAAAGATTGTAGAAATCTCTCAAGGTAAAGCTACTGTTTATAGTGGGAATTACGATTATTACGAAAGAGAAAAACAAGTTCGTCTAAATCAAATTAAAGCTGAATTTGATCGTCAGCAACAGATGCTCGCCAAAGAAGAAGAATTTATTGCTAAATTTGCAGCACGAGCTTCCCATGCAGCACAAGTTCAATCACGCGTAAAAAAATTAGATAAAATTGAAAGAGTTGAATTACCACCAGAAGAAGCAACTATTAATTTTGAATTTTCAAAGCCAGCTCGTGGTGGCGATGATGTTATCAGTATCGAAAAACTAGGTAAAAGTTGGGGCGAGAAAAAGATTTTTGAAAATCTTTCTGCCGTTATTAAACGCCAAGATAAAATCGCCGTGGTCGGAGTGAACGGTGCAGGTAAATCAACACTGCTTAAAGTTATTTGTGGTCAAACACCTGCTACTACAGGTCAAGTAAAACTAGGCCCAAGTATTAAGTTAGGTTATTTCAGTCAATATTCTCTAGAAGTTTTAAATCCTGAAAATACACTAGTAGAAGAAGTTCGCAGAAATCTCAAAGAAGCTAGTGATGGCTATGTTCGCAACTTACTTGCAGCTTTCTTATTCCGTGGTGATGAAATAGAAAAGAAAATTAAGTATCTTTCTGGTGGTGAGAAAAGTCGTATGATTATCGCTTGCCTCCTCTCTCAAAATAATAATTTACTGGTTTTAGATGAACCTACCAACCATTTAGATATGAAGTCTCGTGAAGTTTTACTCGAAGCACTCAAAAGATTTGAAGGCACTATTCTACTCGTAAGCCACGACCGCCACTTCTTGCATCAGCTTTCTCAAAAAGTTTATGAAGTGGACCACGGCGCCATCCATATTTATCCTGGAAATTATCAGTATTATCTTTCAAAGAAAGGTCTTGAACACTAAGGTGTCATATAGATCGGGGCACCGATGTTTGATGATTGTGCACCTTTATTATTTGTTCGATTGATAGAGTCATTACTTAAGATATAGTTAGCCTCAGTCGTGTTGATAAATCCCTGACCTGTTTTTGTATTAATAATTTTATTACCATCTAAGACATATGTTCCCCATCGCGAATCATTTGGTGTCTGTGCAGCGGTCGAATCATAAATCGCAGGTAAACGTCCATTGTGAATCATAAGATTATCTTTAAGGATGGGTTGGATATCAGAATTTTGAATC
>JAEUWD010000041.1 GCA_016786485.1 Bacteriovoracaceae bacterium | reverse complement strand
AATGCTTCCGATGATAATTCGCAAGTCATGGTGGCCAATTATAACGAACCATCTCAAATTGTTATTTCAGGTCATCGCGAAGCCTGTGAAAAAGCCGTGAAATGGTTAAATGAAAACTATAAAGAAAAATTCCGCGCAATTGAACTTAACGTTTCTGCTCCTTTTCATTCAAGTTTAATGCAACCAGCGGCTGAAAAATTAGCTCAATACCTAGAAAAAATTGAAATCAAACCTTTAAGTATTCCCTACATAGCTAATATCGATGCCAAAATTTATCCCGCTAAAACAGAAGCCAAAACTCTTCGTCACAATTTGTATGAACAAGTTTGCGGTAGTGTTTACTGGACACAAAGTATTCAAGACATTTCAAACGATTCCATTTTTATTGAAGTGGGTCCTGGCAGTGTGTTGAGCGGCTTAATAAAAAAAATTAAACCGATGGCCAAAATTATTGCACTCGATACCGCCACCGCTTATAGCGAATTGGATCATCTTTTTGGAGCAAACTCATGAGTGTTATCTATCCTGATTTAAAAAGTAAAATTATTTTGATTACTGGTGCTACCCGTGGAATTGGTCGAGCGATTGCGCTTAGTCTCGGGAAACAAGGTGCGCATGTCGTGTTTAATTATCGAAAAGACCCACAAATCGCGAAACAACTTGAGAGCGAAATTCAGACCCTCGGCGGAAAAGCAACAAGCCTGCAATTTGATCTGAACCAGTTTGAACAAGTGAAAACTCAATTGGATCTTTTTACGAAAGAACACGGCGTTATCACCGGTTTAATTAATAATGCAGGAATCAGTAAAGATCAGCTACTATTAAGAATCAAGGAAGCGGATATCGATGAAATTTTGAATACCAATTTAAAAGCAAGCATGCTTTTAACTTCACATTTATCACGCTCATTTTTAAAAGCTGAACATGTTTCGATTGTAAATATGAGTTCCGTTGTGGGAATGATGGGCAACGTCGGACAAGCGACTTATGCAGCTTCAAAAGCTGGTTTGATTGGTTTTACGAAATCTGTGGCAAAGGAATTGGCTTCGCGAAATATTCGCTGCAACGCCGTATGCCCAGGATTTATCTCGACGGAAATGACTCAGGACTTGCCAGAGAAAACCCAACAGGAGTATCTTTCTCATATACCGCTAAATCGGTTTGGGACGGTTGATAATGTGGCAGATTTAATCTGTTTTCTGATGAGTCAATCTTCTTCGTACATAACAGGTTCGGTAATTAAAATTGACGGTGGGCTTTATATTTAGAAATACATTTCCTCTGGAGGAGAAAAAAATGGAACTACAAAGCAAAGTAATTAAACTAGTAAGTGAAGCAACTAAGATTGATGTCGCAAATATCAAATCTGATACAACATTTGTTGATGATCTTAATCTTGATTCACTTGATATGGTTGAACTTATGATGAAGATGGAAGACGAGTTCGGCGTAGAAATTCCAGAAGATGATACTGAGAATTTAAAAAGCATTAAAGATGTCGTTTCATATCTAGAAGCGAAAGCTAACTAAATAAGAAGCCTCCTCTGGGAGGCTTTTTTTATTATACGGTTTAAAGGAGCAAACATGGCCCTTCAGCGAGTGGCGATTACTGGGATGGGTGCTATCTGTGGTCTGGGTCACAATCTCAACGAAATTTGGAATAATTTAATTGAAGGCAAATCTGGGATTTCTAAAATTGAATTATTAAATACGGATCAATTGCCGGTACAAATAGCTGGGGAAATCAAAAACTTTAAACTGAGTCCTGAATTACTAATCGAAAAAGATCACGATAAATTTGATCGCTTTATTCACTTGGCCCTTCATTCAACTGCTGAGGCTTGGAAACAATCTGGTATTGCAGAAGAAGATTACAAAGCTGAAAAAATTGGCTGTATTTTAGGTACAGGCATGGGTGGCTTTCCAGGAATTGAAACAACCCACAGTACTTTCATGGAAAAAGGTGCTCGTCGTGTTTCTCCCTTTTTTATTCCGTCAGTTATCCCAAATATGTCGAGCGGATTGATTTCTATACAACGTGGCTTTAAGGGAATTAATTATACAATCTCAAGTGCTTGCGCTTCGAGTGCACACGCCATTCAAGTCGCCGCTCAAGAAATCATGTTAGGCCGCCAAGACGTTATGATTACGGGTGGTTCAGAAAGTGTTATTTCCAATTTAACTATCTCAGGATTTGCTTCGATGAAGGCACTTTCAAAAAGAAATGATGAACCAACCAAAGCTTCACGTCCTTTTGATAAAGATCGTAACGGTTTTGTTATGGCCGAAGGTGCGGGTATTTTAGTTATTGAAAATTTAGAAAAAGCCAAAGCTCGCGGTGCCCATATTATTGCTGAATTAGTTGGTTTCGGTGCGAGTGCAGATGCCAATCACATAACCTCACCTCATCCAGAGGCAGCTGGTGCGATTCAAGCTATTAACCAATGTTTAGAGCAAGCTAACGTTTCTCCCAATGAAGTCGGTTATATTAATGCCCACGGAACATCGACTCCGCAAGGCGATGTGATTGAAACAAAGGCCATTAAAAATGTTTTTAAAGATCATGCTTATAAGTTAGTCGTAAGTTCAACTAAGTCGATGACCGGTCACTTATTGGGTGCAGCGGGTGGATTAGAAACCATTATTTGTGCTATGGCACTTAAAACGGGAAAAATTCCTCCGACTATCAATCTCGACGCTCCAGATGCTGAGTGTGATTTAAATTACAGCGCTCACAAAATGACCAAAAAAGATTTTCAATATGCGCTAAATAATTCGTTTGGTTTCGGCGGAACAAATAGTAGTTTGTTACTAAAAAAAATCTAAGGAGCTCATCATGCTACACAAAAACTCACATAGCTTAAAATCTATGGACCCTGAAATATTTAATATTATTGGTCTAGAAGATACGAGACAAGAAACGGGCATTGAACTGATTGCTTCTGAAAACTATTGTTCGCAAGCGGTGATGGAAGCACAAGGTTCGATCCTTACTAATAAATATGCAGAAGGTTATCCAAATAAACGTTATTACGGTGGATGTATTTACGTCGATCAAATTGAAGCTTTGGCCATTTCGCGTTTGAAAAAAATCTTTGGGGCGGAATACGCTAACGTTCAACCTCACTCGGGTTCTCAAGCTAATATGGCGGTTTATTTCGCCGTTTTAAATCATGGCGATAAAATTTTAGGTATGGACTTAAGCCAAGGTGGCCATTTAACCCATGGTAGTCCGGTAAACTTCTCTGGAAAATTATTTCAAGCGATACACTACGGTCTCGATCCAAAAACAGAAACGATTGATTACAATAAAGTGCGAGAAATCGCACAGAAAGAAAAACCTAAAATGATCATAGCCGGAGCTTCAGCTTACCCACGTTTTATTGATTTCAAAATTTTTGCTGATATTGCTAAAGAAGTTGGTGCCACTTTATTTGTGGACATGGCCCACATCGCAGGCTTAGTCGCAGCTGGCGTTCACCCTTCTCCAATTCCTTATGCTGATGTTGTCACTTCGACCACACATAAAACATTACGTGGTCCTCGCGGTGGAATTATCCTGTCGAAAGATAAAGAACAGTGGGAGAAAAAATTAAATTCAAATATTTTCCCGGGTATCCAAGGCGGCCCACTAGAGCACGTTATTGCAGCAAAAGCGGTTTGTTTCCATGAAGCGCTTCAGCCAGAATTTGTGGATTACCAAAAACAAGTGGTGAAAAATGCCAAAATCATGGCAGACACCTTAAGTAAAGAAGGCATTGAAATCGTCAGCGGTGGAACAGATAACCACCTTGTTTTAGTAAAAACAGATTCATTCGGAATGTCAGGTAAAGAAGCCGAAGAGTTCCTTGAAAAAATTCATGTGACATGTAACAAAAATATGGTTCCAGGTGATAAGCGATCACCGTTTGTGACTTCTGGTATTCGCTTAGGAACACCCGCTATTACCACCCGAGGGATGAAAGAAAACCAAACCAAAGAACTTACCCAGATGATGATTCAAGGGCTCAAAGACCCAAAAAATGAAAAACTCATTTCAAAATTGAAGAATAATGTGGGAGAATTGTGTAAATCGTTTCCAGTTTATAAAAAATAAAAGGATTTCCTATGTACCGTTTGGCCGTTTTAAGTCTTCTTCTTTTAGCTTTTGCTTGTAATACAGCAGATAACACACAGACGACAAACCCAGCTCCAGTACAAGCAGATTGTATCTGTACTAAGGAATATGTTCCGGTTTGCGGTGAAGACGGTAGAACTTACGGAAACGCTTGTGAAGCCCAGTGTGCTAACGTTCAAGTTGGTAGCGAAGGCGAGTGTGCCGCTGTTTCGGATGAACCAACCGAAATGGATGAAAGTGCTGTTATTCACGACGACGGCATGGACGAAAAAGCCGAATAACCCAATCCATCATTCGCAATAATTTCAGATATTTGCCAAAAGTTAATGAAAGAAGTACATTAGCGGAATGAATTGTCCGTTTTGCCAAGCAACAGATACTAAAGTTTTAGATTCACGCAATCTCCAAGAAGAGTATACCGTTCGCCGTCGTCGTAAATGTGAAATCTGCGAAAAGCGTTTTACGACTTATGAAAATATCGAAATTGATATGCCAATGGTCATTAAAAACGATGGTCGTCGCGAAGAATATTCAAAAGAAAAAATTCTTCTCGGTATTCAACGTGCTTGCCAAAAACGTCCTGTTTCAAGTTCACAAATTGATCGCATTATCACCAATATTGAAAAATCAGTGATGGATATTGGAGATAAAGAAGTACGAACACGTGATATCGGCCATCTCGTTATGATGTATCTTAAACATCTTGATCCTGTGGCGTACGTACGTTTTGCTTCAGTTTATATTAACTTTCATGATGTTGATGAATTCGTGAAAGGTCTTAAAGAAGAAAAGAGTACTTTTCAAAATGTTTTCCTCAATCGTCCTGATGAAAATTCAGCCAAGTTATGAGAAGAGAAGCCCGCGAATTCGCTATTCAGTTTTTATTTCACCTCCAATTACCGGTTTTCAAAGAAGCTTTAGAAAAATACAGTGCTGCCGAAAATAAGGCTGAACTCGATTACGATATTCAGAATTTTAAAGAATCACTGGATAATGATGTCAAAAAAGAAACATTGGTATATGCGAAAAAAATTATTCTAGGTGTTTTAGAGAATTACGCTAAGATTGACGAAAAAATTACGTCATTTTTAGCTAGTAGCAAAAAGAAGCCACATTCGATAGATAAAACCATTCTACTTGCAGCATTTTTTGAAGGCATGTACACAACTGATATTCCAGCAAAAGTTCTTATTAATGAATACGTGGAAATCGCTAAAAAGTTTGCCACTAAGGAATCTGCCGGTCTGATCAATGCCCTTTTGGACAAATTTCAAAAAAGCCTATAGATTAGAACTATGAGTTCAAACGTTAATCATCTTATTGCCGAAAGAATCACTCCAGATGTCGCAGGAGTTTTTTGGTTCTTATCTTCAGAACTTTCTGAGACTTCTAAACATTTCCAAGAATTTAATTATATTTTAAATGGTTTATTGGTTAGCAAATTAGCGAATCGTGAACAAAAAATTCAAAAAAATAATTTCTTTTATTCTACACAATTTGGTCATCCATTTTTTGTGGGACAAATTTCAGATAACAATACTGACTATAACGAAATCAAAGAAATGATGAAATTAACCCAAGGGTTTTCAGAAAAAGGTCAAAAGATTTTAATTCTGGACGATACCAAAAATGGTAGCGACCATATCGCCAAGCTAAAAAAGAATTTTCCTGATTTTAAATTCGAACCGCTTAATAACGAAGCAAGTCCAAAGCAGCAGTAAAGATTTTCTTCGCATCCGGTAAAACCGCTTTTTCAAGAATTCGATTAAACCCTACTGGCGTAAAGGTTGAACCAACGCGAACCACTGGTGCATCTAAATGTTCAAAACCTTTAGTCATAATCAGCGCTGAAATTTCCCCACCGAATCCACCAAAAATTTTATCTTCATGAACGACCAAAGCACGATTTGTTTTCTTTACTGTTTCAAGAATTGCGTCTTCATCTAATGGACTAAGTGAACGTAAATCCAGAACTTCAACGCTATATCCTTCAGCCTGTAATTGCTCCGCCGCTTCTAAGCAGAAGTGCACGGTATTTCCAAAAGTGATCATACTTAAATCTTTACCTTCGCGACGAATACGTGCTTTTCCAAAAGGAACTTCGAAATCTTCCGGGACCACAGTCATAGCTTGTTTTGCGTTATAGAGGGCCTTTGGCTCTAAGTAAACCGTGACTCCGCGACTGCGCATAGCAGTTCTGATTAAACCAGCCGCATCGTCCGCAAAAGCTGGGGCCACAACACGGATGCCAGGAATCGGAGTGAGCGAGCCTTCAATATTTTGCGAGTGATACAAACCACCGCCGATATAACCACCTGAAGCAATTCGAATTAAAATATTTGGAGAAAATTTTCCATTTGTTCGCCAATACTCATGAGAACATTCAATCAACTGTTCCATTGCTGGCCAGAAGTAGTCAGCAAATTCTGCACCTTCAACCACCACGCGAATTTTATCATTGTAGCGACTGAATCCGTTGGCCGTACCAACGATAAAGTCTTCTGCAATCGGCGCATTGAAAACACGTGCACGACCAAATTCTTGCTGCATCCCTTTGGAAACGTTAAAGATTCCACCTTTTTCTTTATTGGCGACGTCTTGACCCCAAAAATAAGTATCAGGATTATGACGGAATTCTTCTTTTAAAGTTTGATTTAAAGCATCGATGAATTTGATTTCTTCCCCTGAAGCTTGATGTGTCCCATCTGGAAATTTTTTACATTCATGAGCTTCTGGAAGTACATAATCAAAAATACTTTCAGGAGTTGGATTTGGCGCAGAGACACCTTTTTTATGTGCATCCATCAAAACGGCTTTTGATTTCTCTTCAATCTCGACCATTTCTTTTTCAGTCAGAATTTTATTTTTTAACAATAATTCTTTAAATTTAGGAATAGGATCTTGTGCCTGTGCTGCTGCGATTTCTTTTTCATCACGGTAAAGTTCATGTTTATCTGAGTTCGAGTGACTTCCCATACGCACACACTCAGCATCAACGATAACGGGCTCACCGACTTCAAGGACGTGTTTCTTTGCTTCGAACATCGCATTCATTGATTCAAAAACGTCTTTTCCATTACACTGAATAATTCTGAGATTTTTAAATCCGCGGAAGTTATCTGAAATTCTTTCATTGGCAGTCTGCTCCCATTTTGGAACAGAAATACCATAACCGTTATCTTGGAAAACAAAAATGACTGGTAACTTTTCACGAGAAGCACCGTTAATCGATTCATAGCAGTAACCTTCAGAAACTGAAGACTCACCTTGTGAACTAATAACAACGCCTTTTTGCTTATATGTTTTTAAGGCACGGGCCAAACCAGCGGCATGCTGAGTATGGTTACCGGTACATGAAGAAACGTTATGGATATTCCACTCAGATTTCGCAAAGTGATTCGACATGTGTCGTCCACCGCTGGCCGGATCAGTCGCTTTTGAAAGGCCGTTTAAAATAATTTCCTCAGCCGTTAAGCCAGCTGAAAGACAGGTCATCATGTCACGGTAGTATGGAAAAAGGTGATCAGTTTTGCGATCAAAGACCTGACCAATCGCTAATTGAATCGCATCATGCCCTGCGCAAGGAGCGTGGTATGACCAGCCAAGTGCCTGTTTTAAATAATTTGGAGCACGATCATCTAGCATCCGGCCTAAAACGAGGATTTCATACCAATGCTTAATGGTTTTTTTATCGGTTTTTTTAAGATCAAAAAAGTTTTCGATTTTCATGCCGCTTTAGTCCTTCTTAGTAATTTTCGAAATGATAATATAACCCAAGCCAGATTAATTGACCAAAAAAAAGACATTTCATAGGGAAAATCCTATAATGTATGCACTTAGTAATTAGTTAGGAGGCCCTTATGGCGACCAAGTCGACCGAACTCTATCGTGATCCAAGAATTGAAAAAGCTAAGCAATTATTAAAAGAAGCGATGCTCGATCATTCAAGTAAATTAACTGAAGTAAAACCAGCCAACCCAGAACTTAAAGATGAGTATCAGCAATTGCTAAAATCTTTCGGTGAAAATCGTGGTGGAGCTTTATTTTATAATTATCTTGGTAGCGGAATTGGAAATGGTCCATTGGTTGAACTGGCTGACGGAAGTGTAAAATATGATTTCATCACAGGAATTGGCGTTCATTATTTCGGTCACAATCACACTGGTCTTATGAGCGCACTCGTTGATTCAGCACTAGCGAACACGACGATGCACGGACATCTTCAACAAAATGTTGATTCAGCCAAGCTCGTTGATTTGATTGTTTCACAAGCTGTAAAAAATGGGGCGAAATTAAAACACTGTTTACTTGCTTCAAGTGGTGCGATGGCGTGTGAAAATGCTTTGAAAATGGCATTTCAAAAACGCTATCCAGCTCACCGTGTTTTAGCTTTTGAAAGATGTTTTATGGGAAGAACTTTAGCACTAGCGCAAATTACTGATAAAGCAGCTTACCGTGAAGGTCTACCGCAAACACTTGCTGTGGATTATATTCCATTCTACAACCCAGAAGATCATGCGGGCAGTATTAAAAATACCGTTGCCGTTTTAAAGAGTCATATTAAACATCGCCCAAAAGAATACGCAGCGATGTGTATGGAATTAATTCAAGGTGAAGCGGGGTCATTTCCTGGTCACACGGAATTCTTCAAAGCTATCATCGATGTTTGTAAGGAAAATAATATTACTGTTATGGTCGATGAAGTTCAAACTTTCATGCGCACAGAAGAACTTTATGCTTTCCAATATTTCAAATTAGATAAAGAAGTTGATATCGTAACCATTGGTAAAAACAGCCAAGTTTGTGCCACCCTTTTTGGTGAAGATCATAAACCCCGCCCTGGTCTGATCAGTCAAACTTTCACTTCAAGTACGGCAGCTATTTCAGCTGGTTACTACATCATTAACGAAGTTTTAGAAAAAGAATATTTGGGTAAAAATGGAAAAATTAATCATTTCCACCAATATTTCAAAGCGAAACTTGAACAGTTAACCAAAAAATATCCAGACAAAATCAAAGGTCCTTACGGCATTGGTGCGATGGTAGGGATGACTTTATTTAACGGTGATGCAGACAAATCAAAAGCTTTCACCATGAAACTTTTTGATAACGGTGTTATGAGCTTTATTGCTGGTTCCGCCCCTACTCGTGTTCGTTTCTTAATGCCTATTGGTGCGATTAAAGAAAAACATATCGATGATGTTTGTGTCATCCTAGAGAAAACGCTAAACGAGATGAATTAATGTTTGTTATTCGACCTATTCGACAAGATGATCTTGAAGCCTTGATGGAGCTTTTAAAAGGCGCCGGTCACGGGCTTACGACTTTGCCAAAAGATCGCGAAATCTTGCGACGTCGAATCATGCACTCAGAAAAAAGTTTTGATAATGAAGCTTGGCCAGAAGGACCATCAGGTCAGTCTTATCTTTTCGTAATGGAAGAACTTTTCACGGGTAAAATTGTTGGTATCAGTGGCATCGTTTCAAAGATTGGCGGTTTTCAACCATATTACTTCTACCGTCTTGAGACTAACGAGCATAAATCAGAAATGCTGGGAGTGAATAATCACATTCGAAGTTTACACTTAGAAGCGGTTCACTCAGGGCCAGCAGAAATTTGTTCGCTTTACCTAGACCCAAATTTTAGAAATGCAAAAAACGGTCGCCTCCTCTCACTTTCAAGATTTTTATTTATTGCCGATAATCGCAAATATTTTGAAGAAGATCTCATTGCTGAAATGCGCGGGCGTGTCAGTGATTCAGGTCACTCGCCCTTCTGGGACGCTGTCGGTGCGCACTTTTTTAAAATTGATTTTCCAACGGCTGATTATTTAACGATGAAGAGTAAAAAGTTTATTGAGGAATTACTTCCTAAATATCCAATCGTTGTAAACCTTCTGCCACAAGCAGCTCAAGAAGTGGTGGCTGAAGTTCATGAGCAAACCATACCCGCTTTGAAAATTTTAGAAAGTGAAGGTTTTACTTTCTCAGGTTGGGTTGGAGTTTTTGAACCAGGTCCTGTTATCAAAACGAAAGTGAACAACATTCGTACCATCATCGAAAGTAAAATGGGTGAAGTTTGTGAAGTATTGAATGCTAATGATATTAGTGATGCTCCTTTTATTATCAGTCGAACTGATGAAAAATTTCGAGCATGTGTTTCAGGTTTAAAATTAGGGAAAAATGGCGTCACCATTCCTGATGTAACGGCCAGCGCTTTAAAACTTAAAATTGGTGATAAAATTCGCTACGTAAAATTAAAATAAATACTCTAAGGACCAGTTATGTTTCAAACTAAAGGCGATTTCTTTTCGGGGAAATTTCACTCAGTTAAAAAAGGCGATGAATTCATTGAGAAATTCTCACCAGGCGAAATTTCAGAAAAGTTATGGGAATCTCATGTCACCTATGCTCACATCGAAAAAGTGGTCGAGTCCGCTCAACAAGGTTTCCAAGTTTGGAAAAAAACTAAACTCGAAGAAAGAATTACTTATCTTAAAAAATTTCAAGAGATTATCGGTAAACGTTCTGAAGAAATTGCGATGGCAATTGCGCTTGATACAGGAAAACCATTATGGGAATCAAAAACGGAAGCGGCGGCCCTAGGAAATAAAGTCGAAGTAACTATCGCTGATTCTTTAAAGCGCGTTCAAAATCAAACGATCGCCAATGTTATGCCACAAATTAGTGGGCACACCATTTATAAACCACTTGGTCCTTCACTGGTTATCGGCCCCTTTAATTTTCCATGCCATCTGGCCAATACCCAAATCATTGCTCTTTTATTAACTGGAAACAGTGTTATTTTTAAACCATCAGAAAAGACCATTTATTCATCACAATTAATGTTTGAGTGTTTAGCTGAAGCTAACTTTCCAGTTGGGGTTATCAACCTGATCAATGGTACTGGAAAAACATCTTCTACACTAGCAGCTCATCCTGATATTAAAGGTGTCTTCTTTACTGGTTCAAAAAATGTAGGATTAAAAATTTTAGAAAAAACTCATTCACAGATTGGAAAACTGGTCGCACTTGAACTGGGTGGGAAAAATACCACCATTATTCATAAAGATGCACACATTGAACATTCGCTCACTGAACTTATTCGTTCATGCTTTTTAAGCACCGGTCAGCGATGCACGAGCACTTCACTGATTGCGGTTCATCATAGTATCCAAGACGAATTAATGGATCGCTTTGTAGAAATAAGTAAAAAAATTCTTATCGACCATCCGACGAAATATACCATTCCACCATTTATGGGGCCGCTGATTGATCAAATGGCCGTCGATAAGTACCTCGATATTTGTCGCTTGGGCGAGGAAGAAGGTGCGGAAATTTTAATCAAAGCCGAAAACTATAAAGGTAAATACGACGGACATTACGTAACTCCATCGATTTATTATATGAAAGAAGCCAAGATGAATTCTGAATATCTCCAAACTGAAATCTTTGGACCAAATTGTACTTTCATCCCTTATAAAGAACAAGAAGAAGCGATTCAGATTGCCAATATGACTGAATATGGATTGGCGGCTTCTGTTTTCACACACGATAAAAACTTTTACGAAAAATGTATCTTAGATATCGATTCAGGACTCATTAATTTAAACCGTTCAACCGTTGGTGCCAGTGCCCGTCTACCTTTCGGTGGTGTTAAGAGTTCAGGCAATCATCATCCCGCTGCGGTTTCGATGATTGATTCATGTGTGAGCATGATTTCTTCGCTTGAGACCCTCGACCACGGATCAAAAATAGACAGCATTATTGGACTAAAAACGTGAACACAATCTCAGAAACTGGCCACACCGTAAAACAAGAAAAACTCGCTATTCTTATGCTACTTCTCGCACAAGTTGTGCACGTTGTGGATTTTGTCATCATGATGCCACTAGGTCCAAAATTGATGCGACTACTGACGATTTCTCCAGCACAGTTTGGTGTTCTGGTTTCAGCCTACACGTTCAGTGCAGGTATTTTCAGTTTTCTGGGCTCTGCTTTTATGGATCGCTTTGAACGCAAATATATTCTTCTCGTTTTATATACAGGTTTTGTCGTTGGAACTTTTTTCTGCGGTTTTGCAACTAGTTATGAAACACTACTTTTCGCACGGATCGTAGCGGGTGGCTTTGGTGGAATCATGGGAGCAACCGTACTCGCGATGGTGGGAGATTATGTGCCGGCTTATCGCCGTGGAACAGCGATGGGAATTATTCTTTCAGCCTTCCCAATTGCATCGGTTTTAGGTGTGCCTGTCGGACTTCACTTAGCAAATCAATATAACTGGCAAACTCCTTTCTTATTTCTAGGAGCACTTAGTACTTTATTTCTGATCATTTGTGGGTTTGTTTTACCAAAAGTGAACAATCAAGTCGAAGCTGGTAATGGCGGGTTTGGAATCTACAAAAAAATTCTGCTCAATTCATATTACTTAAACGCAATGTTGTTTATCCAACTTCTCATGTTCTCGATTTTTTTCGTTATTCCATTTATCAGTCCATACACTGTTAAAAATTTAGGTGTGACAGAAAATCAATTACCCATTATTTATCTTTTTTCAGGTTCACTGACTTTCTTCACTTCTCGTTGGTTGGGAAAAATGGCGGATAAATATACGCCAATCCGAGTTTTTAAACGGGTCCTGCTCCTTTCATTAATTCCTATTATTCTTATCACGCATCTTACTAATCTTCCGTTCTGGGTGGTAGTGCTCGTCACGTGTTGTTTTATGTCGATTGTTTCAGGTCGTAATGTTCCAGGCATCACACTTGTTCTATCAATGATTCCCAATAATATTCGTGGTAGCTTTATGACTATCTCTTCCTCTTTCCAACAATTTTCAGTTGGCCTTGCTACCTTTTTGGCCGGTACCATTCTTTCTGAAAACGCCGATGGGAAATTATTGAATTATCGTTACTGTGGTTATATTTCTGTCTTCATCAGTTTGCTGGCCTTTGTGATGGCACTAAAATTGATTAAGAAAAAACTATGAGTTATTTAAGCGTCCATTCACTTTCTGAATCATTTGAAAGTCGAAAAATTTCTGGAATTTATAATATCGCATTCGATTGCCAACAAGGAACGATCGTGGGCATTTTAGGTCCAAGTGGCTGTGGTAAATCGACACTCTTAAGAACTATCGAAAAAAAAATCGCGAGCAAAGACAAAACTGTTTCCTGCCAAGCTGAACGCGTTCAGCTTTTTGAAAAAATTCAAATTAATGACTCATCAAAAACGGTTTGGGATACACTCGTTAATGCCGTCCATATTACCAAAGACTCAGAACAAAAAATGAATCTGGTACGAGATGTGCTAAGTGCTTTTGAACTCACGACTTATATCAAGGATAAAGTAAGTACCTTATCTCAAGGACAATACCAACGAGTGCTTCTTTGTAAAACGCTGGTGAATCAACCTGAATTACTATTACTCGATGAGCCCTTTGCCCATCTCGATAAATTATTACGTAACACCATTATGCAAGAATTTTTTGCTTTTCTAAAACAGAAACAAATCACTTGTTTATGGGTAGGACATGAGCCGTATGAAGTCCTCGAATTTTCAGACCAAGTTTTATTATTAAACGCAGGAAGAAAAGTTCAATTCAGTTCGCCTGAAGATCTTTACTTAAAACCAAATAGTCTTTTTAGTGCCCAATTTTTCGGACCGATAAATATTTTTATTGGCCAGTATGACCTAGTCCAAAAGAAATTCTCTCACGCACTTTTTCAGCTCGAAAATTTTAAGTATGAGTACACACTCAACGAAAATAAGGCGTGCCTAGCAATTCGCCCTGAAAGCTGGAAAATAAACCACAAATCCAAAGACGGCATCAATCTGGAAGTCGAAATTGTAAAATCAACCTTTCAAGGACCGCAATATCTCTATCAGGCCCAAATATCTTCCGAAGCTCCTTTGAGTCTCACCAGTTCGTTAAAGCTGGGACATTCTGCGCAAATCAGCTGCGATTTAAGAGATATTATCTCCCTCCCACCTGTTTAATTTCAGGTACTTAGTATGAATTGCCTATAGTCCCGAAAAGGATTATTATGCTTATATATTTAATATTACGGGGGACCTAATGAACTTATCAAATTCAATCGCTTCATACATTATTCCGATTTCACTTGTGAGTGCTTTTCTGCTCTTCCCTTTGCTTATGTGGCTTGGTAATACTTCTCAAAAAACTAAGAAAAAGTAGTTAATGGCCGTTGAACATTCAATCAGTATCCAGAAGCCAGAATGGCTTAAGGTAAAACTTCCTAAGGGTGGGAATTTCAATAAAATCAAAAGCGAACTTCGTGAGCGTGGACTTTCTACGGTCTGCGAAGAAGCTAAGTGCCCTAATATTTCTGAATGCTGGGAAGCTAAAACTGCAACCTTAATGATTCTCGGTGATACCTGCACACGTGCTTGCAAATTTTGTCACGTGAAAACGGGGAATCCCAAAGGCTTTATTAATCATGAAGAGATCGCCAACAGTTCACACTTGGTTGGGTTAATGTCACTCAATTATGTTGTCATCACCAGCGTTGATCGTGATGATCTTGCTGACCATGGTAGCGCTCACTTTGCAGCGGTAGTCACACGTGTCAAACAAGATCATCCAAAAACAAAAATTGAAGTGCTTATTCCAGATTTTGGCGGGCATGAACAATTCATGCATGCGCTAGCGCAAAGTCAGCCTTTCGTCATCGCTCAGAATATGGAAACGGTGAAGCGACTTACTCATCCAGTTCGTGATCGCCGTGCCAGTTACGAAACAACTCTTCAGTGTCTCGATTTTTATAAAAAGAATTATCCACATATTTCAACCAAGACTTCGATTATGGTTGGCCTTGGCGAAACGTGGATGGAATTACAAGAAACTCTCGAAGACTTACGTAGAGTCGGTTGTGATATCGTGACCTTTGGTCAGTACCAACAACCCACACGTCGGCACTTGGCAGTTGAACGCTTCTACACTCCAGATGAATTTGAAGAGCTAAAACGTATGGCGTATAAACTCGGATTTAAGTTTGTGGCTTCCGGCCCACTAGTTCGCAGTTCATATAAAGCTGGTGATTATCTTAACTACATCGAAGAAAGCCAATCTCATGTTTCCGTTTGAACACAATCTCAAAACTAATCAGATTGAAAAAATTGGTGATGACACTTATCTTATTACCAAATGGGATTGGGAATATGCTGACGCTTTGAAATTTCAATTAGTGGCACGAGATTTTGTGCAGAATAACCCTAAGAAAAAATTTTTCATTTTCTGTAATCACCCAAATGTTTTTACCAATGGACGTGGCTTACAAAAAGGCAAAAATATTTCTGATAAAAACCTTATCGATTTTGAACAGAAAATTCCACTGCCTTTTCCTCTTCATCAAATCACTCGAGGTGGAGGATTAACTTTTCATCATCCAGGACAATTAGTTTTTTATCCGATTGTGAAATTAAATGCTGAATCACTTACGTTGAGGATTTTAATTAACGAAACTCTTGCGATGGGAAAACGCGCAATTGAAAAATGTTTTAAACTTTCCGATATTAGTATTGAAAATGAACTACTCGGTATTTGGTCAAAAAATCAGAAACTAGGTTCGCTCGGAATTGCGGTTGAACGTTTTGTGACTTTTCACGGTCTTGCTATCAATTTACAAATTCCTAAAGAGATGAAAATGGCGATGAGTCGCTTACATCCCTGTGGGCTTTCTCATGAAACCTATACTGATATTAGCTCAATCATTAACAAACCTTCGGCTTTATTGGATGAATTTTACTTGGAGTTTACTAACGAATTAAAAAATTCGGTATTAATATAGTTATATGCGTGGCAATACTTTTGGAAAATTATTTTCGTTTTGCACCTTCGGTGAATCTCATGGACCGGCCATGGGAGTGGTTATCGATGGCATGCCGTCTAATGTAAAAATCGATTTAAAAAAATTAAAATTAGAATTAGAAAAAAGAGCTCCAGGTCGCAGTGCTACGACTAGTTCTCGTCAGGAGCCAGATGAGCCAATTGTTCTCTCTGGAATTTTTGAAAATAAAACTTTAGGCACACCGATCGCGATTATTATTGAAAATAAAAATCAGAACTCACAAGATTACGAAAAATATAAAAAGACTCTTCGTCCTGGTCATGCCGATGAAACTACCGTTAAAAAGTTTGGTATTCGTGACCATCGCGGCGGTGGTCGTGCTAGTGGCAGAGAAACAGTTTCACGCGTAATTGCGGGATATTTTGCCGGACTCATTTTACCTAAGATGCAGGTTAACTGTTACGTCTCACAACTAGGCCCGTTTAAAACTGATCTCGCTCCCAAAAAAGATCTTGGACCTTTTCAATTTCCAGATAAGTCACAATGGGAAGCGATTGAAAAATTTCTTTTGGATTGCAAGACCAATGGTAATTCCGTTGGTGGAACGATTAATGTTCATATTAAAAATCCTCCTGCCGGTTTAGGCGAACCCGCCTTCGATAAATTAAAAGCCGATCTCGCTAAAGCGATGATATCGATTGGTTCTTGTGTCGGTTTTACTTATGGTATTGGTGAAGACTTCAAAAAATTAGATGGCAAGACAGCGACAACTAAAAAGAAAAATTTTGGTGGTATCGAAGGTGGTATTTCAAACGGTGATGATATTTATTGCCAAGTTTGGTTTCGTGCCCCTTCAACTGTTGGTCAAATGGCACAAGAAGGACGACACGATCCATGTATTCTCCCACGAGTAGTTCCTGTGGTTGCAGCGATGTGTAAAGTGGTTTTAGCAGATCATTATTTGAGACAAAAAGCTTATCAATAATAAATTACTTTTTTCTTTTCATCGAAGCTTTGCAAGTTTCAGAAAAACTCGCATCTTTACTATTTTCTTTTAGGCATCTCACAATTCTCATTTTACCAGGCTCAATGTTTTTACAAAATTTCTCAATTTCAGCGGTACACGCCTCTTTTATTTTTGCCGCTTTTTCACGACCTTTAGTTTTGGCGATTTCCACTCGCGCTGAACATTCAGTGCTTAGTTTGCCTTCGCTTTTGGCCTTATGAAAACAACGTTGTTTAGCGCCACGCACTTCCGGAGCATCAGCACAAAGTTTTTCCATATCGACTTCGCACGGACCGGCCCATACCTGAGTAGAAAACATAAGAATAAAAACTAGATATTTCATAAACACCTCGTTTCCATTATATCCATCCCCCAATCAAAACATAAGACTAAAATATTTCCCCCATTTAATGACCCATAAAGAGTGTTAAAATATTGAAATGACGACCATTTTCTTATTTCTTTTCACTTTGTTGGGCCTTCCAGAACTGCAAGCGCAGGAAGAAAAGGTTAGTACCATTTCATTTGGTAACGTCAATATTGGCGAGAGTCGTATTCCACTTAAAGAAGACTTCTTCGAAATCAAAATCGATTCATCCAAGGTTGATGTTAAAGCTGAACTGATCAAAGGATCAATTCAGTGGGTACGCGTTCAAGGTATTTTACTCACACCTCGAGCAAGATTGGGTATTACTATAAAAAAAGATCCGAAAACACTGCATATCCGACACAACGAAAAATCCATTATTCTCCAGGAAAAAGAGCATGAAGCCTATGTCGAATTTTATGTTTCACTTTTTCAACCGGAGGAAATTGAAGTTTATGATCAGGTACAAAAAATTGCGACGATTAATGTTTTTACTAAAACGAAAATTACCGATGCTGGCACACACCTGATTGATTATTCGTGCTCACCTTATAATATTAAAATTACTGGTATGGATGGTGAATACCTCTCCATCGGTTGTCGAATGACACGCCTAGGGGATTTCGGTTCTGAATTACCTATGCTGGAAATTCTCCTCACCAGCGCGAACTTCCAACTGGCGGATAAAAGTTCCCCTCCCTACATTGCTGTTTTCCTCAGCAATAATCCGATTAATATGAGCTTAATTAATCATGAAACTAAAACAGAAAAAGAGATGACCATTTCCGCCACCATTCCGCAACGACTTCATCGTTTGAAAACAGCTTTTGGTTTTGGCCCGTATGGTTTTACTTTCAAACAAAATAGTGTGGAAGAAATAAAAGATAAAGTATCTACCGCACTTATGCTTTATGGCCGGTTTGATTTTACCGAAGAGGCGTCTTTGCGTTTTTTTGATGCATTAGTCTTTCGTGATGAATCAGTTTTTAATAATTTTGGTTTATATTATGCTTATGATTTAACCACAATTTTTGATCGCAGGTTACAGATTACGGCCCTACTCGGTTTGCAAACTGTACAATATCGATTCAACTCAGATTTTCCAAGTGTAAGTGAAACCATTTTTCCGCAAGGACTCGAAATCATTTACAAACATGCTTTCGGTTTTGAAAATCACTCGCTGGTTTTAGGCGGTTTTGTGGACCCGGCCAATTCAGCGAATTATCAAAATTTCTGGATACGCTATGGTAAAAAGGTATTCTGGGAACTCAATTTTATCTCGTGGCAAAATGCAGACCGTCAGAAAGCGTCGATGTGGGGAATTTCATTGGGTGTTCCCTTCTTCTCCCTATTCTGATAAATTGAGGACATGAAAAAGATAAATCAATATATTGATCATACTTTGCTCAAACCAGATGCGATTCAAGCTCAAATTCAAAAACTTTGCGAAGAAGCGATTGAACATCATTTCTATGCTGTGTGTGTTCAGCCCTACTACGTTAGATTCTGTAAAAAACTTTTGAGTAAAAGTTCGGTTAAAGTCTGCACTGTTATTGGTTTCCCTTTAGGTGCTAATCACCCAGAAAT
Source organism: Bacteriovoracaceae bacterium (assembly GCA_016786485.1). Taxonomy (GTDB): domain Bacteria; phylum Bdellovibrionota; class Bacteriovoracia; order Bacteriovoracales; family Bacteriovoracaceae; genus JAEUWD01. Next base: position 27,537 of record JAEUWD010000041.1, on the reverse strand, counting down.
AAAAAAAGCTGAAACGCTTCAAGCGCTTGCCGATGGAGCAGACGAAATCGACATGGTTCTCAATATTGGTGAATTGAAAGCTGGTCACGATCAAAATGTTTTAAGTGATATCCAAAAAGTGGTAAATGCGACTCATCAAGGTAAAAAAATCTGCAAAGTTATTATCGAAACCAGCTTGTTAAATACTGATGAAAAAATACGAGCATGTCGCCTGGTGAGTGAAGCAAAAGCTGACTTTATTAAAACTTCGACAGGATTTTCTGGTGGAGGTGCCACCGTGGCCGACATTGAACTGTTTAAGAAAAATGTTTCATCTGAAGTTAAGATTAAGGCCAGCGGCGGTGTTAAAACTTATGCTGACGCTATTGCAATGATTGAAGCTGGTGCCAGCCGCTTAGGCACAAGTTCTGGGATAGCACTTACTCAAGGCCAAACTGCCAGTGGTTCCTACTAATGACAAAAGTAATCTTGGCCAGTTCATCTGTTTATCGCAAAATGCTTTTAAAAAAGATTCTCCCTGAATTTGAATCAATCTCACCAGAGGTCGATGAAGAAGCGGTAAAAAAGAAAATTAAAAATCCGAAAAAACTTTCGCAATTTCTAGCACGCGAGAAAGCTTTGGCGATTCAAAAAAAATTTCCTGATTGTATTGTGATTGGAAGTGATCAGGTGGTAAGTCTTAAAAATGAAATTTTAAGTAAACCTGGTGAGCTGAACAAGGCGATTAAACAAATTTCAAAGCTTAATGGCAAATATCACCAACTCTATACCAGTATTTATGTTTGTGGCCCGGAATCGACTTACGAACACACTGATGTCACAAAACTAAAAATGAAAAAATTAAAAACTTCTCAAATAGTTAATTATTTAAACCAAGATAAGCCATTTGATTGTGCAGGTTCGTATAAAATTGAAGAAAAAGGGATTACCCTTTTTGAAAAAATTGAATGCGAAGATTTTAATGCTATTACAGGCTTACCGCTAATGGCACTTACAAAAATTTTAGAAAAAATGAAAATCAACATTTTATAGGAAGCACTATGACATATTTAAGAAAAGCAAAAGATAGAGGTAATTTAGATTTTGGTTGGCTAAAAACATCACACACTTTTTCATTTGGTGAATACTATGAACCAAAACACCACCATTATGGAAACTTGCGAGTTATTAACGAAGACTTCATCCAAGGTGGTATGGGTTTTGGGACACATCCTCATCGCGATATGGAAATTGTCACTTACGTCATCAAAGGAATGCTGAAACATAAAGACAGTATGGGTAATCAAGGTGAAATCAAGGCCGGCGAATTTCAAAGAATGAGCGCGGGCACAGGGATTACACATAGCGAATTCAATGGAATGGCAAAAGAACAAACACATCTTTTTCAAATATGGATTATGCCAAGTGAATTAAACCTGACACCAAGTTATGATCAGATCTCTGTTGATCAATCGCTTAAAGAAAATAAGTTATGCTTGGTCGCTTCACATAATACAAATGATAAATCGCCGATGGGTTTAAATGCTCGTGCTAAAATCTACATCTCGGCGCTGGAAACCAATCAAAGTTTGAAACATAAAGGTGAATATCCTCGAACTTATGTGCAAGTTGTGCGCGGAAATGTTTCAGTTAATGGTGAAACTCTGAGCGATTCAGACGGCTTGGGTTTAGAGACTAACCAACTCGATATTGTAGCACAAAGTGATTGTGAATTTATTCTTTTTGAACTTAATGCTTAAGAAGCACGTTTCTTAAGTAAGCTACCAATCTTTGTATAAGGATAAATTTCTTCAAAAGATTTTGACTCATACATATTCAAGCGTTGATAGATGTGACCACGTTTTAATTCTTGTGCATTTTTCAAACCAGCAGCTGCTAGCAATTCTTCAAAGCTTTTCACTGTTTCATGGTGAAAGTTTGAAACACGTACTGATTTATCATTTACATGTAAACCTCGAACCAGATCTGGATCTTGAGTTGCAATACCAACTGGACAGTGATTAGTATTACAAGAAAGTGCTTGAATACAACCAAGTGCCATCATCATTCCTCGAGCACTATTACACATATCGGCCCCAAGAGCGATGGCAGAAATCATATGGAAACCTGTCACAATTTTTCCTGAAGCAATGACCTTAATATGTTTTTTTAAGTCATAACCAACTAACGTATTATACACGAAAGTTAAGCCATCTTTCATTGGAGTTCCGACTGAGTTCGTAAATTCAAGTGGAGCAGCACCTGTACCGCCTTCACTGCCATCAACTGTAATAAAGTCTGGATAAATTCTATTTTTTACCATCTCTTCACAGATTTCGATAAATTCATTTTTAGAACCAACACATAATTTGAAACCAACTGGTTTGCCACCAGAAAGTTTACGTAACTGACTCACAAACATCAAAAGACCCTTCGCATCTTTAAATGCTGTGTGCGCTGGTGGAGAGATAACATCTGTATAAGGCTTAACACCTCGGATAGCAGCAATCTCAACTGTGTTCTTTGCAGCAGGAAGAATCCCTCCCTTACCTGGCTTTGCCCCTTGAGAAAGTTTGATTTCAATCATGCGCACGTTTTCTAATAGAGCTTTTTCTTGGAAACGTTCTGGGGAGAAATTGCCTTGCTCATCACGAGCACCAAAATATCCGGTCCCCAATTGCCATGTGATATCTCCACCATTTTTTAAATGGTAAGGACTCAAACCACCTTCACCTGTATTGTGAAGAAAACCACCAAGCTTTGCACCTTTATTAAGTGCCATGATAGCGTTAGTACTAAGTGAGCCAAAACTCATCGCAGATATATTCAGTAAACTTGCGTTATATTTTTTAGTTGTTTCTTCGCCACCAACAATAGTGCGGCTTTCATAGTGATGTTCTGATTTATTAATCGGATAAATTGAATGATTGATCCATTCATGACCTTCCTCATAAACATCTTCTAATGTACCAAACGGGTTTGAATCAAGTTGCTTCTTTGCACGTTGATAAACGATCGAACGATAAATCCGACTGAAAGGGCGGCCGTTGATATCTGATTCAACAAAGTATTGATAAAACTTAGGGCGTAGAATTTCTAACCAATAACGACCATGACCAACAACTGGGAAATTTCTTAAGAGTGACCGCTTCGACTGCACTAAATCGTGAATCCCAACTAAGTAAATCGGAACCAATAAAGCAAATAACCAATTCACTTGCGGATAATAAAAACCAAGCCCGCCGACGACGATAAGACTTACGAACGAGAAAATGACAAACATTCTTGAAACTGACATATAAAATTCCCCTAGTTAACTCTTTATCGACATTTTTTTGCCTTTATAAAAGCAAAAATTCTTTCCAACAAAAGTTATTATTCGGCCATGCAATACTATGCCGGAACCGTCAGGTGATGCGTAAAGTGGATAAGGTAAATCCATAGAATATCGAAGAAGCTCGCGATCGTACCGAGCAGAATTAATGTAGTGAGGAAAAAATTCAAAATTAACTAAACCCAACGAATTTAGTTTTTTCACATTATCATGATTTTCATCACGATCGAAATCAGGCAAAGATGCTGTATGAATAGAAGGAGTCATCAAGATCGCTCCAGCACTTAATCCCGTTAAAATTCCGCCACGAGCAACAAATTTACGAAGCATTTCGATTAGTCCATTTTTCCGGAGATGCTTAAGAAAGTAAAAAGTGTTTCCTCCGGCCAGATGAATAATATCACAATTCATAACGGCACGAAGCATAACTGAGTCAAAAGGCACATCGACAGGAAAGTAGAGAAATTTAGAAATATTAAATCGTTTATATTTTTTTATGAAATCCACAAATTCATGATCAACAAAATGTGAACATGATGGAATGAAAGCTATTTTTGGTTTTTTGCTCGGGCTGATGGAAATGAGCGTCTGATCAAGTATTTTATTGTCTTGGTTATCACCGCCACCATAAAACACTAACTTCATATCCCCTCACGATAATCATTCACTATTTTGAACATGCCATAAAGCACAGAACTTCGTTTCACTCCATTGCGTGGCTTTGATTTTGTCTTATCCGGATTCAGATTTTGGCTGCTACCAAACTCTTGAAGAATTTCATAGATCTCGATATTTTGTAGCGATGGACGCGTATGTAAAATTTTATCGGTAATAATTGTAATCGAATCCCCTGTGACTCTTTCGTACTTATTAATAATAGACGAACGCATGGTAATTTCCAGTAACATCTTATCGACTTTCGTATTACACGAACGGCCAACCGCTTTAAGCAGCAAGAGATAATATTTCTGAAACTGTTGAATTTTAATTTTTCGTTCTTTGGCAATTTTCAAATCGTTTTTCTTAGCGTAGCTCGAACGAATGATTTCGATAAACTCTTCCGCAGAAAGATACTCTTGGTTTCTTAGTAATAAAAGCTGCGGCAACTCTCGCAAAATGTCTCGCATACAAAAGATCGCGTCCCAAGTAATACCGTCCGCCACTTTATAAATGCCACGCTGTGATTTGGCTCTTTCAAAATAAGTAAAAGCACTTCTGAACTTCGAAACTAAATGCATGTTTTTCTTATTACTTAGAATGCCTTCAATTTTGCTGGGAGCGAAGCCAATTTTATAAATAAGGTTATAGTTTTTGTAATATTCAAAAGTTTTTTCGTACTCATTTAGAGCAGCGTGAGATTTAAAAGAAGTAATATTTTTCTTTTGACCCGTTTTTAAAAAATCAACAAGCTGAACAAAAGTTTGAACAATATATTTTGATTTTTGCTTTTGCTCTTTAATCGAAGTTGAATAGCGTTCGACGTCGTCATAACGGTACTCGTGGTGAAACATACCAAACTGACGAATAGAACCATAATCGATAATACCGCCATTCATCAAAGTATTATCGCCATCCCAATCAAACCAGCAGAAAATATAGTCATCTTCATACTTCGCTGCTGCTTTCGCAAAGTCATGCGAAACTTTTTCGAGAAAGTAATCGTATTTCTTGGTTCGATTTGTTGGAACGTTTTTCCAAGATTTATTCTTTTTCATTCTTTCAATAAAGTAATCAGTAATTTGCTCAAGAGCTTCAAGATTCCCTTGTTTTAAGTGGTTAAAAAAATGCGAAGGGCGTAACAAACAAGGGTGCGCACGTACCGTAATCCCAATATTTTTTTCGAATTCTAAAATGGCCAACACTCTTTCTGTGCTATGTTGATTTTTATGAAGAATATCACTGAAGATAGCTGTAGAAAGTCCTTCATCCGTTTCTGAATAACCACAACCGTAAGAAATAGTTGGATCACCTGTTTTAAAAAACTTTTTGTATTTATGCGTGGCCGGACTCAAGCATGTCGCTCCTGTACCGCAACTGGTAACATCCCACACTTTGCCATGGGCCGCAAACTCACCATTCCAAATACTACGACCATCACCTGAAGTTTTTCCTGTCGGGCATGGATGTTGCAATTGGAGATAGCGAGTGGCCATATACTTTTTTGGCTTAATATCTTCTTTGGCAAATTTTGTTTTATGAATCAGATCATATTCATTGATAATGACGATGCCGAAGGTATCCAAAATAACTGATTCTAATTTTTTACTAAATTTATCAGGGTGACTGGATTCGATTAATCCCATCTCACGCGCTAATTCGAAATTAAAATAGACCACCTTACCACCGTGGCGCTTACGAACTTGATACTCAACATAAGCACCAGGGACAGCCTTTTTAAATGAATGATCTCCATCAAGTTGTTCGAATCCATGATAAGAAAATTCTTTGTTACGCACTTCTGTTTTTTTTAATTTCACTTGCATAGCTAACTTATCGACGTTTTCATTCTGAACTAAACATTCTGAGTAATTCTCTCAAGTTTTAATTTTTTGTGAAATTTTCCCGAAAAGTATTCATGCATAGATTGGCATTAGCTTTCACCTTTTTTTTCCTCACGACAAGTCTCGTTCTGGCCCAAGAACTAGGTAGATTTTGCTTTAATTCTCAATCAAGTTACCAAGCGGCACGCGGAGAATTTGCTCAATTCAAAATTACTGGTGAAGAAATTCTAGATAACGAAAACAACTGCCTGGATATCGTAACACCTAAGCCGACACGGCTCGATTTTTGGGATAGTTTTTTATCTACTCGTCATGGTGCTATTTATAAAAAAAATAAGCCGGCTGACCCGTGCCGAATAACCATGGAAAAAAAATCTCGTGGTCATGATAATAAACAACAATTCGGTACAACTAAACTCCACTGGAGTGACTCTCAGTCCACATCATCGGGCAGTGAGATTTCCACCATCAATGTGGAAGAAGGCTCTGAAGCCACTCTCCGTGTGGATAATACTCATTTAAAATTTATTTGCCGGAAGCAAGGCGACTCTATAGATGTTGAATTTATTTACGAAAAAAATAAACAGTTTGATACTTATATTTCAATTAATAATAGCTTTGTTTTTTATGAAAGGGTAACTCAGCCATCCGAAAAAGTTTCATCTTCCGTTAGTTTAGTTCCAGGCCAGAAATGTGAAATCGCTAGCTTTCGCAAAAACAATGACAACGGCTTAAATCATATTGGAACAGATAAAATTGAAATCGATAAGTCGAAACTCATTCAAACCGATATCATCTACTTGTCTGCTGAATAATTATTTCTTAAGGGCCTGAAGCTTCTTGAGAACAGTTGCACGAGCGGCCAGATAATATTGGTCATTCAGTCTTAAACTTTTGGCAATAAGACGAATCTCTTCTGACTCATAATTACTGACAGCACCATCTGCTGCTGATAATGCGAATAAGGCCACCAACAATTCCACTTTTTCACGTTTATCCAAAATATCATTAAGTGGACCTGAATAAAGATGATTTTCCATGCCACAGAAATCTTTGACTTGTTCGATTGCCATGGCGCCTAGATAATCAATATTCTTATCAGCTAAACGTGTCCAATCTTTTAAAGTCTTTTTTAATTGTTCCGCTTCATCTTGGCCAATTTTCATATCAACGTAGGCAACACGAGCACACAAGCCAGCGATGCAAGTTGAAATAATAATTTCTCTTTCATTACAATCAGGGAAATAGCCTTTGGCCTTTTCATATAGACTATGAAATTTTTTCTTTTCACTTTCATTACCGAATTTGAATAAATCTACGAGACCCATACAGTTAACACTTTGCTTTGGATTAATTATTAATATTTTATGCGATTTTAGAAATTCATGAAAGTTAAACTTCACTAGATCTTAACATTCTTTTCATTTCAACAATATTATACTCAAAGAAAATTAACGACGGAGGCATTTGTGCTCAACGCTAGAAATATCTTTTACTCAATCGCACCATTGGTTTTTATCGTTTTAACTTTACCAATTTTATTGGTTATGCATTTTGTGCAAAAAATGAAAATTCGCACCATTAGCGATTTTGCAACCGCTCAGAATCTTTAATTATTGGTTGAATGCAGATAAGCGGTAACATACGTTAGACGTATCCGCTTTTCGAGACTCTCGACCTGATCTTCTAAGAAACTTTCAATTTCAAGCGCGTAACCCAATTTACAAGCAAATAAATCAGCCTCAACTTGTGCTTCAATCGGATCTATGACTTTTGCCCCATGCTCATGAGCAATATGCCCTATTTCATGCGCGAGAATCGCCAGCGCGTGATTCGTGGCCGATGATTTGAGCAGCTTCATGAGTTCGGGAAAAACAATAATAACGTGAGCTTGTAAAGGATTAATGGCACAACTGTAGCGGCCCGAAGAAGCCAAAAAAATCAGCTGGGGTCCTTGAGTAAATTTCTTTATTAATATGAGCGGTAATTTATCAAAAAACTCTTCGAAGTTAGCTTGAATAAACTTATTGGCTACAATCCAATGGTGATGTTCACTTTGAAAAAATTGCGATTTAAAAAACTCACGATAATCTGTATTAGCAGTAGTCGTGACGTTTTTAGATTTAAATAAACTAAGCATAGAGGACCCTCTATACCCGCATCGAAATAAAGCGTTGATTACTTAACAGAACCTAAGAATTTAATCCCTACCTTGTACTGACTTGCCCCTTCTCCATTGAGATTAACGGACATAACTTCACCCAGTAATTCCGGAGTAAAATACTCGTTATCTATTCGTACTAACTCGACCTGTGTTCCTTTTTCAAAGAAAAAAGGATCTTTTATCAAAAGGGCACAGCCGCCTTGGGACAAATCAAACAGATTAAATTCACGTTCAACTTTTGAATTTACCATCAGTTTACGAAGCACCACTGTCTTTTGTTCACTCGGTTTGCCTCGAGGAGTTTCACGCACATCTTTATAACGTTCATCTTCAGTGAAAACCCGTTGCGTCGTTTTAGTCGCCGCTGGCCGCTTGTACTCTTTAAAAATCGACTGCAACTCAACCCACTTGTTTTCTTGCACCATATGGGCCTCATGTTCATTTAAAAGATAAATATAATTGGGAAGTTCGATGCTGATTTTATAAGTTCCAATGGCAATAATCGAAGCACTAAAAATAAAAGCCTCCGCTTCGCAATAACAAAAAATCTTCCCCATTCTAAAATTGATTTTTCGGTGCTGAACTTGGCTGAAATTCATCACAAAAGTCCCAAAATTAATGGAATCTAAGTGAAAACGATACTGTAAACGATCATGAAGATAGTCTTTGGTCTTTTGCCATAGGCATATCTCTATCTTATTGGTCTTGAGGATGTGATAAATATTGAGTACTTCATCCCCATTTCGGTCAAAATCTAAAACCTTCATCTCTTTAGTTTAAGGGAAAAGAGGCATAGGCTGCCATAGCATATTTCAAGTATTTTTTAAGCATTAACACAATCCTAACAAAGAATTACCCCATATTTTTCCTAGATTATTAGGACTTTATTAAATTATCTAACATTGATCCTGTAAGGGACATATTTTTTGTCATCGTTATGGCCCTGCGATAAAAATATGACCAATGAAAAAGACAACGAAACTCAATATTGCGGCGCGCACAAAGCTCTACTTACCAGTAGTGTTTTTACTTGTAGCGAGCGTGGCCCAAGGAGATGAGTGTAATCAGTTTCTTCATTCTCAATACATTGTTAAACGTAAAATTTTAGAAAATATACCAGCGGCCAATATCTACCGTGAAAAGAAAAGAACATTTGAGGCTCGTACTAATTGGAGTTATAAATTAAGTCGCGTGTTGGGTGATAAGGCCATGCAAAGCTCAATGGAAAGTGCACTCCATGAAGTTCGAATCGATCCTAAATTGGCTTTTGACTCTATTTATCGAGATACATTCGATGCTTTTACTTGGGCAGATATCTTAAGAACTTTTAGCAATGCTCAAGCTGAAAGATTTATTTCACATCTTTCAAATTTGGGTGAAAATTATTTGGTTTTTTATAAAAACTTCACTCAGCTCACAAATCTTTTAATTGAAAAGAATATTCTGTCTTATGAGCAAACCGTACGAATTCTTGAAGCAAAAAATAACGAGCTCGTTTTTTATTCTTTTTCGCCAATTCAAAGGAAGGTTTCTTTTAATCTCAATTACAATGAAGAGTTCTTTAGAATCGTGGAAGGAATGATTGAACGTAGTCGCTTATCTCCAGAACTTAAGCAAGAATGGTCAACCATGCTGTTATATAAGGCGCAGGATGCGGAAATTCTGATGGCAATTGATAATAATTTACAAGAGCTTCCCAACTATATTGGTTATGTAAAACTTTTTAGTCACTTCCTAGACTATTTAGGAACAATGAAAAAAGAACAGGCCCTAAAAGTCGCTAGAAATGTTCAATCCCTTTTAAAAGGTGGATTTAAACCCGAACCGTTAGCGCAAAGAATCTTACCTGTTAGTATTGTTACTCGTTTAGGTTACGAAGATAATACCTTGGCTTTTTTCCGTCAGGAAAAGAAAATTCAAAACTACGAAAATCGTATTCGCAAACAATACGAAAAAAAGTATCGCCAGTATTATGCCGGCCCTGACACAAAAAAAATGTTGAATGAAATTGAAAGCGAAGTTCATGCTGATACTTCGTTTTATCGTGGAATTCTAAACCAATGTTCAAAAAACATGCGAGGAATTGATAAACGTAGTCCACGTAGTCAGAATTACCTTCGTGATGCTAAAAGATTTAGAACATTCAAAATTTTATCTGGTATCTCCCTTACCACCATTATGTATAGCTACTTTCATTGGGACTCACCTGAAAAAAGTGACATCACCAGTAATTGGTACAAGAAAGTGGCTTATGACGGCGTATGGTCTGTTTATAGCGCTTTAGTGGGTACATCTATCGTCGTAGCGAAGTCGACCTCACTCTTGAGTAAATTCATGCTGAAGTATCTGACGTCAACAGCTGGTGATATCCCGTACAGTATTGGATATGAAGCTCTCGTCGGGGTAAAAGATGAGGATTCTTTAGAAAAGTTTAATCAAATTAAATGCAGTGCTGACTACAAAGAACAAGTGGGCGAACTGGTTAAAGAGTTCGAACATAAAAGACTTGGTCGTCAAATTGTCGACGAAGTTGAAAATGTTTTCAGAGATAAAAAGCTCCCAAGTGGTCAGAGTTTACTCGACGCCATTCAAACTGAAGAAGACTTAGAGAAACCAGAAGTCAAAGAAGCCATCCTAGAACTTATTTCTCAACAAGTTTACGAAGATTCAAAAGAAAACACTTCTTCTTATTTTAAAACAGGTTATCGCTCTTTTGATGTTTGGTGGTTTCAACGTCATTGGGGTGTGATTGAAGACTTTAAATCAGTAGTGGTTGGTCTTTATGTTTTTAATACCATTTGCAAAAATACTCAGAACCCAGGTAAAGCCTACTTAGCAGCTTCTGTTGCCGTTATTACTGAAAAACTGATTTCTCGAGCGGCATACTACGGTATCCGCAAGCACGTCATACAAGAATAAGTTTACCTACTTCCATCTCTTTCAAAATCCGCTATCATTTATTTATGGCGACAAAAATAAAAATTAAAAAAGGCGAGTCTTTAATTGTTGAAGGTGGAGATAGTAAGTCTCTTTACTGGGTACAAGACGGACAACTGGAAGTGTACAAGAAAAAAGGTAAAAACGATGTCCTGCTAGGTCACGTTTACACCGGAGAACTTGTGGGCGAAATGTCTTTCTTGGATGATATGCCTCGTTGTGCAAGCGTTAAGGCACTTACCGACTGCGAATTATTAGAAATCAAAGCTGATAATTATAAGCAAATTTTTGACGGCCAACCAAAGTGGTTACAACTTCTCATTCGCACACTGGTCGAAAGACTAAGACGCGCGAATGCTAAAATCAAAATCTAACTTACTTTTTTCAGTGCTTCTTCGACGATATTTTCTTGAATATAGACACGTTTCATTTCTTTATTTATTAAAATCCAAATCTCATCTTCAACTTTATATGACATATCCAAGAACTGAACTCCCACTTTCACATTGCCTGTCTCATCTGGTCCAATCTTAAGCGCCACTCGGCAATTCGGGATTTTGAACTTGGTCCCGTTGAATTTTAATTCACAATTGGCAAACTTCATTTCTTTTTCAAATTTTTCTGCCGATTTTGGTTCACAGTAGAAACTGGTCCCCCCTGCCGAAACATCCAAACAAGAATACTGCTGTTTATCGACAACAAAAGAAACCTTCACGAAATCACTCACCATAATACGACAGTCTTTACGTTGAACATTCTTGAAAACCGTTTCTACTAATTTAAAAACCAAGGCTGAGCGATCAGCATTAAATAACAAAACACCATTGGTAAAATATTGATTTTCACCTTGAGTGATTTTAAGCAGAACGGGTTTATCGATGACATCATTGATCATTTCATCATCGATAATATCAGGGCGCTTGAAATTCAAAGTATCTTTTGTAAACGAAGCTAAGCTCATTTTATAAATAGAACTCTTGCCCTTTTTCCAAAAATGAAAAAGTGTATTGGGCTTCACAATGTCCTTCGATAACCCCTCCGATTGGTGGTTTTCCAAAGGCTTAAGATAGTACTTACGGTTTTCCTTCGATTGCATACTTTTGTACACTCCCACCTCTTTTTCGGAACTTACACGAATAAGTTGATAGTTTTAATCAATGTAATTTCAAATACTTGGCCATAAGCAAAAGAATCGTTAGAGAAATTGATGCCAATCAGCTTAAAATAAAAGAGCAGTTTCATTTTGAAGGGAGTACCTATGACACCGGAAAATGGTCAGGAAAACAAAGTTTTAGACATCAACGCCACCCAATCCAATCGTGGTGGATTCCTAGGTTTAATGGAGAGCTTCTTTCGACGCTTTCGTACCTTGGGCTTTACAGTGATGCTAGCACCGATTGCGATCCTTTATGTTTTTTGCATGGGTGTTTCGCTGAGTCCTGGTGTCGCGCTTGTTATGTCAGCTTATGAATACGTTCAAAATAAACATATTCTTGTTCAGGCCATGCTGATTGGTCCTTCGCTGGCCGCCAGCTTTTTCCTCTACGGCTTGGTGCTGATTTTTATTGTCCCACTGACAAACAAACTTCTCCCACTGAAAGTACGTCCCCATCGTGCAACTTGGTACTCACTCAGTGTTATTCCTTGGTACTATCACAATGCTCTAACTTATCTCGTTCGCTATACCTTTCTAGATTTCATTACCCCGACTCCACTCAATAAATTGTTTTATCAAATGATGGGAATGAAAATTGGTAAAGGTACAATTATCAACACCTCAAACATCTCTGACCCATGTTTAATTGAAATTGGTGATTATGTAACGATTGGTGGTTCAGCCACTTTACTTGCTCATTATGGGATGAAGGGATTTCTTGTTATCGATCGTCTCATTATTAAAAACAAAGCAACCATTGGTCTTAATGCGAGCTTATTTGGTGACGTTATCGTTGGTGAAGGTGCTATTGTAAAACCGCTGGAAGTCTTATTACCAAAGACTCGCTTACCAGATAATATAAAAAAAGAAGCTTAGTTTTTTGGTTTAATTTTACGGAAAATAAGTTGTCTCTCATAAGAACGGAAAACCGCTTCTGAAATAAAATCACGTAAACGTGTCGATTCTACTTCTGAATTACTTTGAGCAAGCAAGCGATTAAATAACTGCTGAAGAATTAACAACTCCTCTGATGAAAGCTCTTCAAAACTAAAAGGCTTTGAAGGATCAATCACTAATGACTTTCCACGTTTGACGAGAAAAGCACGAAATTCCTCCGGCTCTGTATTCACTAATTTATTTTTAAAATATTTTAATACTTTCATCTGGTTAGCATAAGACTTAACTTCTGATTTATGCAAACCGATCACTTCCGGCAATTTAAGTTCAGGGAGATAAATCGATGCCTTCACTTCTTCCGTAAACTCCAGACTCTCATCCACTAACCATTTTTCATAATATTCAAGCCAAGTTCGCTTAAACTTTTGGAGTTCTCCATCCAGTCTGGCCTTTGTTTCTTTGGCCTGAACTTGAATTTCATTTTCATTTCGTAACTCAGGGCATTTGACGGAAATAAGTGACTGATATTCACGAATTTCTTCTTTTAATTGGCGACGTTTTTTGAATTTTAACTTACCAGCAACTTCCAATTCACCAGTGAGCACACCAACATGCTTGCGATAATTAAAGCATAACGCCGCATTTTTTTGCTCATCGGCTTTGAGAATCGCTTCTTTACTGTAATCAACAATAACATCTGATTGCTCAACCAACATATTCAAGAGATCTTGTTTTATATCATCAATCGTTTTATCCATTTTCAAAAATAATTTCTGACAAATCGAAGAAGACATTGATGTCATCTCGATAAATCGGGCCGGCAGATTCACATTCGAAGGAACAACGTAATATTGTTTTTCATTCACGATATCATCAAAGGTCTGAAGCGAATTAGTATTAAAAACATGAGAGTATTCATTGGTGCCAACCGTGAACTGAATTTTCTTTTCTACATTTTTATCAACAGCAGGGTCGAGAACTTCTGGATGGAAAACTACCACTAGACATTTATCTAAAATTTCACCAAGGAAAGCATTGGTTTCGACAATCAGCTCATTCGTGTCATTGATGTTTTTATTGGTTTTATCGATATTGTCGTTAGTCTTTTGAACCTCACCACAAGAGGCCAAAAACACGACCAGTAACAAACAACAAACGTTCCAGCACTTCACCATAATTTTCCTTATTTACCAGACAAGGAAGATAACCTATTCTCTGCGTCATTCATAGATTTTTATCAAAAAACCTCACTTAAAACCGACTTAGTTGTACGACTACAGATTGTAATTTTTATACTTCCTCACTCTATAAGAAATATATGAGCTTTGAACAGATTTTTCGATGCGCGTCATTTTTTTTCGAGCGAAGGCAAAATTTTCCTCAAGTGGAAAAATTTTCCTCCGAAAGGTGAGCTGTTGCAACCATGTCGGTCGCAACATAACGAATCCATCAAGTAAGGATGCTTGACGAGCTTTAACTTGGATAAAGTTCGAAACACGGAAGTCTAAAAAAGCCACGGGAGGTATCAATGGGTTTTCGTATTAACACCAACACAGCTTCCATCGCTGCACAAAGATCGCTCTCTATCAACAATAGAGATGGCGAAAGTTCTTTGGCGAAGCTGTCATCTGGTTCACGTATTACTAAAGCAGCAGACGACGCGGCTGGTTTGGCGATTTCAGAAAAACTGAGATCACAAATCAGATCAACAATGCAAGCGGACCGCAACGCTAACGACGGTATTTCAATGATTCAGGTTGCCGAAGGTGGCTTGAATGAAACAGCTAACATCTTAACTCGCTTACGCGAATTAGGTATCCAGGCTGCTTCAGACACTGTTGGTGATGTTGAGCGCGGATTTACAAACATGGAATATCAACAATTGAAGCTAGAACTTCAAAGAATTTCAGAAGTGACTGAGTTTAACGGCTCTAAACTTCTAGATGGTTCTGGAGAAGTTTATGATTTCCAAATCGGTGTTCATAACAATGAATTCCAAGACAGAATTTCATTTGATGCTGGCAAAACTAGCTCAGGTCTAGGTTCACTTGGTATTGATGATCTTGATATCTCTGAGAAATCAGGTGCTCAAGAGTCATTGGATGTAGTAGATGCAGCGATTGAACAAGTATCAGGTTACAGAGCTAACTTAGGTGCTATTCAAAACCGTTTAATCTCGACTTCACAAAATTTACAGATTTCTAATGAAAATTTACAATCTGCAAATTCACGAATCAGAGACGTTGACTACGCAGCTGAAACAGCAACAAATGCGAAGAACAACATTTTAAATCAAGCTGGTACTGCAGTGTTAGCTCAAGCTAACGTTAAAGGCCAAAACGCTTTAAGACTTATTGGTTAATTCCTAAATAAGATAAAAAGGAACACCTCTGAATAGAGGGTTCCTTTTTTATCTTTTTTCTATTGCACGTCTAAAACTAATCTATAATTTCCTGAATTCGATCCTATGATTTTTTCGGAAAAATTATAATAAACCGGTGAGAGTATACTGGTCATGCCTGATTGCATTTCAAGGTCCTGCCTATCATCTGCTCCTAACAATAAATAGAAACTCCCACCCGCTTCTAATTTGATCTGCCATTTAGCATGCAGATGTTTCTTTTCTAAGTCGCTAGCTTCCTCGAGATAGAAATAGATATTTTTTAAAGGTAGTTTTTGACCATTACTGGTGAATAAACCAACCGTCGGAATTAAAACGACCTGTCCCAGTCCGGATCTTTCAAAATAAGATTTAACATCGATGGTAATAGTCTTTTCTTGGGTATGAAATGTGAAAAGCTCGAAAGCTATTTTCCTATTTTCATATAGCCATTGAGGATTATATTGATCAATCCAGCCATATCGCTCATCAGAAAAAAGTATTTCTTGTGGCTTTTCATTTAATAAGATTTGTGAAATCGAAGTATAACTCTGGCCCCGCGGCGCTTGAAACATTGAACAACTAGAGAGCTCGAAGATACCAAGCATCACAACCAAAATGACCGGTATTTCCCATCGGCTTCGAAAGTTTTTTAAAATCAAATTTTTGATACAGTACCTGCGCTTCATTCATAGAATTTAGAGTTTCTAAGTAGCATTTATCATATCCGGATTCTTTGGCTTTTTGAAGTAGCAGCGCGAGAAGCTTGGAACCTAAGCCTTTGCCTCTTAGTTCAGGGAAGAAATACATTTTTTTCAATTCACAAATTTTAGTATCAGTTGAACCGACGAGCGGACCGATACCCGCCCCCCCAACGATTTTTTTATCTTGTTCGATTACAAAATAAAAATGACCAGCACGATGGTAATTTTCAAACATAGCATCCACTTCAGGATCTTGAATCGAGAAACCGGCACCACAAGCACCGTATTCAGTCATCACAGTACGAATCAGATGTGCTGTCATTTTATTATCAGTTTTCTGAATAAGACGAATATTAAACATATGGTCCGATGGCAAAAAATTCTGCCCCTAAGTTAGTCAACTATATTAAAATCCAAAGACAACCGAAATTTATTTACCACAGGAAAAACAGAATGAAAATGAGCCGCTATCTACTCGCTCTCTTATTTACCTTTAATGCCTATGCTTTGGAATACAAAGAAGTAACCCATTTAAAAAATGCTCAAAATATTCTTTTAGGAAAAATTTATTATTTAAATCAAGCCTCAACAGGTCTCTCAAACCAAGTCCTCGAAGTACTCATTAAGAATATTGCAGGTGCAGAATTGTCTGTTCCCTCTGATAAAAAATTTGATTTATCAGAAGTCTACAAAACACGTTATTTCTTTGGTCACAACAAACAAGTTTCGTTGTTATTTGAATCAATCACACTTTCCAATGAATTATCGGACGCGCTGGCGCTTGAGCTTTGCCACCATCTTAAATGTGACATCGTTTATAAAGGACCCTTACTCAAAGATTACTACCCGTCAACCAAATGGAGCGAGATACTTAAAGATATTAAGAATGAAAAAAATTATCATTTCTACGACCAAGGTTTACAATTTTCTTTCCGTAATATTCAGAGCGAACAACTGAAAAATGAACTCATTAAATCTACACTACCAGAACTCATTTATTTTGGAGACGCTGGTCAAATTCTTTATTTGAATACAGCCTTAGTTAATGATGAAAAAATTCAAGAACAAAAAAATGGAACATATCTTATTCTCAATGGAGAAAAGAAACAGGTTTTAAAACGTTTAATTGGTAAAGATGAACTCAAAGTTCTCGTCGAAAGTTCAAATTCATCTTGTGGCTTTTCTGGTGATAAAGACTCGCTTTATACATGCTCAGTGACTGCTGAACAAAAAATTATGCATCCTAAAAAATGGCCTCAAGAATTAGGCTTAAAATACTGGAACGGATCAAGCCAATTTTTTTTCCCGGAAGATGGCTCAACCATTTTCCCACACCTTATTAAATTGGCCCCACCAACTGTCGCCTATGAAGTGGATAAAGTGAATTATTACCTCAGTGATAGTGCACTTAACTATCTCTTTCATGAGAAAAAATTTGATTTAAGTGCTGACAACTATTCGACTAAACCGAATATTCAAATTAAGTACTTTCAATCAAAAAAATTCATGGGTTATGGAAATTATCACCAACTTGGTAGTGACACTCGAAAGATTCTGCATGAAACAATTCTAGAAAACCTCAATGTTGATAGCTACGAAGTTTATGAAATCAATGCCAATAATGAAATTGTTCCTATTGGAACCTTTGAAGTTCCTGAGTTCAAGCCGATTGAAGTGACAAAACGCCGTGCCGAAAAAGAATCAAATCTCATCGTTGCCCTGGATATCGAACAACGTTCACAACAAGTCATGGCCCCTGCCCTTGCGCCATTTATGACCCGTGAAGAACAAGAAGACGTGAGTCCAAACGTTTATATTAAATGGTGGCCAAAAAATAAATCATGGGGCGTCTCATTTAATTTTGAAAGATATAATAATCGTTATTTAGACACTGGGGTTTTAAAAAGCGGAATCAATACTGAATATGAACTGATGAGTGAATACCGTCTGATTAAATACTCACCAAATTTTAAGTATATTATAAATCTTGGATTTGGTTTGGATTATCGTAAATTTGATATCAAGGGTGGTACGGCCTTAAGTAGCTTTGAAACTTATGAGTTGCCGATTAAGTTTGAAACTGAATTTATCTTTGATCACTTTACGATGGTTGGCGCGTTTCGCTTATCACCAGTACTAGTAACCACCCAAGTGAACAGTGCAAGTAATCCATGGAGTGAAATGACAGGTTACGGTCGCACTTTTGAAGCAAAATTTAAGAAGAAAATCATGAAAAACGTTTATTTTACACTGGGTGGAATCATTCGTTTCACGGATATTAACTTTGACGACGAAAAATACAAACTCAAAGAGCGCGGCGGCTCGGTTGGTTTGGAATTTCCATTCTCATATTAGTTCTGTATTCTTATGTATTTCAAAAAATTTCGGATAAAACTCGACTTACGAAAATTTTTTACATGTGAGTGATGAAGTGTGTAATTGCTGTAGTAACTCAGCATGATCCAAGGCAACTCTTCTACGACAATCTCTTCGATCTTATTCATCGCCGCAACTTTTTTATCTTCATTACTTGTCGTCACAAAAACTTCGTAAAGCTTATCGATTTCTTTATTTGAGTAGCCGTTCTTATTAATACCAGGATGATTTTTGGCCAATAGTAATTGAATTAAATTTTCTGCATCTGGATAATCATAAATCCATCGATCTAGGAAAAGTTGCAATTGACCATCACGACTCATTTTCAAAAATTCGGTGAAAGATAAAATTTCAATTTCAACCTTAATTCCAATAGCCGCTAATTGATCTTTAAAAAAAGTGGCCGTGTTAAGATGAACGCCGGCATTGCTTCGTGTTGAAAACTTTATCGGCGGTAAGCCTTCTCCATTGGGATAACCGGCTTTGACCAAATAATCTTTGGCAAGCTTAAGATCGTAACGATAGGGAAAATTATGGCTTGGAGAATAACCAAAGATACCTGGATTATAAATGGAATTAGCGCGACGATTTGTCCCGTTGCTGATAATACTTAAATACTGATCGTAATTAATGGCATAGGCGACGGCTTTTCGTAGCCATAGGTTTTTTCCTAAAATGGGATCACGCATATTAAAACTCAGCCAATCCACCGAGAGACTTGGGAAGTGCTTAAGTTCTCCTCCAACCTCTTTCAATTCTGATTTTGCTTGATTCGTAAATTTATCGAGATGTTCCTTTGGAACGGTAACAAGATCTAATTCCCTGTTCTTGTATTTTGCAATTCTTAAATCAGGATTATCGATCACTTCAAATGTAATTTTATCCAAAAAGGGAATTTCTTGTTTGCCTGAAGAAATCAAATCTTCAACATTGGCATAACGATCACCAACCGTTGGGTAATAATCTTTGCGATAATGCTCAAACTTTTTAAAGATAAAACGATTTTCTTGTTTCTGCACAAACTCAAAAGGTCCCGTTCCAACAATCACATCTTTTAAATTATTTTTTTCATATTGAATAACTTCGATAGGCAAAGGCACCACAAAAGTTAAAGTCAGAAAGTTATTAAAAACAGTATCTGGTTTTTTCAAATCCAGGCGCAGAGTATGCTCATCAATAACTTTTACACCAGCTATAGTATCAGCATAAAATTTTGCTTCAGAATCACCTACTCTTTTTGAAAATTCATCAAAACCAATTAATTTATTTTCAAAAACCCAACCACCACTACTTTTTAATGGTTTAAAAGCCAATCGCTTAATCTGGTTTAAAAAATCTTGTGCACACACATAACGTGTTTTTCCACCAAACGATGGGTGCGTGTGATAAGGAATACCTTTTTTTATTTTAATTAATAAACTTTTTCCGCCGTTGATCACTTGTGGCATTTCTTCTGCCAACAGCGGAATGATCTCATAAGGGCGTTTCAAATAATGATATTGCAAAAGAGGTTCGTAACTCTGACCAATGGCCATCAACACTTCATCGTTAAAAGCCAACGCCGGATCAAGATTTGTGACTTCGTTTTCCAGTGCCAGGTTTAAAGTATTTTGGAACTTGGCCCCACCAAAAAAGCAGTTTTGAAAAAGAAAAAAACTTCCGACGCAGAAAACCGTAATAGCAATAAAACTATTAATCTTCTTCATAGAAGTATTGCTCCAAGTAGTTTTTGATGGCCTTAGCATGAGAAGACAAAATTTCGACTTCCAATTGATTATTGTTTCTTTTTATCACGAGCGAACGATTTAAAATATAAGCTACTTTTTGATGACCAGAATCCAGCAGTAAAGCTTTCGGGTGATAAAGAAAAAACGCATAATTCGAAGGAACACCTGATATCAAATCAACTAGTTCTTGTTGCTCATGAATGATCATTTCTTTCGCTAGATCAGAAACCAATTCATCATTGGCAACTTTACCAAAACGTGAATCGGCCTTAAGTTCAATCACCAATTTTTCTGGTTTTAAATTTGGGACAAAAAAATCACGGCCACTCCACAAGCTCAGAGACAGGATGAGCAAACTCACCATCGCTATTTTTTTTGGATGTTTGTTTAGGACGAGTTTTATTCCCGAGAGTTTATCTAGGTTATCAAAATTTAATCGGCTCATTAAATGATTTTATGCTAAATGAACGAAAAGATCAGTGAGGGAAATATACTCACTATCGCTTATCGTTCTTCGACTTATCATCAGGATTAAATGGTGGTGCACCAGCGGCAGTGTTGTGTCTGAACATGATTAATCCATGCGATTTGTCATAAGGAGAAATCCCAACAGTCACTCTGTCACCTTGAACAACTTTAATAAAAAACTTTCTCATTTTGCCTGATAATTTAGCGTTAATTTCAGGTCCATTATTAAGTCTTACCTTGAAGTTACCGTGAGCTGCAACTTCCGTAATAACACCCTCAACCTCTAACAAATCTTGCTTGGCCATTGAATCCCCTAATGCGTGACGTAAATATAAGCTAATATCTAACATTTTTTATTTTTTATGAAAAGATGTAGTTTTAAGTCGTGCTAGAATATTCCTATGAGCGACCTTAAGGACAAAAAATGACGATATTTTGGAATCTATTGATCGAACTAAGCCTGCTTTCGCTCATCGCCTACGTTTATTATCTTTATCAAAAACGCCGTATAGCTACTTTTTATGCCAAAAAACGAGTCTCATCCCTTGAATTGCTTTTAGATTATCTGCAAGAGGCCAAACTCGACACCCACAGCAAACAGTTATTTGAAAAGTGCAAGCAAATGCAAAACGATCCCGAATGTTATTTCACCAAATTTGAATTGGAAAATATTTGCGACCAAATCACAGACGAAGATCTGCTCGAAAAATTACACGAATCATTCGATTATTTAATTCGAAACTAGAGATTCTTAACTTGCGACTCATAGTGAGCGATGACTTGCGCTTGAATTTCATCTGAAACGGTACGATCAATAATCTTAAATTGCGGATACCATCTCTCGTCTTTTCCTTTTTTACTTGGATACGAAACGAACAATCCGTTCTTCCCGTTCATAATAGAAACATCGACCTCGATAATATTATCTAAAACAATTTTTCCGTAAGCCAGTGACGTACCTTGGGTTGATTTCTTGAGTGAAAAACCAGTGACTTTCATTTTTTATCCTTCGAACATGAGTTACAGCTATGGGTATTCTTTCTTAGAAAATCGACTGTATCATAGAAAAAGCCCATCGTTTTTTTACTGACGTTATTGTCGAGAAGCCAAGAGAACTTCTCAACTCCCGGGATCATCTTCAAGAGATACTCCACCACTTCCCCACCTTCTAAAACCTTTTGTTCTGTTGTTACCAAATGCACCTTCTGCTCGACTTTCTGCGGATCAAGAAATGGAAATTGGGTAAAAACTTTGGCATCTTGCAGAGGGTAAAAATGCAGTTGATGATTTTTATCGAGCATTTCTAGGCCCTGTTTAAACCTCACACAAAGTTGGCACTCACTGTCATAAAGAATGAAAGGTAATTGATAGTCCATAAAGAATATTAAATCCGATATTTTAAAAATAAACAGAAAAAAAAGTTGTACTACGGAAAATTTACGGTATTATCATTTCTACGGAAAACATACGGAAGGAGAAATCAATGAGCCTCACCAAAAAACAAAAACAAGTTTATGACTATATTGTTGAATATATTGCTCAGAATGATTACTCCCCAACTCAAACTGAAATCAAAGAACATTTCGGATTCAAATCATTGGGTTCAGTTCAAGATTATATTTATTATCTTACCCAAGCTGGCTACCTCCACAATGATAGCAACGCAGTTAGAGGCTTAAGCACATCAGAACAAAAAGTCCCTACCATGGAGATACCTCTGCTCGGTAAAGTAGCAGCAGGCTTACCTATTGAGGCCATTGAGGGTCAAGAAACGGTGACCGTGCCTCAAACTTTTATCAAAAAGGGTCAGCACTATGCTTTAGTGGTTGAAGGTCAATCGATGATTGATGATGGGATTTTGGATGGAGATATTGTTGTTATCAAAAAACAAAATATGGCCCAGAACGGAGAAACAGTTGTAGCCTCTATCAATCAAGAAGCCACCATTAAAAAATATTTCAAAAAACCACAACACATTGAACTTCACCCTGCAAATAAAAACATGAAACCATTTATCATCCGTGAGGAATCTTTCGAGATAAAAGGGATCTTAGTTGGCTTACTTCGTCAGTACTAACCATCGTCAAGGAGGACAGATGCAAAAATTCAACCAACACCACAACCATGAGAACAACGAAATTGAGTTTCTTAATCAACTTAGAGATGAACTCGTTCTCCGTTATGACATCGAACCGGATCTAGCTTCAGAAATGGCGCTAGATTTCGCAGATGTTTTTTACCTCAGCGGCATTGAACTCGGAAACAGCTCGGGTCCCTTAATTTAGCTCTGAAAACCGGCATTTTTTAACAGTATCCTAACATTCAAAACAAAGTTTCTTTTATATAAATATATATATAAAGCAACCGAGGAGTAGGTACTATGAAAAATACAAAACTTCGTTACGAATTCTTCGATCGTCCTGGCCGTTACTGGTCTGATGAGGAAGTAAAACATTATGTCTCTATCCTCCGAGATGTTGCTTCGGAATGTTTTGATGAAATCCCAGATTATCAGTGTCTTACTGGTAAACGTGAAGAACTTAGCCGTGTTGTAATCATGTTAGCAAAAAATAAAGATGCTCGAGTAGTCGCTTTCTGCTCATCACTGTTTATTGACCAAGATATTCTCCACCTCGGATTAACTTGTGTTCGTCCAGAAGCTCGCAGTGGTGGCTTAACTCACAAGTTATTAAGTAAGCTCATTATTCAGTACATGTTAAAAAATAAAATTTGGTCAAAGTTATGGGTTACCAACTGTGCTTGCGTTATTTCAAGCCTTGGAAATATCGCACTTAATTTTGACCAAGTATACCCTTCACCTTTTGCAAAGAAGCCCGGTCAAAGACATTTGGAAATTGCGGAATTAATTAGCCGTGAATACCGAGTGCCAATTGCGATTGCCGATACTGCTGAATTTGATAAAGAAAAATTTATATTCAGAGGTAGCGTCAAAGGAACAACCTTTCAAAAAGACCCAGAGGATAAGCGCTATCACCACCGTGAAGCTTTCTTAACAGAATTCTACAAAAACAGTATGGATTTCGAAAATGGTGATGAAGTTCTCCAAGTAGCTAATTTGAGTTTATTTTCCTTCCCTAAATACATAGTGAAGCAATTTACTCGTAAAATTAAGCCAAAGACGAATAAGTCAAACGCAAAATCCGCTCAACAAACTGCTGCTTAATCACTACCCGTTCTCATTTTATGACAGGCTTATGACGATAAGCTAGTCGATGGCCATATGAAAAATTTGAAAAACAAAAAGATTATTATCTTCAATGATAGCCCTATTCAATCCAAGGACTTGAAGAAGCATTTGGAACTTGAAAATAGTGGCCAGATTTTTATCGCAGACACCATCGAGTCACTAGAAAAGATTTTGGCTCATCATAACATCGACTTGGTTTTGGCTGAGTTTACGATGCCCAAAACACACAAGCACCGAATACAAAAATATCTCAAAAAAATGTCCAAGTATCCGGTGAACTATCTGATTGTTAACACACGAATTATTACCTCAAAAAATAAAAAAGATGAGGACAGTGACCTCTATATTTTCTCGCAAAAAATGATTGAAAATACTGATACGGTCACAGTTGATGAAAATCCAGAACACGATATTTCAGAAAATATCAAAGAGCTCTATCACCAAGAATTATCGCTTAATATTATGAGCGATAATAAAAGCCTCGCCGCTGAGTTTCTCGAATTGCATCACGATGGTTTATTATTAGCGCTCAAAGAAAAATTAAATCTCGAACAAGAGTATTGTTTCACACTTAAAAACTTCTTAAACGAAGCTAATGAATACATTCTTTACGGCACCGTGAAAGATGTACAAAACAATACGTTCGAGAAAAAGGGCGAAGGTTTTCTAATTTATATCGAAATTCGCAGTGAAAACCAAAAGCACTGGGACGAGCTTTTAAAGAAAATACAAGTAAAACAAAAAGAAGCGATTAATTTTATAAAGAAGGCCAATGGACGATAAAGAAAAAACAAAACTCTTTAAAGAGTTTTTATTCAAAAACAAAATTATGATTGTCGACAGAAGTTCGGCATCAAGGCAGCGTTTGGCCAAAACACTAAATGAGAACGATGCAAAAACAATTAATATCCACATGTATTCGAAATATGAAGAAGCTGTGGCAGCACTGGACACTATTAAGCCTGCACTCATTCTAAGTGATTATCACCTGGGGGATGGTTCAGGTTTTGATCTTTTCCGTATTTATCGCGAAAAAAACACACCTGAAAGCAAAGCCGCTGTCTTAATTTTAATCACTTCGAATATTTCACAATCGGCCGTCGCTAAAGCTGCAGAAGAAGACGTCGATTCATTCATTATAAAGCCGTATACTATTCAAAGCCTCACCGGTGGTATTATGAATGCCTTTATGGAAAAACTCCATCCAACAGAATATATGATCAAAATCGAGGAAGGAAAAAAAGTCATGGAAAGCGGAGACTATGACAAGGCCATGGTTATTTTTGAAAGCGCTAAAACATTAAGTCCTAAACCAAGCTTGGCTTGTTTTTACATTGGACAAGCCAATTACTTCAAAAAAATTAAAGAACAAGCCAAAAGTGATTTTAAAGAAGGATTAACTTTTAACAATATCCACTTTAAGTGCCAAATTGGTCTCTATGACATTTACATGAAAGATAAACTGTTTGATGAAGCCTATGAAGTGGCAAAAAATATTGCGAAGTACTTCCCTTCAAATCCTGACCGTCTTAATAGTATTGTTCGCTTGGCGGTTGTTACAAAAAACTTCCAAGATATGAATTTTTACTATGAAATTTTCAAATCACTTGAGATGCGCGAAAAAGAGACCATTAAATATATTTGCGCTGGTCTCTATGTTTCAGGTAAGTACTACATGCTTAACAAACAAGAAGATGAGGCAATTAATCTCTTCAATAAAATCGCTATTTCTGCTGGTGGTGAAACTAAATTTTATCGTGCGATGATTGAGTCACTGATCGACAATAATTTAGTCGCCCACGCTGAAAAAATCTTATTACGTTTTGATAGTGACGAAAAGCTCACCGAAGATTTTGCAATATCAGATTTTTTATTAAAAGCCGTCAAAGAAAAACCAGGTCTAATGGTTGGCCACGGCATAAAGCTATTTTATGATGGTGTTACAAATCTTAGTTTCTACAAAATGCTTCTGACGATTATGCACCTTTCAGGCAGTATGGAAAAAAGCCAAGAAGTTTTGGCCAAGGCGACTGAAACTTATCCGGAACACAAAGACGAGTTTCATAAAATTATAAATCCTAAGTAAATTTTTTATTGAAGCGATACCCGACACTTCTCACCGTTTCAAACATATTTTCGTCCAACTTTTGTCTGAGTTGTAAAATATGTGTGTCTACCGTCCGTGTGGTTGGATAATTTTCAAATCCCCAAACTTTATTCAATAGTTCTTCGCGGGAAAAAGCACGCCCTGGGTTTTCAGCTAATATCAAAAGAAGATCAAATTCCATTTTAGTAAGTGTAATCAATTCTTTATTATAAAAAACTTCGTGGGCTTCAGAGTCGATAACTAAATTTTTATATTCTAATTTCTTATGTTCAGTGGTCGAGTTGGATTTTGAGCTACCTTGATTTCTTAATTGAACACGTAAACGTGCCAACAATTCTCTCGGCTCAAAAGGTTTTGTAATATAGTCATTAGCACCCGTTTCTAAACCTAAAACCTTATCGATTAAATCACCTCGAGCGGTTAACATAATAACTGGTTTGAAAATATTTTGATTGCGGATATTTTTTAAAAAATCAATACCTTGTCCATCTGGCAACATCCAATCCAAAATAATGAGCATGACATCATCTTTATATTTATCATGGGCTTCTTTAATATTTTTTGCGAGCGAAACGGAAAAACCTTCATTCTCTAAAAAACGCTTAAGGTTTGCCCCTAGATTTTCATCATCTTCAACCAGTAGTAACTTTTCCATTTTTTTCCTTTTGATTTTTCAAAATAATTGTAAATGTTGTTGGATTTCGTGAATATAAAAGTTCTCCATCCATATCCTTAATAACCTTACTTACAATATTCATTCCCAGACCAGTTCCTTCGCTCTGTTTTCCCTTAGCAAAAACGGCTGTGATTTCAGATAGCTTTTGAAATTCACAATAACCCGCGTCTGTTACGATAATATGAAATTCACTTTCGCTTGCCATTTTTAATTTAACAACCACGGGCTTCATTCCATGATTGAGAGCGTTTTCAACTAAGTTTTTTACACTTATTAACGACCAGTACTCATCTAATACAAAGCCTGTATCCTTTTCTAGTGGCTGAAATTCGATTTGATCCAAATAGGGGCCTAACATATTTTCAAAGAGACTATTAATCGAAGGAATTTTCTTAAATTTAAATGCGACAAGCTTTTTACCACTTTGCAGTTTTAAATAATTATTACTTGATTCCACTAAGCGATGTAAGCGGTGAACATCAGAAGAAAGGCGTAAAAAAAGCTCTTGGGTATCTTCATCTGGAATCAAATCAAGTTTTGTTTGAAACTGCTCTGACAGCAAGAGTAAACTCGCAACGGGTGTGCGAAACTCGTGAGTCAAAACCTGCAACGCAAGTTTCCGTTTTTGGTCCTCGAGTCGTTGTTGCTCCAATTTATTATACAACAGCGTGATCAAGGTAATGATAATCATTACCGCAAGTGCCAAAACAATAATGTTACGCTTACTCACCAAAGAAAGCGCATGCGCTAATGTGTATTCCCAACAAAAGTTTCCTTCTTTAAGAAAACACTTTTTACCTTTGACATATTTTTTAACTTGATAAGGAGTATTTTCTAAATACTTTGACCATTTTCTTAAAGAATAAACTTTGTATTCGAAATCAAAGAAAATAAAATTATCTTTATTCTTCTCAATCAAAAAT
>JAEUWD010000021.1 GCA_016786485.1 Bacteriovoracaceae bacterium | reverse complement strand
AGCGTATCCGTCTCTACTTGAAAAAAAACTTTTGGCAGAAAAATACGATATCAAAGTCATCAATGCGGGCGTGAGTGGTTCCACTACAGCTAGTGCTAGTCAACGTTTAGCTTGGTATTTAAAAGCGAAGCCAGAGATTCTACTATTAGCACTTGGTGCCAATGATGGCCTTCGTGGTTTGAAAATTACGGAGAGTCAAAAAAATCTCGAGCAAGTCATTGAGAAAGCACAGGCCAGTGGTACGACTGTGATTCTCGCGGGAATGTTACTTCCACCCAATTATGGAAAAGAATATTCCAAGCAGTTTGAGCAAATGTTCAAAGATCTGGCAAAAAAATATTCACTAAGTTTTATTCCATTTCTGCTCAAAGGTGTGGGGGGGGAAAAAAAATTGAATATTGAAGATGGTATGCATCCAAATGAGAATGGACATAAAAAAATTTTAGAAACAGTGTATCCTTATATCGTAAAGGCCCTATGATTTTAGAAATTCTAAACGTAAAAAAAACATACCAGCAAGCGGCAAAACAAATTGAAATTTTCAGGGAGCTTAATTTTAGTATTAAGAGTGAAAAAAATATCGCTATCCTCGGTCGTTCGGGCAGTGGAAAATCGACGTTACTGAGTTTGTTAGCAGGACTGGATAAGGTGGACGCTGGTAGTATTTACTGTTTCGGAACGGATCTGGGAAGACTAAATGAATCTGAGTTATCAGCTTGGCGCTCAAAAAATCTAGGTGTTATTTTTCAGCAGTACCATTTGATCAATAGTTTGAACGCGCTTGAAAATGTCATGCTGCCCTTAGAAATTTTGCAGCAGGCGAATGCGCGAGAAAAAGCGCTTGAGATGCTTGATAAAGTAGGGTTATCGGAACGTATTCATCATTTTCCATCTCAGCTGAGCGGTGGAGAAGCGCAACGGGTGGCGATCGCACGGGCCTTTGTGGCGGAACCGAAGTTGTTGCTGGCCGATGAACCTAGCGGAAATTTAGATGTAGAAACTGGTCAGAAAGTGATGCAATTACTTTTATCTCTCAGTCAAACCAAAAAAACCACTCTCATTTTGGTGACTCATGATCTGGAATTAGCAAAGAAATGTGCAGAAGTTTATGAATTAAAAGATGGAATGTTGAAGCTTCACCAGTAATTATGAAATTAGTTTTAAAATTATTTTTAAAAGAACTAAAAAATCAAAAAAAGCTCATGGCCTTTTTTTGTTTTAATATTTGTCTCGCGTTAAGTACATTGCTTTCACTCGAGTCTGTTAAAAGTGGCGTAGAAACTTTGCTTTATAGCAAGGCCAAAGACTTGATGGGAGCAGATACTGCTATTCGGGCCCGTCGCAAATTTGAAACGGATGAGATTCACAAGTTTCATACCTTTTATAAAAATGAGGAAATCAAAAGTAGTGAAGTCATTGAAACTTTTTCTATGATTTTCGCTCCCAAACAAGAAATGTCACGCCTGGTAGAAGTCAAAGCGGTGAGTTCGAACTATCCACTGTACGGTCAAATAAAATTACAGAATGGTGTTATTGATGCCGCAACGCCTTTTGCACTCAAAACTTCCGAGATTTATATTTCGCAAGATCTTCGAAACTTGATGGGTTTAGAGAAGGGAGATTTTTGTAAAATTGGTAAAATGAATTTTGCAGTAGTCGATGTGGTGGTTGATGATTCATCCAGCTCTTGGCGGGGACTTGATCTCGCACCGAAATTATATATGAATCTGAGTGACTTGCACGCGACAGGTTTGATTACCAAAGGAAGCACCTTATCTCATTCGCTTTTGCTTCAATTTAAACCTGAAGCACAAAATGAAGAAGTTTATAAGCGTCGACAAGCAGAATTTTATAAAGAGTTCAGTGATAATACGATTAACATAACCATCCCACGCGATGCTTCGGGACAAGTTTCACGCGTTTTTGATTATTTGATCGATTTTTTAAGTTTGATTTCACTTTTAGCGCTCATGCTGGCCGTTACAGGAATTAGTTTTTTACTCCGTGGTTTTATTAATCAAAAATGTAAAGAAGTCGCCGTCTTAAAAAGTTTAGGCTTTTCGAATTATCAGGTTCGTTGTTATTTTATTCTTTATATTTTATTTTTAACGTTGATTTCTTTTGTCATTTCTTACGGCTTAAGTTTATTTTTCTTACCGCTCTTGCAAAATTACTTGATGAATTACGTGCCCGCTATAAAGCTCACACTTAATTTCATCGTGTTGAGCAAAATTTTATTTATTGTACTCGCGCTTAACTTGATGGCCAATTTACCTTTTGTGTTTCAGTTACAAAACGTACGAGAAATTATTTTATTACGCGAAGATGGTAATACACTCAGCTTGCCTAGGCCAAAATTATCAAGTTGGCTGCCGTTGATGTTTTTTTTCTTCTTGCTTTGTATCTGGCAAGCTAACTCGATAAAAATCGGTTTAGTTTTTGCTAGCTCTTTTTTATTTTGCCTCATCCTACTTTGGGGATTTTTCTCAAAGTTGCTAAATTTATTAGCAAATCTTAACGTGAGGAACTTTTTTTATATTTTTAATTTTGCGATTAAAAGAATGGCGCGCAATAAAGCATCAAGCCTTACATCCTTAGTCGCACTGACTATTGGTCTGACGTTAGTTGTTTTAATTACTCAGCTCAAATCATCACTTTATGAAGAATTTAGTGTGGATAATTCGGAAAAGCGAGCTTCGCTTTTTATTTTTGATATTCAAGATGAGCAGCTTAGTTTTCTGGATAAACATTTGACTGGGATGGGACATCAAATGTCACCAGGAGCAGCTTTGATTCGTGCACGTCTGTTAAAAATCAATCAGGAAGATGTGGAGGCGGCCCAAGCCGATGATTACGAAACACGTGAGGCTGAAGCTTCAAGGCGAATTCGTAACCGCGGAATTAATTTAAGTTATCGAAATGAATTAGATGCTTCAGAAGAAATCATCGATGGGGAAATCCTCGTCCCTTATGAAGAGGGGAAGATGCCATATCCAGGATTGTCTCTGGAAGAAAAATATGCGCAGCGAATGGGAATAAAATTGGGTGATATTCTGACCTTTGATATTCAAGGCGTAGAGCTTATTGGTGAAGTCAAAAACTTTAGAAAAGTGAAATGGACGAGTTTCAAGCCTAACTTTTTTATTCTGGTAGCCCCGGGCGTTTTAGAATTGGCCCCAAAAACTTTTATTGCGACACTAAGCCAAATATCAGACGACAAAATTTGGCAGATTCAAAATGAACTCGCTAAAAATTTTCCGAATATTTCCTCGATTCACGTCAATCACTTGCTAAAGAAGATTTTGAGTCTCTTCGAACAAATGTCGATTGGTGTCACACTTATGTCCTTCTGTTGCATCTTGGTCAGCTTGTGTGTGATTTCTTCGATTTTTTATTATCAAATGGCGGAGAAGAAAAAAGATTTTTCAATTTTAAAAGTCTTAGGCATGGGACATACAAGTCTCAAAATTTATTTTATTCTCGAGTATTTATTGATTGTGACTTTTTCTTCACTCTTCTGTTTGGCGCTCGGTAATATAATGGGTTATATTTTTCTTAACCAAATTTTTGATCTGGCATTTAATATTGAATGGTCACAACTTTTTATTATTCTCATCGTCATTTATTTTTTCAATTTTCTGATTTCCTTCCTGGGAATTATTAATATACTGAGAACCAAGCCTCGTAACTATTTACTTAACTAAGGATTAAATATGTTTTTAATACTTTTTCTTACCTCATTCTTATCTAACGCCGAAGTAAAATATCTTGATCCCGCTCCAACTTTTTCGCTTAAAGGTCATGATGATAAAACGTATAATTTAAAAGATTATGCTGGAAAAATTGTCATACTTGAATGGCTTAATCACGGATGTCCTTTTGTCAAAAAACATTACGATTCAAATAATATGCAAAAGTTGCAAAAAGACTTAACAACTCAAGGCGTTGTATGGTTGTCGATTATTTCATCGGCCCCAGGTAAACAAGGTTACTCGACACCTGCAGAAGCCGCTGAAAATAAAATGACTCATGGTTCAGCCGCGACTGCTATTTTGATCGATGCAGATGGTAAAGTGGGTCAAAGTTATGGGGCCATGACTACTCCGCATATGTTTATTATCAATCAAAAAGGTCTGGTGGCCTATCAAGGTGCTATTGATGACACAGCATCGACTGATCCCGCTGATATAAAAAACTCAAAAAATTATGTTTCTCAAGTCGCTTCAGAATTATTAAAAGGAAAAGAGCCTTCAGTTAAGAATTCTAAAGCCTATGGGTGTTCAGTTAAGTATTAATTTGCTATGTTAGTGGCTTGTTGAGGTTAATATGTTTAGCGAAGATGCCATTCTGCAGTTTTTTTCTAGTTATGCCTATGAACCAACTATCGTTTACCTAGCGGTTTTTGCATTCATGGTCGCGAGTGCCTTTGGCTTTCCAGTTCCCGAAGAAGTCACGCTTGTGACAGTTGCCTTGATTGCCCATATGGCCAATAATCCAAGTATCTATCCACCTCCTTACGAAGGGGCAGTCGGCGTTAATGTTCTCATGTTATCGATTGTCTGCGTGGGGACCGTTGTTTTGGCGGACGTTATTATTTATTTTATCGGTAAAAAATATGGGAAGAAGATCCTTCGAATGAAATTTTTTCAACGTTTTTTATCAGAAGATCGAATGGATAAAGTGAATAGTTGGTTTAAAAAATATGGTCACTGGACATGTGGCATTTTACGTTTCACTCCAGGGCTACGTTTTCCAGGCCATTTGAGTTGCGGTATTACCGATGTGCCTTTGCATAAATTTATTTTGATTGATGGAGCAGCTGCACTTTTAAGTATCCCAACACAGATTTATTTTATCGCGGAATATGGTGAAGAAATTTTAGCAAAAATCCGCGAATTCAAAATCGCGCTTGGTATTACAATACTTGTCCTGCTTGTTGTTTATGCTGTTTATCGTTTAGTGAAATTCATTCACCGTAAATATAAACCTTCTAAGATTTAGAAATCGAAACTTCAATGGGTTGACTGGTTTTAAGATGAACATCTCTTTGAGGATAAGGTATACTTATATTTTCTTTTGCAAAAAGCTCTGAAATTTTAAACCGTAAATTACTTTGGCTTTCGCCAATGTTGATACCATTTTGTGAATTGGTCCAATAATAAAGTTTGAATAAAAGTGAGTTATCACCAAAATCAGCAAATCTCACAATAGGGGCTGGGCTTTTAAGTACTAAGGCTTCTGTGTTAGCTGCTTCGAGCAGAAGTTTTTCTACTTTTTTTGGTGAGCATTCATAGCCAACACCTACGCTAACATCGCCACGGATAATTTCAGCGTTGTGAGTCCAATTAAGAACATTTTTTTCGAGGAAGGCCGAATTAGGAACAATAATAAATTTATTTTCAACCGAACGGATTTTAGTACTACGAGCACCAATTTCTTCAACCGTACCATCCAGGCCATCAACAGTGATGAAATCACCGACTTTAATCGGAGCTTCCACCATAATAATGACACCGCTAATGAAATTGTTAACTAGGTTCTGTGAACCAAAACCAACCCCGATCGCCATCGCACCACCGATGATGGTAAAAATAGTGAGTGGGATACCAGCGATTCTTAAGGCCAAAATGACAAAGAAAGCAAAAATAAAGTAATAAACTATTTTTTCATAAATAATATTGGCATTTTTATCACTCACAAATTTTTGAATAATTCTTTTGCCAATGACACGACTTAAAATGCGCGATGCTTGTTTTCCGATCAGAGTTAGAAAGGTGGCGATAACTAAATTGCCCAGCGTGAGATGAATCTTACTCGGTACGTCAGCATAGAGGGTGAAGTGCCAAATCTCTTTAAATAATTTTAACAGGCCAGTCAGTTCATTAACCATATTCAAATTCTAAGGAGAAAGATTGCCACTGACAAGAAGTGTAAAGTTGAGCGATTAACTTTTATTATAAAGCATTTTTGATTTAGCTAAAATTGAATTACAATAAATCAGCAATCGTTTTAAGGAGATAAAATGCGTTTATTTGAATTTATCGTTCAGGGTGGAAGTATCATGTATTTTCTGGTTCTCATGAATGTCGTCGGCATGAGCATCATGTTTTGGCGTGGCTATGTTTTGTATGAATTCAAAAAAAATCTTCAATCACACACAGAATCAATTATTCAAATTTTGCATAAAATTGGATTGTCTAAAACAGGTTCTCAATCTTTACCAGTTGTAAAAGATACGATTAGTTCTGAAGTCCATAAACTTGAAGTTGGATTAAATACGATCAAGATTATTGCAACCATTGCTCCGCTTCTGGGATTACTTGGAACAGTTGTGGGTATTTTGAGTGCTTTCCAAGTCATCGCACAAGAAGGTTTGAGTAATCCAGCTGCGTTTGCCGACGGTATTTCTCTTGCTTTAATTACCACGGTAGGTGGTCTGGTTGTCGCAATTCCACATTATATTGCCTATAACTATATCGTAGGATTTTTAGACGATACGGAAATTTCATTAGAAAATAAAATTTTACCAATCTTTTTTGGGAACTAATCATTATGTCGAGAAAAAGTAAGCGCGAAGCTTTATCACCTGAATTGACACCAATGATCGATATCGTCTTCTTGTTACTTATTTTCTTCCTGGTAACTTCAGTCTTTAAAAAAAATGAGCTGGCACTTTTATTAAATTTACCAAAGTCCCAGCAAGGTGAGAGTGCTGATGCTAAAGAAAAATTAGTTTCAATTGAATTAAGTGATACTGATCTGGCAATCGACGGAACGAAAATCTCAATTGAAGAGTTACCCAAAAAATTGGCGCCGATTGAAAAAAAATCGATTATTAATTTACGTGTGGATGGTAGTGTCAAGTATCAACGTTTAGTCACAGTACTGGATGCGCTTCAGAAAAATAAATTAGAAAACGTTTCTCTTATTACAGAGAAAGGTAAACTCGTTAAGTAAATATATGGATAAAGTATTTCCTGAACATGGAATAGATAAGGATAAAGTTCTTTTAGAACTCGATTCTTTAAGCCAAGATGATCCCGATTTTAAACGTGGTCGTACTTGGGGCTTAGTTTATTATGCCGGCGAGGAACATCATCAATTCTTAAAAGATGTTCATTCACGTTTTGCTTCTCAAAATGCCCTTAACTCAATGGCTTTTAAAAGTTTGAAACGCATGGAATCCGATGTGGTTCGCATGAGTGTCGAAATTTTTAATGGGGATGAGCAGTGCGTGGGCACCATGACTTCCGGTGGAACTGAAAGCATTATGATGGCGGTTAAAACTTATCGTGATCGCGCTCGTAAATTAAAGCCATGGATTTTACATCCAGAAATGATTGTGCCTGATTCCGTGCATGTCGCCTTTGATAAAGCAGGAAAATATTTTGATGTCAAAATGATCCATGCTCCACTCAACTCTGATTTTCGCGTGGACACGAAATGGGTCTCAAAAAAAATTAATCGTAATACGATCGCTATTGTCGGCTCAGCTCCACAATACCCGCATGGAGTGGTGGATGATATTGCGGCCTTATCTGTTGTGGCAGTAAAGAAGAAAGTGCCGCTACATGTGGACGCGTGTTTAGGTGGTTTTTTATTACCATTTTTAGAAATGGCCGGCGAAAATATTCCAACTTTTGATTTCCGCTTACCGGGCGTTACTTCTATTTCTGCCGACGTTCATAAGTATGGCTTTAGTGCCAAAGGTGCTTCGGTCATTTTGTATAGAAATATGCAGTATATGAAACATCAATTTTTTATTTATGAAAATTGGCCAGGTGGAATTTTCGCTTCACCTGCAATGTTGGGAACCCGTTCAGGTGGACCGATTGCCGCGGCTTGGGCGACACTTAAAACGCTGGGAATTGAAGGTTTTAAAAATAATGCGGAAACCATTCAAAAAATATCGAAAGAGTTGATAAGAAAAATTGAAGACATTCCTGAAATGAAAATTGTCGGGAAACCAGTAGCTAGTGTTTTTGCTTACACCACTAAAGACCCAAAAATTAATATTTATACTATTGCTGATTTTTTAAATGAAAAAGGTTGGCACGTGGATCGCAATCAAAAGCCAGAATCCCTTCATGCGATGGTGACGTTAGGTCATGAACAATATATCGATGAGTTTGTTACCGATTTAAAAGCGGCGGTGGAATACACGAAGGCCCATCCAGAAAAGGCCAAAGAGGGTAACGCTGCTATGTACGGAATGATTGCTAAAATTCCGGTGCGTTCAATGATTAAAAGTTCAGTCATGAAAATGATGGAGCAAATGTATTCTGCGGAAGGCAAGTTACCAGATGGAAATACGAAACCAGATGAAGATAGTTTTGAGGCATTAGCACAAAGAGTAGGTCTTCAATTTTTAGATATCAAGGATTCTGTCGACGCCAAAATCTCTAATATCAAATCAAAATTTAAAGAAAAAATTTCGCTAAGAAAATAAGTGGTCTTGTTCTAAGCCACCTGCAATACCTTTATTGATAACTGCAACCGCATTATGACTGTGAAGTGATTCAAAATGTTCGAGTGTTACAATCCAGTCCAGAATTCGCGCATCAGAATTAAGTGTTTTAAATAATCTTTTTGAAGCATGTTCTACGAACATAGGATTTTCACCATTGAGAATAGCAAAAGCTTGTTCATCTACACGTTTAACTAAACTTTGTGTTTCCGTTGGAATAGCGGTTCGCATATGTTGAACCAGATCTTCTAAAAAGAAATCTGATTGAGGATCAATTTGAATTTTACAAGTCGCCTTTGAGCGTTGTGAGTGAGCAGCTGCAATCCCGTTGCCTTCCGTTGTTAAACCAGCTTTGAACTCTCGTTCATATTGCTTGGCCATGGAAAGACTGCAAGGGCAGGTCGAAGAATATTCGTACTCAACCGTAATAAAAACTTCGAATTTATTTTCACCCGTTTGTTTGGCCTGAAGCGTGGCCGGATAATATTGCCAACCCCAGTTATTTGATTTGAGCGATTTTTGTTTCATCGGGTAGCTAAATTGAATTTTTAAGAAGGCTTGCTTGAACGGCTCATCTTTTTCTGAATCTTTTAATTCATGACGGTAACGATTCAGCACGGATTTTAAAAAATGCGTATTCACAAAATGATCCATGCCTTCTTCTTGCAGGATTTTTACCAGGCGGCTCATGTTGATGCCGGTTTTCCCAGCCGCCAAATTGAGATACATACTAGCTTCGCAATCATGGCCCATGAAATAACCGTCACTGTGTTTGAAAGTCAGTGGAAGTCTTAAGCGTGAAATACCAACTTTAGGAATAGCTATGCCTTGTCTATCTGGTAGCTTTTGGAAGTCGTTTAATCCTGCATTATCCTTGATATCGCAGTATAAAACCTGCTGACCCAGCATCGCATGGGGGTTGGCTTGAATGTCGTTATTTTGCTCAATATTACTCATGAAAAACCTTTTATGACACACCGCCAAGATACTCGATCTTGGGAAAAGTGTCTATAAGACTTTTGTTAGACTAATGTCAATTATTTCAGCTTTCTAAGTTCTTGAGATTTATAGCTTTCATAGTCATGGTGGCCCAGGTGAGTGATGGTGAGTTTAGGATTAATCGTGAGGTATTCTAAGCGAGATTGTTCGTAAAGTGTCTTATCATCTTCACGGGCAACAACATAGAGGTGATTTAAGAGATTAAGTAGCGCCTGGTATTCAAACCATTTCGGTAGACCTAAGAAGCTATCATAACCCATGAGCAGATTAATCTTAGTGTTAGGGGTATCTTGCTTGAATTGTTTGACCCAAGGGTAAGTACGATTAGGTTTTTCGTTACACCAAAAGCCTGGATAGATTTGAAGCTTAGGATGTTCTTGTTTAAGCTTCAATATCTTCAAATAATTTTCCCATAATGAATCGAGTTCTTCGCTTTTAAGTGGATTATAGTCAGGTACAATAACGAGTTGATCTTTTTTGGGAAAAAGCTCCACACAACTGGTATGGCCTAAATGCCATGGATTATAACTTCCTCCAAAAAAAGTAATTTCTTTCGGGAACTGATATTGGCCTTTGATATTTTTGAGACCATGGGGAAGAGGAGACCAAACTTCCGCTAATTTTTTAAAAACAACTTGTGCTTCAGGATTACTCAAATTGACATCAAAAGGAGAAGTTTTTTTTCCATTGATAATCAGTTCAGGAATTTCGAGCGGTTTATGTATTTCACATTTAAACATTTGGCCACTTCAACGGTAGTTTGCCTTTCAAGGAAATATTGTTTCCTTTTAAAGCAGTTTGATAAATCAAAATTTCTACACCAGCTTGTTCAGCTAATTTTAACCAGGTCGCATAGTTCGGGTCAATCTCTAAAGCAGGTGTAAAAGCTTTTACGTCTTCACGTTGAACCAGAAAAAAGATAATAGCTCGATGGCCTTGCTTTTTTAATTTGATTAATTCACCTAAGTGTTTTTGAGCACGAGTTGAAACAGCATCAGGGAAAGCCGCCATATTTTCTGCGGATTTTAGCGTGACGTTTTTAACTTCTATATAGCAGAGTTCCTCTGCACCATTGCTAAGACAAAAATCAATTCGACTAGCACCGAATTTCACTTCTCGTTTAATCTCTGAATATTTTTTGAGTTCCGGAATTTGTTTGGTTTGTAAAAAATGCTCAACGATGTGATTGGTGCGAGAAGTGTTCACACCGATCCAAGTTTCATTATTTGATAAGAACTCTAGAGTATAAGCGAGTTTTCTTTTCGGATTATCTGAGTGGCTCAGTAGTGCTTGCCAGCCTGGTTGCCAGCAGGTCTTCATACTTCCAGTGTTTGGCGTGTGAGCTGTAATAATTTTCCCATCAGGCAATTCGATGTCTGCAAAAAAACGTTTGTAGCGATTGATGATTTTTCCGGAAAAAAGTGTGCCTAAGTCCATATAGCGCATCCTAATGGCAAAGAGTGAAATGGTCAAATTGACTCTTTTGCTACTGTTTACATTTGTAAGGCAGAAGCGGGTGGAAGTAAGAATCTGTTAGTTGTTCAAAATCCGGAAGTCGCTTTCAATTATTAGATACAAATAACATTTAGGAAAAGGACTTCCTATGAAAAATTTTTTTACCACACAAATTCTATTACTTATTTTCTCACAAACGGTTTACGCAAAACCAACTGTTATTTACGGCGATGACAATCGTGTTGAAGTTGTAAATTCTGACAATGCAATGTTTCGAGAGCTTGCGGCGTCAACAGCGGCGATGATACCACCGAGTGCTATTAAAAAAATGAACTCAAGTTCTTCATCTTCAGGTGGATGGGGTGGAAGAAGACAACCAGCTCCGACTCCAACTCCAACCGAGACTTTTGTTATCACTGGTCCTAGTATGATTGAGCGTGGGATGTGTAGTTCTGAGCGTTTCGCAGAACAAACAACAGCAGCTAATTGCTCAGGCTTCTTAGTTGGTGAAGATCTTCTTGTAACAGCTGGTCACTGTATTGAATCGGCGGAAGATTGTGCAAACTATAAATGGGTTTTCGATTATAAAATTGCTAGCGACGGCGACAACATGATTAAAGTTGGTGCTGATGATATCTATAGCTGTGCTTCAATCGTTGAAAGAAAATTAGAAGGTTACGGAAGTGCTCAAAACGATTTCGCTTTAATTAAACTTGATCGCAAAGTCACTGGTCGTAGAACGCTTGAATATCGTCGCAGTGGTGCTCCGGAAGTAAACGATGAAATCGTGGTTATTGGTCACCCAACTGGTCTTCCAACTAAGATTGCTGATGGTGCATGGATTAGAAGTTTAAGTGAAATGTATTTTTCAGCTAACCTTGATACATACGGCGGTAACTCGGGCTCAGCTGTTTTCAATGCTAGCACTGGGATTATTGAAGGGATTTTAGTTCGTGGTGCTCGTGACTATATTCATGACCAGTCTCAAAATTGTTATGTTTCAAACCAAGTAGGCGATGATTACGGTACAGGTGAAGATGTAACTTTCATTACTAATATCGAAGCTCTTAAGTAGTTTTTCTCTCAATCACTAATAAAAAAGGGACCTTTAGAGGTCCCTTTTTTATTTTTCTATTGGTTAAATTTTTGGGGATGATCTTTCTGGGTAAAGCCATGTACGCGATTCCGCCCTAAATTTTTCGATTCATAAAGAGCATTGTCGGCCACTTTGACTAATTGTTTGCTATCTAAAATGGCATTCCCAGGTTGAGTAAGAGCATAACCTAAACTGCAAGTCAGATGCATTTGATCGGCGCCGCTCGTGAAGAGATATTTTTCGATTTTGGTGCGAATTCTTTCAGCAATTAACTGCAAACTTTTTTCATCCGTTTCGGTGATAATTAACATAAATTCATCACCACCATAACGAACACCATAATCCACAAAGCGAATACTTTCTTTGATGATTTTTCCCACTTCGGATAAAACGAAAGAGCCAAAAAGGTGGTCATGATTATCATTCACCGTTTTGAAATGATCCATATCCATCATGATAATACCCAGCGAGAGTTTAAATTTCTCGGCCTGTTTGAGCTCATGTTCGATGCGCTTATAAGTTGAACGCATATTATACAGGCCGGTTAAGTCATCGATATCAACTAAGGCTTCTAATTTTTTATTGGCGAAGGCGAGAGCATCATTGAGATGTTTTAAGCGAAGCTGTGAGCGAACGCGGGCCAACAAATCACCCAAGATAAAGGGCTTACTAATATAATCGTCAGCACCGGCATCTAAAGTTTTAATCATGTCTGAAATTTTATTTTGTGCTGAAACAAAGATAACTGCGATGTAGTGATCCATTTGACGAATTCTATGCAAGACTTCAATCCCGTTCATGCCGGGAAGGTTGTAATCTAGCATGATGAGATGAGGCATAAAGTTTGGTATGAGTTCGAGTGCCTTTTCGCCCGACATTACAGATTGGACAGTGTGTCCATCCATTTGCAAAGCATCAGTCACTAATTTTTGAATTTGTGATTCATCTTCAATCAATAAGATTTTACCGACGGGTCTGTTTTGGCTCATCTCATTAGTATAGCGCATCTTGATGTAAAGCTAAAAAAGAAGGCCTTTCTCGGGAAAAGAAAGGCCTAAGCATTCTCGGAGAGTTAATAAAACACAAACGATCATTGTTTGTTGTGCGCTCTACTATGCAAATAAAATGCCATGCTGAAACTCAAAATATGCTGTCATCTCGAAATTTTAGTGCCATAATGACGCTGAAATTTCATAAACTTAGCGTGATTTATTTCTACCAGACGCAAAATGCACCTTACTTGAGTGAATTACTAAAGTTTTGTAATTAGTTAGCCGATAGGCATGAGTATACTGAAATTATTTAAGCTATTTAAGGAGTTGTTATGACGAAGACCGCGAAGTTGATTCTAGAGAACGGTACATTTGAGTTTCCAGTGATTGAAGGTACCGAGCAGGAGAAAGCTGTCGATATCTCGAAGCTCAGAGCACAGACGGGTTATGTCACATTAGATAATGGATACATGAACACAGGTGCATGTACTTCTAATATTACTTTTCTCGATGGGGAAAAAGGTATTTTAAAATATCGTGGAATTCCGATTGAAGTTTTAGCAGAGAAGTCGACTTTTATGGAAGTGGCCTATCTTCTTATCAACGGGAAATTACCAAATGAAAAACAATTCTTAGAATTTCGAAATGGAATTAATGACGTCAGCAAAGTTCCAGATGGAATTATCAATATTATTAAGCAGTTTCCAAAAGATGCTCATCCCATGGGTGTGTTATCAGCTGCTATGGTAGGACTTTCAGCTTTTTATCCAGAATATTTGGACGCGGATTTAACTCCAGAGAAAAAAGTGAAAGTCATTAATCAGTTAATTGCACAGATGAGAATTATTTGTGCGGCTTTTTATCGTCACAGCATTGGAAAAAATCCTGTGAAGTCAGATACCAAATTAAGTTATTGTGCAGATTTCATGCACTTGATGTTTGATAAAGGAAATATTGATCCAGCGGTAGCGCAGGCACTCGATATTCTTTTAATTCTTCACGCTGATCATGAACAAAACTGTTCATCAACAACCGTAAGAGTTGTTGGTTCTTCGCAAGCTAATCCTTTTGCTTCAATTTCTGCGGGGATCGATGCGCTTTGGGGACCACTTCATGGTGGAGCTAACCAAGCCGTTTTAGAAATGCTTGAAGCTATTCATCAAGATGGTGGTGATTTCAAAAAATTCTTAGCGAGAGCAAAAGATAAAAACGATACTTTCCGGTTGATGGGATTTGGTCACCGAGTTTATAAAAACTTCGACCCACGCGCAAAAATTATTAAGAAAGCTTGTGATACGGTTCTGGATAAATTAGGTGTGGATGATCCACTTTTAGAAATTGCTAAAGGCCTTGAAGCTGAGGCACTAAAAGATCCATACTTCGTCGAAAGAAAACTTTATCCGAACGTGGATTTTTATTCAGGAATTATCTACCGAGCACTCGGTATTCCAACCAATATGTTTACCGTTATGTTTGCCCTTGGTCGTCTGCCAGGTTGGTTAGCACAATGGAAAGAATTGATTGAATCAGATGCCATGAAAATCGCAAGACCTCGCCAAATTTACACAGGTGACGTAAATAGCGAATACGTGGATATCAAAAAACGTAAATAATTATATAAGAAATATCTACACTGTCTAAAAGTTAAACAGACCTTTAGACGAGTACTTGCACCAAATCTGAAATGACGTTAGATTTGTGGGCACTTTTTTAACTGCGAGGTAAAAAGTATGCCCACGAGATTTAACCGACTGTTGCTGACTTGTTTGTTGGCTTCCGTATCTACTAATGGCCTTGCTGTCGATATCTCTTGGATGGGAGAGAAGGTTGGTGCCGCTAAAAATGAAGTCGAAAAGGCCAAAGGTGCTATTCGACAAGAGTCTTGTTATTACGCGGGTTATATTTATTCTGCTGCTTCAGTTATGACCGATAATGTTCACCAAATTTCGAGTTCTAAGAAAGTGAAGAAAAAATTAAAACGTGCTAAACGCAAAACAAATATCAAATCTAAAAAATGTTTTGATGGTTGGACCGTCGTGCAACTTTTGACCTTGAGTGATGGTAGTAAAAAAATCGACAAAAAAATCGTTAAGGCCAATAAAAAAATGAAGTCTGCGCTTAAGAGTTTGGATAATGACAAATTGAAACGTGAAATTATTCTGAATAAAAAGGCACTTAAAAAACAACTTTTAGCTCAGGCCAAAGCTTTACCGGTTTATCACTCGGATGATGTTGGAGTAACCAGTGGACGAGGTTGGAAGCCAAATATTTGTTTTAGTATTGGTGAAATTAATTTCTTGGCCGAATTGGCGATGGCCGATGAAGCCAATATTAATTTGCAACAGGCCTTGGAAAAACCACTTCGTTCTTTAAAGGATGAGATCTGTTTAGATAGACGCTGGACAGAGAAATATCGTCGCGAACGTCTTGAATTAATTCATTATTTAGAGCGCTACAACGCCAAGTAAGGGTGTTTGACACAAAGCGCAATAGGTGCTATATACTCTTAACTTTATCGTTGGAGTTATTATGAGTCGGATCAGTTACATCACGTCATTTCTCTTTATCCTTTCCGCCGAGGCGTTTGCTCTTAACGTTAATACAATAGTTGATAAGATTTTTAACGCTGATGATGAATTGGCACAATGGCCTCTTTATAAGCGTCAGCAGGGTTGTTTCTATGCTGGTTATACTCATGCCGCTCTTATGGCCATTAAGGAAGCGCAAGGGCAGTATAGAGTGGGCCACAAAGCAGAAAGAAAAATTAACAAAGCTATTCAAAAAACGGACATTCAGAATAAAAAATGTTTTAGCAGTAACGCCAGTTTTTTACAGCTGGGGCATCCTGCCAAAAAAGTTGAACACAGAATTGATAAGGCCAATAAGAAATTAAGCAAGGCACTCGATGGAATTGATGCTGATGCTTCAATTTCTTTTGACGAAGCTAAGCTTAAAAATGATTTATTAGCTCGCGCTAAAAAATTACCAAATCATAGTAGTGTGGATGTTGGACTTTTCTGGGCCGGAACATGGAAACCAGATGTTTGTTATGACATTGGGTCAATAAAATTCTTAGCAGAATTGGCCGTTTTAAATGCAGAAAGCGCAAGCGTAGATCTTAACCATGTTTTGGCCAATTCAATTAAAGAGCTACAAAATGAAATTTGTTTTTCGAACCGCTGGACAGAAAAATACCGTCGAGAAAGAGCTGAGCTGATTCAGCATTTAGAAAAATACGCTCAAGAATAAATAATGTTGTCGTATAAAATCCTCGATGAAATTACACCCTATCGGTTTCGTTCAGAGAGTGAATTAGTAAAATCGATTGAAGAATTATCACAAATCTTTAATTTCCAACGAGAAAAAATAGGCGAATATCTTTCTGACGAACGTCTGATTGGTGCTTATCTCTATTTTTACTTTGCGACCAATGTTCCTAAGATGAAACAGTGCTTGGAACTTTTGCCCCGGACTATCTTTGAAGAACTGCAAACGAGTCAGATTATTGATTTTGGTTGTGGCCCTGCACCGCTTTTTGTTGCGCTTGAATCCTTTGGTATCAAAAGTGAGAAGTGGGGTGTGGAGCTTTCGAGTTTAATGCTCGAGGCAGCGGAGAATATTTGTGAGAAGCTGGGAATTGAGAAAACGCAAT
Organism: Bacteriovoracaceae bacterium; assembly: GCA_016786485.1. Classification (GTDB taxonomy): domain Bacteria; phylum Bdellovibrionota; class Bacteriovoracia; order Bacteriovoracales; family Bacteriovoracaceae; genus JAEUWD01. The sequence continues at coordinate 46,757 of JAEUWD010000021.1, read as the reverse complement.
TTGTTCAATCAGTAAAGTCTTTACCTGAAATGAAAAAACCTTTTTTAGTTTTTACTCATTCTTTTAATGAAATTTCTGAAATCGAGGCGAAACGTATTATTGAAACTTTAAATCCACAGAATATTCTTTTTATCGAGCCGGGAACCAAAGACGTTTTTAAAAAATTAACCCCCATGCGTGAATGGTTAATCGCGACTGACTATCAAGTACAATATCCGTGTCACACGCAACATGCTTGTCCGATTCAAGGAGAAGATGATTGGTGCCATCAAGTCTTACGTGTGAATCAAACCATCGAAGTTGAAAGATTGTGCCAAATTTTGAAAAAAGATCGTCGCAATCTTCCAGTGTGCTTACAGTGGTACAGTAAAACAGAGGCACCAAAAATCAAGCAAGCAACTATTTTCAAAAACTGGAACGAAACAAAATTTAGTTTTGAAGGTTGGGTTTGCAACGAAGCAGGAAAAATTGTTTTTGTTCAGATTATGAAAAAGACCTTAGATAAATTACAAATAAAAAAAATGGCCGATTACCGTGCCGGGCACCAGATTAAGTATGTGATAGATAAAGAATTAGATATCGATAAATTACGTGTGCAATATATTGACAACGATTAAATCGCACCCATCTTTAAAGTGAAAGGTAATAAACCTTAAAGATGGAGTAACGTATGAATAAATTTGATAGTGTAGTCTTAGGCTCTTTAGACATCGGACAGTCAGAAGCGTTAAAAAGAAAAAACTCAGAGCTAATGCCAGAACACTTATTATGGGGATTAGTGGCGAATAAAGCTTCATATGTTTCGAAGACTTTAAAAGATAAAAAAAATGAAATTAAAATATTACTGGATAAACTTCCGACGATCAAAGGCGAGGTTTCTTTAGAGCAATTACGTCCTTCGACGAAATTGTCGCAATGGTTAACCCAAGCAGGTGGCCATGCTGCGGAAGCTGGACGTGATGAAGTCGGAGAAAGAGATTTGGTGGGATTTCTGCCGCAATTTTTTCCTCAACTTAAGATCGATTATTCAAAATTCTCAGAAACTCCAGAAGATAATGAAATCCCTTCATTTCTTACCAATTTAAATGAATTGGCTTCAACCGGAAAACTTGATCCAGTGATTGGACGTAGTAGTGAAATTCGCGCCGTCATGGAAATTCTCGGGCGTCGTAGTAAAAATAATCCGGTCTTAGTCGGCCCTGCAGGTGTTGGTAAAACTGCCATCGTCGAAGGGCTTGCTGGAGAAATCGTGAAGGGAAAAGTTCCCGATGTTTTATTAGGTAAAACGATTTATTCCCTAGAAATGGGTGCGCTCATGGCCGGAACAAAATATCGTGGGGAATTTGAGGAGCGTTTACAGAAATTATTAAAATTTGTTAAAGCGCAGGCAGGTCAAGTCATTCTCTTTATTGATGAGATTCACCAATTAGTAGGCGCGGGAAAAACGGAAGGAGCGATGGATGCGGCGAACTTATTAAAGCCAGCACTAGCACGAGGTGAATTACATTGTATTGGGGCCACCACACCAGAAGAATATCAAAAATATATTCTAAGTGATTCGGCACTCGAGCGACGTTTTCGAAGTGTCCCAGTGAACGAACCAAGTAAAGAAGACACCATTGAAATTCTGATGGGAATTCGTGAGAAATTGGAAATGCACCACGGAATTAAAATTTCTGACGATGCCATTTACAATGCCGTATTCTTATCCAGTCAGTATATGACCGATAAAAACTTGCCAGATAAAGCGATTGATTTGATTGATGAAGCGGCCTCAGCGCTCAAGCTTTCAGCAGAAGCAATGCCGGCGAAGTTAGTGGAACTGGAAAGTGAAATTCGCAGTAAACGCATCTATGCTCAAGTCGAAAAAAATAATAAAGAAATCGAAACTGAAATTGCTGAGCTTCAAAAAGCTTTCAACGAGCAAAAAGCGGTTTGGGAAAAAGAAGTTCTCTCACTCAAAAAAGTTTCCGAAATTAAAAACCGCCTAGAGCGCTTGAAGTTTGATTTAGAGCAAGCGGAGCGCACACAAAATTATGACAAGGCGAGTGAAATCAAATACAGTCTTATCCCAGAAACAGAAAGTGAACTGACACAGTATCAACACGATTGGGTTTTAAACAAAACTCACGTAGCGAATGTGATTGCTCGTCAAACTCATATTCCTGTGGAGAAAATTTTAAAAAGTCGCCAAGATAACATTTTAAAACTAGAAGAATTTCTTAATAAAAAAGTTTATGGTCAGTCTGCGGCCCTACATGAAATCTCTGAAACCCTCCTTTCTAGCTATGCTGGGCTTTCGGATGAAACACGTCCGCTTGGTTCGTTTCTTTTACTCGGCCCAACTGGTGTCGGTAAAACAGAAACGGCGAAGGCACTGACTCAATATCTTTTTGATAATGAAGAAAATATGATCCGAATTGATTTAAGTGAATATTCAGAAAAGCATTCGGTCGCAAAATTGATAGGAGCCCCCGCAGGCTATATTGGATATGATGAAGGTGGGATTTTAACCGAAGCGGTCCGTCGAAAACCTTATGCCGTTATTCTTTTTGATGAAATCGAAAAGTCCCATCCGGACTTCGCTGATATCATGTTGCAAATTTTAGATGATGGTAGGTTAACGGATAATAAAGGTCGTACGATTAATTTTAAAAATACGATTATTATGATTACTTCCAACGCTAAAAATTACACCCAAGCTTTCAAGCCTGAAGTGATTGGACGCTTAGATGCTGTACTTCATTATCAACCGCTGGATGAAAAAGTCATGAAACAGTTGGTGGATAAGCAAGTTCGAAATCTTAACGAGCGTTTAAAATCTAAAAAAATAGAAATTACTTTAGATGAAAAGGCTTTCCAAGCTTTAGAAAAACAAGGCTACGACACACAGTACGGAGCGAGACCATTGCAATCGGTGTTTATGAAAATGGTGACACGACCTTTGTCTAAAAAAGTATTAGGCGATGAGATTCATGCGGGGAAAGTCAAAGTGACGTGGGAAAATAATCAGATGAGTTTTACTTAAATTTTTTAATATCGAAGGGTATTTCAGCATCCGGCTCGAAACTCGCTTCATTGAGCATTTCGAGCCGATGATTGTTGATCGCCACTGTTAGTTCATCCAGTGCTTCAAGTGTTTTTTCCGAATTTTCTAAAAGATCCTTCGGATCAATATTTTGATTGGTCTTAATTTTGAGACAATTAATTTTGGTACGACCATGGGCCCGGGTAATGAGATTGATGATGTGATGTAGAAATTCTCTTTCTTTTTGAATATCTTTTTTGTCCATGAGTCCATTCTAAAGCAATCTAGATATTGGACAACTTAAATTTTTCGGCCAAATTTTTCCGACTCTCTTCATTTAAAGGATTTCCATCCAGTGACAAATAATTTAATTGTTCATTTTTAAAGATAAAATCAGGGATTTGCTCAAGTAAATTATGGTCGAGATTCAAACGCTGTAATGATTTGAGCTGGTTAAATGCTCGAGAGATGCTGCTAATTTGGTTATGACTTAAGAAAAGGGTTTTAAGGGTGGTGATTTGCTCAATGCTAGATGGGATTTCAGTCAGCAGATTATGCGAGAGATTTAAACTGCTAATAGGAGAGCTGACATGAATAGGAATATTCCAATCGGTTATGTTAGAGCTCTTAATGGTTAAGATTTCTAAACTTTCTAACTCGAAAAAAATTTGTGGAATTCTTTCGAGATTGGACATTACCAATTCAATTTTTTTTAATTTCCTAAATTCTTTTAAAAATTTTGGCATTTCCCAGGCTTTTGTAGAATTCAAATAAAGTTCGCGCAGGTCATGCATGCTTGAAACGGTTTCAGGTAAAATTTCATGCTGATTGATTTTTAAAACGCTCACTTGTGTCGGCGAAGCTAGCGCTTGTTTTAAATTTTTAAAAATCATGGAGCTTTATAATCTTTCGGACCTGGAATACCTAGAAAATAGAGAATGGATGTCATCGGTCCGTGACCAATATGCTGGTTGGCTTGTTTTTTAACAATTTCTTTAGCGTGAAAAGCAATTCCAAGGCCAGCTCTTGCAAGCATCGGCAGATCATTAGCGCCGTCACCAATCGCTACGACTTGTCCGAGATGAATACCTTCTTGCTGGGCGATGAACTCAAGTAGGACCGCTTTTTGTTCAGCATTGACTATGGTGCCTTTGATATTTCCAGTCATGATACCATTTTCAAATTCTAAATCATTGGCAAAGTGATAATCAATTCCTAATTTATGGCGTAGATTGTGAGCAAAATAATTGAATCCCCCGGAGATAATCGCTAGTTTGTATCCAAGTGATTTAACCGTTTTAATAAATTCTTCTACACCTGACGTGAGTGGTAAGCGTTCGGCCACTTTGCGTAATTCTGATTCTTTCAAACCTTTAAGTAATGAAACCCTTCGTTTTAGTGATTCATCAAAATTAATTTCACCATTCATCGCTTTCTCGGTAATGGCCTTCACTTCTTTTCCTACACCTTGGAGTTCTGCCAACTCATCAATAACTTCAGCTTGAATCAGGGTGGAATCCATATCAAAAACAATCAAACGTTTATTTCGGCGAAAAACATCGTCTTTTAAAAAGGCCAAATCGACTTTATGTTCATCGGCGACTTTCATCAGATTGAGTTTTAGCTGCGTCCAATCGGTCGGTTTGCCAGTGGTATTCGTCGTGAAATCCAACGATTTAAAACCAACGTCAGAAATATTATCAATACGGGAAATGTTAATATAATGAGAGGCCATAACTTCAGAAATTTTAGAAATAAATTCAGCACTCAAGCCGCCGAGATTTACACAACTTAAAATAAATTTCTCGTGTGGTGCTGGTTGATGATAATCTTCAACGTTTTGAAACTCGAGTTGCATCTTCAGCTGTTTCGCTGCAAAGAGCAGATCTTTTAACACCGGTGATTCGTCCAAATCGGTTTCGTCTCCTAATGAAATTAAAATACTTAACGAAAGCAAACCATGTGTTACCGCTTGACCCATGTCGAGTACTTGTTTCTTATGGCGAACAATAATTTTCATTAAGGTTGAAGTAATACCGGGGCGATCGGGGCCGCTGATAGTAATTAATAAATTATTTGGTTTCATTTTTACTCTGTCGCAACATTTTTTCTTCTTTGAGTTTCTGCTTTTTTATTTTACGGACTTCTTTCATTTTGACTACGACATTTAAGGAATAAACAAACGCTGAGAGCAGCGAAAGTGCAGCTGAAATATAAATCAAAATAGTTCCGATGTGATCTAAAGGAAAAATCCAAAAAGTTTGATAGGCCATGAGAAACGGAATCGCTACCATTTGTGTTGCTGTTTTCCATTTTCCGGTTGGGCTGACGGGAACATTAATTCCTTCAGTCAGTGCCAAAAGTCTGAGTGAGGTCATGTACATTTCACGCAGAACTAAAATAATGACAATAATAACATCCACTCGACGCAAATAAACAAGCATTATCAGGGATGAAACCACTAAAAACTTATCTGCTACCGGATCAAGAAAAGAACCAAAGACGGTTGAGATATTTCTCTTACGTGCAATATAACCATCTAAGAAGTCCGTAATAGAAGCGAAGGTAAAAATCCAACCAGAAACCCAATAAAGGCCATTTTGATTATTCACAAACCACACAACATCTGTGGTTGTCATATAAAGCAACCCGACCACAATGGGCACCAATAAGACGCGCATGATAGTTAAGCGATTAGGTAGGTTGTTAATTTCTAAATCGTCGTTTTCTTCAGTCATTATTTCTGCTCTAGGAAAAAAACTCTTAAGTGTGTTCTCGTTTTTTAAATTACCCTATAATCAGATCTAACGCAAAGGAAGAATCCATTGAAACAATTTAGCCTAATAAAAAATGAAGAAGGGATTAATGAGAAACGAGTTCTGCCTCGTTTCCCATTTTGTTATTTTATTTTTAAGACAATGCGCGATCAAGCGCGTGGTGAGTCGAAAACTTTTGAAGTGAAAGATATTTCTGTGACGGGGATGCAGCTTGCGATCATTGATGGTAAACATGATTTTCATAAAAGTTCGACCTTTTATGGAACTATTCATTGGGGCAACCAAGAGCTTGAAGTGCATGGAAGTGTGGTTTGGGCCACGCCATCACGTGTAGGAGTGGAGTTTGATCGAGGAACTAAATTAGTGGCCGGGCTGAAGAATTTTTTAAGTTTAGATAATATTATGCCAAATTTGCGACCGCTTCATGCACCAGATTATGCACTAGAATTACCGGGAAATCTGAAATATTGGCTCCGCGCCGATGGACCGTTGGAGCTTTTTTTGTGGAAACATTCTCACGGAGAATACTCCAAATTTCAGATGATTATCTTGGAAAATTTTATTGAATGGGAAGATGGGCATGGGTTAAAAACCGGCCGTTTGCTTTCAAAACGTGATGTTGACACTCCGCTTATTACTGAAGACGAATTTATTTTTAGTATCGATAATACTGTTAATAAAAATACCGAGAATCTAGGTCTTGAGTTTATTAAACGGATTCCAGAAGAGTTCCTATCTAAAGAGTGTATTGAGTTCATCAAGTTCAAATTGAATCTTTGAGCTTTTTTCTAGATAAATCCCGACTTAGGTTATAAGATAATCAAAACTTTTCGGGAGTTCCTGCATGAATCGTAATCTGGCCTTGGAATTTATTCGTGTTACAGAGATGGCAGCCATTGCTTCAGCTCGTTTGATGGGACGAGGTGATGAGAAAGCAGCCGACCAAGCCGCGGTCGATGCCATGAGAACCATGTTGGACTCGGTTGATTGCCAAGCCACCGTTGTTATTGGTGAAGGTGAGCGCGATGAAGCTCCGATGTTATATATTGGTGAAAAAGTTGGTTCCGGTAATGGTCCAGAGCTCGATATCGCACTTGATCCTCTTGAAGGCACGACGATTTGTGCTCGCGGTGGAATGAATGCGATTTCGGTGATTGCTATTGCGGGGAAGGGTAATCTCCTTAATGCACCAGATACTTATATGATGAAACTTGCCGTAGGTCCTGAAGGCCGAGGCTTAATGGATATTCGTGAATCGGCGACCGAAAATTTAAAGCGTTTAGCAGAAGCGAAGAAATGTCGTATTCAAGATTTAACGGCAGTGGTTTTGGATCGTCCACGCCATGAAACTTTAATTCAAGAAATTCGTGAAGCAGGTGCCAGAATTCAACTGATTGGAGATGGTGACGTTTCCGCTGCGATTGCAACGGCCAACCCGAACTCAGGTGTTGATATCCTGTTTGGAATCGGTGGAGCGCCTGAAGGTGTTATTGCTGCAGCAGCTTTGCGTTGTATCGGCGGCGATTTTCAAGGTATTTTAAAACCGCGTAATTCAGAAGAAATTGAACGTGCTCGTAAAATGGGCATTCCAAATATTAATAAAGTTTTTAGTATTGATGAACTCTCACGCGGCAATGTCATGTTTGCGGCGACTGGTGTTACGGACGGAACTTTCTTAGAGGGAGTTCGTTTTAAGCCATGGGGAGCAATGACTCACTCAATTGTTATGAGAAGTGAATCAGGAACGATTCGTCATATTCGAGCTGAACATCATTTTGATCGAAAACCCAGATATTAAGAGAGAGAAAAATGGCTAAAGTTGAAAGAAAAGAAATTTTTAATGTGGATATTAACAAGATCTATAACGTGATTGTGGATTATGCTAGTTATCCTGATTTTGTCGATGGGGTAAGCGAGATTGAAGTTTTAGAACAGAACGAAACTTCAGCACGCGTGAAATATTCTTTAAATCTCATCAAAAAATTTAGTTACACGATTAAGTTAACTCAGAAAAAACCAACTTCTGTTTCTTGGGTACTTGAGAGTGGTGACATTTTCAAAAGCAATAGTGGTTCATGGGAATTAAAAGATCTTGGTCAGGGGAAAACGGAAGTTAAATATTCATTAGATATCGATTTTAAAATTCTAGCACCAAAAATGATCGTGAATAAATTAGTTGCGACAAATTTACCTACGATGATGAAAGCTTATCAAGAAAGAGCAAAGAAGGTTTAGATGTCTGATTCAGAAAAAGGCTTAGGCGAAATTCTTAAAAAAGTTGTGAGCACTGGTGTGAGTGCTGCTTTCATGACTGAAGAAGCAGTTCGTAACGCCCTTAAAGATTTACCGCTACCAAAAGACCTCATCACTGGTCTTTTGCAAAATGCTCAAAAAACCAAAGAAGAATTTGTGGCTTCTGTGAAAGAAGAATTGCATTCATATTTATCTAAAATTAATGTTTCAGATGAAATTGATAAAGTTTTAGAAAAGTATGATTTTGAAATTCAAATCACGGCCAAGCCAAAAAATAAAACCAATGCCAAGTCAAAAAAGTCGTAAACAAGAACTTGCAGCTAATCTCGAAAAAATTTTAAACGAATTGGTTTCTGCTCAACTCATCGCTGTTTCTAAAAATTATCCTATTTCTGATATCCAAATTTTATACGAATTAGGCCAAAGAGATTTTGGTGAAAACCGTGTGCAGGAACTTTCGGAAAAAGCGCAGGAGCTAAAAGTTGTTTGTCCTGATATTCGTTGGCATTTCATTGGGAAATTACAGTCGAATAAGTTAAATCAATTGGCCAAAGTCAGTAACTTAGTGGCTATTCACTCCATCGACTCATTAAGTTTGCTCCAAAAAATTCAGACCAAAATAGAACTCAAAAATTTACTTCTTTTTCTCCAAGTGAAAACTTCAGATGAAGCTGAAAAACAAGGCTTCGAAAATCTCGAAGAATTAAAAACTGCCGCCAATGACTACGCCATCTTTGGACTCATGACCATGGGAAAAATCCGCACCGAGGACCTGGCGAAGGACGCCGTCGAATGCTTCCAGAAATGCCGCTCTATACGCAATAAAATCGATAAAGACCTCAAGTTATCGATGGGGATGAGTCAGGACTACCTTATCGCCCAGGAGTGCGAAAGCGACTATGTTCGGGTTGGTTCGAGCTTGTTTGCTTCGAAAAATTGAATAATTCTAGATACTTTTGATGTAAAAATTATATAAATCAATGAAATTAAGCACTTATAACCTATGTAAGTTTCAGCACGACTGGACAAATATTGCGGAGCGTACTAAAAAGCACACAACATCCCATTTAAGGAGTTAATCATATGATTAAACGACAAGTCCCAGAATTAAGTCTTTTGAGTTATGTGAATGGTTCATCAACTGAGCAGGCGAAGTTTGTTGATAGTCTCATGTATGGTTTGAAAGATTATGGCTTTATCACACTGGTGGATCACACGGTTGATTCTAAGCTTTGTAAAAAAGCTTACGATGTTGTTCACGAATTTTTTCAACAACCAACTTCTTATAAAGAAAAATTTGTTTGTCTTGAAGGCGGCGGTCAACGTGGTTTTACGGCCTTCGGAAAAGAGCACGCGAAAGATTCAAAATTTCCAGACCTAAAAGAATTTTGGCATGTAGGTCGTCAGGTTTCTGATGAACATAAATTTAGAAAATATTATCCAAAAAACGTATGGCCAGAAGGGATGCCAGAATTTAAAGAAGTTCTGAGCAAACTCTATAATTCACTCGATCAAACGAGTGTGATTCTCCTCGAGGCCATTGGTAAGGGTCTGGATGTGCCAGAAGGTTACTTCAAAGAAATGGTAACTTTAGGTAACTCAATCTTAAGACCTATTCATTATCCACCAACAAAAAATGCTCCGATGGGAAGCGTACGCGCGGCTGCTCACGAAGATATTAATTTAATCACGATTTTAATGGGTGCTACCACTTCAGGTCTAGAGCTTCTGGATCATGATGGGACTTGGTTACCAGTTGAAACACGTGAAGGTGAATTAATTGTTGATACTGGTGATATGATGGAAGTTATTACGAACGGTGTTTTAAAAGCAACTACTCACCGTGTAGTGAATCCAGATGATAGCGGTACGACTCGTTATTCAATGCCATTTTTCGTTCACCCGCATCCAGAGACATTGTTAGATCCTCTAGCTTCTTGTCGTGCCGGTGGATTAAAATATCAACCGATCAATAGTCATGAGTTTTTATTACAAAGAATTCGTGAAATTGGTTTGATGAAGGCTTAATTAAAAATAGCGTCTGAGACCAAAATTGAGTAAGCCATTAATTTGATCGGTACGTGTATCAGGGAATGCTCCACCTTTCTCACGACTGGCCAACGATTCAACTCCTAACTCAGTGATAAAATCAAACAATTCATTCATAGGAATTTGCACGCCGAATTTAAGAGAAGGAAGTAGGGCAACCACACCACGTTGAGTGAAGCCCGTTGTCTGAGTTCCCGAGAGACCATAACCCACGTTAATTGAAGTATAGAGTAAATTATCTCCCAGCCATTTTGCGCGTTCAAAATAGTAAGTCATCCCGAGCATTGCCATCATTCGATAGGTCTCAAATTGACCTCCATCAACGTTGATAACTTCTTTTTCATAACGAAGACCAGTGTTCAGTCGGAAATTAATATTTAAAGTTTTTTCGTAGTGACCCTCAAAACCTAAGCTGGCGCGATCGATTTCTGAATCAGGAGCAGCGTTGGAAACAGAAGAAGAAAGATTTTTACTGAAAGCTGCTTTTATCAACCAAGATTCTTTTTCCTGGTAATTGTATTTTTTTAAATATTCTTTGCGCGTTTCTGATGGTGTCAGCGTCCAAAGATATTCGGCCGCATCGTTATAGGTGACGAGTTCACCTGTTTGAAAAGGAACTTGCATCTCTTCATTGACCATTTCCCATTGAGTGAATTCACGCGAAACAGTTTTGGCACGAGCAATAAAACTCGCATCGTCGGTTGTGAAGGTGCCTTTTTTTCCAACGAAAACACCATCGCCTTTACCTTGGCGAGTGATGAAAGTGGTTTTACTACTTGAAACAGCTTTTACTTCGAGTAGCTGGTAAGCATGTGCCGAAAAAAAAGAACTGAGAGTAAAAAAAAGAATAAACTTCATTTAGAAATTCTAACTTAGTTTCTTAGAAATTGAAATTATCTGACGATTTATATCTGAATTAAGGTTCGACCGGAACCACACAACGGAATCCTTTTTCAGGTCCAATTTGTGCGTTATCTTCTGAAACGGCTTCAAAGTGATAAACTCCTGCCGCTGCCCCGCCGCTAGTATAGTCGCCACCAGTTAAAATTTGACCAGTGTTTGATGCTCCAGCATTTATAAAATCAGCATTAATAATCAAGCTGTCTGAATGTAAAACAGTTGGACTGGTTTGCCCTCCACCAGTTCCGATAATTAATGATTCGATGAAAGTGGCAACATTGACTTCATTATCAAAAACTAAACCAAGTGGAAGTGAGAAACGAGTTGCATCGTTTTCTTTGGCCGAGTATGCCCAGTAGGCAAGTAAACCGTCAGCGACATCGTCAACAGGTGAGGCATCAGAGAAAGGTCCCGTCACACCGTCGTACGAATAATTAAAGCTCGCATTAACAGTTAAGGCAGGCGTGGTATCATCATAAAGATGATTTTGGTTAAAATTTGTCACCATGGTACACCCAGTATCGGTAGTACATGTTAGTTCTTCTTGGATAAATTCTGAAACGTTACCGACGTGGTCTTGCACACCAAAGCGTGAAGCACAAAGGGCCGTGATATCAGAACCTGTTCTTAAAGCTGAACTTAACGCCGAGTTACTGGCAGTTGCTGGTAGTGTGTCAGCAAAGGCCGAAGTTGGAACTTCTGAATCAACAAAGATCATGCCGTTAGCATCATCTGTATTACAATAACCACTTGAACCTGTATCTAAATTTTGACCAGCTTCGCGCGTGTTGATTTGTGTGTCGGTATGATCATTTTCGTACCACAAAGAATATGCAGATTGTTCATATTTGTAAGGCAATCTGGCGACACTTGTACCTTTACTTGCCCCATCATCGGTGAAGGTTCCACCTGGTTGTAAGGTCATGGCCGTACCAGTGCCATCAAAAAATTGGACACTATTACAAATGGTATTTGCGCTATCCTTAGAGAGATTCACTATCGGTGGTAAATAAATTCGTGCTGGATCGAGGAGTCCTGATGCGATAGCGGCACTAAAATTATTACTTCCGCCATTCTCAACACTTTCAACTGAGGTAAATCCTGGGTCATCATAGTAGCAAGTCGTATCATCACGGTTATAGTAAACGACATCTGCACCTATGGTAGCTCCTGGAGTACTTGTTCCGATACAACCACTAGCGGTACAGGTTGGAGAAGGCGAGTAGTTACAACCAGCTTCAAAAGCCATGACTAGCATGTCTTTGCGTAGACGATAATAAGTATCAGTCGTATCAACGTCGGCACCTTCATCATAAGCACCTGGACCATTATAGCGACAACCAAAATCTTTTAATGGAAGTGGAGTTTTACCCATCATCTGACACATGCGTTTATTAACCGCCCAGCGGTGAACAAAAACCCAGTTGGCCGGCGGATACATCATTCGGACGGTTGAATAAGATTCACTTGTTTCAGCGACTAAACCGTTACTCATGAGTGGGCGAACTTTATAGTAGTAAACTTGGCCTTCGACTAAATCGTTAGTCGCATTATCATCAGTGTCAGTATAGCTGCGAGTTCCCGTGGCCACAGGACTACCTAAGTTAATTGGGTCTGCATTGATATCAAGCCCATCACCATCTGGTTCAATATCACGGTAGATATACCAACCACTAACGGAAGCTCCTGAAGTTGAGAAAGCACTCCAGTTTAATTGAATATAACCATCACCAAAATTAATTTGAGTATTTGATTTATTGACCAGAGGCCCTATCGCCTTGAGATTTTCCCAGCCACCATGAAGCGCCGACACGGGATTAACCGTGAAAGTAAAGGTTCTTTCAGCTGTTTTAGCGGTATAACCTAAACCACATGTTCCATCTGAATCTTCGAGATAAACACGAATGGTAGCAGTTCCTGTTTCACCAGCGACAGGTGTAATTTCTAATAAGAGATCTTTCACTGCAGCGTCGCCACTATTGGTTGTATCACCAAAGGCCATGAGTGTACCTGGCTTCACTGTATTGTCGGCAGTATCGCCAATGGCGCCACTGTAATCATAAATAGAAATATTTCCTTCAGGCAATAAAGCGGCATTGGTTGAACTGGTGACATCAACTGCTACTCGCAATTCTTGACAATCTTCTGGTACTCCGCCGCCTTCATCAATTTCGAGTGTTATTTTGTAATCAACCACACCTTCGTTAACCGAAACATTCGGTTGGGCGTCGATTGTTGGATCATCATTAAACGGAATGACGACCATATTTAAGGTAACAGGCCCGCCAGCTGACGAAAGTCCTGTCACATCTTGCACATCAATTTCAAAAGTTTCAGTACCGGCAAAATTCGTGGCAGGAGTATATGTACAAGCCAGGTCAGTACCCCAAGCATCTAAGATGTCACAATTTGTGAGTGTTCCACCATCTGAGAAGCTCGCAGAATTAACTCTATATTTGTAACTTTGAGTCGCACCAATAATGTCCACGTCACTGACTTCAATATTTTCGGTTGTGGCAGTCGCATCTTCAATTTTACTGATGGTAATCGATTTAGCGACATTTTCTGTGGTGGTATCAACGTTGATATTGGTAGCTGTAATCACCGGCGCATCAGTATTATTACATGTCACAGTCACAGTATGGGTTGAAGTAGCGCTGGTACAAGTACCAACACCTGGGCCAGGACAAGCCACATCGGCAATATCACAAGCGTAAACGGTAAACGTTTCAATTCCGCAGAAATCTGCCGCTGGAGTAAAATCACAATCGAGTCCTGCCGTCCCAGTACCTGGAACATCAGCATCGGCACACGAAGCAAGTGTTCCTGCCGCCCCTGGAACTGTTGAATCAATACAATAAATAACAGAAGCCGCACTATCAGGGTCACTTGCGGCCGTAATTGATAACACTGGAGCAGCTGCTGTATCTTCCGGTGTTGTTCCTGCTGTATCTGCAGCTAAAACAATCGGATCATCCACTGCACTCACATCAATCGTGAAGTACATGGTTGATGTTGTCAGCCCGTCGCTAATTACAATATTGAAGGCCAGAGTTTCTCCGGCAGTTAAACGTTTATCAAATGGAATTGAGATAACTAAATTATTTGCATTGCCTGAAGTGGTGCCATCACTAAAATTAAATTGCGCAGCCGCTGTTCCGGTTGAAACACCCCAAGTATAGCCAATATTAGCACCAACTAAACCATAAGTTCCGGCAGTGGTGATATTTGAAGTTATTGAAGTACTTTGAATATTTTCATCAGAGAAGCCACCTTCATCGACCGCAATCGAAAGTGCCATGGTGTTACCTTCAATAACATCAATATTGTACGGTGTTCCGACTGTCCCTAAGCCTGTGACACTAGTTACTCCAGAAGAACTCACATAAGAATAAGTGGGAGCATCGTTACTACCAGTTACGGTAATAGTAACTGTGGCGTTAGTCGGAGAGTTCGCTTTTCCGTCATTGACTTTGTACGTGAATGTATCAGTTCCTGCAAAATTTGCATTTCCGATATAGTTACAAGTCAGATCTGGTGTAGTGGTAGGATTTTGGTCCATACAACTATCAAGTGTTCCGTAAGTCGGGGGCACTACTACAATATATTGAAGTGAATCACCATCATCATCAGTCGCGGCGCCAATAGTAAATGCAAAGGTATCAGATTGGTTAGCAGCGGCTTCAACGAAGGCATTAAAAGTTTGATTACCAAAAACGATCGGAGGATTATTACTAGCGAGCGAATCCACCACACATTTTCTAAACGCGGTATCGAAAACTTGACCGTCTGGACAAGAGACATTGTCTTGCTCTTTTGGTAAACAAGCTACCACCAAACTTAGAATTAATAGGCTAAAAATTTTCTTCAAATTCATCCTCTCTCACACTTCTACCTCTGCATATTCGACATAAATTATTGTTTTCTTTAATAGTGAATACGGAGATTCTAAAAAAAAATTGTTCATACCTGATTATCTCACTCGGAGAAGGCCTTCAGTGGAGTATTTCTAACTGCTTGAAATATGTGCTGTTCTATTGGTCAATAGATGTGTTTAAAAAAGCTAGCTGCCAGAATCTTTAGGCAAAAGACTATATACCGAATGATTTTAATAGGTTATAAAGGTGCTAAGGCCTTAAAAAACAAGGAGTTTTTTATGCTAAATTTCAGTTTTAAAAAATCATCTGCACAAAATTCAACGGGAAAAGTGATTTCTGTCTTAAATCAAAAAGGTGGAGTCGGAAAAACCACGATGACTTTCAATGTGGCACGGGCATTGGCCGAGCGTGGTCATAAGGTTTTATGTATCGATATGGATCCTCAGGCCAATTTAAGTTTGCTCTTTGGTGTTGATAGCAATGAACTGGATTTTCATATTTACCATTTGCTGATTAATTCCTTAAAAGATTTGAAGCCACTGCATACGCCAGTTATTGTGGATGAAGTGATTGTCACAAAAAAATTTCAAAAAGTTTCTATCGATATTTTACCTGCCGGACAAGAGCTTTCAGGTTTCGAATTAAGTGTGGCCGGAGTGGTTGCTCCGAGACAACTCATTCTCAAAAAGCTGATTGAGAAAAGTTCACTTAAGAGTCAGTATGATTTCATTCTGATCGATGGCCCACCGACGCTGGGCTTAGTGGTGGTGAATATTCTATGCGCGACCGATGGATTATTAGTGCCATTTCAACCGGATCAATTCTCACAAAAAGGTCTCTCACATTTCCATAATGTGCTCGGAGATATTGAAGAAATGGGAATTACGACCTCACCAAAAATTTTGGGTTATATCCCAAATTTAGTGGATAATCGTCGTAAACAAACGGTGGGAGATTTTGATCTCATACGCCAAGATTTACAGGGCAAAGTTTTTGCAGAATTTGGTAATCGCGTGCAATTGGTGAAATCATCTTCTCAGAAAAAAAGTGTTTTTGATTATCAAGCCAAAGACTATCGTCCATTACAGGAACAATTTCTGAGTATGGCCCAACATATTGAACAGGAGCTTGTATGACCGAGAAAAAAACCAGAAAAAAAACAGCTAAGAAAAAGAACCCACTTTATATGGTAGATGAAAAAACGAATGTGGTGGAAGAAGTGAAAAGTCTCATCGATTTTGTGGTAAAAAAATTCAACCTCGAAGAAACTTTCGCGACACTGCTACAGATTCTTCAAACCTTAATTGAAAGCATTCAGACTTATCCAATGTTTCAAGCCGTGATGCAATTTATTGATGGGCTTATGGATCAGGTGGAAGCGTGGCTAGGGGGATTTCAGTCAGGAGCGACCGAATCAGAGACTGGGACCGTCCATAATACTTGATTCTGGTGTCTCCTCGGCTTGGCGGCGACGTTTAGGTGCGGCCAAAGTTGAACCCACTTCATCGCTTAGATATTGTTTTTCCAAATCAAGGATTTCTTCTTGAGGTTGCGTAGGCTTTAAAACAGCTGCTGGTCCTGTTAAAGATATTTCATTAAGTTCTTCTTCTTGTTCTAAAAACTGCATTTCTTCATGTAATTTTTGATCGATTTCTAAGTCGGCATAGGCATAAAAGCTTAAAATGAGTAGAAATATCGAGTTCATCGTGAACCTCCTGACACATCGTTTATTTTATGTTACACCCCTGGTCAATGACAAGACACATAGAAAAAAATTTAGATTTTAACCTGAGTTCGTACCTTTTCGACCTCCCAACGGAACTGATCGCTGATCGCCCTGTGGCCGGCCGTGATGGGAGTAAACTTATGGTTTATAACGCTCAAACGGGTGAAATTGCTCATACTAGCTTTCGAAATCTAGGGGATTATCTCCCTCAAAATTCCACCTTAGTGATGAATCAGTCCAAAGTCTTCCCTTGTCGTCTTTTTGGTCAGAAATCAACCGGTGGCAAGGCCGAGTTTTTTATCCTTTCACTTATGGCCGATGCTCAAAATACGTATCCGGTGATGATTGGTTCTGGTGGCAAAAAACAAGTGGGCGATGAGTTCTTTTTTGGGGATATGAAGGCCCAGATTTCTGAAGTCACACCCGATGGAACATTTCGTGTGAAGTTCGATTGTGAAAGGGAAGCCTTTTTAAATTTTTTAAATGACAAAGCCCAAATTCCGATTCCGCCTTACATTCGAAACGGTATCGCGGATGAAAAAGATCGTGAAGATTATCAAACTATTTATGCTAAAGAATTAGGCTCGGTCGCTGCTCCTACCGCGGGTTTACACTTCACTCAAGATTTATTCAACAAACTTGAAAGCCAAGGAATTAAAAAAGCTTTTGTGACTTTGCACGTGGGCATGGGAACTTTTCAGCCAGTCAAAACACAAAATATTTTAGAACATAAAATGCATTCGGAATCATTTGCCATCGATACTGAAAATCTACAAAAAATTCAGCAGAAAAACCTGATTGCCGTTGGCACGACGTCGCTCAGAGTGCTTGAGAGTTGCTATGAAAATGGAACTTTTGTCGTTCCGGAAAATGGTAGTACCCAAATTTTTCTCCATCCTGGAAAAGAAGTGAAGTCGATTCAAGGTTTGATCACCAATTTTCATCTTCCAGGTTCGTCGCTGCTGATGCTGGTAAGTTCACTGATTGGACGTCAAAAAACATTAGAACTTTATCAATTGGCCATCGAACATAAATATCGCTTTTTCTCCTATGGAGATGCGATGCTCATTTTAAGGTAGTTATGAGTTATTTTACCCTACAAGCAAAATCTGGCGAGGCCCGTGCGGGATTGATTCAAACTGAAAATGGTGTGATTGAAACGCCGATTTTTATGCCAGTGGGAACCCGGGGCGCGGTGAAGGCCATGACCACAGAAGATTTAGAATCACTCGGAGCTCAAATTATTTTGGCCAATACTTATCATATGTACCTGAGGCCAGGTCACGAGTTAGTGGAACAAATGGGCGGTCTCCATGGTTTTACCACTTGGAAAAAACCATTCTTAACCGACTCGGGTGGTTACCAAGTTTTTTCACTTTCGGATCTCAATAAAGTCACCGAAGAAGGTGTGACTTTTCGTTCACATATTGATGGTTCTTTGCATCTACTATCACCTGAAAAATCGATGGAAATTCAGCGCGCTTTAGGTAGCGATATTGTCATGATGTTTGATGAGTGTCCGGCCCTTCCTGCGAGTCCTGAAAGACTGCGTGAGAGTATGGAGTTAACGCTTCGTTGGGCCAAAAGATGTCTCGATGTAAATCTCAAATCTCATCAGGTGCTCTTTGGCATTGTTCAGGGTGGGTTACACCTTGATTTGCGTCGCGAATGTTTGGAACGTTTAGTAGAAATGAACGGTTTTGGTGGTTATGCCCTTGGCGGGTTATCCGTGGGTGAAAAAAATGAAGAAATGGTCTCTTTCTTGAATGAGTTTGTCCCATCGATGCCAGCAGATAAACCACGTTATTTGATGGGAGTAGGAAAGCCACTGGATATTCTCAATGGTATTCGTGCTGGTTTGGATATGTTTGATTGTGTGCTTCCCACTCGAAATGCTCGTAACGGCCAATTCTTAACTTCCTTAGGTCCTATTAATATTAAAAATGAAAAATTTCGATTAGATCAATCACCACCCGATCCAAATTGTGAGTGCCGTGTTTGTAAACGTTATAGCCGTAGCTACATTCGTCACTTATTCCTGGTGGGAGAGTATACTGCTGGTCAACTCATCACTTATCATAATTTGCATTTTTATTTAAAATTAACGCGTGACGCGAGAGCGGCGATTCTTGAGAATCGGTTTGACGAATATTACCAGACATTTTATAACCACTACACAGTACAAGTTTAATTTTAAAATACTGAATTGGAGAACCTTATGTTGCTATTTTTAATTGGAAATTTAATGGCCGATGAAGCTGTTACAACGACAGCTGCTCAACCATCGACTTTGACTTCATTATTGCCTTTCGTGCTTATTTTCTTCGTTTTCTACTTTTTGATGATTCGTCCTCAGAAGAAGAAATTTGATCAAGAGCAAACCATGCTGAAAGCACTTCAAAAAGGTGATGAGGTTTTCACTAAAGCTGGGATTTTAGGCACTATCTACGGAATGACAGAAAAAGTCGTAACGCTAGAAGTATCAGAAGGCGTGAAAATGAAGGTTTTAAGATCACAAGTTGGTGGCTTAGCTAATAGCTTGCTAGCTGAAAAGAAAGATATAACAAAAACTGCATAAATTAAGCGGAGCAATAAAAAGGAGTCATCATGTTTGGATTAGGTTTTGGTGAAGTGATTATTATTCTTTTTATTGCTCTACTTTTCATTGGTCCTAAGAAATTACCTGAGCTGGCCAAGAGTTTAGGTAAAAGTCTTAAGGAATTTCAAAAGGCCACTCGTGATTTTACTGAGCAAATGAATGCTGAGTCGAATCAAGATGAAACCAAGTCCATTGCTCAAAAACCGACTGATTCCGACGAAAATTCAAAAAACGTTTAGAGTTTTTTAGACAAGTTCCATTTCTTACCCTAAAATCTATAACAGTCTTTAAACTTAGAAGAAGGTAAATATGCAGAAAAATTTCGGCTTACGCTTTGCGATTCTCTTTTCCATCGTCATCTTGTGTGCACTGATTATTCTCCCAACATTTACGAATATCAAAGAGGATAGCTATTTCCCGTTCAAATCTAAAATGAGCATGGGGCTCGATTTGCAAGGGGGACTCTACATGGTGATGGGGGTTGATTTTAATAAAGTTTATCGTGACGAAATTAAAAATTACGCTGATCAAATTGTCCGCCATTTGAATGAGAATAATATGCCATCAGAAATTGGTATTTTAGAAGTCGACAATATTTCAGATCCTCATCATTCGATCGTGGTTAAAGATGCTGGTGATGTAGAGAAAGCGAAAGAGAAAATTAAAGAATTTTTTAGTTACCCAGTTCGTATCGTTAATGAAAAGGGAACTGAGTTAAGTTACGGTCTTCATAAAAATTTTAAAACTGATATTGAGGCCAATTCTATTACAAAATCCATTGAAGTTATTCGAAATCGGATTGATGAATTTGGTGTAACCGAGCCTGAGATTGTATCGATGGGCAAAGATCGAGTTGTCATCCAGTTGCCAGGTGTGGCCGATATTGAGCGTGCCAAAGGTCTGATCGGTAAAACTGCCAAGCTTGAATTTAAAATGGTCAATGATGAAATTTCAGATGCAACGCTGGCCACTTGGTTAGATAAAGCAACCAAATCCGGTTTGGTTTATAAAAAAGGTGATAGATTTTCTGAATATACACGCAAAATAAATGAATTTTTAAAAACGGATATACCGAAAGGTCATGAAATTTTATTTGAAAGAGTGACAAACAAGATATCCAACGAGCCAGAACAACAAATTCCATATCTGGTCGAGCTCTCACCTGGTTTATTGGGTGATGATTTACAAGATGCAGGTGTTAGAATTGATCAACAAGAAAATCGTCCCTATGTTGCGATTACTTTTAAATCACTTGGAACAAAAAAATTCGAAGAATTGACTGGTAAAAATGTTGGTCGCCGTATGGCAGTTGTTCTGGACGATAATGTCTACACCGCTCCAGTTATACAAGATCGTATTGGTGGGGGAAGTGCCAGCATTACATTGGGTCGCGGTGGATATAATGAACTTTTAACTCAAGCACGTGATATTTCGCTAGTCTTAAGAGCAGGAGCTTTACCAGTTGAATTGGAATTCCAAGAGCAGCGAGTTGTTGGTCCAAGTTTAGGTGGTGATGCCATCGCCAAGGCAGAGTTTGGAACTATCGTCGGGGCAGTTTTAGTTTTTCTTTTCTGTCTTATCTACTATCGCGTGTCAGGTGTGATTGTTGTTACAACATTAATTGTTAACGTTTTAATTATTATGGCCGGTTTAGTTCTCATCGGTGCAACGCTAACGCTTCCTGGTATTGCTGGTATTGCGCTTACGGTTGGTATGGCAGTTGATGCTAATATCATTATCAACGAACGTATTAAAGAAGAGCTGGCCGAAGGTAAATCGAAGTTTGCCGCTGTCGAGGCTGGTTTTGATAAAGCCTTTTGGGCGATTATCGATGGCAACTTAACTACCGCGGTTGCTGGTTTTTGTTTGATTAATTTTGGAACAGGTCCGATCCGAGGTTTTGCGGTGACATTACTAATCGGTATTGCGGCTACCATTTATGCTGCTTATTTCGTAGGAAAACTTTTAATGGAATATTATGTGAATAAAAGCTCTTCTCAAACAGTAAGTATATAAAGGAATAATATGAAAAAATATAATTTTAATTTTACTGGCAGTTTTAATCTCGCCACACTCATTTCGTTTATTGCGTGTGCGGCAGCTTTAGTTATTTTATTCAACAAAGGTTTAAATTTCGGTGTCGATTTTCGAGGCGGTGCTGAAATTCAAGTCAAGTTTGGTTCGACCATTGACTTAGATACATTACGTACGACACTAGCGAAGGAAGGTTTTAGTTCTTCAAGTGTGCAAAATATTGGCGAAAAAAATAATAACGAATTTATTATCAAAATTGCGACTGATGCTGAGAACGTAAGTGCGATTACGGATAAACTAACAGCTTCGTTAAAAAAAGATTTTGCTGATAACTCAATTGAGATCCGAAAGACGGATGTGGTCGGGCCCAAAGCCGGAAAACAATTACGTATCTCTGCTTTTAAGGCCATGCTTTATTCCTTTTTAGGTATTTTGATTTATATTGGCTTACGTTTTGATTTTGTTTACGCGCCAGGTGCGATTATTGCGACTATTCATGATGTTATTTTAGTCCTAGGTGTCTTTGCCTTGTTTGGAAATGAATTCAGTTTACAAATTGTTGGTGCGATCCTGGCCATGATTGGTTACTCAGTTAACGATACGGTTGTTGTTTATGATCGGATACGCGAAAACGATGAGCTCGGTACTTCAAAGGATCTTGCATCGAATATGAATTTAGCGCTTAATCAGACTTTAAGTCGAACTTTCTTAACTTCAGGTACAACTCTGGCCGTGTGTTTAGCGATGTACTTCTTTGGTGGTGGTGTTATTAAAGATTTCTTTTTGGCAATGTCTGTAGGTATTGTGGTTGGAACGTACTCATCGGTTTTTGTTGCGTCAAATATCACCTTATTTTTGGATAAATTAAAAAAACTTCGCCAAGAAACTTCTGCTGCTTAAAAAATGATGAAGCTGTTTTTGGTCATACTACTATTTTTTGGTTATGCATTTGCGCAAGACGAAGCAGATGAATTAATTAATGAGAAACAAGCAGCACAAAACCGATTGATCGAAGCTCAGAAAAAAATCAACGAAGTGAATCCTAATGACGAGTACGATGTTGTTATCGAAGAACCGGTACCAACCGACTCTAAGTATATTGGTTTACCTCAGAATAAAGCCGAAGCGGCTGAGTCGGGTGGCCTTTCCGATTTAAAAACGAAATATCTTCCTGAGCTTAAGTACAATCCACTGGCCGGTAAAACGATAGATGAAGTTAAAGCACATATTTTATCCAGAGTCGAAGGCTCCAATTGGGAAACCTTTTTTCGAAGCTATCCCAAAATGTTAGATTTTATTGCAGAACTTTTGTCGCATGAAGATGCTTTCATGCGTTTAGCTAGTATTATCAATAAGAGCGACAAATTGACCCGCTACTTTTATTGTTTTTTAGTGGTGTTTATCGTGGCGATTTATTGGAATTATAAAATGCCAAAAACCGCCAATTTTTTCGTAAGGTTCACGCGTAGATTGGTTTTCTATATTGGAAGTTTAACTCTTAACGTCTCATCATTTTACGTTATTTTCCGTTACGAATTAGATCCGACCATCGAAATTTTTGTCCGAAATTTTCTGTAATTAATCAGCTTTAGGGCCACAAGCAAATTTTTTGTCATGTGGAATCTGAGTGATGTTCACTTGGCTTGTACCACCATTTAAGCTGGTACTGCTAATTTGTGATGGGTGACGAATGGTATAAAGTCTTTGATCTGAGTTCTTAATATAAGGAGCATTGATGTTTGGTGGCCAATAAAAGTGTAGCGTTTTTGAACCTTCAGTTAATGGAGTCGGAGCGATGGCCTGACCGGCTTGAACATAGAACCAAATACTACGTAATAAACCTTCGCGGATAATAACATAATCATCTGGACCAACCACAACTGTACCATCTGATAAAGTTTGTGATTCGCTTTCTTTAATTCCTAAATATAGACCTTCGGTATCAATCCCAACCACATCACGTAAAGCTTGTAACGTCAGATTTGTTCCATAGTAATGAGTGGAAGTAGGACAATAAGAAATATTAGTTGTGCTATTGATCCACGGAGACATAACGTAACCTAAGGTTGGCGGGTTCGATGTTCCGCCTGGATTTTGTGAATCACCGGTCGCCGCACCTTGTGGGAAGTTCGGCCATTCGAGTTTAAAGAAAATATCATTGGATAACCCAACGCCACCATCAGATTTGATAAGAGCATCGATGATGTCGTGAATATCTAGTTTTCCGTTAACCGTACCGATAGTCGGATCGATTTTACTATCATAGAAGCGAGCATCGTTCATACTCCACACGCTAAAAATTCCCGGATTGAGTTCCAGACGTGGATAGAGTGAACTATCGTTTGCTCCAAAAGCAGCGATGTCATGACAGAAAATATTGATCGTGCCTTGTGGAATGATTGGAGGTGCATCCCAATCGATGAAATAATAGTGAAGTTTAAAAGCACTTTCATAGAAAATAGTTCCTGAATCTTCATCGACAGAATAACCACGACTGATACAAGTATAACCATTGGCCGGATCAATTTTCAAAGGAGACAGATCACTGACTGAATCAAGACCCGTGATTCTTCTGATTTGAATACTATCTGAACTTGCACCCGATTCTGTTTCGACAATACTAAGAACATATGTTTTGTTGAAGCCAACAACTCCATCGATAAGATCGATAGTTAATTTATTATTTGAGCTTACCGTCGGTGAATCGAGTATAATCTCGTTACCATCAGAGTCTCGTAGAATGGCTTTACAACTTGGGTTCGTTCCTACCGTTTGTGTTTCGCCTTCATCGTCAGTGTACTCAATAACTTTTTTACACCAATTATCTAAATTTCCTAATTGTGAATTCAGTAAAATTTCTGGTCCAAGAGTTGTTTCGAGGTAAAGGAGAGTTTTATTACCAGTGTTACCTTTGGTAGCACAGAAGCTAGCACAGTTACCAAGAATCGCCGTGACACCATTTTTACAAGCGCAGAATCCGCTCTTAATAAAAACAGCTTTATCGGGACGAACAACTTCTTCATCTTCACCATCTCCACCACCACTGGAAATATCGTCCAGTACCGGACGGTTTGTTTTCATAACTTCAGTCATACAACCAAAGAACAGCGGCATGCTAAGTAGGCAAATGATGAATAGTTTGAGTGACGTCATTTTAATCTTCCACCTCAAGTAATTATCGACAGATAAACTCAAATTCTTGAGTCCCATTTTTAGGGTAACATGAGATCATATTGAGACCCTCAAAGTAGTAAATAACCCTTTAATTTCAAATATTTAGCAATTTATGTTTTTTGAACAAGCTGAGGTGTTTGCCAATAACTTTGGGCATTTCCAAAGATCGGCTGCTCTTGGTCCGATAGTTTTTTTTGTGAGAGCTCATTTTTTATTAGATCCAATTTAAAAAAACGATATAATTAAATTAACAATTTCAAATAGTTATTTGAAAACGGAGTTTCAATATGACAAAAGCGGATCTCATTTCAGTTATTGAGAAGCAGGCCAACATCCCTCACCAGCAGGCAGAGAAGATCGTTAATATCTGTTTCGACACAATGATTATGTCGTTGTTTAACGATGAGAGAATAGAAATTCGAGGCTTCGGTTCATTCGTCAATCGTAACTATAAAGCATATGAAGGCCGTAACCCTAAGACCGGTAAAGTGGTTAAGGTTGAACCTAAGAAAGTACCTTTCTTTAAAGTAGGTAAAGAGTTAAAAGAACTCGTCGACCAAGGTAAAGATAAGTACGTTATTAGAGAAGCTTAAGCTTCTCATGCAGCATCCCATTCATTGACAAACACGCCCGTTTATTCGATTATTCCATATCTTTTGAGGAGACGTGCCTGAGTGGTCCAAAGGAACGGTTTGCAAAACCGTAAAGCCATCGGTTCAAATCCGATCGTCTCCTCCAAAAATAAAATCGATAAAAAATCTAAAAATTTATTTAATCTAAACAAATCACTTCGTTAGGTTGAACAATATTGAATAATTTTTTTACACTTTCCAATCGGGTATTTACTTCATCTGGTGCAAATGGTGTTTATCGCTTTATGAAGAAAATTCTCGCTTTTATTATCCTCCTCAATTGCTCGTTTGGATTTAGCCAGGAGTCCAAAATTTTTTTTGATTGGGATTTTACACTTTTTTTAATGAAGACCACTTTTGCGCGTATGCGTGATAATAAAAACCCTGAGATTAATCATTTGCTGGAAGACCTTTTAAAAATGATTGACGATGCTAAGCCTGAAGATTTAGCAAAAAAAGATTTTGCTTATTTGGGCCCTGCTTATCGCTATTTTGAAAAAGTGATCTCGGATCCAACTCTCGCGAAACAAGGGCATTTACTAACGGCCCGTTGGCATGCCGTTCAAAGTATCTATAAAGTTTTTCTTCACATGCAAGCACAAGGTTATTGGCCAAATATTTTTCCCTTAGAAAATTATCTACCGACCGGTGATAAGGAAATCCAAGAAAGATTTCTGATTCAATCCGATACCCCGCCAGAAATGAAGGCCGAAGTTTTAAGCCAGTACGCTCAAGAATTATCTGAATTACAAAAAACAGGCAGGCAAAATCATAGAATACTCTTTTTCGATGATGATCCTAAGAACGTGATCGCAACTCGAGATGTTTTTATCGAAAGACAATCACAGGGGGCATGGCCCAAAGTGGATTTATATATCGCTTATCTAAATCCGCGACGGAAAATGAAAGATGTGATGCCGGAGTTTATGAAAATTTCTTCTCAAGGGAAATTAACCGCCATTTCAAACGAGAAATTTTTTGAGATCTTTGTTAAAACCTGTGATCTCTATTTAAAATAATAAGTTTTGCGAAGAGTCATTTGCTCTCAATCCGGCAATGAAGTGGTTGTGATTTTATTTGTTCCACTATATATATATCTACCTATTAATAATAACCTCCTGACATGAAGCGTGCGTGCTCTTGTTTCTGTCAAAAGTGCGACCGGCCACTGTCGGATTTCAGGAGAAACTTATGTTAAATCAAATCAAAAAGAATTTATGGTACCTGCTCATGAGCGTTTCAACGCTTGGATTAGGTGGAAAGGCCTTCGGTAGCGAAGCTGACCTTCCGATTCCAGATCTCAACGTTATGTTTAACGTTTTTGGAAGCGAAATGTCTGGTACAACTATTTTAGGCTGGGGCATGCTGGTCGTTTTTATCGGTATGGGCTTTGGTATTTGGGAATTTTTTAAAGTTAAGAAATTACCAGCTCATAAATCATTGTTAGAAGTATCAGCATTGATTTACAAAACTTGTGTTGCCTACTTAGTCCAACAAGCAAAATTTCTAGTTGTTCTAGAAATTATCATTGGTGCTTGTATTTTCTGGTACTTCTTTGGTCTACAACACATGACGATGGGTAAGACATTTCTTATCTTAAGTTGGTCAGTTCTAGGTATTCTAGGTTCATTACTTGTTTCTTGGTTTGGTATTCGCATTAACTGTTGGGCCAACTCAAGAACAGCTTTCGCTTCTCTTGCTGGTAAGCCGTACGAAGTTATGGGTATTCCACTTCGTTCAGGGATGTCGATTGGTGTGCTTTTGATCTGTGTTGAATTAATCATGATGTTATTCATTCTACTATTCGTGGATAGAACTTCTGCTGGCGCATGCTTTATCGGTTTTGCGGTAGGGGAAAGTTTAGGTGCTTCAGCTCTACGTATCGCAGGTGGTATCTTCACAAAGATCGCTGATATTGGTTCAGACTTAATGAAAATTGTTTTCAATATTAAAGAAGACGACGCCCGTAACCCAGGTGTTATCGCTGACTGTGTTGGTGATAATGCTGGTGACTCTGTTGGTCCAACCGCTGATGGTTTCGAAACTTACGGCGTAACTGGTGTAGCGTTAATTAGTTTCATCGTTTTAGCAGCTGGTAAAACAGGTGGTCTAAATGGCGAAGGTTTAACTATGTTACCAAATGGTCTTGATCTTCAAGCGAAACTTATCGTTTGGATCTTTGCTATGCGAGTATTAATGGTTGTCACCTCAATCGTTTCTTACTGGATTAACGAAGCTCTTTGTCGCTCAATGTACGCTGATAAAAAACATTTCGACTTCGAAATGCCATTAACATTATTAGTATGGATCACTTCGATCATTTCAATCGTCGTAACTTACGGCGTTTCGAATATTTTAATTGGTGATTTACCTTCAGGTCTTTGGTGGAAACTTTCTACCATCATCAGCTGTGGTACTATTGCAGCTGCTCTCATTCCTGAATTAACAAAAGTTTTCACTTCAGCAAAATCGAAGCACGTTGCTGAGACCGTTGCCGCTTCTCGCGAAGGTGGAGCTTCTCTTACTATTCTCGCTGGTTTCGTAGCTGGTAACTTTTCAGCTTTCTGGAAAGGTATGACAATTGTTGGTCTCATGGGAGCTGCTTATTGGACATCTCTACAAGGTCTAGGCGAGTTCATGGTTTTCCCAGCGATCTTCGCTTTTGGTCTCGTTGCTTTCGGTCTATTAGGTATGGGTCCAGTTACTATTGCAGTTGATAGTTATGGTCCAGTGACAGATAACGCTCAATCAGTCTTTGAGCTTTCATTGATTGAAACTCTTCCAGGTATTAAACAAGAAATTAAATCTCAATTTGGTTTCGAGCCTGATTTTGAACAAGGGAAATACTATTTGGAAGAAAACGATTCAGCGGGTAACACGTTCAAAGCAACTGCTAAGCCAGTATTAATTGGTACCGCGGTTATTGGTGCGACGACGATGATCTTCTCAATCATCCTTCTTCTAAACCTTAAATTAGATCTTTTAGATCCACGCGTTTTATTAGGATTAATTACTGGTGGAGCCGTTGTTTACTGGTTCACTGGTGCTGCTACTCAAGCGGTTACAACTGGTGCGTACCGTGCGGTTGAATTCATCAAGAAAAATATTCGTCTTGATGGAAGTGCTAAAGCTTCAGAAAAAGATTCAATCGAAGTTGTAAAAATTTGTACACAATATGCTCAGGCCGGAATGATCAACATCTTTGGTGTTGTTTTCTCATTCACATTGGCTTTCGCCTGTTTTGATCCAACTTACTTTGCAAGTTACTTAATCTCAATTGCCGTTTTTGGTCTATTCCAAGCGATCTTTATGGCAAATGCTGGTGGTGCATGGGATAACGCTAAGAAAGTGGTTGAAGTTGATTTACGCGCTAAAGGTACTCCGTTACATGCGGCGACTGTTGTTGGTGATACTGTAGGTGATCCGTTCAAGGATACATCATCAGTTGCACTTAACCCGGTTATTAAATTTACAACATTGTTTGGTTTATTAGCGGTAGAAATCGCAGTGAGTCCAGATTTCGCCCAAATGTCGAAATACGTGGGTATGTTCTTCTTTGTAGTTGGTTTATTCTTCGTTCTTCGTTCATTCTATGGAATGAGAATTACGAAAGAATCAATTGCTGAAACAAAGGCAAAAACGAAAGCAGCTATGGCCTAATTTGTTCTTATAACGGGCCGGGAGTCAGTGAAATCTGGTTCCCGGCCTTTTTTTAAAGATTAAGTGATGCAAAAAACAAATTTCTATGAAGTCATGACAGCGTTTACTGATTTTGAAAGTTTAACTCAAGATCAGTATTTCGCTCCTGTTCCAAATGATTGGCATGTGATTATCACCGATGTTAAAGGTTCAACTAAAGCGATTGAAGCTGGGCGCTACAAGGATGTAAACACTGTCGGTGCTGCGACCATCGCATGTGCTCAAAATGCGATGAAGCAGGAAGCTTTTCCTTTTGTCTTTGGTGGAGATGGGGCAACTTTGTTAGTGCCAGAACATCATCTTTTGGCCGTGACGAAAGAATTAGTAGCGCTTCGTTCTTTGTCTGAAAAAAAATTTAATTTAGGATTGCGAGTTGGCATTATAAAAATGCAAGAAATTCTTGATTTGGGTGGAAAAATCGAAGTTGCTAAATACCAACTGGTTGGCAAAAAATCGGTAGCGATTTTCCGCGGTGGTGGTTTGGCGTTAGCGGAGAAAAAAATAAAAAATTCAGCTGATCAATATGAGGCCAAGTTAATTGAAACTTCTGAAGCAAACCTTACCGGTCTTTCTTGTCGTTGGAAGCCTATCAGAAGTACTCATGGTAAAATTATTTCTCTATTGGTCGTAAGTCGCGAAAAAGATGAAGCAGCTACTTATCACAACGTCATACAGAAATTAAATGAGATTTTTGATGGTAAGCTAGATGCTGCCAATCCGGTCAATTTACAAGCGACCAGTTATAAAGGCCTTCGGCAGTGCTTGCAAGAAGAAATGAAATATCACAGTAGTTTATTGACGCTTTCATTTCTCGCCCGTGCTTTTGAAATTTTCATGTCAGTTTTAATTTTTAAATTCAACCTCAATCCACTGATTTTTAATCCAAAAAAATATGCTGCTAGCATGAAAACTCACAGTGACTATCGAAAGTTTGATGATATGTTGCGAATGATATTGGATTGTACTCATAGACAATTTGAACAAATCGAAAACTATCTCAAAGAGATGTACCAAGAGCAAAAAATTTATTATGGCATTCATATCTCAGAAGATTCACTCATGACATGTTTGGTTCAAGATGTAAAAGATGGTGAGCATATCCATTTTATCGACGGTGGGAATGGAGGATATGCCATGGCGGCCAAGCAACTTAAACAACAGTTAAAAGGTTAATTACGAATGTGACCTGAGCCGGTAACGATAAACCGAGTCGTCGTCATTTCAGCCGCACCCATCGGTCCATAAGCATGAAGTTTTGATGTCGAAATACCAAGCTCAGCACCTAGACCTAATTCTCCACCGTCATTAAAACGAGTTGAACCATTAACGACTAAGCAAGCCGCATCTAATGAATTTAAAAAAAGATCAATCACTTTTTTATCTTTGGCGAGAATGGCTTCTGTATGGTGAGAAGAATATTGTTGAATATGCTCAATCGCTTCATCTTCTGATTTGACCATGCGAATAGAAATTTTTTTCGCTAACCATTCTGTCGCAAAATCAATTGGTGTCGCTGCCAGTATTTTAGGTGAAAATTTTTGAATCTTTTTATCACCGTGAATTTCGACACCTGCATCTATTAGTGCCAGCACGACCTCTTTATTTTTTTTGTATTTCTCATGGAGCAGCAGTGTTTCAAGTGCATTACAAGCGCTACTACGTTGCACTTTTGCATTTAACACAATTTTTGCTACATCAACATCAGCATCATGGTGGACGTAAGTATGGCAAAGACCTTTATCATGGGCAATCACGGGCATCGTCGCATTGGTCTTCACGTACTGAACCAATGAACTTCCGCCTCTTGGAACCATGAGATCAATATATTGATTGAGTTTTAAAAGTTCACCAACTTCCTCGCGCGTTTCAATTAAATGAATAGAACCAGCTGGCAGAATAGTTTTAGTCGCTTTTGTTATTACTTGGTGGAGAACTTTATTTGAGTTGATGGCCTCTTTACCACCTTTAAGTATAATCGCATTGCCCGATTTTATGGCGAGTGCTGCACCGTCGATGACGACATTCGGACGTGATTCAAAAATCATTCCAATGACACCGATAGGAATTCTTTGTTTTTGAATCACAAGACCATCACTACGAGTCGATGTTTCCGCAATGGTGCCTACGACTTGTTTTTGCTTGGCCACTTCCAAGCACATTTGAGAGAGGTCAGTGATATTTTTTTCAGTGAGACTCAGGCGATCAAGCATGGCCGCATCGAGATTATTCTTTTTAGCTTCTTTTTGATCTTTAAGGTTGGCGGTAAGAATTTTCTTTTTTTCTTTTATTAATTCTTTAGAAATAGCACTTAAGGCCTTGATGCGTTTTGCTTCTGGTAAGGATTGTAGTTTAAGGCTCGCCGTTTTTGCTTTCTTTGCCATCTCTAAAATATTCACAGTTCATCCTTCTTCAGTAAAAGATTATCTTTGTGGATCGCAACTTTTGAATGTGCATATTCAATCACAGTACTAATCTCTGCCGATTTTTTTCCTTTAATCAGTCCCATCGTTTTGGAATCATACTCTGAAATTCCGACTGCTAACACTTTACTCTTATGACGTATTTGAATCACTTCTCCGCGCTGAAATTTGCCATGAACTTTTTTTATTCCAATGGGTAAGAGCGAAGTGTTTTTTTGCAGAAGCGCGTCCGCGGCACCTTCATCTACTACGACATAACAATCATTTTTCACGACCGTTGAAAGCCAAGACTTACGCCGTGACTGTTGTCTGACTGGATTACCTTTAAAAACCGTTCCACCTTTTTTTGCCAATAGGCGAGAGACAGGCTTAGCTTGCATAAAAGTTCCGAGAATCACATCGACACCCAGTGGTGTGAGTTTTCTTACGGCCTTAATTTTGGTTTCCATCCCACCGCGACCAATACTGGTTTTCGTCGCCATTTTTACACTACTAAAGTCATCGCGAAAATCTACTTCGTCTAAACGAACAGCATCTGGGTCTTTTGGATTTTTATTATAGAGGCCATCAGCTTCTGAAAGCAGAATAAGTTTTTCCGCGTCCGAGGCTTCCGTCATCATGACTGCTAATTGATCATTGTCACCCACAGTAATTTCAGCGAATGAAACGGTATCGTTCTCATTTACGATGGGGAGAATGCCATGTTCCAGTAAACGGTTGATCGTATTTCGAATATTGAGAAAACGTTTTCTTTCTTTGAAATCTTCATGTGTGACTAAAATCTGAGCACACGGCCACTTCACTTCATTGAGAGCATCAATATAATGTTTCATTAATAGGGGTTGGCCAACGGCCGCACAGGCCTGTTGATAAGAAATCATCATGCCTTTTTCTTCAGGTTTTTGCACAAATTGGCGGCCAGTATTGATAGCACCTGAGCTAATCAGAATAGGTAAAAAACCTTGCTGTTTTAACTGATGGAGATCGCCCACGATTTCAGCGATTTTACTAGGGGAAACCCCACCTTTTTCGTCGGTAACAGCGAGTGAGCCTACTTTAATAACTATTCGGTGTTGCATACTAATTCCTTAAAAAATCATTTTATCAGATTGTTGACCGTCTACTCAAGCTCAAATACCCCCTTGAACGTCATCAATTGAAGTATTAAATAAGCTGGATTAAGATAGTAAGGATGAAGAACGTTTTAATTTTCTTAATAATCTTGTTTCTTGTCAGCTGCGGTCGTCAATCCGGCAAAGTACGCGGCCTTTTTGAAATTAACACAACATTTACTGATAAAAGCGTAAACAATGCTTCTATTAGCTGGTCACAAAATGATGAGTCCTTGCATTTAATGTCCGCTGGTGGTGCGAATGCTGCAGGTTCATTTCAAGGTGGTGGGATTGGTAATAAGGCCATAGCGGCCAATAAATATTTTCACAACACCTTTCTTACTGACTTTGGTGTTACTTGGGAAAAAAATAATTCAGCTTCAGTGTATTTAAATTTATTAATTGATACCACAGGCGATAAAGTGGCCGATCATGTTTTGGTTTATGATGAATATGTGGGACAAGTTTTAAGTTTTGATAATACGAAAAGTTTTAAAATTGTTTGTATGCCTGATTGTGTGAATTGGCATAACACCTATTACAATATTAATGATTTCCCTGGTGCTAAAATTGTGAATAGTACTATTCAAGATGGAGGCATGCCCGCTGATGCACTGACTAAGGCGATGCCTGGTGTCCTTGTTATTTTAGGTGATTCAAGTACCACTGTTGTTTTAGAGTCAACACTCTCTAACTTTTCCTTGCAATAAACCATTTTAATCAAAAATGTTTTAGAATAAAGAATGAATTTTATTTTCTTTTTTATTCTCGCGTTCAAAGCGATGGCCTGTGACAATGTTGATTTGTATCAAATTAAATCTCATATCTATGATCAGTTACCCATTACTGATCAAAAAAATTCTTCGATTTGTTACGCCCATGCGGGATCGGATCTGGTTAATTTTTATGCCATGGATGAACAAATCAGTTCAACTCTAATCTCTCATCCATATTGGATGGCCTACAAACATAAAGAAAAAAAGATTTTCCATTGGGCCCCAACCAAATTAGATTATTCCGCCATCGCGTGGGCAATCTCTGATATAAAATCCGCAGGCTTTTGTGATTATGAAAAAACGACCGCACGGCTAAAAAAACTTCTCATGGGCAAAAAATTAGAAGAAAGTGATTTGTTTGAATTTTATGAACTCTATCACGATTTTCTTAAGACCAAAAAAAATCGAGATGGAAATCAAACCGAGAAATTTAAAAACTACGTTCACAAAAAATTCTTTAAAGATCCTCCGTATTGGCTTAAGGCTTGGAATAAAGAAAATATTTATGAATTAGTGAATGTCTTACCAACTTCAGCATGGCAAAAAAAACGCTTCAAATTTTATCAAACTAAACTTTTTCCTCATTGTGCATCTGAAGTGGGGCAATTGCCATCTTTGCCTCTATGGAAGTCTTATCTCAGAGAAACCTTTGGCCCAAAAGCGCTAGAAGCGGCGACGGCCGAAACTTTAAGTGCCGCTCAAGCTCCGGTGGCGATTGGTTACTGTTCGATTATTTTAGAGGATGAGAGTTATCGTTTAAGCGTGCGTAGCGTGATGAACTGCAGCCCTCATTACTCAACGCTAGTGGCTTCACGTAAGAGTTATCAGCAATGTGAATATCTTTTACGAAATTCTTATGGCAAAGAGTACTGGATGAAAACCAATTACAACTGTGCTTGTAAGTTAAAAACCGCCAGTGTCACGGATTACTATGATTGTAATCGCAAAAGTTTTAATGAATCACTGGAAGAAGTCATCGGTTGCTGGATCCCTGCCAATGCTTTATTTACAAATACATTTGATATCGGACATTTTACTTCTAAGTAAAAAATTTCATATCTGAATTCAGCCACATACGTTTTTGAATTAATTTTCTTTTTTGCAAGCTGTTAGCGAGAAGAATAATTCGGTTAAGTGAATTTTCTTGAAATAAAAACGGTTAGCGAAAAAGAACATTACAAAAGTTAAAAACTATTATTCCATAGAGAATATATGACTGAAATACAAATTGGAAAAGTTCTGAAACATTATTTAAAGGCCAAAAAACTTAATCTCAAGTTAGTGAGTCAGAGTACTAAAATTCCTTATTCAACCCTTTACTCATGGCAAGAAAATCGTCCTCCTAAAGATATCGTCAAGGCCAAGCGTTTAGCCGATTTTTTAGGGGTCACTATCGATGAACTCATATTTGACCGTAAGCATATTGATGCTCATGCTAATCTTAGCAGTGCATTTACTTCTGAAAATAATCTGACGCAACAAGATCAGAAGTATGTTTTGGAAGTGGTGGTTACCAAAATTAGTAAAGGACAATAAAAATGCGAGTTTTACTAATCGAAGAAGATAAATTTTCGTTTTTACTTTATGAAACTATTTTTGATCAAGCCGGATATGAAGTGTTCTGGGCACCGAGCATCGATTATGGTCATGAGCTGATGATGCGTTTTGAAGATTTTTTTGAGTTGGTCGTTTTTCGCGGGCACATTTATTCATCTCCCTATCTCAAAAAAAAGAAGCCGCCAAAAACTGTCTACAGGATTTGACGGCGACTAAAAAGAAGGCTGGCATGAAATACTTACTTTTTCTTCGCCTTCTTCTTGCTTGATTTTTTTTGCTGATTCATACAATCTTTTAGCTCTTTACCTTTCATTTGAGGGTTGCTCTCAAGGCAAACTTTTTTTGCATTCGATTTGTTTTTTGTTTTTGCTAACGCTGGTGATGAATGCAACATAAACAGCGTACTAAAAAGTGCGCAAAATAAGATTATTGTTTTCATTATTTCTTCTTATTAGTTTTTTTCTTCACATCATCTTTCTGTGAAGCTTGAGTCTCTACTGGTTTTGATGTTTTCTTTGAACTACATCCTGCGATTAAAAAAACGCTCAAAAGTGCAAAAATAATAAATAAATTGTTTTTCATATACCCTCCGTGTAGTAGATATTATTGACTTAAATAGGATTGGCGTCCTTAAGCGAAGATAAAATTTTTTTAATTTTCAGGTGAGGTAGAGATGAGCCAAATTTTAGTACTAGAAGATGATCAGAAACTAGGACAACTTTTATCTAAGTATTTGAAAGATAAAGGCTTCGATGTCACTTTAACTTCCAATAGAGAAGATTTTGAGGGCAAACTGAGCAATGAAAATAAGCTTATTATTCTCGATCGCCTGATTGGTGAATCGGATTCGAAAGACCATCTTTTAAAAATAAAAAAGAAAGTGCCTACCAGTGCTATTATGATTCTTTCAGCGATAAATACACCCAATGAGAAAGCAGAGCTACTCAATATGGGGGCCGATGATTATCTCGGCAAACCTTTTTCTGTACAGGAACTTACGGCCCGAATTAATGCACTTTTGAGAAGAAGCGAACAGAGTATTCCAAGCTTTCGTAAGTTTGGAAATACCGTGGTGGATTACAGTCGTCGTACCATTACGGTGGATGCGTCGACGGAACGTTTGCCTGCGAAAGAATTTTTAGTTTTAAGTACCTTACTGAATGAGTATGGCCGTGTTTGGAATAAAAGTGATCTGCTCGATACCGTGTGGGGAGATAATCTCGAAGTCGAAACCAATGTGGTTGAAGTCACCATCACTAACTTACGTAGAAAATTAAGCAATATTAACTCTTCACTTCAAGTAAGGAACATGCGTAATGCAGGCTATTGGATTGAGGAATAGATTTTTTCTAATTTCTTTTACCGTTTTACTTTTTACTGCCGCCATTACTATTTGGATGCATTCTTATTTTTCCAAACAAGAAAAATTAATGCTTATTGATCAGCAGGCCAGAACAACAGCTTTTACTTTATTAGCATCAGAATTAGCAGAGTTGAAAAAAATTGATATTAAACAAGTCGAAAAAATTATTTCGGATGAGTTGGGTGAAACGCGTATTGGTAAATTTTTTATCATTCGAAATGCTCAGGGCGAAGCTATTTATCAAAGCTTCTCGGCGCAACTACTGCCGTTAGGGGATATTCCGCAAGGCCCGCAGTGGATTACTATTGAGAATCCTGCGAATTTTATTCGTATTCTCAATCTCAAACTTCCAAGTATCCGCGACCGGACTTTACAGGTAGGCGTAGTAGTCGATCAAAAATTTTTAACACCGGATTATTTTTCAGAAAACACACTGCTTTTCTTTATCGGTATTTTAACTTTTGGTTTATTAGTCGCGTTTATTTTAAGTTTCATTTTACTTAGACCCATATCCCAATTATCAAAGCAGGTGAGTGATGTGGCCAACTTGGCCTTATCTAATCGTATTCTTCCGAGTATCTCAAAAATGCTAAATATTAATTTAGTGGATAAGATTTACAAAGATGAATTTATTAGTTTAGTGCAAGGCCTTGATCACATGATTAATAAAATTAATCGCGGCAATATGCTATCCAAACAATGGTCACAGCAGATGGCACACGAATTAAAAACG
Organism: Bacteriovoracaceae bacterium; assembly: GCA_016786485.1. Lineage (GTDB taxonomy): Bacteria > Bdellovibrionota > Bacteriovoracia > Bacteriovoracales > Bacteriovoracaceae > JAEUWD01. The sequence continues at coordinate 10,047 of JAEUWD010000021.1, read as the reverse complement.
CCAATCGCTATTATCAATTTTGAAATAGAACGTGAAATGCAAGATGAAAAAGTTTCGAAGAAACTTTTTCATTCACTCAAGTATGAATTGAATAAAATGGCAGAAACCATTAATTCTTTTTTAAATTGGGCAGAACTCGAAAATTCTTACGATGAAAAAAAATTACATGCGATAAAAATAGAAAAAATTATGACCAGTATTCTGTCCCGCCTGGAAGCTAAATACCCTGGACGTTTAAAATTATCCTCTCATCATAATTTTTATGTTTTTGCTAATCAGACTCAATTAGAGCAATTCCTATCCAATATTATTTTAAATGCGCTTAATTATTCACCCATCAATAAAGTGGTTGAAATTATTTTAGGTGAAAATATAGTGGAAATTAAAGACCAAGGTGAGGGAATACCACAGGAAGTCTTAGATAAGTTGGGGGAGCCTTTTAATCGCGGCCACAATCGCCCCACAGATGGTAGTAAAAACCATGGTTTGGGACTAGCTTGGGTTTATTCTTTGGCCAAAAAAAATAATTGGAAGATGCAGCTGGAGTCGAATCAGAATGGCACACTTTTTTCTGTGCGTTTCCCTGCTAGTTGAGATTTAATTTACGATCGAGATTCACAACACCCATATAGAGATTACAGTTGCCGAGATCGATATTTTTTCCACCTCGGATAATAGAGTCAAAGACCACTTTAGTGAGTTCAAAATCCATTTTAGACAGGACATAGTTAAACGTTTCATCTTTTGGTTTGATTTTTAATTCTTCTCGTAACTGTTTGACATAAGAGCCAAATTGATTGATTGACTCTTCATCAGTAACTTTAGATAAAGCGTACCAATAGAGTTGATGATACTCACCGGAAGTCATCAACCCAATCGTATTGAATTGATAAACCATTGAATCCGTATCAGGCGTAAAACGAAAGCTCGTGGTGTTATACATTTGTTCATAGCTCTTATGAATTTTTATACGTGTGAATTGATCAGCTAAGACCTTAAAGATATCGCCAAAATTTTTCCCAGGTGTTTCCATGTTCATCTGGGCCGCATTAATGTCAGAATAAATCCCTGCTCCTAACTGTTCCATGGTACCGAACAAACTTTGTGTCAGTCGATACTCAAGCCAGTCAAAATATTCTTGATAATGATGGCGCCTTTTTAAAAAATTCTTAAATTCAGTTTTCTGGTTAAAGTTGGTCATGATATCGACAATATCAAACTCTTCCACTTTTGGTTTCGTGCGGTTGTAGTCATCCAGCATCTGTGTCGTTAATGGATTACGCATAAGAAAGAAGCCGTTCAATGAATCTAGCGCAGTCAGATAGTTTTTAATAACAGGTAATTCCATTAACCTTGGTAGATTTGAGGGGGTCAGTTCCAGCCGCTGTGAATAGCTAGGTGATATGAATAAAATCAATAATATAACTGCTAATAGTGATTTCATGAAGGTATTTATAAAGCCGATTGCGCTGCGAGTCAATTAGATTAGGTTTGCACTGTAATTTTAATCTAGCAGGCCGAAGGCCTGAACAGAGCTCTGATTGCCTTACTCGGCTTTGAAATAATTTTGGATAAATTTATTCAATTCCGTCTTCAATTCATTAAACTTTGAATTGGTTTCAGAGCGAGTGACTGCACCGTGAGCGATTTTAAGCTCGGCTGGATAGGTAATAACATATTTTTGCGTTTCTAAGCGATTCGCAAATTTATGCATGTCTTTCGGTGAAATGGTGGTATCAGCGTCAGTAATAACGGTGAAAACCGGAACTTTAATTTCGTCAGCACGACGAAACTTACGAATGCTCTTCATGACTTTTCTCAACTGACAAACAGAATTGATAGCAATTTTACGGTAACGAACATCACTATTTTCAATCGCATCAGGTTCATCATATTGCATGAAAGGTTTTACGATACAAGATAAGTAGGCCATCTTGTCGTAGAATCCAATCGCCGGAGAAAAAAGATAAAGACTTTGAAAAGGTGCTGATTTATTTAACAGTGCTTCAATTGCAAGAGTTGCCCCAGTTGAAAAACCACCAATCGAAACATTTTGTCCTAGCAGCTTCGCGATTTTTATTCCGTTTTGCACATCCGCTCGCCATTCTTTTACTTTCACGTATTTTAAATCTTCAGCTTTGGTTCCGTGACCTCTGTATAAAATAGCGACAACGTTCCAGCCTTTTTTATAAAAAACTTCTCCAATTTGGCGAACGTAATAAGGTGAATCGCTCAAGCCGTGAAGGAGGAGAACAGAGTTTGTGGTGACTTTATTATGATCAAGAATATAAGGTTTTGAAGCATCTTTGCTGGCAACTGGTAATTGATTCCAGATTTGTTGAATTTCATCGCGAGGAATTTGTTGTGTTTTAATCTGCGCGAAGGCCACAGAAGTTAATAAGCTTAAAGCTACGATGAATTTTAACATGATTTTCTCCCGAAGTTATTGGACTTAAAATTAGTGCGAGATGGGTTCTTTGTCTACACTGAAGTCTTTTTCGACAATTATTGTCACTCTAAATGGCTGATATTTAATGCTTAGATTGGCATTACTCTTGCTCTTATTAAGGGGTTAAGAATTTTTAAACCATTAATACAGGGAGCACTTATGAAGTTATTAACATTCGCAATCGTATTTTCTATTATGACCTCTACCGCTTTTGCACAAAGTAATGGTCACAATTCAAGTCGTTCTAATAAATCATCTTCTATTGCTGCAGATTTAAGTGATCAAACAGGTGATTATTCAAAAGAAATTAGTCTCGCCGATACCGAAGAATATACGAAAGGTGCACGCGAGCTTGCCAATGAAGTTCGTGCAATGGAAGTGCGTACTGCCTATTTAAAGGCGAGTCTTACCATTGGAGTATTTGCCAATTTACTTTTAAAAGAAGCCGCTAAACTGAAGTGTCGTTCACTAGCTGATGAGAAATGTATCGATCAAGCGATTCAAAATGCTGAAGAATTAACGATGCTGAAAACACGTCATGAAGCAGCGATGAATTCGATTCGTAATATTAAGTAAACTAATTAAATTTTTTTAACTCATTCCAAGAAGTGGTATAACGTGGAGATTTGAAATTTCGATTCATTCTCCACGCATTATCTGTTGTTCCACAAGCGGCACTTTTAATTGTCTGATCACCTTCGTAGTAATTAATATGATCCAGCACCGCCATCAGCTCATGTTCTTCAGGCGTATCTTGCGGAGATAAAAAATCCACCTGATAATCAGTGCCCTGAGAAAATTGTCCGAGTTTCACGCCGACTTTTTTATATTCATGTCCGAGCTGATAACCTTTTTCAGTCAGAGCAAGCGCATGTTTTATAAGCTTCAATGTATTAGCAGTTGGGTTGCGCAGACGTTCACTTTCATAAAGTGAACCTTGTTCGAGTTCATTGTGGGGGTTGGAGCGAGCGAAGACTGAGATTTCAGAACAAAGTGAACCTTGTGAGCGCATTTTTTCCGCCGCATCTGTGACATAAGTTGCGACTGATTCTTTTAAGACTTCGATATCATAAACACTTTTAGCAAAAGTGCGTGAGCACATGATTTCTTTTTTAGCGGCTTCGGCCTTATGAAAAGGAAAACATTGAATGCCCATCAATTCATTTTTAATTTGCAAAATAGTTTTTCCAAAAATTTTCTGCAGCAACTTTTCATTGGAATAATCTCTAAGATCTTTCGCGGTTTTAATTCCCATCGCCTTCAATTTTGCTGCCGTCGCGCGACCGATGCCCCAAATTTCGAGAATCTCAATCCGTTCCAGTGCCACATCTTGATGTTTACGACTCATTAAGTTGACCACTCCCTTAGCTTTCTTGGAGGTTTTGGCCAAAAAATTAGCGGCTTTGGCGAGGACTTTGGTGGGACCGATGCCAACCCCCACCGGAATACCGATGTGATTTAAAATTTTATCTTTCACTTCATAAGCAAACTTTTCTACGTTAGGCATACCTTTCAAATCTAGGAAAGCCTCATCAACTGAATAAACCGCAATATCGGGTGACATTTTTTCTAAGAGGTTCATCACTCGATCTGAGATGTTAATATAAAGAGCAAAATTAGAAGAAAAAGTTTTTAGTCCATGGGTTTTTTCGAAATGTTTAAATTCAAAATAAGGTTGGGCCATTTTTATTCCTAGCGCTTTGGCCTCATCGGTTCTTGCCAGCGCACAACCATCATTATTGGAGAGAACCACCACCGGTTTATTTTTATACTCAGGGGCAAAGATCAATTCACAGGAGCAGAAAAAGGCGTTGCAATCCACCAGCGCAATCATAGGGAGGGTCCATAAAGATCACGGGCCAAACCCGTTACCACGCCAAACAAATCAATCTCATCATCTTCTTTGACGATAATGTCAGGATATTTGGAATTGAGTGAACGTAAGATAATTCCTTTCGGGGTTTTGATGTATTGTTTGCAAATAGCTCGTCTATTAAAATAAAAAGTCGCGATGGCATTGTTAAAGAGAGCGACAGATTTATCCACAATCAAAATATCGTTGGGCTTAATTTCCGGCAGCATGGAATCTCCACTGGCCCGAACAAAAAAAGTGGCTTCCTTATTACTGCGAAACTTCTCATCCAAAGAGAGGAAAGACTCGGTGTAGTCGTCCGTGATGCCAAAAAGACCGCAAGAAACAGAGAGTATTTTCGTTTCCATAGGTTGATTTTATCATTCCGTAACTTTTCCGTAAATAGGAAAATAAGGCTAATGCACAGCAGGCTTACTATTGAGCTGCCCACAAGCCGCCAAAATGTCTTGGCCTTTAGAGCGTCTGATCGTGACTCGCAATTTGTGTTTTACCAGCATGTGCTTGAAGTTCTCCACGCTCACGTCACTGGGCCGCTTGTAAGAGCAACCAGGGAACGGATTAAACGAAATCAAATTAATCATGACTTTCTTATCTTTTAATAAAAGGGCGAGTTCTTCGGCGTGAGCGACAGAATCATTAAAATTTTCAATCAGTAGATATTCAATGGTCAGAATTTTGTTTTTTTGAAAAGTCACTTTGCCTAATTCTTCCAACACCTTTTCTAACGGGAAGTGAGTGTTCACAGGAATGAGTTTTGTACGTTCCGTGTGCCTAGGCGAGTGTAGAGAAAGGGCAAAATTTATGGGCGGAAATAATTCTAATTGTTTAAGTCCTGGTAAATAACCGACGGTCGAAAGTGTGATTTGTCTTCGACCCAACCCGAGCATATCTTTATCTAGAAAAATTTTAAGCGAAGCTAAAACTTCATTCACATTATGTAAAGGTTCGCCTTGGCCCATAAAAACAATATTCGGATTATCCGCTGTGGGTTCTTTTTCTTTTAACCAATTTTTGACGACTAAATACTGACCGACAATTTCATCGCAGGTGAGGTTACGTGAAAAGCCCTGTGTCCCTGTATAACAAAAGGAGCAATTCATGGCGCAGCCGACCTGAGTTGAAAGACAAATCGTCATTTTTTTGTAAAATGGAATCAGAACCGTTTCGACTTTTAATCCATCAGATAATTTAAGAATAAATTTAGTGGTGTTGTCACTAGAGGTTTCGGTTTGAATTATTTCAGGTAGGGAATGATTAAATTTTTGCATGAAAGTTTGAAGCTTAAATGAAAGGGTGTTTGTTTTTTCTGGTCGATAAAGCATATCACAAAGAGTTTTTAGATGAAATTGACTGAGCTGCGCTTTTGTCAGTGCTAATTTCCAGTTTTCTCTATTGAATTCATAAGCGTGATTCATAAGTCTTAGCTAGCATAAAAATAACAATTAAACCGCCTCAAAAATAAGGCTTAAATAAATTCAATTTTTATGTGATTTCAACCGATTAGCTAACAAATTAAAAATAAGCTTTAGAATGATTAAGTACTAATTCAACCGAGGAACACCTTATGTTAAAAATTTACGCCGCTCTCTTATTTATAAGCTTAATGATAAGTTCAACAACTTGGGCCCAGCCCTACGGAGTTCCAGGTTCACAAGTTCCTATTTATAAATCAGCTAGTGGTGGTTCCGAATATGGTTTTCATCTATATTTACCAATTGGTTACAAACATGGAACGGCTGACAAATATCCTTTAGTTGTTTTTTTACATGGTTTAGGCGAGCAGGGTGACGGTAATATCGGGAACTGCGCGACTGAAACAAATAAAAGTTTATGGTCAGGTCTTTGTGAGGTAACTAAAAATGGTGCCCCTCTAAGACTTCAAGGCAGCTTTGATGTCCCTGCGATTGTTGTTTCACCTCAAACTTCAACTTATTGGGTCTCAGATTTAGCAAAAATCGATCGCTTCATTACATTCATTGAAGAACGATTTGAAGTTGATTCGAATCGTATTCATATTACTGGGATGAGTATGGGTGGTGCCGGGACGATGGATTATTCTCGTCAGTATCATCAACGTGTTGCTTCGGTTGTGGCCGTATGTCATGCTGACAATACCCAGACGAATGATATTAATTTAAGAGGAAAGCCAGTTTGGTTTTTTCATGCTTACAATGATTCAACAACAACATTCTCAAAGTCAGTTAATGTTATTAACGGTATAACACCTTCGTCGGTAAGTGTTTTAGCAAATGCTCCGTATCGCTATGATTTACCTCAATGTGTAAATAAAAATAGCTCGGGACAATGTTTAGATAAGGATGGCGTAGTAGTTAAAGATGCTTTTGCGCTCTATTCTCAAGCTGCTGATCAATTCACTTGGTACGACAACACTACAACCACAAATTCAACCAACGAAGATCATATGATTCGTTTTACGCTTTTTGCGAGTGGAGGTCACAATTCTTGGACTCGTGCTTACAACGACCAAAATATGTGGAATTGGATGTTGGCACAGAGTTTAGATGGAAGTGATATACCACCGGTGGTTAATGTTGCGCCTGTGGCAAATGCAGGCTCAGATAGAACGATTCAGCTACCAGAGAATTCAATCGTACTCAATGGTTCTGCTTCTGATTCAGATGGAGCAATTGCCAGCTACGCTTGGAGTAAAATTTCTGGTCCAAATGTAAGTTTATCTGGGCAGAATTCGGCCAACTTAAGTCTTTCAAATTTAGTTGAAGGAAATTATGTTTTCAGACTAACTGCTAGCGATGATGATGGTGCGACTCATTTTGACGAAGTAGGGGTGAGTGTTCTAGCCGCTGTTGTCGTGAATCCTCCAGTTAGTTCTGGCAGCTACCTAAAACTTGGTGGACCAAGTTACGGTAAAGTGAATTTAAAATATTATGCCGGAGCTGACGGTTCAAGCACAAGAGTTTATCCAAAGGCGATGGGGCATAACATGATCAGTTTCTCGATCAAAAATGTCGGAGGAGCTGCGATTGATTTATCAAAATATAAAATTGAAATTTTAGCAGGTTATAATTTTGCCTCAGTTGTTTTAGGAAATTATTTGCCAAGTTTAAGTTCTGACTGGCAACGTGTAACAATTCCAATAGCTGATTTTCCATTTTCAACCACTAACGGTCGTGATCGCTACAATGAAGGTGTCCACGCTGTTACGATTCAAAAAATGGGTGGTGCGGGTGATTCGGCCATTGGTGTGGATGAAGTACGCTTTGAAGGGGGCGCTACTCCATTAGTTTACTACGGCGATAGTTATGAAGCGTCAGGTAGCCTCACTCATGTGACTTATTCATTAGAAAACCAGTTTAAAATAATTGAAAGACTCGCTTCAGGTGGACACCAAGTCGGAAATCAATTACCGATACTTATTGAGATTGCAGATCAATTCGTATCTGAATTACAACAATTAGTATTGCGTATAAGCTCCAGCGATCCTGATGGGGATAATCTCATTTTAGGTTTTGCTCAAGACTTACCAAACTTTATGAGTTTTGTTGATAATGGCGACGGGACAGGTGATTTAACTATTGAGCCTCAAGCTGGTGATACTGGGACATATGAACTTCAAGCTGAAGTGACTGATGAGAATGGGGGAAGTCGTTCTCAAGCTTTTGTTGTCAATATTCTGCCTGGTCTTGCCCAGAGCTACCTAAAACTTGGTGGACCAAGCTACGGTAAAGTGAATTTAAAATATTATGCCGGAGCTGATGGTTCAAGCACACGAGTTTATCCAAAGGCGATGGGGCATAACATGATCAGTTTCTCGATCAAAAATGTCGGAGGAGCTGCGATTGATTTATCAAAATATAAGATTGAAATTTTAGCAGGTTATAATTTTGCCTCAGTTGTTTTAGGAAATTATTTGCCAAGTTTAAGTTCTGATTGGCAAACCGTCAGTATTCCTATTGCCGACTTTCCATTTTCAACCACTAACGGTCGTGATCGCTACAATGAAGGTGTCCACGCTGTTACGATTCAAAAAATGGGTGGTGCGGGTGATTCGGCCATTGGTGTGGATGAAGTACGCTTTGAAGGGGGCGCTGCTCCATTAGTTTACTACGGCGATAGCTACGAAGCGTCGGGTAGCTTGTCAAACGTAACTTACTCATATGAAACACAATTTAAAATCATCGAAAGGCCAACTTCAGGTGGCAGTAATTAATGATTGATTTTTCTGAGTTTGAGATATAAAACACCTGTAATACTATTAATACATTGCAGGCTCAAAGATGACGTTGTGGCAACTCAATGAAAACGAATTGGTTATCATCGATTCGATTGAAACTGATTTAAAAAGTGAATACCTCAAAAGATTAAACGAAATTGGCTTTGCTAAAGGTGAAGAGGTTCTTTGTCTTAAAAGTTTACCTTTTAATGGCCCCAAAATTTACCAAGTGAGTGATACCGTTTTTTCATTAGAGAAGGAACTAGCGACCAAAGTCCAAGTGACACGGGTTTAAGACATGCAACAAGATATTCTTATTATCGGAAAACCAAATTGCGGAAAAACATTATTGTTTAATCGCTTAACGGGCCTTGAGCAAAAAGTCGCCAATTTTCCTGGTGTCACCGTTGAAATTAAATCTGGAAAATTTGGCGAATTATCACTGGTGGATTTTCCAGGGATTTATTCTTTGAATGCCCTCTCACGAGATGAAGAAGTCGCGGTGACAAAACTGCACGATGCTCTTCATCGTAATACGATTCTGGCGGTTATTTGTAATCTAGACGCTACACGTTTAGAGCGTAGTTTGATTTTTGGTCTGCAAGCGCAAGCATTAGCAGCTGAACATCAAAAGCCCATCATTTTTGTTTTAAATATGTATGATGAGGTGCTCAAGCGTGGAGAAAAAACTGATATCGCGGCTTTTTCCAAAGCTCTAGGCAGTCCTGTCGTTGCTGTTTCGGCCAAAACTTTATTTGGTATAGACGAATTAAAAAGTTGTTTGGCGCAAGTGGCAGCTCAACCGCAAAAATTTCTACCCATCGTGAGTTCAGAAACTGCAGATTATTTTGTTCATGCAAAAGCTTTGGCACGAAAATATTCTTTAGCACCGGCCATTTTTCTCAAACAACAAAATCAATTCGATAAATTATTATTAAATAACTACTTAGGTGGAATTATTTTTCTCGCGATCATGGCGATTCTCTTTCAAGCCATTTTTTCTTGGGCCGCACCACTGATGGATTTAACGGAACTTGCTATTGTCTCAAGCGGAGAGTGGGTCACAAGTTTTTTAAGTGATGGTGTTTTTAAAGATTTTATCAACGACGCTATTTTTGGTGGCGTGGGATCTTTCTTAGTTTTTGTACCACAAATTTTTATGCTGACCTTTATCATAGGTATTTTGGAAGACTGTGGTTATCTCGGTCGCGCAGCGGTGATTTGTCACAAGCCTCTAAGTCTGTTTGGTCTTTCTGGAAAAAGTTTTGTGCCTTATCTCTCGGGTTTTGCTTGTGCCATTCCAGCGATGATGGCGGCGCGAACCATTGAATCACCAAAGAAGCGTTTGATTACTATTCTCACGGTTCCACTCATGGCCTGTTCCGCTCGATTGCCGGTTTATAGTTTATTTATTACCGCCTTTATTCCGGCCACAACTTTTGCTGGTGGTTTGCTCGGTTATCAAGGCCTCGCTTTTTTTGGTCTCTATCTTTTTGGTTTAGTAATTGCACTGATTATCAGTGCGCTACTTGA
>JAEUWD010000051.1 GCA_016786485.1 Bacteriovoracaceae bacterium | reverse complement strand
CGCCATTATCCATTCCGTTAATTTTGATATTAAAATATGATAAAGAGCCAATATTAGACGACATATTTCCAAGAGCATCCTGATAACTTCCACCTGTTAATGGAAGTCCAACCGTTTCAATATCGTTATCACTGTCATAGTCACCTATTTCAACGATATAACTAAAAGTTAATTGTGTTGTACCACTACCACTAACATAAATGGCTTTTCGGTTACGATCACCTAAAACAAAATCTAGCTCAGGCATCCCTACCACGTTAGTCTGCTCATCAAAGATAAGATTTATGTTTAACGTATCACCTGTTTTATAAAGAGACATCGGTGTATTAATCGCAAGTAAATTCGGTGGAAGTGAATCAATCTCCATCACTGGTGAACACGGTGAAACACTGAAATTGCCTGCATTATCTACCGTCGTAACTTCATAATAATTCTCATCGTTATCAGATAACATGACCGCATAATCGCTTGCAACCGAACTTAAACCAGTAACTAAAGAACCATAAGGTGTGCCTAAGCAGCCACCAACACCTTTATAAAATTGTATTTGTTGTTCAACAATATCTGTCGATGTGGAAGCAGTCCACTGTGCCTGTTTCCCAGAAGGTGAATTACTCGGAGAAGCACTATCCCATCCGAGAATTGTCGCATTATTTGGATTCTGTAAATCGATTTCTATTGGTGAACCAGAGCAAGTACTACTACTGCGGCCATAACCATCATGGGTCACAATTTTGAAATAGTAATTCATTTCAGTACCGGCTGATTGAGTGATATTGAATGTGTGTGACTCAACTACTCCAGTAAGACCTAATTGCTGATACCCAGCTAAAGTTGTGCAACCAGCATTGGTATAAAGAATAAAATCTTGTGAATCAGCTTCAACACTTCTCGTCCAATTGGCGACAAGACCTGAAGTTACATTCATGACTGGTGATGCCCATGCTAAGCCCGAGGCCAAAGCTGGCGCCATAAAGTTTACATAAACTTGATTATCAGTACTTGAACTCGCAGTATTTGGATTACCAGCAACATCACTCACCATCGAAGCTGATAAGGTTAAAAATAAACTTCCGTCAGTCGTTGGAGAGGTTCCTGCCATGGTTAATGTCACGACAAAATCACGATCATTACCTGAATTAGTAATCGTCCAATTCATCGTCGACCAAGTCGCTGTACCTGTGGTGATAAGATCACTTACGATAAAAGTCGCCGGATTAATCGGTTCAGAAAAACTCACATCATAAACAATCGGTAGGGTCAGTGCTGGATCAGCTTGTGCGCCTGCCTGATTAATCGTCACGCTAGGACCTGTCATATCTAAAGTATATGTCCCTGCCGAAATACAATTTGAAACATTAGACGATGAATCTATTTTCTTAGCATAAAAATTATAAACAGCTTCTGTAAGACCTGATGATGTATAAACTGCTACACTAGGACCTGTTGCAACGGCTGAACCAACATCACCTGTATTAGCCGTACAGTTGCCAATGGATGTATAAATTTTCACAACATCACCTGAAGTCACGTTACTAAAATTAATCTCTGGGATATTATCGTTGGAAGTAACCACAGTACCGGATGAATTAATATTATTAAAAACCGGTGCCGTAATCGCTAAAGACTTCTTAACACGAACCGTATTGATAGCAGCACCAGCGTTACCATCTGAATAACTATGTCCAGCAGTCGGAACACCATTGGCAAGACCGGTATTGAAAGGCATGATGGCATAACTAGCACCAGTACAAGTGGTGTTACCGGCAGGATACAAATGAATATCGACTTTAAACGGTAAGGCCAAGCCGAATTTACCTGCTGGTATTTTTAAGCCAGAACCGCTGTTGCCGGTAAAACATTTATTTAAACCTAGATTTTGAATTTGTGAACCTTGATAGCTTGGAAGTGAAACTCTAAATGAACCAAAGCTTGCTAAGTTACAGGTCGTCGAAAGTGTATCGCCGAACTGACAAATCTCAAATTGGGTATCATCAAATTGAGTCCCACCAGTGTAATTCGTGTCCGCAAATTCAGATGCGGTACAATTGGCAGTCGCCAAAGACATATTTACTTCTTGTGCCCCACCACCAATATCTGTGGTGACCACGGCACATTTTGTATTTCCAACCATGGGCAAACCACCATCCCAAGAGACTGCCCAAAATTTCCACGTACCATTTTTTAGAGAAACGATATCGTTAGCTGGCGTTACATTGAAACCCATGCGATCGCCGAGCGTTTGGTTATGACCCCACACCATAACACCACCGTCAGAATCGGCGCCTGTCACTAAGTTACCAACATTCATCACAAAGACGGTGTCGGTTTGCTTGCCACTACATGAGTAGAGCAAAACGCTGAGAAACATGAGGTGTAATAGTTTTAAATACATCAAATACCCTTTCGGCTAAATCTGAGTAAATCTATAAGGTTTATTGTAATAAGGTTTTGTTCTAGACGTACTTTCAATGAGTTAGTGTAAAAATTTTTGAGGGTCTTTGGTTGGACCGCCACAAAAATGTGGGCTTTTTAAACAAAATTTACTGAATTAGTCGAACTTTATTCGATTTGATTTCTTTTTTGAATTTTGCTTCGATTTCTTCAATCGATGCATAATTTCTTCCTCTTCCGTCAGCGTTGGCTCCATCATCTGCTCATTTTTAAGCTTCATTTGCACTTCTTTGAGCTCAGCTTGCTTTTCTAATTCTACTTGGCGCTGTAACTCCACCTCTGGTGAAGTGGCCTTATTAAAATAAGCTTTTTGAGAAAAAGTCATACCATACTTTTTAAGAGCATATTCATAGAGTGTGCGCAACTGGCGATCCGTTTTATGACCACGCTCAAGATACTCCACCATCTGTCGTACAAAGTTTTGATTTTCTGGCCAATGTGACCACGCCGAAAACAGGTACAACATCCCCACTTGTGAAGTTTGCTTTTCAAACGAAAGATTTTTAAATTCTTGGTAAATAAAATCTGCGGCATCTTTATGACTACTCTTGTAATTGATATTGACCAAGAACATGTCGCGTACTTTTTGCGCTTCTGGCTCTGATTTATTGGTATAAAACAGATAAGAATAAACTAAACCATTTTCAAAAGTCATAATTAGCTCTAAATGAAAATCTTTATCTGGAGAATTTAATTTAACGATGCCAATCTTTCCATTACGATTGAGCACAAACGATTCCATTTCTTTCGGAAAAAGGGTCTGACGTAATTGTAAGAGATAAAGATTGTAAACAATTTCGCCATAGCTGGTTGGAAAACTATTTAAGTTCTTGGTAAAAAGATCATGCCAAATTTGATGGGGTTTAATCGATTGCAAAATGCGTACAACAACTGGAATTTGAAACAATTTTTGCGAATCAAATTTAGACTCAAATAAAGCATTTTCGAGAAAATAAACTTTAGAAAACTCACGACCTTCGTCATTAATGAAACTTAATCCTATCGTGTCTCGCGATTTAGGATCTTGATTTTGCTCCAGCATCAGCACCACTTGTAGTAAAGGATCTTTCGTCGGCAGTGGCACCACTAAATCTTTAATGTGAAAAACGGTCCAACTCTGTTCATCCAGTTGACCACTACTTTGTGGAATCAAATCAGCTGAAGGCAAAAAATATTTGGAGCTATAGTAAGGCAAAGTATAAGAATCGTAATTAACACCCGAGCGTAAAATGGTGTAATAGAGAAAAAAAGGAGAAATAAAGGTCAAAGTGACCAATAAAATTACTCCACTAATAATTAAAAGCAAGGTTCTTACGGGTTTCATTTGTCTTCTTATCGTCGAAAATTCTAGAAAATAAATAAAGTTTTGGGTCTTTTTAGGCGATAAGTTTAATGATGGAGTTGTTGATGAAGGTAATACCCTTTATATTATTATTGATTTTGGCGGCTTGTGATGCGCCGGTATCGACGCGTAATTTTCAGCCAGATGATCCGGAAGATGATCCTCTCCAAACAACGACGACTGGTGGGACTACTCCAACCACCACCACGGCCACCGTAACAACCACGACTGGTGGGACAACTGGTAACGGTCTAGGCCCAGGTTTTGAGAACTGTAATATTAATCCAACGCTTTACACTGCGACAATTGGTTATGTGGCCGTTTGCCAAAGTTCACAACAACAAAATCTTTTTAAGCTGAAGTTTTCAGAGACAGATTTAGATTATTATCCAAATTCAACCTGTCTCGTTCCGATGCATAAATACAGCACAGGTTCTTCTCGTTATATTGGTCCAGAACAATTTCTGCAACATCAAGCTAATGTGGTTTACACTGGTCAGCTTTATAAATTTACGAATGAAGGTGCGACTGCGCTCAATTCAGTCATGGTGCTTAAGTGTACTTCACTTAGTGCTTTCTATAATTGTATGGATGCAGCTTCACTCTTTATTGCGCAGAACTGTCCCTATAACGTCACGACCAGTTGCTCGAATGCAGCACAATCATACATGCAATCAACATGTACATCATTCACGAGCCAACACGGTTATATCCAAGTTAATTTTTAACATTACCTGAAATTCTTTCACCTTGAGCGTACTTAACGTAAAGTTCAGAATCGCGTGATGGAAATGAGACGATTGGAACGAGGAGATCATCTTCTGATTCTTGAACCGGATCAACTTTCATACAAATAACAATATAAAAAAATGTTTCGCGACCACGTTGATAACTTTTTACATAAGTCAAAAGCTCATCGCCATGCTTGTCGACTTTACGAAAAATCTCATCTGGCTCTTGTAGCGTCGAAACCGTCTTATCTTCGTAATCAGAAAATTTTTCATAAGCAATATCAGAATCTGAGCGCGATTCTAAAAGGCCGGCCAAATATTCCGATTTTTTTAATTCGATAGTATCTAGCACTTCGCTGGCAAGCTTCATCTCTTCTTCGCCCATCTCCTCACTAGCTTCCACTTTTTCTACGGGTTCCTCACCTGTATATTCATGTTCAAAGCGATAATGCTCATAAATCTCAGGGCTAGAAGTAATATTCTGAAAAAAGACAAACGATGGCTCGCCTTGATGATAATAACAAACCACGATCGACCAAAAACGCGTTTTCTCAGTTGTAAATTGTTTGATGTGAGTATAGTACTTTTCACCAATCTCGTTCACTTCTAGCCAAATTTCATCCGGTGTTTTGATTGTCTCTTGCAGATATTTTTTATTCTTTCTATGTGCTAAGCATTTTTCTTTTTCGAGTTTTAATTTTTTTCGAAGTTTAATGTCTTGCTTTTCAAAAAAGTCGATACGTGGATTATAAAATTCGATGATGCATTCTTCAGAGCAGAAACCTAAGGCGGGTTCTTCGGTAATCAATAAAACTTTGCCAACATTGGGAATGTTAATTTTGCATTCAGAACAGAAGTAATGTCCCTTACGTTTTAACACTTTTTCTCTCAGATAGAGAAATTTAATCCTGCGAAAATAGAATTACCATAACTGCCTACTAAATCCGTTAATTTCGCTGCACCAAATTGCTCCAATTCTCCCTGATCCTTTAGATCAGCTTTATTTGTACGAAAATGACCACCAAGTTCTAACTCAACAGCAGGGAAAAGTTGAAGATGAACTCGTGGAGTTAAAGTTGAAAATGTAATATCTTTCTCTAGATTTAAACCTTGGCTTTCTTCACCTTTTGAAATTTTATAGGCCTTAGCTTCAAACGAGAAACGAATGTCATTTGATACGATCCAACTGAAACCACCCGCAAGAATTGTAATATCACCTACGGCCCGTTCCGTTTGCTCTTTTGGCTTACCAGTCAAACGGTACTCTAAACCTAAGCCAAGAATAACTGAGGAAATTCTCTTCGAAGTTTCAACTCCAATAATTTGGTCACTACGTGAACTTCCGAACTGAGAATTTTTCTGACCAGTCACCGTTCCTAGATAAATATCAGCACGACTGCCATCGGGACTGGTATTTTTATACCAATTGAAACCTAAAATATAACGAGGATTACCACGTCCTTTCGTATTGGCCGCCGCTAAACCTGTATCAGCATCTGTCTTGGCTTCCCAATAAGAAACATCTAAATAAATATCGTAAGGTGTGTGAACGACCAGGCCCACTTTCTGTTTATTTACTTTCCCTTCCAGTGCCGAATTATCTTTAGCGGTTGTAGCAAAATCCATCGCTTCAATTTGGGTCTGAAATTGTAGTGTTTTAAATAAACTAAATGAATTACCTGAGGAACTGGTAGAGGTACTACTGCGGTTCATTACTCGAGGGGCAGAACGTGGCGCTGGAGTTTCTTCTGAATTTGATTTCACCGGTGCTGCGACTTTAAAAGAAACACTGTCTTCAGACGGCGAATCATCGTAGTCAACTAAGGCCAAAACTTGGGCCGAAAAAAGTAAAGAATAAATCAGACAAAAATATTTCATATGAAACCCTCTTCCTAAATAAATTAAACCATAATTCTCAGTTCTAACCAAGCTTCCAGTTTTTCTCTGACAAGTTGGCAAATGCTACCCGCTGCCATTTAATCCAAATCTTTTATAGGATGAAAGAGACGGAGATTAAGCATGGCAAATGATGCAAAAGTTAATTACTCAATTAGTTCACTCAAGTATGACACGCAAGTTGATGAGGTCACATTAAGTGATGTGGAAAAACTTATTGAGATGGGTGTAAGCGGACACTTCCCTCTTTTTTATAAGGAGTGGTTTGATGATTCATCCAAAAGTGTTCAACCAATTGCCTTGGCCCAAGCTAAAAAAAATATTAATGATACCGTCGTTAAACTTTCTGGTCACCGTAGCTATGAAAGAAAAAAAGAAGCGCTCTTTCACTTAAATGAAACTGAACGCAATCTTTTTATTCAATCTTTCTTACGAATTGTTGAAAACCGTATTTTAGATAAAGAGAGTACCCAACTACAATGAAAACGAAATTCTTTGTTCTTATTTTTTTTATTTCTATTTTAGTCTCAATGACAGCACACGCTGAATATCGCGTTTATCAATACCTGATTAAGAATCGTGATAGCGTCCAAGATCGAGATGTTATCTATAAAGAAGTCTCTACCCTCAATCCTGTGGCCTACGTCGCCTACAATGGTGGTAGCGAAGCCATTTCGGTCGATTTAATTCGTACTTGGATTTGTCCAGGTTATACTGGTGGTAAAAAAGAATATTGTTCGAGCCCATATATGGAAAATATAGAAACCTCTGAGTTGGGGACGCCAGTTGAATGAAGTAAAAGGTCTTAGAGACGAAAATTTACGTCATCAAAACAACATGGAAAAACTCCGTGATTCTCACCAAACGCGCCTGGAAAAAGAAAAACTAGAACATCAAAAACAAATCGAAACGGAAAAAATCAATCATGACTACCGTTTAGTTGATTTACGCGAACAACAAGAGCAACACGTCTTATCTGAAATCGAACGAAAAGATAAAGTACTCTCTGAGCTACAAGATAAAGTCGAAAAAACGAAGAAAATCACCGATAGAGAGCTGCAAGAAATTAAAGACCGCCATGAATACCACAGAACTGAAAGAGAAGAAGCATTCAATAATGATTCTATTAAACAGAAAAACGATCATGAACTTTTTGTTCGCACAGAAGAAGAAAAGTTTGATCGTGGTATTCGTGAAATGAATCAGCGTTATGCCGATGAAGAGCGCGAAATCAGCTATCGTCATAGTGATAATGTAAGAACCACAAAAAACAATAACCAAGCCGATTATCAAAAACTTCATACCAATTATCGTATTGAAAAAGATTCGGGAGTGCTGAAGTTTCAACAAGACCTCAATCGGTTGAAAGACACACATAACAAAACACTCGAAGAAGAAAAGCGAAAGCATACCGACTTAATGCAGCAAAACCAAAATCGTTTTAATAATGAAATGACCACAACGATTGAAAGACATAAACAACGTAAAGACATAACTCAAAAAGATTTTGAAAAAGAATATAATAGATTGCTGCACGAGCAGCGTAATGTCGTTAACACTCTTGATAACCGAACTAAAGAACTCATCGTTCAAGGCAAACAATACTTAAGTAAAGAGAAGGCCCTCTTAAGTAGTCAGGCGCAAGACGACTTTTATCATATGAATAAACTCATCCCTCGTTATGTGGATTTAGGAGATTCTTATGATGTGTATGTGAACGTCCCTCTTCACGAGAAAAATAACGTGAATATTTCAACTAAAAATCGTGATATTAAAATCAGCCTCGATCGAAAATATAATGAAACGCTGGAAGATGATGGCATCGTGAATACTTCAAAAAAAGTGGAAACGATTTCAACCAAAGTTCGAGTGCCTGATCTGATTGATCCTCTGGCAAAAGTTACAAAGTCTTACGAAAATGGTGTGATGGTCTTTAATGTCAAAAAAGCCTAGTACTGAATCTCAAAACTTTCATAACTAAATTGACGAATTTCGCGCAGACTCTCTTCGATTTGCTTAACCTTGGCCTTCTCCGGTCCCTTGCTTGCAAAATTTCGTAAACGTGCGATATCTTCTTTTTTACCCTGAGCGACGATTTTCACCGTACCATTGGGCATATTTGTCACAAAACCTTTGAGATCGATATATTCATTATCTAAAAAGCGAATAACGCTCTGGCGATAACCTACACCCTGGACTTTACCGTGAATGATAAGTGTCTGTTCTAAAATCATGAATGATGAATAACATTTCTAACATGTTCTGGAAAATTGATAACTGATTTATGAGTAATTTTATCAACATGATCAAAGCCTTTGAGTTTTTGTATTAAAAGTTTTAATTCTCGTGCACCAGAAATCATGCAGACTTCAATATTGATTGAATCGGCATCTTCTTTTTTTACCTCGACGTCGACTACTTGTACGTTATTGTCTTGGATAAATTCAATAACTTCTTTACGCATCGCTTTGCCACCACAAACATTCAAAATAATATTCGAGTGAGGACGAATAAAACGATAGAAAGGATCTAAAATAATCAACACGATCAGAATCGTTAAAGTAAACAGTCCTGCAGTAAAAGGATAACCCGAGCCAATTGCCACCCCAATCGCTCCGACCACCCACATCCCTGCTGCTGTCGTTAAACCATGAGTAGAACCACTGGTTCTAAAAATGGCACCTGCACCCAAGAAACCGATACCGCTGACAACTTGTGCGGCAACACGGTTCGGATCCACATTAGGAGCAGCAAAATCAATATTAAGCATTGAGACGGAAGTATAAAGAGCTGCACCTAAACAAATAAAGATATGGGTTTTAAAGCCGGCCGACTTTAATTTCATTTCACGGTTGATACCAATGGCAGCGCCACAAAGCAAGGCCGTCATGATTTTGAAACCAAGCCCAAAATAGAGATTCACATTGCCTAGAAATTCTATCCGAATTGTTTGTCCGCTAAAAATATCCATACGACCTTCTTGCTCTTAACTAATACTAAGATTAAAATCATTTTAACATGAAACGACCCAATCTCGTCAATTTTATGGCGATTGAAAGTGATCATCATATTTCAATCCGGGCCTCACTCTCCCCAGCTGATTCACAGAGTCGAGCTTATTTAAAGAGCTCTATTTCTAATTTGGCCCCTTCGTCCCCGGTTCAAAGCTTAGGCATGCTATCAAGTGAGTACTATCGTTTATTGATTATTGGCTTTGATGAGACCCAAAATGAGATTTACCGCAAAGAATACGAGTCCGACAGCTTTGGAAATTTTGAAATTCGTTTCCCGAGCTACCTGGAAGGGAAGAACGTCCATGCGGTGCAGGCCTTTGAACTTTCAACCTACCCAGGGCTAGAAATTCTGATCGGAACCTTCATTCCTATCAAAGTTAAAACTCCCAAAAAGGTTGTTATCTCCGACTTTGACAAGACCCTAGTTGATACCAAGTACTCAAGCCCACGCGAACTTTATGAATCACTTCGTCGCCCTGTAGAGCATTTTCCAAAAGTTCAGGGAAGTATTGAGCTCATCAAAAAATATATTCAAGAAGATTACAAACCTTTTATTCTTTCTGCTTCTCCACATTTCTACGAGAATGCGATTCGCGATTGGTTGTATCAGCATGAGATCTTTACCGGAAATATTATTTTAAAAGACTACCGGAAAGTGTTCTCACTCTTTGAAGGTGATCTCACTCCTAAAGATCTTAAGACCCAAGGTTTTTATAAACTCAGCAGTCTGGTTAGTATTTTATTAATGACCGGTATTCCAGATGAGCTTGTGCTCATGGGGGATGGTTTTGAATCAGACACTTTGATCTACTTAACTCTCCTCTCAGTTATCAAAGGTAAAACTGATCCTTGGAAAGTTTGGAATTCAGTGAAAAAAATTGAAACTTTCCGACTTACAACCAAGCAGCAATCACGCTTCTTAAATAAATTTTACCGTCTGGGCAATTTAACTAAAGAAAACACCGTAAAAAATGCCAAAGTCTTTATCCGCTGCAAGTCGAATAATATTGAAAAAAATAAGAATAATAAATTCGCATTCGATTTTATTAATCAACACTTAGGAACGGTTGAATATTACGTGGCTTAGTTCATGAGAACTGAAGGCGCGAAGAACAGAATATAACCCAAACTAAAATAAAGACCTAAACGATGAAACTCCATCGCTTTCGCACCTAACATTTTAGTGATAGGTAGTTCTTCAAAGCGGAAATTAATCACTTCCAAATAGACTCGAAACACCGCTAGGAGCATGCAAACGAGAATAAACGATTGATTATCTAATAATGATGACGATATGATGTTTTCCATGATGAATCCCCCTACACTCAGACTTGTCGGCGATCCCGAAAAATGTTTTATCGATTTAGGTATCAAGGATAAATCTTCCGTTACTCAGGATCAGCTCCACCGCCTACTGAATCTTATTCCCGATCGTTTCAGTCCTACTTTAGAACAGCACTTTCCTTTCAGCCAAAAATTCATTACGGATTACGCTGAAGGTGCTGAACTTTCACAAACACTCATTTATAAAAAATTATTAAGCCTCGAATTTTCAGATAGTTTTAATTTCCCAAGGTTGGAAAAACTGCAAAAACCCATTGAAAGTACTATTCAGCAAAAAGAACAGGATTATAAAATTCAATTGCGTTCGGCTTTTTCAGAAACGGCTTTACAAAAACCACGCCTGCTAGCGATGCAACTGGATGGTTTCCAAAAAGTCGTCACCTTTAATTCAGAATACCAACCGTTACCGGGTGTTTTTAGCTGTAATGAAGCGGGACTCATAATGACACTCTCTTCTTCGCTATCAACTCCACCCCTAGATTTAAAGGCACGCTCACTAATGGATGTAGTTACTGAAATCCTTTATACCTGTGAAGATTTAAATCAAGCCAAAAAGATTCTTAAGAAATATCCGACACTCAGTTATTGGGAAATTAAAATGGCCCAAGGCAATCAGTACTTGGATTTTGAACCAGAATCAAAAAAAATTAAGCTCACAGAATTTCCTATTAAAAATAAAAACTCCACTTTAGTTTATACGCCCAATCTCATTACGATTGATCTCAATCTCAATGAACAAAAAATGAAAATCGCCAGTAGTGCAGCGATGGAAGCGATTCAAATTGAAAATTTTTGGGAACGACCACAAAGTATTAAAAGCAAAAAGCGCCAAACACCTCCAGCAGGATATCAACGCTTACAGCAAGCCTTTCTCAGCTTAAGGCAATCCAAATTGCCAGAGGCTTTTCACGACTTACAGATGGCACAACTCGAACTCAAAGAAGCTGAACTTTTAATCTTAAATAAATTATTATTCCTATGGTGGCAATATCTGCGTCTGAATGAACGAGAAGCCCTTTCGCTTCTCCTTGAAGAAGTGAAGCAACTCGAAACCATTATGCTTGCAAATTATAGGGACTATCTTTACCTTTTAAAACTTCGCATTTATAAGCAGCTCGCCTTAAGAACAGGCGAACTTAAATGGCCAGAAAATAAAATTCTTAAGGCCACTTTTGAAAAAGAAATCACCATGAGTGAAATGGAATTTAAAATTCACAAAAAAATCTTTCATCATTGGCCTGTCCTCTAGATTTTTCAGCTCAACTTCGCTAAGTTAGGGGCATGGGTTTATTATATTTATTTCCAGTTTCACCTGAAGAAAAAGACCACGTGCGTATCGATGCGCAACAGAAACTCGTGGAAGTGAAGAGCTTTGGTCTTCCTTATATCTTTTGGGGTTATGCCGGCGCTATTCTTATGGTGCTTTTCTTCCTTTATTTGGCCGTGCGCAAACCGCTAGAAAAGCTCTTGGGACTCGAAGAAGCCATTGATCAAATGTTGGGTTATGCCCTCATTATGTTGTTTTTACTAACTCCAGTGTTTATGTTGGCTTACTTCTTCTACGAAAAAATTATTCTCAAAACTGGCAACCGAATCAAAATTCTTCATCGCCTCTTTTTTATCAAAGTTTTTTCGCAAGAATTTGAACTTCGTCAAAATGATCCGTATAAGATTGAACACTTTCTGGAGTCACCCAATATGGCGCGTGCGCAAGGTGGCCCTGACTCTGCTGGTTTTCAGAACAAAGGCTACTTCCAATTATTTGCGTTTGATCAAAACGAGAAAAAAAGATTTCTTGATCGCCACTCACGCAAAAGCGATTTGGAAAAACTAGTCGCACTCTTAAAACTTAATTAATAATTGTAAGCAAGTCCAACGCCAGCAAAAAGACCGTGAACGGCTGGTCTAAATTCTTCTAGCGTGGAAGGAATATCGAAGTTAGTATAAGCTTGAAATTTATAACCAGTAATCAACTTAAATTCGAATCTTTCAAAAAGATAACCAAACTCTAAACCTGCTCCAACCTGAACCGATTGTCCGCTCAGTTTGAAAGCATCATCAACCACTAATCTCGTATTAGGTGAAAAACCTAACAAAAAAGTTGAGCCTAAATAGTAACGATAATTATTTAAAAACTTGTACATGAAATCGACGTTAATGTAGAGATTCGTTAGCGTTTGAGTTTCAACCTCTGAGCGCTCATAACTAAAAGATGTTCCCAAATACCACCGCGGTTCAAGCAGTGTCATACCTTGAATGGTCAAACCAAAAAAGCTCGCACTATTAGCATCGTCCACATTGGTATCGTACGCACCAGAAGGCAAATTAGAAGTATAACCACTAAGGAAAATCGTAATATCTTTTTCAAACTCTTCGTAACGTTGCACTTTTTTATAACGGTCTGCTGGCAATTCCAAGAAGGCCTGATCATGGGCCAAGTAAACGTCTTTAATATTTATATAAGTGATACGCCCACTCACCACCAGAGGTAGCATTGTTCCCTCATTACGTGGGACCTGTCCGACTTTAAATTTTTTTCCCTTGGCAATATAACCAATCGGACTTGTACGTTCAGGGTCAGCGTAGATAATCGCTTTATCAGTGATAACAATCGCCCACTGTGGGTCAGCAAAAGCTCTTTGACCAACCAGAAGTCCGAACAAAACAGTACAGTATGCGAGGTATCTCATTTAGATATTTTATCTAATTTTTGTAAAAAGTCCTAAAACTCTTTAATCATTTAACCGAAAAAGCAAAAAGAGGATATTGGAAGAAATGAATAAATCGCTCAGTTTCATCATTTTTGTTTTAATTTTTGGTTGTAACGATCAAATTTCAGATTCATTAACTTCTGGCGGTTCATCTGATCCTATTTCGACTCCTGTCACCAATGGTATTGGTGTCTCAATGGAAAAACCTGATTACCTTTCATATTATATTCACGAGATTGGCGAAACCGATGAAGATTGCGTTATTAACGGAAACTTTTCGGCCATCACTCCAATGTCAGTTGATTGTTTTGTGGAAGCAGAAGAATTAGATCTTTATCTAAATGGTTTAAGTTTTAAATTTGAAGCGACTGCTGGTAAGTGCGACTATATCGGCTTCTTCCCGTACTATTTTTATCGCTTTCAACCAGGAAATACTGGGATTACTTCAACGCTGAACCCAAACCCTAAAAACGTGACAAAAGTTGTTTGTGCTTCAGGTTGTGAAGCAACATGCGACACTTCATTTCCAGCAACATGGAATGGGGCCGCTCTTCCGACCGCCGGAACATATTATTCAGTGGATGGGACAACATTTTTTACCGAAGCCGCAATGGCAGCTTCCGGCAATCCACGCATGCATGTATGTGAGTTTGATTATAGCGATCTTGAACCAGCTGGCCCTAATTGTGACGATGGTGAATATTCTACCACAACTTATACCTTTAGCTTCGACAGTACCGGCGGAGTTTGTAGTGCGACTGCACCATCCGTTTCGAGTCCGATTACGACTCAATGTAATGGTAACCCACGTGCTTGTATCGATGGGCCAATAAGAGAATTCTTTTCGGATCGAGATATCGAAGAAAACTTTGTGACCTATGAAGTTATAGATACTGAAGGTGAAGACTTTGAAAAAACTTATGATATTTCATCTCCCTTTTCACTTGGGCACGTTACGAATATGTATGCGGCCAACTACACTAAGCAGTGTGGTGGTACGGCACCTAATGATTATGATCCTGATGTTATAGAACAATATGCGGCTGGCACAGACCTATTTGATGCTGATTTCACTGCAGCTGATCCATTCTATGTCGAAAATGGAACCAACCCAATGTACACGTTCTATTGCTTAAATCGTGCACTTGAAGTGAAGGCCCGCGTTCGAATTATGGTTCGTGATTGGAACATTGGACATGATGATGATGTTATTGATGATCGCGTTCCAGGCTCAGACTTCTTAACTGAAATTTTAAAGAACGGTAATGAAAACGCTGTTTCACCTTTCGATGCCATGGATCATGATGATAATGAAACTATTTTCTCACCCATCATTCCTTACGGTGACCGTCGTGACTGGGATGATACCATCAACCTTAATACAGACGCAGCTGGTGATGGCTGTACCATGAACCCGATTACACTTCCATACTTTGGTGGTGATATGGGTGGTGATGGTAACGGTGTCTTCCCAGGAAACTCGCTCTAAACTTCCATATAATTTCGTTCTTTATAACTGCTAGCTAGCCATAGAAATAAGAAGGCAAAGGCCAGGGTTAATAGCGCAAAGAAACTATAGAAGTGTCCACCTTGGAACACATTGATTTTCGCAATAATCGAAGTTAAGAAATTTCCTGCAACAATCGTTAAAAAGAAAATACTCATCATCGTCGATTTCATCGAACGTGGAGCTTGAGTATATGAAAATTCAAGACCCACAATCGAAACCATTAATTCTGAAGCCGTTATTAAAAAATATTGAAAGAATTGCCAACCAACACTCATTTGCACACCAGCATCAAGTCGATATTGAATAATCGCCGCTGGGACAAACGAAGCTGCTGCTAAAAACATCCCAGTTCCCATTTTCTTTAATGGGGTAAAGGGTTTTCCCGTTACCTTCTCTACCATTGGATAAATAACGAGAGCAAAAAGTGGAATCATACACATAACTAAAATCGGATTGAGTGTTTGAATTTGAGACGCGAGTAATTGTATTCCCAAGAAATTCAAATCCATTTGTTCCGCTTGTAAAATCCAAGTTGAAGCGTGTTGATCGAAGAGTGCCCAGAAAAGAATAATTCCGATATAGACACGTGCCACCTGCCCGACACCTTTTAATTCTTCAATTTTATCAGCTGGATGTTTTAAATATGCGCCACCCAAGAGTCCTTTTGATTTATCTCTTTTAGTAAAATTGCAAATGGCCGACCAAAGCATCTTACCCGACGTATGATCATCTTTAGTTGGAGGAACGTGAACATATTGTTTACGACCTAACCAAAAAATCCAAGTCGCAATCGCCATTAAGATTCCCGGAACACCAAACGCCCAACCCGGACCATACTTATGCAACATGTACGGGGTAATAATGGTCGAAAAAGTAGAACCAAAGTTTATCATCCAATAGAAAATATCGAAGACCTTTCGAAGCATACCTTCTTGGCCTTTAACGAATTGATCACCTACGTGAGCAGAAACACACGGCTTAATCCCACCTGCTCCTAAAGCAATGAAAAATAATCCCCAATACATTCCCGTTTTATTTTCCCAAATAGCGAGGATGGCATGACCAAGACAGTAAAAAAGTGAAAGATAGAGAATGGTTTTATATTTTCCCCAAAGTCTGTCAGCGATGAAAGCACCGAGTAGTGGTGTAAAATAACAAGCACTCACAAATAAATGAAACACGCTGATCGAATCACTTTCTTGAAAAAGCAAGTACTGCACCATGAAGACAACAAGGATTGATCTCATGCCGTAAAAAGAGTAGCGTTCCGCCCCCTCATTACCAACAATGTATTTAATTTGTGGAGGAAACTTTTGTGCGACCGTTTGTGACATGAAACTCTCCCTGGCTAGTCATCAGTTTTAAAAGGTTTTGGTCTTTTTAAACCGGCGAATTTATCTTTTTTCTCTATACTCTCTTTGCGTTCTTGCTGACGTTGAATTTCTTTTTGGACCCGATCCTTTTCCACCTGGTCTTTCTTTTTTACCTTTAACACTTGGTCTTTGTGTTTCTTATTATTCATTTCTTCCGCTTTGATTTGGTCTGCGTTTTTTAGATGCCTTGCTATATCAACAATCACATCACCATTTACGGTGGTTTGACAAGAAAGACGTTCTTTTGTGATATGGAAAACGTTCCCTAGCAGCCTTAATTCAGGGAATTCAGGACGTGATAGATTATCTTCCCCTCGTTTAATCACCACCACACAATCACTACAACTGGCGCAGCCACCGCAAGAAGACTTAATATAAAAGCCGCCTTCTTTAAGCACTGTCATCAATTTACTACCCGCTTCAACTTCCAGTACTTTCTCAACTGGCCACACTGTTACTTTTGGCATTTTAAACAACCTTTTTAAATTTATGTTCAAGTGAATCTGAAATTTTTGATTTGAGTGGCTTTAAAAGAAAAGCTAATTGTAGATCAAGTTCCAATTCTTTCTCCAAAAATTTCACTACGAGTTCAAAGCCACTACCTGAAGCATAAATGATTTTTTTATCTTCATCATACTTAAGCTCTGCTTTCACTTTGTATTTTTCAATTTCTTCGACTGTAATATTTTTTTTAATCGCTTCGAAAGCTTCTTTTGAATTTTTCACTGTTTTGTATGGAATCTTTATCGCCATCATTTATCTCCTACCGGTTGAACCAAAACCACCACTGCCACGTTCGGTTGATGAAAGCTCGTCTACTGCTTCAAACTCAGCTTGTATCACAGGTGCGATAACCATTTGAGCGATACGATCGCCATGAGTTATGACTTCATCTTTTGGTGAAAGGTTTCCTAGAATAATTTTTAATTCGCCTCGATAATCGGAATCAATAGTGCCTGGGCTATTCACCACGAGTAATCCCGTTTTCAGTGATAAGCCTGAGCGAGGGCGAATTTGCACTTCATACCCAGCTTGAATTTCAAGTGCTAATCCTGTTGGAATCAAGGTTCTCGCTCCGGCAGGAATGACAATTTTATCACCGGCGCCTAAGCATGCCCTGATATCAGCTCCTGCCGCACCGCTCGTCTCATATTTGGGAAGTCCTAAGGATTCATCAAAATGTGGTAATTTTTTGATTTTTATTTTCATAACCTGCAAATATTACTTAACACTTCCTTACTCTGGCCAGTCGTAAGTGGACAATAGAAATAATAAACGGAATAATTTGGAGGTTTTTTACAACCGAGGGGGAAACACATGTCTACATTAGTTCTTACGCTACTTTTTAATCTGAGCCTACATGCTCAAGAAGAGGCCTTCGTCATCGACTATGCTGCGACTTACAGTTGTGAAGGAAGTTATGAGTATTACGAAATGGAGAATGGGGTAAAAACCAATCTTAAAACTGAAGCTGCTAAGACCAATATCTTTTTCGAATTGGAAGAAACTTATGCCACAGTTTACATGGAACAAGAAGATTTCGCCCTGCGGGTAGCATTTGTCCCTAACTACAATGCTTGTGAAAGAGTTTTTGAATCAAAAGAAATGGTGCTTAACCTGCATGCGGTCGCTCTTAGCTTTAATTCTGTTCGCTGCAAACAAGATCGTCTCTATGCCAGCTATTTTGTGGCCGGACTTTATGGCAGCAGCAATGCTTATGTTGATTTAAGGCTCACTTCAGCTGAAACGGTTGAATACTACAGCACTGATTTTGATTATCAAGATAATGGAAATTATATTGTTCATAATGAGAAACTAAGTTGCAAGAAGTTACCTAAACCAGAAACAGCGCCAGTATCAACAGAAGAAACTAAGTAAAAAATAAGACAAAAAAAAGGGCCCGAAAGGGCCCTTTTTTATTTTAACTATTTCTTTTCCATTGGCTTAACAGCTTTGATTGAAAGCTTAATCTTACCGAATCTATCGATGTCGAGAACTCTTACTGTTACGACATCGCCTTCAGCTAAGTATTCGTTAGCATCATTTACGCGAGCATCAGTAATTTCAGAAATATGCACTAAGCCTGAAACGCCATCAGCGATTTCAACGAAAGCACCATATTCTTTAATCGTCTGAACAGTTGCTTGATAGTCTGAACCAATAGCTGGACCATTGATTTGCATATTGATGAGATTTTTTACTTTCTCGTTAATATCACTATCAGCACTTAGGATTTTAACATCGCCTTCTTCTGAAATATCAATGGTTACACTGTATTTCTCTTGAAGACCTTTAATGTTTTTTCCGCCTGGGCCAATTAAAGCACCGATTCTATCTTTATCGATTTTTGTCATCACGATAGTTGGAACGCCAGCTTTGAACTGACCTCTTGTGCTACTAATTGTTTTCGCCATTTCTTTTAAGATATGCAGACGGCCTGTCTTCGCTTGAGAAAGGGCCTTCTTCATAATGGCATTATCTAAACCAGTAATTTTGATATCGATTTGAATCGCCGTGATACCTTTTTCAGTACCAGCTAATTTAAAGTCCATATCACCTAAAGCATCCTCATCACCTAAGATGTCAGATAGAATTTTGAACTTATCGCCTTCTTTAATTAATCCCATCGCGATACCCGCAACTGGACGATAAAGAGGGATACCTGCATCCATCATCGCCATTGAACCAGAACAGACTGAGCCCATTGAAGAAGAACCGTTAGATTCTGTAACTTCACAAGCTAGTCTTACTGTATATGGAAATTCAAGTTCCGTCGGTAACATGACTTTAAGTGCACGTTCAGCTAAATTTCCGTGTCCAACTTCACGTCTACCAACTCCACGGTAACCTCTTGCTTCACCGACTGAGTAAGGAGCAAAAGTATAGTGTAGATAAAACTTATCGTAGAAAATACCGCTCAAACGATCACTCATTTGTTCGCCATCTTTTCCGCCGATAGTAACTGCTGCAAGAACCTGAGTTTCACCGCGTGTAAAAAGCGAAGAACCGTGAACTTTTTTAAGTAGGTTTACTTCTGTTTCAATCGGACGAATCTCATCTAATTTACGACCACCAATACGTTTATCATCGTTGATGATATCAGCACGCATGATTTTATAAAGTAGCTCTTCAGTTGCCTTACGAGCTTCTTTTGAGAAAGATGAATCCTCAGTTAGACCAAATTTCTCTGGAGCTAAAGCTAAAGCTTCCTTAATTGTTAGTTGTAATTGGCGAGAAGCTTCTTGGCGCTCTAGTTTAGGATTGATCGCTAAACAAGCACGAGCTTCCTTAATGAAATCTTTTTCAACTTGTTCAATTAATTTCTTATTTGGAGCAGCTGATTCGAAAGCACGCTTCGTCTTACCAACTTTTTTAACCATGTCATTAAGTTTAGCGCAGAAAATTTTAATACTATCGTGAGCAAAGTTAATCGCTCCGAGCATGTCTTCTTCACTTACTTCTTTTGCTTCACCTTCAACCATGAGTACCGCTTTATCACTTGCAGCTACCATGATTTCCATCTCAGATTTTTTAATCTCTTCATGGCTTGGATTTAAAACAAATTCATTATTGATTTTACCAACACGGCAGAAACCTAATGGACCATTGAATGGGATATCAGAAATCGCTAGAGCTGCTGAAGCTCCTAAACCGGCCAAAATTTCTGGGTCATGCTCTTCATCATATGAAAGAACTTGCGCCATGATAATAGTTTCGAACATATACCCTTCTGGGAATAATGGACGAAGTGGGCGATCGATAATTCTCATCAGAAGAATTTCGTGGTTTCCAGGGCGACCTTCACGCTTGAAGAATCCACCTAAGAATTTACCTCCGGCAAAAAACTTTTCTTTGTAATCTACCATTAATGGGAAGAAGTCTTGGCTATCGTTGACTTCGCGAGCTGAACAAGCGGTAACGAGTACTTGCGTACCACCGCTCGTAACGAGAACTGCACCATCTGCTTGTTTAGCTAAACGGCCAGTTTCAATGGTGATCTCTTTATCACCAAATTTAAATGAGAATTCCTGTTTGTTGTTAATCATGACAACACTCCTTTTGGAAAATATGAATAAATGTTAGTCATGATGTTTAAAGAATAAATAAAAACAAAAGCGTGTTTTGTATTTATGTATCCTTTAAAGACTTCATGAACTAACCCAATAAATTTAACAAAAAAAAAGGGATCTTGCGATCCCTATTTTTATTACTTACGTAGTCCTAGACCATCAATAACTTTTTGATAACGATTCTCATCTTGAGACTTAAGATACTTTAGTAATCGACGACGATTACCAATGATCTTCATTAGACCGCGTTTTGAACTTTGATCAAAAGTGTTCTTTTCAACATGTGGGCTTAAATCAGCAATTCTTTGAGTTAGAATGGCAATTTGAACGTCCACTGAACCAGTGTCTTTTGCGTTTTTTCCAAATTGAGAAACCAATTTAGAATTTTTTGTTTGGGTTGTCATAAACCATCTCCTATCACCGAGTAGTATTACTACCAAGTCGAAGGATCACAATCGTGATCTGTTAATAATGCAGCATGTTTTATCGAATAAATTCAGACATGTAAACCTTTAATTTCTCGAGCAGACGCTCCTCTATCTGGCGTATACGCTCACGCGAGACGCCATAATCATCTGCAATTGCCTGTAAAGAAGCGGGAACTTCACTAAGTAGCCGTTTTTTAAAGATTTCTCTATCTCTTTCCTTAAGCGAACTCACAAAGCCTTCTAAATGATCTTGAAGAATTTCCATCCCTTGTTGATGCCCTAGGACCTCATCTATTGAGGATTCATTCCCATCTGAGAGCATATCCCCGATAGTATTACGAGAGTCATCGCCCACTGGTAAATCCAAGCTGACTTCCGCTCCACCCGAGCTTAAGCGCATATCCATTTCCACTAAGGCCTTTTCAGAAACACCGAGATTTTCTGAAAGTAACTTGGCATCAGGTTCAATCCCCATGCTGAGGAGACGCTGCTTTTCACGCATTAAATTATAAAATAATTTTTTCTGTTCTTGAGTTGTGCCAATCTTTATGAGGCGAAAGTTATCGAGGATAAATTTTAAAATATAAGAACGAATCCACCAACTGGCATAATACGAAAGTTTAGCGCCTTTGCTCGGATCGTACTTAGAAACAGCCTTCATGAGGCCGATGTTTCCTTCCTGAATAAGGTCGAGAATATTTTTATAGGCATTACGGTATTCGAAAGCAATTTTGACCACTAAACGCAGATTGGCCGAAACTAATTTCTTGGCCACTTCAATATCACCCGTTTCATGCATTTGCTGAACTAACTCTTTTTCTTCTTCTGGTGAGAGTAATTTATAACGACTGATTTGCTTTAAATAAACCGCTAAGGCGTCATCAAATTGGCGCGAGCTTGGAACAACCGGTAAGACTTGATTGCTGGTCGCTGGTAGCACTGTAGGATTAGAACTTTTTTTGACTGACATGAATGGAGAATATGAGCGCACTTAGAACTTAGTCAAGGGCCCATATGTGAATTTATCTATAAACTTTATTAAAGCGGTAACGCAGATATTTGAGGGCAAAATTCCCATAATGAAATTCGACTGGGACTTCCACAAAGTCGTTTACATTTTTAGCAAAAAACTTCTCATCTGTTAGCTCTAACTGGCGTAATAACTCGGGCGTAATAATTTTCTCCAGATTACCACCGGGATTTTTTTCTTGGTCCCAAGGTAGAACCACGAAACGTTTTTCTTTATTAATCAGTTGGTTTTTCACATATTCTTGAATTTGTTTTTCGAAGTTCTCAATTCGATAAGTTTTTCCAGAGTGTTTCGCCGCCATATATTCTTTTTTCGCCCAATCAAGAAATGACTTTGGAAATTTCAAAGAATAATACGCGGTTAATTTATCAAATAATTCAGTCCCGCGATCGATTTCACCCAAAGTAACTTCTACATCGATATGATACTTACCTCTAATGTTCTCAAAGCGTGCATTTTTCGGCATGACTTGAAACTGTAGTGATTCTTCATAATACATATCATTGGAGAATTGGTTCAATGAGGCTTTCGCCCACTTGCTTAAGCGCTGATTGATATTACTTTTTAACAGTCGTACCAGGTCCACATATTTCTCCACTGAATTTAGTAAATCAGGTGCGCCAGTAATAAGAGCAATTAATTGCGAACGCTCGAGATTGATGGATTCCAAAGTTCTTTCGTTTTTCCATTTCGCAATCACTGGCAGTGGTGATTTATTATCGATATTGATTTGTGAAAAACGCTGACAGTAAAGACGTTCGAGATCACTTTTAAGAGAACTCGAACCCATCATACGTGGGAATAATTTTTCAAAAGACTTGTAATCAGCTTTGCGGCAAATCCCATTTTTGCAAAGCACTTGAATCGTGTCTTGTGAGCTACGATATTTTAATTGGTGAGAAGTATAATCAAAATAGGATTCTTTTCCATCCATATGTTGAAAGACGTAACTCATTAAATGAGGATTTTGCAAATAGACATCGAGCAATCGAAAATCATCAACACTTCCCGACCAAGAACAGAAAGCACGAAAACCTTTTAAGGTGTAATTAAATTCATTCGTACGCGCAAAATTAGACTGCGATAATGACTGCAAATTCTCGGGGAAATGCGGACTATTATTCCAATTTGGTAAATTAAAACTATTATTATTTTCAAACTTATCTAGTAGATTTTGTTTTAGCAGTTTCAAACTATAAACAGTTAAATTTTTCGAACAATAACCCTGAATAATATTATCGACCAGACGATTATAATCGCTTGAAGTGTACTCGAGATGTTTAGCGTATTTGGCAATCGCACGAACTTGTAAGTCGAGTGCCATGTACTGCAAAGTCGCAAGGACTGTTTGCTCTGCTTGAGATTGCAACCAAGGTGAAGCATATCGAAATGGTGTAGTGTATTTATCACAGCTATTTTTTAAATTCTCACCGCTCTGATAAAAGGCCAAATAATTTCGAAGCATTAATTCTGAATCCGTCACATCTTTGTTTTGCGACTTTCTTTCAAAAACCGTTTTCATCGGATCAAACTGGTCATCTTGTTGTATTTTACCGAGAATAACACCTTCTAGCGGAGTCAAACCGAAGGCCTGTTGACCAAATAAAATGAAGAGTAAAAACCACTTTTCCATAAGTTTAAAAAAATCCTTTTTGCTGACCTAAACCTTCTCGGTCATTTAGACGATAAATTAACATGAAGATATTGGGATTACTGACTATTTTAATCAGCTTAAGCGCGTGGTCTAAAGCGCCTAACAAGTTTACCTATCCGGAAGATGAAAATATTTTCGCTGCAGAACAAGTTTCTGAGAAGCAGGCGCAATTAGCTCAAATCAACGATAAAATTGGCCAGGTGAAGTATTCGCTGCTGATTGGTAACCTGGAGCGGGCGAAGCTGGAAATCTTCAAATTGAAGGACCTAGGGCTCAATAAAGATTTCTTACCTTTGATTGATCGTTATCACGCCATAGTTTTCTTTTTAGAAGAAAACTATATGGAAAGTCTGAAAATACTAAGCTCACCTATTTTTAAAACTTCTGAAAATTATAAAAAAATCTGCCACCTGAAAGTTTTAAATAAAGTGATTCTCAATATCAAAAAAGACCTCTTCGAAGATTGGAATGATTGCAAGGGTGCCACCATGAGTGAATCGGAAAGTGATCACTTATGGTTTGATGCTCTCGTGAAGGTAAAACTTAACAGCAGCGAAGATGTGACGGCGCGACCTTTTGAATCACTCGTCTCTCTGGATTATTCCGTTGAACGTACTCGCGTTTGGCTGAAACTCGCCCTTTATCTCAATCAATTTAAATTTATCCGCCCCTACATCAGTCAAATTCCAACAGAAATTTTGTCTGATGAAGATGTGCGAGAAGCGATAGGCTTTCTTTATTTCCGAGAAAACGACCTCGTCAAAAGTTATCGCTTCATTGAAGATCTGGATGGTGCGAACGTGGAAAATATCAAAGGTAATTTCTATCTGATGCAAGAGAAATGGGATCTCGCCTACGCTCAATATAAACTGGCGATTATGAAAAAATCCAATTCCATCAACGCCCTTGAGCGTTTGCTACCCCTCACATGGTTATTGGAGCAATGGCAAGAAGGCGAAAAGCTTTCGGAAGAAATGAAGTTCCACGCCATTGGTACTCAGAATGAACGCACGACTTTGAAAGCGGCCTTCTTGGTGCAACTGGATAAATTTGATGAGGCCCGTGAACATTTAAATGCAGTTATTAAACGTACCGAAGGCGCGCAAGAGTTAGAAGTTAACCAGATTTATGCTTACGCTTCCCTTCGTAAAAAGCAAAACGAAGATTATCAACGATATTCCGCTCGTGCTTGCGATCAGCTTGATGGTTTAAGTTGCTGGGTCATGATCCAATCCCGTTTCTGGGATGATTTAACTCAAACGGTACATTTGGATCAGGCCGTCCACGAAGGTAGCCAAGCTTTTATTGATAATCTCACGCAAACTGCATCGCTCAGTGCGATTGAAGAAACCTTGTTTGTTGACCAACGCGACATTGAAGAATTGGATAATACGCTAATCAAGCTTAAGGCCTATTAAAAGATTTCTTTTTTTCTCTTTTTCTATTATCTTATGGCCATGAATCCAAAAAACAAAAACATCAAAGATCTTTTTCCACGTACTTTAGTCAATATTAATGGTGAAATTTATCCGCCAGAAGCAGCTAATATTTCAGTTTTTGATCGTGGCTTTTTGTATGGTGACTCTGTTTATGAAGTGACTAAAACCATTAAGGGCAAATGTCTTTTTCTAGAAGAACATCTTGATCGCCTTTATAATTCAGCTGAACTGATTGCCATGCCTGTGCTTTTCACACGAGCAGAAATAAAAAAAGAAATTGAAAAAACAGTCAAGGCCCTCGATGTTGATCAGGCTTATGTACGTTTTGTTGTCACTCGTGGCATCACTCCCATTGGCCTGGACGTACAGACAGAACAAAACAATATGGTGATTGTCGTGAAGGAATACCCTGATTACCCAGCGTGGTGGTATGAAAAAGGTGTATCAGTTTGTATTTCAAGTTTCCTACGTAACGATCCCAAGGCGACTGACCCAAATGCCAAGTCTGGAAACTATTTGAATAACGTTTTAGCGCTTTTAGATGCTCGTAAAAAAGAATTCTTTGATGCTGTCATGACGAATAAAGATGGTTTTATCACTGAGGGTACGACCAATAATATTTGGATGATTAAGAACGGTGAAATCCTCACTCCTCCGCTCAAAGCTGGTCTACTCAAAGGTATTACCCGAGATAAGATTTTAGATATTATGAAAAAAGAAAAATTCAAAGGCGGAGAAAAGAATTTTACGCCTGCGGAATTTTTGGAAGCCGATGAAGCCTTCTTCACCAGTTCAACTAAAGGTATTGTTCCTATCTGTCAGATTAATGAGAAGATTTTACAAAACACACCAGGTCCTATCACAAAAAAACTCATGACAAGCTATGAAAAACTTTTAAAAGCCTAAATTAATTATTTACAAGTTCTAGCTTACTGCGTAAGTTGCATTTCTTTTTAAATATTTGGAGTGTAAAATGAAAAAATTCGCTTTCTTAGCTTTAGTTCTAATCTTTGTAGCTATCACAACCTCACAAGCTACTTACGCGCAATCTGGCTGGTCAACTAGTCGCTACTACTCTCAACAAGGCTCAACTTCTTTAGCATGTGGTCCTTGCTACTATGATGCTTACGGATATGTTGTTAAAAACTGCCAACAAAGAAACTGGTACACCGTCAATACATGCTCAAATGTCTATTTTTGGAATTACAATACCAATAGCTGGTATTACCAATATCAATGCGGTTACTTTTGGACATTTTCTTGGCAAAATTTCGTAAGATATTGCAACTAAGACTTAATGTAACGGCTTCATTTCTTTGCCATCAAAGTGGAAGACAACCTCTTTCTCATCGAACTTAGTTCGAATGTTTACGGGTCTCGTCCAAATATGGAAAAGGTTCTTAAGGGTCTCTGAAGCATAGTTCATGTCTAAATCCACCCCAGAATGGCGGTGAACTAAGAGCAACTCTCCACGGTTTTTGAAGTTCGCATCATCGACTTCAATCATTGGTGAGCCAAAGTTAGTTAACTGCGCTAACAGCTTTGATTTGATTCCCAAGAAATCGCGGTGGTCAATTTCATAGCGGCCTGTGCGTGGATTATATTTATAGGTAAATAACTGCTGTCGCTGGCAAAATTCAGGCGTTAAAAACTCATCAATGAATGAAATATCATTATGCGTTTTTCGGACTTCGAAAATTTTCTCGCGGCCCTTACCTAATTTAAGATCCCAATTATTTTTTTCGCTCATGTTCTGGCATTCATTGTACTCTTTGCCAAACTTACCAGTATTCCAGCGATGTTCGATATCGCGCATAAGCTCGATTCCCACTTTGTACGGATTCATTTGCTGACGGCTCATGGCCATAACCCCTGCGTGTTTATCAGCGAAATCGACGATTTCGGAAGCATCTAAAGCTCTTTGAGTCATGATGGTCGAGTGCCAGTAACTTGCCCAGCCTTCATTCATGATTTTCGTCAAACGTTGAGGTAGGAAATAATATGATTCCTCTCTTAAAATCCCAATGATATCCGCTTGCCACTCTTCTACTGGAGCAAAGTTAACCAAAAATTGTAGTAAATCTCTTTCTGGTTTTGGTGGAATTTTCTTCGGCAATACTAATTCTTTATGATCTTCTTTTGATTTTTTTTCATAATCTCTTAAATCTTCACCACGCTTTTTAGTACGCATGAAAGATTTTAAAGCTTCCGAGCGATCATCATTCACGTAATCGTCTTCACTTTCAGTTCGGGCCTGTTCATTTAATTCACGACGATGTCTTTTGATTTCTTGAGTCTCAAACATTTCGTTAACACTAATCAAATTTTCTAATGAAAGGACGCGATCGATGAAAGCTTCCACTTTATCAACGCCGTATTTTTCCATGTAACGACGAATTTTCGTCCCATGGTTGGCCATGACATCCATCATTTTACGGTTGGTAGTTCTAAACCACATATTGTTTTTGAAAAAGTCATTGTGGCCGTAAACGTGGGCCATAACAATTTTCTGATCTACCCAGTTATTGACTTGTAATAAATAAGCGTAACAAGGATCAGTGTTAATAACCATTTCATAAATTTTCTGTAATCCGTAACGATAACCTTTAGAAAGCTGATCGTATTCCATCCCGAAACGCCAATGTGGGTAACGAGTTGGGAAACCGCCTTGGGCAGCTAAAATATTGATCGTGTCGTAATCACACATTTCAAAAATTTGCGGGAAAAAATCCAGACCGAACTCTTTAGCATAACCTTCGATTTCGATTTGTAGATCTCTTAATTTGCCTTTAATCGGAGAACTGCGCATTTCCATTCTTATTTCCCCTTGCCTAAAAATTCTTTAATAGAATCCAATATTCCATCTTTGTTTTTGATCTTCGATAAAATCACTTCAGAATTTTTATCACTATATTTGGCATTAAGATCTTTATAAAACTGCCCTGAACCATAACGACTTTCCACTTGGCCGTAACAAAACATGTTCGATGAAGGAATAATAAATTCGTCCAACAACTGAAGACAAAGTTTTGTATCGTCGGCTGACCAGTTATCGCCGTCTGAGAAATGGAAAGGATAGATATTCCATTCATTTGGATTATAGTCAGCTTGAATCATTTGCTTACATAAAGTGTAAGCTGAAGAAATCAAGGTACCACCACTCTCACGCGTTCTAAAGAAGGTATTCTCATCCACTTCTTTTGCTGTCGCATCGTGAATGATGTAACGAATATCAATATCTTTATACTGACTTTTTAACCATAAATTGATCCAAAAGCTTTCAGTACGAACAATTTCTTTTTGCTCATCACCCATCGAACCCGAAACATCCATCATATAAATAACCACAGCGGCGTTTTGATTTTCGACTTTAGTATCAGCAGCTCGGTAACGATAATCGGCGCGATTCGGGATAACGGTTGGGTTATTTGGATCGTAAGTGCCCATGGATACTTGGCGCTTTAAGGCTTGTTTGTATGTGCGTTTTAAATGTTTAAGTGAATCAGGACCAACATTTCCAACCGTCGTGTAACGATCCACTTGAGAATGGATGGACTTTTTACCTTTCGGTTCAATATTTGGCAGAGCTAGTTCTTCACCTAAAATTTGTGCTAGTTCTTCAACCGACAATTCGACTTCAAGTTCCTTCGAACCTTCGCCTTCTCCAGCTTCACCTTGGCCTGGTTGACCATTTGGATCCTGCTGACCATCAACTGGATCACCTGGTTTCCCATCTCCTTGTCCCATACCGCCCTGTGATTTATCACCGAACTTGAAACGTGGAGTATCAATTTGCGGCATTGGTACCGTAAACTTATCAGTTCCCTTTGGGATAATCTGTTGGCCCTGAGAGATATACTTACGTAAATTCTCTCTCACTCGACCCTTCACAATTTTACGGAAACGAGAGTGATCTCTTTTTATTGGATGATCCAAGATTTCTCCTTACGACTTAATCGAATCTCCCTTAGCGAAAATACTAGCTACGAAGTTAAGTGCATCTGTCGCACAAACTTCACAATAGCCAAAGTTTTTCATGAGGCGAGACTTCACGACTTCAATTTTTTCTTGAGTTGCTTTATCGACAACGTTGGAAATAATCGTCGTGAGTTTAATACTATCTTTTTGATCCTCGAACAATTTAAGTTCAAGAGCGCGATGGAGTCTTTCGTTCATCTTGTAGTTAAATAATTTTCCTTCAATCGCTAGAGCACCGATGTAATTCATGATTTCACGACGGAAGTCATCTTTACGAGACTCAGGAATATCAATTTTTTCTTCAATTGATCGCATGAATCTTTCATCAGCTTCCTCTAGCTTGTTAGAATATTTATTTCTGATTTTTTCTTTTTGCGTGTACGCCTTAACGTTATCAATATAGTTAGCACAAAGGGTTTGAATCGCTGACTCATCTACGCTGATCGCCTTCATAACGTCGTTCTTCACGATATCTTCATACTCTTGACGAGTCACCGATAACATTTCTTTATTGTGATCAAGTTGCTCTGGTGAATTGATTAAAGCATGGTGCTTTAAACCAGATTCAAGTTCGTTGAAAACCATAAATGGATTCAAACAACCATGGTGAGCGTTCTTAACGATCGCATTTGAAATTTTATCTTGAATATAACGAGGAGAAATACCTTCAAGACCTTCACGTACAGCTTCTTTACGAAGTTCTTTAACGTTATCTTCATTGTATCCTGGTAAGGTTTTACCGTTATACAGTTTTAACTTCTGCATTTTTGTTAAGTCGGATTTTTTAGGTTCTTCTAAACGAGTCAGAATCGCCCAAGTTGACGCCATCTCGAGTGTATGGGGCGCAATATGGATGTTAAGAGTTCGTTCATTAAAATCTTTTTGATAAATGCGGACTTCCTGATCCAAACGAGTAATGTACGGTACATCAATTTTTACCGTTCTATCTCGGAGCGCTTCCATAAACTCGTTATTTTGTAACTTTCTGTACTCTGGTTCGTTAGTGTGACCTAAGATAACTTCATCAATATAAGTCTGGGCAAATTTCTTAGGCTTAATTGATTGTTCTTGTGAAGCACCTAATAAATCGTACAAGAACGCAACATCGAGTTTTAACATCTCGATAAATTCGACGATCCCGCGGTTTGCAATATTGAATTCACCATCGAAGTTAAATGCTCTTGGATCTGAGTCAGAACCATATTGGGCAATTTTACGATAGTTAATATCACCAGTTAATTCTGTTGAGTCTTGGTTTTTTTCATCTTTTGGTTGGAATGTACCAATCCCTACTCTGTCTTTCTCAGAAAGTATCAGACGTTTAATACGAATGTGGCCAACCACTTTGGCCCAATTACCATCATATTTGCGCATATACTGTTCAAAAATATAACGACAAGCTGGGTTTACGTTGCCTTTAATTTTTACTTTATGGCCATCAAGCTTCTTATTTAATTCTTCAACAAATTTTGGACGAACTTCTTCTGGAATAAGTTTTAGTGGTTCTTCATGCATTGGACATGGAAATACTTTTTGGCCACCTAGAATTTCAGTTGGCTCTGAATCGTACCACTCATAAGTATAAAGTGCGCCTTCATCGGTTTTTGAATAATGCTCAAGACCTTTTTTAAGTAAACGCGAAATCGAAGATTTTGCCGAACCTACTGGACCATGAAGTAAAAGCACGCGTTTTTCAGTCCCGTAGCCCATCGCTGCTGACTTAAAGAAGTTAACGAGCTTCATCAAGTGAACATCGATACCAAAGATAGCATCTTTGCCGTTATCAAACGGATCATCAAAGAAGTGGTAACGAGTAATTTCTTTTTTGTACTCTGTATATTTGCTTGTCCCGTACGACATAATCATATCGTGCATGCGTTGGAAGGCATTACGAGTGATTCGAGGGTTCTTCAGAACAAGGTCTGTGTAATTTTGAAAATCTCCAGTCCAATGCAAATGAGAAAAATCTTCTGCATTAAAATGTGAGGTTACGAATGATTTGATATCCATGTTCGGCATGACATCTCCTTATGAGGTGGGAGTAGATCCCTCTTGACTATAATTGTACACTGTAAAAACGATCATTCAATTAAGAAAAATCAAAGACTTGAAATAATGACACTTTCCGACCAAATTACTCAGGAATAATCTTTTGTCTTCCATGATTTTTGAGTCTGTCCTATCATAAACTATAAGGAAGTTTTGTGAGTATTATTACGGCAGGCCATTCAGACATCGGTTTAAAACGAAAAACCAATCAAGATTCATTATGCTTATCTCCGAAGCACCTTTTCTTCGCTGTTGCCGATGGTATGGGTGGGCATCAAGGTGGAGATATCGCATCGCAAACTGCTGCCAAATTAATGCCAGAATTTTTTGATGAAACAACGGAAGAAGAGCCAGAAAGCAAACTCACAGCTTGTATCAAACATATTAATAAAAATATTTTAGAGATTGCGGCAAAAAATAAAGAGCTAGCAGGAATGGGGACAACTATTTCTGGAATTCAATATAAAGGCCCTAACCTTTATGTCGTAAATGTCGGCGATTCGCGTTGTTATTTAATACACGAAGGACAACTTTATCAATTAAGCCGTGACCACTCTCTCGTCCAAGAAAAAGTCAGCATGGGGATTTATTCTCGAGAAATGGCACGCTACGACGAACAAAAAAATGTTCTCGTTCGAACGGTGGGCTTTGATCCTGATGTTGATGTGGATGTTTTCCGTTATAAAGTTTGTAAAAACGATATTTTTATACTCTGCACAGATGGTCTTCACGGTTTAGTTGGTGATCA
Organism: Bacteriovoracaceae bacterium; assembly: GCA_016786485.1. Taxonomy (GTDB): domain Bacteria; phylum Bdellovibrionota; class Bacteriovoracia; order Bacteriovoracales; family Bacteriovoracaceae; genus JAEUWD01. The sequence goes on along the minus strand of JAEUWD010000051.1, from coordinate 49,141 downwards.
AGCCATTTTAGATATTGTTAACCAACATTTACCTGACCCTGCTGCAGTTACCATGGATACAGTTAAGCAGGCCGTCCACGCGCTTATTCAAAAGGCCCTCGATAATGGCGGAAAAGATAACGTTTCCGTGATTATTTCTGTCGCCCACGCATAATCTTTTTATTACAATAGTCACATTATAACTTTTCCAAGGATTCGTATGGACCGGTACTATACCTTAATGATTATTCCCGAAAAAGAAAAAGGCGTTAAATCAATACGTATTCCGGGATTATTTTTTAAATCATTCGCGTTCATTTTCGTTGTATTCACTCTTCTTATTGGAATCCTGGCTTACGACTACTGGAAAATTCTTCAGCAAGTTTATGAGAACAAACATTTAACTTTAGAAAACCGTCAGCTCAAAGAACAAGTTCAGTTATTTCAAATGAAAATCAATACGCTCGCAGAAGATCTTCGCCGTATTCACACCTTTGAAAAAAAATTGCGTGTTATTACTGGTCTTGAAGAATTAAATTATACTGGCCCTACTGTTCCATTAAAAGATGAAGATGAGAGCAATGACGAAGGTAGCGGTGATGACCGTCAAACTTCAGTCAAAATGCCTGAATATTTAAAAAATTATTTAAATTTAAATCTCGACTTCTCACAGATGGAAACCGAAGTTGAATACCAAAATTTAAAAAACCTTTATGACCAAAAAATTGCAGCGAACTTAGGCATTCAAAAAAATTATAATATTGCTAAAGATTGGTCCGAACTTTCGAAGCGTAGTTTTAATTTGGCCAAAGACTATGCCAGCTTCGATTTTCAATTTAACAAAATTAAAAGTGTTGTATCCAATATGGAAGAAGAAATTCTTAAACTTGATGAGTACCTATTGGATAAAGATTCACTTTTGCGCTCAACCCCTACTTTTCTTCCAACCAATGGTTGGATTACTGACTATTACGGACAAAGAATTAACCCCGTATCTGGACGTCTGCGTATGCACGAAGGTCTCGATGTTGGTGCGACGCCAGGGACGCCGATTTACGCTCCCGCGGACGGTTTAATTACTTTTTCTGGACGAAAAGCAGGATTTGGAAACTTTGTGCAAATTGATCATGGTTATGGAATTGAAACCATCTATGCTCACAATCAAAGTCTTCACATTAAGTTGGGCGATAGTGTAAAACGTGGACGCCTAATTGCTCGAGTTGGTAATACTGGAAATTCGACAGGGCCCCATCTTCACTATGAAGTGAGAGTTAATGGTGTTGCCGTTGATCCCTTGTATTACGTACTTGAATAAATGTTGGAGATATCATGCTTAATCAAATTATCAGAAAAGTTTTTGGAACTAAACAAGACCGCGATCTTAAAGCTTTAAAACCAATTGTTGATGCCGTTAATGCTCTCGAGCCGAAAATGAAGGCGATGAGTGATGAACAACTGAAAGGCCAAACGGCAAAACTCAGAAAAGATTTAGAAAGTGGAAAAAGTCTCGATGATATTCTACCGGAAGCTTTTGCAACGGTCAGAGAAGCCTCAACTCGTGTACTTAAAATGCGTCACTTCGATGTGCAAATTATGGGTGCTACTGTTTTGCATCAAGGTAAAATTTCAGAAATGAAAACCGGTGAAGGTAAAACTTTAACTGCGACATTAGCGCTTTACTTAAACGCTCTTCCAGGAACTGGCTGTCACCTGGTTACCGTTAACGATTACCTCGCGGCCCGCGACGCTCATGAAATGGGTGTGCTTTATAATTGGTTAGGTTTATCAGTTGGTTGTATTTTATCTGACATGCGTGATGATGAAAGACAAAACGCTTACAACTCAGACATTACTTACGGAACCAATAACGAATTTGCTTTCGACTATCTTCGCGACAATATGAAATTTGATCTGAAGCACTATGTGCAAAGAGAACATAACTTCTGTATCGTGGATGAGGTCGACTCGATTTTAATCGATGAGGCGCGTACTCCGTTACTGATCTCTGGTCCAAGCGAAGGCGATACTAGTCTTTACGGCAAAGTGAATCGTATTCTCCCTACACTAGTCAAAGACACTCACTATACGGTGGATGAAAAATCACGTTCATCTGTTTTAACGGATGAGGGTGTGAATAAAGTTCAACAATTTTTAAATATCGAAAACCTTTTCGAAGTTAAAAATATTGATATGCTCCACGCTGTTAACCAAGCGCTAAAAGCTCACACTTTATTTGCAAAAGACGTGGATTACGTGGTGAAGGAAGGCCGAGTTATCATCGTTGATGAATTTACTGGCCGTTTAAAAGATGGCTCACGTTGGTCAGATGGTTTACACCAAGCGGTTGAAGCCAAAGAAGGCGTGGCCGTTAAAAGCGAAAACCAAACACTGGCTTCGATTACTTTCCAAAATTATTTCCGTTTGTATAACAAACTTTCTGGGATGACAGGTACGGCAGATACTGAGGCCGAAGAATTTGCCAAAATTTATAACTTAGATGTGGTCGTTATCCCAACCAACGTTCCCATGAAACGCGATGATCAAGCCGACGTGGTCTATGCTTCAAAAAATGCCAAGTACGTGGCAGTTGCCGATTTAATTGAAAAACTTCATAAGAAGGGTCAGCCGGTTCTGGTTGGTACCATTTCTATCGATAGTTCTGAAATTATTTCACAATACTTACGTGCAAAAAAAATTCCACACGAAGTATTAAACGCAAAACAACACGAACGTGAAGCCCATATTATTACCAATGCTGGAACGAAAGGTGCAGTGACTATTGCTACCAACATGGCCGGTCGTGGTACCGATATTAAATTAACTTCGGAAACAAAACAGCTCGATGGTCTTTTAATCTTAGGTACTGAAAGACACGAGGCCCGCCGAATTGATAACCAATTAAGAGGTCGTTCAGGTCGTCAGGGTGACCCAGGTGTTTCAAAATTCTTCTTATCACTTGAAGATGATTTAATGCGTATTTTCGGTTCAGATAGAATCCGTGGCATCATGACTCGTTTAGGAATGAATGATAACGAACCGATTGAGCACAATATGATTTCAAACGCGATTGCTAAAGCACAAAAACGCGTGGAAGGTCATAACTTCGAAATCAGAAAACACTTACTTGATTTTGATAATGTTATGAATGAGCAACGAAAAGTTATTTATAAAATACGTCGTGATATTTTAAATGATGAAGGTAACCGTCAATTCTTAGAAGAAATGTTAGAAGACGTGGTGTTCTACCTTGAATCCCAATATCGACCTGCTTCACGTGCACCTCAGGTTCATGAATGGCCGTGGGAAGATATGAAAAATGGCTTTAAAAATGTTTTTAAAACACATATTGAAGTCACTCAATCTGAGTGCGAGAAAAAATTTCAAGGCAACGTGGTCGATTATTTTAAGACCACAGCGCTGGAAATTTTAAATAAGAAATTTTCGCAATATGATGAGACTCAGGTTGCATTAACAGTTAAGGAAATTCTGCTTTCAACTTTTGATTCACATTGGAAAGATCACCTACTCGCTATGGACCACTTGAAAGAAGGTATCAATCTTCGTGCTTATGGACAAAAAGATCCGCTAGTTGAATACAAGCGTGAAGCTTTCACTCTTTACGAAGATATGAAATTGAGAATTAAACAAGCTGTGATTGAAACTATTTTTGAAGTTAAGCTCTACACCGCTGACGAAATTGCTGAGATTAAGAAACAACAAGAAGCGATGCTTGAGGCCCAACTGGCCGCTCACAGAAAAGCGCGCGAGCTTGAAGAGAAAGGCGCAAGTGCGAAGACCGTTCAACGAACTGATTCTAAAGTTGGTCGTAACGATCCATGTCCTTGTGGTTCAGGTAAGAAATTTAAGCACTGTCATGGGACTTAATACCAATACAACATTCTTTTTAACCGTCGTTGGAAATCTCTTAAAAGAGACATGGGATGACTCATACTGTGAGTCATGAAAACCAACATCTTATTCTGGATCTTATTTTTGATTCGAGGTGGTTTCTATATTCAAACTATTTATGAATTAAATAGCTGTGATGATCCAAAGCACACAGAAGAATGTGAAGATGCGAATTAGTTTTTACCAATTTGCATTGTACCATCGAATTCATTAACCTCCGTAACTTTTGTTCCAGATTCGGAAGTGCTCAATTTTGCTTCAAAGTTTCTAATCCAAGTGATTGCCTCACCAGTATTAATAATGTCAGCCAAGAATTTATAAGTAAGAGTGACTGATTTATCTTCAGTTGCAACAGCTTTTAATTCAAAGTTTATCAAGGTGAATTTGTGTATTAAGAAAAAATACAGTGATATTTACATCAAAACGCACACTTCACCTATATGCGATGTGGGTTTATGCCATGTAATCCTTAATATATAATCTGATTATAGCTTGATAGGAACATGGACTATCAAATTTTTTGGCAGGATTTTGATTCCTTCGTTTTTACATTGAGTCAAAATATCATCTTCTTCATTACGTGCTGTCACAAGGTGACTGTTTTTTTGATGCTGTATTTTTTTTATGACATCAATTCCATTTACCACTTCCCCCACAAACTCATAATCTATTAATAACAAAATATTTGAACTGAGTTTTTTATAGGTACTCTCAAAGCTTTTAATACTGTCAAAATATTCCACTTTCTGTGCAGCACCTGCAAAAAGTTTACGAAACATTTCGTGTATAGAAATATCATCATCTAGGATGATAACTTTCTCATAATTAGTTAGTGTTAGTGAATCCGTAAAAAAGCTAGGCTTGTCGACAGATGGCAATTTTATTGTCACTTCTGTACCATTTGAATTTAATGAATCAATAACAATTGTTCCACTGCATTTTTCCAACTCCTCTCTCGCACTAAATAAACCAAGTCCGTTCCCTTTTACTTTAGTACTGAACCCATTTGTGAATAACTTTTCTAATACTTCAGATGGGATGCCTGGGCCATTATCTTTTAGAATTAATATATGGTTATTATGTTGTTTCTTCAATGTGATAACAATCGAACAATTTTTATCACCACAAGCCTCTATCGAATTATTAATTAAATTTGAAATAATTCTTTTGAAATATCCTTTTCGTACATTTGCAAAAAAACCAAAATCATCACAATTACGTATTAGTGTTATATTGACCATGTCGTTGTTTCTATATTCAATTCGTTTTTCGATCAAAACATTCTCGATTAGAGTTAGAAGCTCCTCTGTTAGAGGGGTTGAATCTGCATTTATTCGTTCATTTTTTTTTAACAAATTAAGTGTAATCTCTTCTATTCTATTAATGCTCATTAACAATATTCTGCGTATCTTTTCTGGTAAAATATCTAATTCATGCTTCAAAGTTTTAATAACAACTAATGGAGAACGTATGTCATGTGCGACTTGCTGAGCTATTTTGTAATGCAACTTTTGATTTTCAAGCTCTCTTTCCGTTTTCTGAGCTTTTACGATCGTTGAATTTGCTTCCACTATTATCTTAAGATATGGCCTAAATATACGGGGTAATTCGTCCATAGTATCAAAATGCATATTTGCTGATGACAGTTGTTTTATATAAGATATTATTTTTCGAAATGGCGTGATAAACAACCTGATGAATATGAGACACGAAGAAAACATAAAAATAATCACCATTATTAAAAATGCCAAATTATCCATTAAGTATCTATACAGTTGAGCATCTTTAGAAATATTTTTTGCCAGCATACTAAAATCAGCCGTATTTTGCGCTACAACGTCATTAAAATAGATTGGCTTTTTTAAATATATCCCATCTTGAGCCAGTCGATTTATAAAATAGTTATCAATAAATAATTTTGCCATAATATAAAAATCATCATCCAAATTTGACCTTTTGATTTTTTTTAAAATAAATAAACTAGAGCCAAGAAAATAGAATGGTTTAAGTGTTTTTTTGTCATATTCTCTTATTTTCTCAATAAACTCTAAATTACTTAATTTATAGTTCATTTTTTTTGAATATATTGGAACAAAACTACTATTTAGAATATGAAACTCGTCAAGCATCTCATCTGAATGCATACGCGTTTCAATTAATTTATCGATTTGGTCATAACTGCTAAAATCTATCGAGTTCGAAACAAAAGGTAATTCAGTCATAAAATCTAAGATCAAATCAGTCTGTTTAATTTTTTCCTTCAATTCGCTTACTGCACCTTTTATATTACGATCTAGGTCTATTTGTGCTTTGTAGTAAAAAAACGGTGAAATTAGTATCGAAACATATACAAGTACATAAATTTCTTTGGAAATCCGTTTCATCGTTCACCCAAAATTAAATCTTTATCTTCTATAAACCTTGCGATACCCATAAATTCACTCGGTACCTTAAGACCAAGTCTTCTGACTTCATCCTTATTTATCTCAAAATTTAAATATTTATATTTTTCAAAACCAATTTTTGAGCAAGTTTCAGATTGCTCCATCCTTATTACAACTTCAGCAGCTTGCCGACCAAGCCCATAAGGATCAATCGAAATCGCGGATAAAAAGCCCATCTTTGTATTAATGCTCAGAATACCAAGTATTGGTATTCTGACGTTTTTTCGGACCCATTTTGCTATATCTATCAATGACATGTTTATATTTTTTTTATTTTTTATTTCATAAGGAACTAATATCCATGTGAGATCATCTACTTTGTTAATTTTCATTAAAGCGATTTTCCATTCTTCCCAACTATCGGATAGATAAATTTTTCTTAATTTTATTTTCTGTGTTTTATCTTTTTGTAATTTTTCAAATTTCCTAGCAACAATTTGTGAAGAAATATTATTTGAGGAAATAACGGACATTTGCTTAATCTTACTCGACATAAGAGTAATCATTCTTATTGATTGCTCAATTGGAAAATCTTCAATAATCCCACATAAGCTATTCAATTTTTCCTTTTTTACGCCTGGAATATTCTCCGGAACGTCATTAATTCCATTTATAATTATGTTAAGCTTTGGATCTAACTTATTTATGAACTTTTCTACTGCTTCATCATCATTTAAAATGATATAGCTTGGATTTACCTGCTTAATTTTATTGAGTATTTCTGTAACTACTTTTTCTTGCTCCTTAAAATCTTTATGTCTTAAAATTTCTGAATCATATACATAGTTTATAATATTAAAATTAGATGAGAACTTTTGTAGGGTTTCGGTAGCTCCATTGACTATTCCTTTAGTCCAAACACCATCAGGATAGCTTTGTATGAGAACAACAGATTTGGCGAATAACTCTATCGAGAACGCCAAATTAACGATAACAAATAATACTTTCAGAAAATACCCACTATTAACTAATAATATCCTCATGTACATTATTCTAATAGGAATAATCATTTTGTAATAGGTAGAAATGTTTAGCAAAGAACAAAAAAAAATTATTGAAGAATTTGGCCTTATCGAATTACCCGAAGAAGGTGGATTTTATAAAAATACCTATCAATCTAAGCTCATGATTGATTTTTCAAATGTGAAAAAATCCATTGCTGGTGCAATATATTACTTCATAACAGAAGAACATTTCTCTGCACTACATAAGCTTAAATGTGATGAGATGTGGCATTTTTATGCCGGCGATCCTATTGAAATACTTGTTTTTAACGACTCACATTTTGATATTGTTGAACTAGGTAATAAAAATTTTGAATTACACAAACCCCAAACTATTGTTCCATCACATTACTGGCAAGGAGCAAGACTCAAAACAGGAGGTCGCTGGGCACTTTTAGGAACAAACACTTTCCCTGCATATTCACAAAGTAATTTCGAACTTGCCAAGCTACCAACATTTGAAAATTTTGAAAGCGAAAAATTACAAATCATAAAAAAATACATTCGTATAAGTTAGAATTTATGCCGTTACGATATAGTGAACTTGAAATTTTTTTAATTGATGATGACGAACTTATTCGTGAAATATGGAAATATGAAGCATCACAACCAAGCAGTCATATTAATTTGAATACATTTTCAAATAAAGAAGATTTTCTTGCTCATCTCACCAACTCACCACCTTCGATAAAGTCATTGTTCTTTATAGATTTAAATTTAAGTTCAGAAGAAGATAAATATTGCGGGATGGAAATTGCGTCGATACTTTCAAAAAATGGGTATCAATTTTTATATTACGTTACAGGTTATGAAAAGAATGACATACCTCATTTAATTAAACCATACATTACTAATGTGCTGGGCAAAGAATTTCCTTGGAAAATCATAAGAGAACTGACATAGAAATTATACAAAGGCACTATTGGCTTTTAAAATATCTTTACTAAATTTCATTTTTATAACAGTTGCCTGTTCTTCATTTAAAAAATTCAAAAATTTCTCTTGAGTCAAAGGCGGAAATTTTTCATTATCCTCACCACTTTCGCTACCTACGCAATACAAAATATATCGATCTTTAGTGTCCATAATTTGCTCAACATTCACGTTCATAAACTTTGCATCTCTATTGCATATTTTTATCCCACTTTCATGCAATCTTATATTGATGTTTTCAAACTTATCAAATTCTTCTGAATGTTTTGCACCAAAAATGTAAGCCATTTCATAATCACTTTCTCTTATCGCCTGTAGAATAAATTTCTTAGTTATCAAAATTGCTTTTGCCGAATGATTAAACTTAGACAAGCACAAAATGAATCTCACTTGTTCAGTCATTAACGAAGCCAAGCAAATCCAAGAAGCAATCATGCCGTAATGCTTGCCCTCAAAATAGCTAGTAATAATATAAAGTTTATTCGAAGAATCTGTAATTAAATTATTCATTATTAAAAATATCCAGTTTTTCGATTTTCGAATCTTTTTCCAAATGAAAAGCACTCAACCCTACTTTTCTTGCGGCTACAATATTGGGAAACATATCATCGATGAATAGAGTTTTTGTTTTATCGAGTTTGTTTTCTTTTATCACATGTTCATAACTTTCAGGGCTCGGCTTTCGGTGACCAATGTGGTGAGAATAATAAGCGTTATTAAATAACGAACGAAAACTCCCCTTCATCTTCAACATCTGAAAACTTTTTTCTACAGCATCTTCGTGTAAAGCATTTATATTACTCAAAAGAAAAATTCGCTTTCCGCTTTTTTTCAATCTTTCTAAAAGTTCAATTCTCGCTCGAGGAATATCCAAAATCATCGCATTCCAACATTCAGTAAACTCAATCAAACTCATCTTAGTTTTAAACTTATTCAAAAATGCTTTATAAAAATCTTCTGTCGAAATTTTTCCAACCTCATATTGTGAAAAAAATGGGTCTTGATTTTCACTACCTAGAAAGGTTCTTTTATCTAAATTTGGGATTTTTTGCTCGAAGGCTTTTATCGTGCGAGAGAAGTCCAGGTTGATGATAACTACACCAAGGTCGAAGATAATGTTTTCAATTTTAGATATATCAATCATATTTTTTACTTTCTAGACTGAAAAAATTTTTTTCAGTACAAATCGACATTGCTCACGGCATGGAAAACTGATTTCATCACCAATTAATTTTAGATTACGAGTTTCAGGATCAATCGCTCTTAAGTGATCGATACATATATATCCTTCTACTTTTTTATTAATTGAATTTAAATCTACTCTTAAAGGACTGTAAGCTTCATGGAACTTCGACGTAATTGGAGCGACCATTACGCGCGGGATGAGTTGATTAAATTCTGAGCAACTTAAGATCACACCATAATGATTTTTGGCCATTTCATTTCCACTTTGAGGTGTCCAATTTAAATGAACGATATCACCTATTTTCAAATGTCATCCCATTCTTTCAAATCGTCGGCGCTCAAACTATCGTTTTTATCAATTTCTTGGCGAGTTTTTTTAGAATATTTATCGAGTTTTTTCCAAAATGGATCGTCAGAAAATTCAATTTCGACAAAATCACCTAACTGATAATTGCGTTTCGTGATTTCCTCTTTCGGTATAATAACGCCTACCGAATTACCAATTTGCTGCAGTTTTAGCTTCATAATAGCCTCAAGTTATAACAATTATAACATAACTCTGCAAACAATACAAGGCAGCTAAGCACCCAATATAACTAGCCTTATCCGGCGAGATAAGCCGACGAAATTACTCATTTTCGACTTAAGTTATTTATCAAATAAGACGAAAAGAGTCCGTAGGAGCTTATGATGAAGTGGTTAGTAATATTAATGGTTGGAGTTTCCATGCTGAACGTTAGCGCCTTTGAGCTCGCCAGTAACACCAAAAAAGACTGCATGAATTGCGGTAGCAAGTTGTCTGGGTTGGAGGAAGTGGAGAAGCTAGAAGCCCAAGAATTACAGTTCAAAGTTTATATTCATGAATATTGTAGTGCAATTCACGTTGATAATCATACCGTGTTAACTGAAGGTCAAAATTCATTTATTTTGACACATTTAGAAAAGAAAATTTTAAATTTGGGCCTTGGTCTGGATGAAAAAGTGGTGCTTAAAGATCTATCAGAAGAAAATATTATGAAGGTTTTAAAGAAAATTGATGATTACCTTCAAGCTGTCGATTTTCTAAATTTAACATGCCCGGAAGGAACGACTCTTCACCTTCTCATGGGGAAACGAACCTTTATCGAATATATGGCTCTATCACGTATAAAAACCACATTTTATCGTTTTTTTCTATCAGGAGCTTTTTCATACGATATTCTCACCACCAAATTTCCAATCGCAGGAAAACAACAGTACTACATAGACTGGCTCAACGATCAGATTAATAATAATCCTGATAAACTCGACCACTTCTCTATAAAATTTTTAACAGAAAACCGTGAAGTCATATACGAGGAATACCCTCAGCTTAAAACGAAATACGAAGCTAAAAACGAGTCTCGAAAATGAGATATATAATACTACTATCTCTCTATCTTCTTCCAAATTTAAGCTTTGCTCAGCAAAAAGTAGAATTCATTAAAACAGTGAAAGAGCAGTGTGAAATCCATCGCTTTGAAAAAGACCTTTACATGAATAAGTACGTTGCCAAAATGATGGGACCGAATCCCGCAGATAACAAGAGGAAATTTGGGGCGAAAAAAAATGACACACCTACTCCAGTCAAAGGCCCATGTGATCTAAGTAATCTTTTAGATATTCTTGATAATAAGCAGTTTATCGATTCATCAAAAGAAGAGCTATGTGACGTAAAAAAAATATCAAAAGACGGCTCTATTCGAACTGTTTCTTATGAGAAATTTTGTGACTGCTTAAAAACCTCAGATAAATCAAATTCGTTACTTGCTAGAATTGATAAATTTGGAAGAAATCAAAACGAAAAAGAGGCGAAAGAAGCTTACCAACAACTCTACTTCCATTCAATTTATAAAAATTTTGAAACGGCATTAGATAGTATTATTAATAGTTTTGAAAATTCTGCCGCTTTTAATAATACTAAATTTTCAAAAACTGATCATCAAAAAATACAAAGACAATGTATCGAACAAATCTCAATGCTAGATAATCTACAATGCCATAGTAAATGGGGCGTTTTTAAGTTCACAAAAGATGCTAAAAATTTAAAATACCTAGATGACACTGGCAAAGTGAGTTTTAAAAAAATGCAACAAGAATATCGAAATAAATATCTTGCTCAATCTGAACTAGAATATGAAGGGATTATTAGCAAAGAAGAAAGTATTAAAGCTGCCTTTGGTGAAGAAAACAGTAAAAAAATGAAAGCATCCGACAATATTTGCCTTACACCTACGAAATTTAAAATCATTAATATAATGAATGAATTAAATACTAACATCAAAGGAAGTATTGATATTAATCCTCACGATCTTGGGATTGAGCTCGATTCTGATGATCATAAAAACTTTGAAGATGTTCATAAGAACATCAAGGATATACCAGCTAAGAACATCTCAAGCAAAGATGTACTTACAGCTTATAAGTCACTATTTAGTCCACGTTCACAAGAAAAACTGGTCGAGGATTATACTGAGAAGTGTAACAAAACGATACGAACTTTTGCAGATGCTAGTTGTGGCAAGTCATTAACATTTGGAGCTGACAGGGAAGCGGTACCTTTTATTTTGGGAGCTTATAATGACCTTGGTAACAAAGAATTAGAGCAAGGACTTGTCTATCTTTGCAAGGAAAAAAACTTAGAAAGAGTTGATGAGAAAATGAATAAATGTTCCATCAATGATGCTCGTTATACTATTCTCAACAACACCATTCACTCATCCTTAAAAGTTAACCCAGAAGAGTCAAAAGATTATGAGTTCGCAAAGTTTACAAAATTCAACAATGTCATCTGCAATAAACTTAAAAACACTCATAGCGTTGAAGCAATTGAAAATTTAATTGCAGGATTAGGGCTTAGTGACGAAGAAAAGAAAATAGCTGAGGCTTACAAAGTCTACTTAGCATCTGACCATGCAGAAAAGAAAAACATTTTTGAAGAAAAGAAGAACAATAATGATAAAAACGACTCGGTTGATTATCGTGACCTTCTTGGGATATCGCCAAATGTAGCGAGTGAGAAGCTTTCTGACGTGAGCAAATCCTACACAGAAAATCAAAATGCTAATAATGCGACAGCGCATAACCAAAACAACACCCAACCAAACTTCCAAAACTTTGGAGCATCAAATTATGATGCAATGGCAAGCCAGGTATCTTCTCGTGTGACTGAGCATCAAGATAAAATTAAAAATGCTGACCAAGTAAATAGTGTTGTCAACAATATGCAAGATGCGCTTAATGAATCAGACAGCCGTATCAGAGATTTAGAAGAACAACTTAAGAAGAAAGACGATAAAGCTATTTCAGCAGAACTTGCTGAGTACAAGCGACTACGTGAAGAAATGCAAAAAGAATTAGAAAGATTACGTGACGATGTTGAAAAGCGCGTTGACGCTAAAGAATCAGCAGACGTGAGAGTGGCCGATGCTGAAAAGAAATTAAAAGAATATGAAGCCAAGAAAATTGCTCAAGCTGCCATGGGTGGACAAAATGTCGGCAGCGTTTCTGGTGCTAATGGAACTTACCGCTCCCCTGCTTCAGGCTCGTTAAATGGCGGAAGCATCGAATTAGGTGCGAATGGTTCGGCCGAAAATAACTCTTCTGCTAGCGTTGGCCATCAACAAAACATTTCATCAAATGCACAAGCTAGTCAAAACAAAGCTTACTTAGTGAAAACATCAAATAACGCTAACTATCTCGCTGTACTTGAGCGCGATATCTCTAATGGTGAAGCATTTGCCGTGGGTTTATCACAAGCTGATAACACTCTCCATGTTGTCTTTGACCAAGATAAATTAAGCGAATTTAAAGCTTCTGATTTTTGCTCACGAGTTGCCTCTCCAGCTGATACGTTACACATCCGTATTTCAGGAAAAGATCATTATATTCAAAAGAATAGCAATATTCCGCAACAAGATGCGAATGTAGCGAAGATTGCATCTGAAATTAGCCAGTGTGCTTTTGGTTCATCGAATGTCGTAAAAGTTGAAGAAGTTCAAAAACGCGAACCAGCTTCAGTTGAAAAAGTTGAAGTTCAAAACGAAGAAAAATCTGAAGATGATATTGGCCAAATGGAATCTGAAGATGATTCAAGTGCCTATAAGGAACTTATCCAAAAATCATCTGACCAATCATTTTTTACTAACTAATTCGTTAATTCACTTAAACGAGTTTTCTTTTGCTCAATCACTTTTTGTGCTGTTTTAGAGCCGTATTTTCTTAAGAATACCGCTTTAAACGCGACTTTGCGCTTGGCCTTAAGGATTTTATCTAAGCTGCGCTTATAAGGGTATTTCCCCACGTGGAGAATGATTTTATCGCCTTCTATCGTCACAAATTCACTGTCTAATAAAAGCTCGTGCTTCCATTCATCACTAATAATGTTTTTCATTTTTCCAATAAATGGTTGAAAGCTAAATTTGATTTTTATTTTGGTATCAACGACATCATTCAGATCGCGATGATCTTGGAAAATGAGTTTTAGTTCACTACCTACTCCTTCAGCTTTGACGAAGGTCAAGTCTGTAATTTCGTCTTCACGGAAAGCGGAACGAATAACTAAAACGTCTTCGTTCGTGCCATAAACGACTTCACCTTTGAAGAAGAAATCCGAATCCACACTGTATGAAATGTAGCTGCCATCAAAATTTAATTGCACGCCAACGTTGCTAAATTCACTCATGTCATGTGTGGCTTGCCAATCAACTCTGAAACTTTTTTGGGCCAGTCTGCGATAGATATAATAACGATCGCCTACGTTTGAACCTGGAGCAAATAAACTGCGCGCACCACCGACGTTATCCCAAATTTGTTTTGTCAGTGTTACTGAATTGGTTAGTTGAGCTAGCGTTCGGTTGGTTGATGTCATTTCATCTGGAACCACCGCTAAGTTTTGTACTAAGCGAATTGAACCGCGATTACCATCACTGTTTCGGCCATGGTTACTGCCATAACGACCTTGCTGACCATCACGACAAGTAAAGTGGTAAGTATCACAATCTTCATATGGCGTACAAACGCGATCAGTTCGACACTGTCTTACCGTACGATAAGTCCCATCGCTTTGACGTTCTTGAACATCATGGCAAGATTCAACATCACGGCATGATTGACGAGTGACACACTGTCGGAAACTCCAGTAGCGTTCGCGACAAATACATCCTTCGCCGCCACGACCGCCGTTACCGCCTTCACCACCACGTCCACCTTCGTTTTTAAGTGCTATCGCTTTGAGATCATTCCAATCTTGAAAATAAATGAGAACATTTCCGCCATCGCCACCACGTCCACCGGTTCCACCATCACCGCCGTCACCACCCTCAGCACCTATTAAATTTCCAAAGTGCTGAAAAGGCTGAAAACATTGGATTGCATTTTCACCATCACGGCCATCTCGACCGTCGTCTCCATCACCACCAGATAAATCAAAAAAAGCTGAACGCCCATCAGCGCGTATGACTTGACTCGTTCCATCTTCACCAGAATAACCTGAACTTCCACGCCAACCGGCATCACCTCTGAAGCCGAAAGTATATTGACCCCAGACCTGGGTCATAGAAAAGTAACAAACTAAAACTATCAGTTTTTTAATCATCTTTTCCTCCGTGAAAATTTGAGCAATTTTATTGTATCAGCTATAATAAACCATGGGCGACAAAAAAGATCTTACACGCATCGAAGATTTAGCGGAATTACTGCATGATTTGAATGAAAGTGATCCCGTTCTCCCTGATACACCCGATACTCCTCCCGAAAATCCCTTTCCCGAAGAAGTCGAAAACGAAGTTGAAGTCGAAGAAGAATTAGATTCAGAAAATGAAATAGCAGTAGCTGAAACTCCAGTAGAAGAAACGACATTTGAGCTACCGACTTTTGAAACGTCTAATGATGAAATGACTTCTACCAATGTTTTACCCGACTCCGCTCCAGAATTTCTAGAAAACAATAATGAGATTGCAGACTTCGGTCACGCCGAACCAGAACCTGAACCAGAAATGGCACCTGAACCGATTGCTGCCCCCATGATGGAAGAAGAAGTCGAGCCAGTAGCGCCACCTACTCCTACTCCACAAATTTTTAGTGATGTAAAAGATTTTGCGGAGAATATGAGTTTTGGTGATATGTCAGCCGAAGGCAATCCACCTTTTAGTATCATTCTTAAAAATATTCGTTTCGAAGAAGACGCCGAAAAAATTATCGATGTCTTAAAAGAATACAAAATCATCAAAGAAGAAAATGAAGCTGAAATACAAAAAACAATTAATCGTGGCGTTCTTTTAATTCCACGCATGAGTGAATTTGCGGCGATTTACCTCTCTCACCGACTACGTAATTTAAGTTGTGATTTATACATGGGCCTGAGTGAAGAATTACATCCACCAAAAAATTATGATGACAAAGAATCGCGCGGCTTAGTAACAAAACGTACACTTTATCAAAACTATCATCACCATCTACAATTTGAGCTGGATGACATTTCACTTTCTGATATTCGTGTTTCAACACTAAGTCAGCTTGAAGGTTTTGATATTCGTGAACATTTAGGCATTGTGACGGAGCACACGACTATTAATTCAGAGCTTTTAGAAAAAGTTCCCGAACTTAATTACGAAGTTTTGATGGAAACTGAAGAAAAAAATATCGACCATAAATTATTATTTGCCGATAACGCGACGGAAGAATCGTTAACACTAAATGATGTTTATCGAAATCTTACCGAAAAATTAAAACCGCACGCCGTCCACATGAAAGGAAATGCGATTGTCGGAATTAATTATCAAGTTTCTCCTTTGCCTCCTGATCGTTATAAAGTAACTTGTACTGGAAATGTTGTAGTAGCTACTGCTAAAGAGTTATGAAAAACCTAGAAAAATGTCACTCGCATTATGACGTCCTTATCATCGGAGGCGGAATCGTTGGTTGTGGAATTCTGCGCGATCTCGCTTTAAATTTAGCTGAGAATGAATCCAACGCTCGAGTACTCCTTGTCGAAAAAGGTGATTTCTGTTCGCAGACCTCACAAGGTTCTTCCAAAATGCTTCACGGTGGAATTCGTTATTTAGAAAATTTTGATTTTTCACTCATTTCCGAGGCACTCCACGAAAAAAATCTCTGGCTGAAACTTACGCCCCATCTTTGTTATGAAGAAAAATTTTTTCTACCGGTGTACGGTAGCTCAAAATATCCTCTACCTTTTATTAAAATTGGTTTGATGATGTATGACATGCTCTCTGGTTTTAAAAATACAAAACACAGTGCCATGTTTAAAGGTGAAACACTTAAAACTTTCCCTGAGATGGAGCCTAAACATCTGCGAGGCGCTGGTATCTACTACGACGGAATAGTCGAAGACGCTAAACTAGGTTTGGAATGTCTCTACGATGCTCTTGAAGAAAAACAAGCAACCGCACTCAATTATGTGGAAGTGCTCGAATGTGAGAAGAAAAATTCCCATTACCGTGTCCTTTTACATGATCGCATCACTGACAAAAAAAAAGAAATCACCACAACTCAAGTGATTTTCGCTACTGGTCCTTTCACTGATGGCCTCATGAAGAAATTAAAACTCCAATGGGAACCTCAGCTCGTACCATCAAAAGGTATACATCTTTGGCTCAAAAAAGAAGACATCACCCTACCACATCCCGTAGTACTGCAAACCGAAGACAATCGAGTTATCTTTGTCATACCAGAACGTGATGCTATTTTGGCCGGAACCACTGAAACACTCGTCGATGAAGAAATTTTTGATATTAAGGCCAATGAAACTGAGATCAATTATTTACTGGCTGAAGTAAAACGTTATTTTCCCAATTCTAAACTGGGCCATAACTCTATTATTGATTCGATTGCGGCGGTAAGGCCCTTAGTTAAAGATTCTCATTCGAGTAAGCCAGGTAAAGTCAGTCGTCATCACAAAATTTTTCAGCCCTATAAAAATCTCTTTATTATTATGGGTGGGAAATACACCACTTTCCGAGTGATGGCCCAGCAAATAACGAAAACGATTATGAATAATCTGGGGCTTTCTTATCATTATCAATTAACTTTAAATTCTCTGCGCTCACCTTCAAAGCAGTTGCCATTCAGTAAGCAAAATATCGACGCGAATATGATTAAAGATATTATTAAAAACGAACATGTTCGAACCATTGATGATTTATGGCAACGTCGTTTGTCACAGATTTCAAAGAATCATCCCACGATTAATCTTAATTTTCAGGAAATCGAAAAGATTTTTAAAAACGGTAACTAAGACCCATTAAAAATCTGAAGCCTGAACTAGTTCGACTCCAGGTCACTCCTGGTGTCGCAGCAACTTCACCTAGTGACTCAGAACGTGAGTAGTAGTCACCGACTAGGCGTAAACCATAACCTCTGAAGGTATGATATTTAAGACCGGCACCCATACTGATAGAAGAAGTTGAACCGGTATTTTCAAAAGTTCCCGCGCCTTCAGCGACTGTATCTTTCACGCTACCAATCGCAAAACCTGCTGTCGCAAATGGAATAAAAGTTTCAGCTTTTGAATGTTCACCATTAAAATAATAATTGGCATTCGCCCCAAACTCCGTCACCGAAGTTGAAACCGAAGTTCCATTAAACTGCAATTGCTGATTATTAATCATATGCATGAAAGGTGAAACGGTGAACTTTGAATACCAGTCTTGCGTCACTTTAAAATAATACTCTCCACCTAAAAAGAGATCGGTAGAAATTGAGCTATCCGAAACGCTGGTGGAGGCGTTTGAGTTTTCAACTTTTGAACCTAGGCGAGAAAACTGTAATGAAGCAAAAATCTCGACTTTTTTTACGCCAATATCTTTATCCAAAATTTTTGTTCGTAGTTCAGATAATTCAGCACGCTCAAGCGATGATAACGGCGCATCTAAATCTTGTGCTCCTTGCGCGAGTGGAATACCAAGTGCGTTTGGATCTGCGTTCCCAACTCTTTGAGGAGTGTCATCGGTTAATAACATTTTTGAATCATCATCTGTGACTTTCACCGCAGGTGTAATTTTTAAATTCATAACAGTATCATTGGCAATTGTATCGGCATTCACTAAGCGATAAAGTGACCAGATCGAACGAGTCGGAGCGAGTTTAACTAACATCCCACGAGCAACAACACCTGAAGTCATAAAAAATTTAGCGTGATCGCCTTTGGCCAACCCGTCTTCTTCTCCACGGTTAATAAGAATCGTTTTTCTTGAGTCAGAAACTTTTAAAATTCTCATTGTGAGCTTTTCATCAACCTCTAAGGCCTGCGCCACACTCGAGATAAAAAGAAGAACAAATAAATAATTTCTCACGCCCTACTCCTCTAAAAGAAATAATTTAATCCAGCTGTGAATTTAAGTTCACTTAAATCAAGCTTGGCCGGCAATCCTGCGCCTACGTTATTAGCTTCTGTTTTGTCTAATCCAATGTTCTCATAAGAGGCCATCAAGCGAAAGCCCCAACCATTATCCATGTGATACTTCACACCACCACGTAATCCAAAAATTCCACTCGAACCATAAATTGCCTGAGCATTCGAGTTTGGTACTTCAACTTTGGTGCGACCCATTCTCAGAGTCGTTCCTACGAAAACAATATTTTCGCCGACGATTCCTGGAGTGGTAAACGGATGATAATCCAAACTTAAAGCAAAACTGGTATCAGCAGTTAAAGCATTTTCTGCATCAATCGCCAGACTATCTCGCGAACGTCTCATTGAGGCTTCCAATGTGAAAGCTTCAAGCGCCGGGAAACGTTTTAACAAATGCATCTCTAGTCCCAATTGAAAATCAGAACGAATATGGCGACCATGAGATGGATCAGCATCGGTTTCATTATTTTGCATATTCATCCCAACTGCAAAATGCACCAGGAAGTTATAGCGACGTAAGAAAACTGATTCACGACGTTTCATTTCCGTCGCAATTCCATATTCCGTTAAGACATGGGCCAAATCTTCGTCAGAAATATCATCAGACCAAGCCGGACCTTTGTTGAAAATTTCATCATACTTACGGTCAAACTTTTCTTGGCGATCTTTGCGATCCAAAAGCGTTTTGGCATATTCGGTTTGAAACTCGCGAATATTTTTGTCTTGTAACACTTTTTCGTAAAAACGTGCAGGAACATGGTAACCAGAGTTGGCCTTTTCGATATGGGCCATAACCACTTTTTCAAAAGTTTCGAGTCTCATCTTTTGTTCAAATTCATGTCGATAAGGGCTGCGATAAAGTTGTTTGGTGTAAAGCTTCGGAGTCCCCTCATCTTTTTCCACCCACTCATAAACATCAGCTAATTCAAAATCTTCATCGAAATGTTCTGTGCGTTTATGCGTATCAAGCGTTGAATAGTAATTATCGGATTTTTTATCCAGCTCACTTTCGTCCCAACCTTTTTCGAGATCAGATTCGATCGTATCCAAATTCTGTTTACTATTTTTAATAATCACGCGATTTTTGATTTTATAATCTTTTCGCCCAAACATAATTTGCTTTGGTGCGAGCATTTGAAATTTATCTTCACTACTCAGTGCTTCTGGGTCATAGACTTCTGTCGCATACCAAATTGATTCTGAATCATCGACTTTGACTGCTCGAATTTGTGCTACCAGGTCGCTTTCGATAACTTCATTTGGCATCGCATGGGTATAAACCAGAACCGCTCTATCCCCTTCGCGAATATTACCCAAGGAACCCACGTTTAAAACCACGGTTTTACCCGTTCCCGTACGTACTTTGACTTTAACGGTATTAAGGGCCATGGCCCCAAATGAAAAGAGAAAGAAAATCAATAAGATAGTTAAACGCATACCGTCCTTGGTCTTAATAATATTGTAACTTTTTTTAAAATATTGGGTAGTCATTTTCCATCATCTGCGTAGGTTTTTATGTGAATAATGGACCAATTAACTATTGAAAAATACTCTGTTTTCTGTTATTTTGAGCACACACAATTTGGCCCGAGGTAATGAATGGCACGCAATCGAAATTTTAAAAAGATTTATAACTATGACTGCACTATCACTGGTCAAAGTTTTAAAGTGACTGCGGAAGCAAAAAACCCAGGCGAATTAACTACCGTAAATGCTTATTACCAACTCAATCCTGAGAAAGATGACAGACCGCTTGTTATCAAAAAACAACTCGGCATTGAAGCTGGACCTGCGAAAAAAGATTCTTAAGACTTAAAAGGAAATTGATATGGAAAAACGTGACGTCGTTATTATAGGAACGGGTCCTGCTGGCTTAACTGCTGCACTCTACACTGCCCGTGCAAATCTAAAACCTCTTGTACTTGAAGGCCATGAGCCAGGTGGACAGCTTACCCTAACCACAGAAGTTGAGAATTTCCCAGGCTTCCCTGATGGTGTCATGGGACCAGAATTGATCGGAAATATCAAAAAACAGGCCCAGAAATTTGGAGCTGAATATCGCTCAACTAAAGTCACCGACGCAAACTTAAAAAAACGGCCGTTTATTGTGACTTGTGAAGACGGGACCACTATTGAAGCTAAGACCATTATTATCTCAACTGGTGCCAGTGCTAAGTTTTTAGGTTTAAAAAATGAAAAAGAACTTACTGGTCGTGGTGTAAGTACTTGTGCCACTTGTGACGGCTTCTTCTACCGCGATAAAATCGTTCACGTTGTGGGCGGTGGTGATACTGCCATGGAAGATTCAAACTTCATTTCAAAATTTGCTAAAAAAGTTTATGTTGTTCATCGAAAAGATACACTTCGCGCCTCAAAGCCAATGATTGAAAGAGCGAAGAAAAACCCAAAGATTGAATTCATTTGGGATACTGAAGTCACCGAGATTGAACATAATGCTTCAGCTGGTGTCACTGGTATTATCGTGAAGAACGTAAAAACGGGAAAAACTGAGCAGAGACAAACTGATGGCCTCTTCTACGCCATCGGACACACTCCAAATACTTCCTTCTTAAAAGGTCAGATTGAACTTAACGAACACGGTTTCATCAAAACCCGTGCCCCACACCCAGATACTAACGTCGAAGGTGTTTTTGCATGTGGTGACGTTCAAGATTCTTACTACCGCCAAGCGATCACGGCCGCAGGTTCTGGTTGTCAGGCCGGCATGCGAGCGGAAAGATTTTTGGAAGAGCACGGTCACTGAAAATATTTCAGGGACTAAACTACTCACCCATTAAGATTAAGCCATTGATATTGGGCAATCTCGTATCAATTGAGTCGATTAAAAACACAAAACCTCATTTCTTTTTTGACAGAGCATGCAATACATAAAAAAATAAATGTAAGAGCACAAACCACAAGGATCGTGGAAGCTCAATAGTTTTTACCAAGGAAGGTAGATGTCGGCTCTATTCAATTACAAAACTTTAGTGACACGTCTCGAGAAATCAACACGCACACTTTATGTCACTATCAATGACATCGAAAATCAGAATGATTTCTCGATGGAAATGCTCTTTGAATTCGAATCCATTCTCTCATGGCTTATCACCAAGGTGGAAATACACTCTGTCGTAGTGAATTCATCGACTGAGTATTTCTCACGCGGTCTTAACAATCAGCACATTAAGCATTTAAAGCGTCCAACACTGGAAAAACTTTTAGAAAAAGTGGCAAAGCTTAACTTAGCGATGCTACACCTACCTCAGACGATCGTTTTTGACTTAGGCAATGGTGCCCAAGGCGTAGCGGCGGAATTAGCTTTAGGTGCTGACATTCGTTTAGCTAATATCAATACTCAAATTAAATTTAATCATACCCATTTTGGGCTGATTGCTTGTTCTGGTGGTCTAGGTTTACTAAGCCATATCATTAATCCGGCCATGGCAAGAAACTGGGTTTTATCGGCCGCGAACATCCCAAGCCAACAATTAACAGAAAGTGGTTTTATCTATCAAATGTATGATTCAACTAATCGGGATGAAGTGTTGAAGAAACTTTTAGAAAGTATCCGTACCCAAGCTCCAATCCAGAGAATTCAATCCAAGTTAGGCTTGCTAGAAGTTATTCGTGAAAAAGTCGAAGCGAGTATCGAATTTGAAAAGAAACTTACAAAAGCTGCGATGATGGCCGAAGATTGGAAAAATATTGATGAAAATCACAACCGTGAATTTCTTAAAGCTAAAAGTATGAGCTATTCGGTGAAATTAACATTGTTAAAAAACGAAGAGCATGCTGAAGCGTTACCAAATAACGTTACTCCGATTAATTAAATCGAAACAGAACGCGAACTTGTTCTTGTGGAAATTCTTGGCAGAATGAATCGAAGTCATCAGTAATGCCTAATAAGAAGCCACCACCACCAGCACCACAAAGCTTTAAAAAGAAACGTTTCGAATCTAAGCCTGCTTCCCACAGTTTTTGGTAAAGCGGTGGAATCATCGGCTTAAAGTGTTTTGACTGGAAGTCAGATAACACGGCAAACTGACGGTAAAGTTCATAGAAATTATTACTTAAAAAGCTTTCAATACAACCTTCATTCACTTGGCGGTATTGCGTATGGAAAAAATCTTCAAATTCTTTGTTTTTACATTTTTCTAAGAACAAGTTTACGAGTGGTTCAGTTCGGCGTGAACGTTCTGTATCAAGTAAGAATAAAGTGCGAATCGACTTGCCCTGCTCCGGCAACTTCACCTTTATAATGGTTTGTGATTGAGTTAAAAGTGGAACCGATAAATAACTCAAAAGCGGATCAAAACCTGAACTTGCACCATGGAAATGGGATTCCATTTTTGCCAAATGGTTTTTCAGAACAAGAATCTCTTCAAGATTCAAATCTTCGTTGCGACTAAAACTCTTTGAACTATAACGCTCAAATAAGCTGGCACATAAAGCGCCTGAACTCCCGACACCGTGACCTTGAGGAATGGTTGAATCAAAGAAAAGACCGTGGTTGATATCAAATTCAAATGATCTTAAATCCAGTCCTAGATTTTTGAGCGTTGGTTTATCTAAGTTTTTTAAATAGTTCAAAAAGGTTTTTAATTCTTTATGAGAATCTCTTTCATGTTTTGGTTTACCTGAAAGCGAAAGCACACCACTAAATAATTCATAAGGAATCGCCAGTGACGTGTGCCCTTTAATGATCGAATACTCTCCGAAGAGCAATACTTTTGAGAAAAATTTAGGCGAGTTTACTTGGGCCACTACCTACTCCGTCAAAAATAGCATTTAGAAGATAACCACTTTCTTTCCACGCTAACATCTTTTGCTCAATCATCTGATTTTCTGAAGGATCATATAGCAGATGGAGATTCGCCCCAGCATCAAGAGTAAAACACACCTGGTGTCCACTCTTTCGTAAGCTTTGAATCTCTTGAATTAAATTTAAAGTATTTGGTTTTAATAAAATAAATGATGGTTGGCTTGTTAACATTAAAGCGTGCAAAGTAAGTGCTTCTGCTTCTACTAGTTGTGCAAACGCGTTCCAATCACCACTTTCTAAAATTAATAATAAATTTTCTAATTGCTGGTGAACTTGTTGAATTCGCATTTCTTTCATCGGATGATTGGCCATGAGAGCATGACCCTGAGTACTTGAAACACTTTTCTCATTCGCATCGACAACGCAAATGACATTTTTTATTTTTAAGAAACTCGGATGAATATTATTTAGCAGTGGTCGTGCGTAATTATCAGAACTATTTTTAATTAAAGCCGTTTGCCCCCAGGAAGAATAACCTGCAAAAACAGAACGAGCAGCGCTACCAGAACCTTGGCGAGCAAGGTCGCTGGCCATTTCGAAAAAATCATTTGGCTTATTCTCTTTACTCGTAATTAAATCGGTTAAACAAAGAGCGAGCGCTGCAAATGATGAAGCTGAAGAAGCAATGCCAGAAGAATGTGGGAATGAATTTTTCGAATTGATTTCAAATTCCAGTTCATTCATCCACGAATATTTTTGTGCTATGCTTGTGAGATATTTTTTAATTTTATCACCGAAGCTCGTTTTAATATTCCCTTCGAATGTAAAATTGACGTTTAACTCTGAAGCTGGACGATAAATAAGTGACATTTCGGTATGACATTTTTCTAAAGAAAAACTTAGCGACGGATTCATCGGAAATTGTCCGTCTTTTTTCCCCCAATATTTAATGAGAGCAATATTAGAAGGTGCTCGCCATGAAATCTGATTATTGTAAGAGGGTTTCATTGCTAATCGAATTAGGCAGATAGAATGGTGAAGGTTTTGTCATGTAGTTTCCAATTAAATCCGCATACGGAATTAAATTCGAAAAACCTTTTTCTCTAAAATAACTAGCGGTTTCTGCCTGTCCGCGATCACTAGTTACTAGCACAAAATCTCCTCCCCAAGCCCCTAACGATTTCACAACTCCCCAGTAGTCAGAAAAATATAAATCTTGCATGCGCTGTAATTGAAGTGCGTCAGAAACACATTTCTCATGTGTTAATAACAACGATTCAAATTCGCCCAAAGTCTGAGCGGTGATGATTTCATCCGTCAGATGGGAAATAATATTGATGATTCTTTCTTTATCTTTGATTTCTGCTTTTTTGTAATAAGCGAGTGCTTCACTGGTATAAGCTTTTTTACCAAGGCTCACGAAGTAAATAGAAGACGCAAAAGCTGGATTGAAATTCACTTGCCGCCAGCTCGGACCTTCAACTTTTTTCTGATACATAATCGGCCCTAAGCTTTGCGCACAGGCAATATCATAGCCAGAACCACCTAGGGTTCTGAAAGCTAACTCAAACGGACTTACGTAGGCCCATTGAGCGATATTATAAATTAACGAAGAACTACTACCTAGACCCCAATCAACCGGGAAATCAAGTTTAGTTTCCACCGTCACTTCCACTTCTTCGCGCAGGAAATGCGGATTGAGAACGCGTGCTTCTTGTAAAATTTTACGAAGGACTTCTAACGTTTCATTGGTTTCTTGATTGATAGAATTAAATTGCCACAATTCCATTTCAGCTTCAAACCACTTGTGCCCTTCGACATCAAAACTTTTCCAAATGAGTTTTGGTGCAAAAGTTTTACGATATCGAACCGTGAGTGATTGCCCAAGACGAGTTGGAAGGGCCAGAGCATGCGCTCCATCGAGAACAAAGTACTCACCGCTTAGTAGCAGCTTTCCATGTCCAAAAAAATACTGTTCTCTCTGTCCAACCGACATCTTGTTCCTATTGAGTTATCTTCATTGAATTTAAAAAATTTCTAACTGATGTAAACGAAACGGTTTTGTCCGAGAAATAATTTTTCGCGGATTCAATCTCGCTACGATTAGCTTGCATTTGTTTTAAAATATTTAAAAGATGCATGCGCATATGACCTTTCTGTATGCCCGTCGTAATCAACGAACGAATAGCCGCAAAATTCTGTGCTAGTCCTACTGAAGCTGTCATCAGCATCAGTTCCTCAGCGTTTGGATTTTGCAGTAAGTTTAGAGAGAGTTTGGCAAGAGGATGAAGAGTTGTCAAACCACCGACCGTGCCTAAAGAAAGCGGGATTTCGAGCGAAAAGACAAAGTGATTATTTTCGATTTTGGCCGAGGTCAACGAACGATATTGTCCGTCTCTCGCAGCATAAGCGTGCGCACAGGCTTCAACGGCACGAAAGTCATTCCCAGTCGCCAACACGACAGAATCAATTCCATTTAAAATGCCTTTATTATGTGTAACGGCACGAGAAACATCCACATTCGCTATTTGAACTGCTTTAAGAAATTTATTGGCAAAATCTTCGGCCGACATCTGATGCGCCGGATCGGCCAGGTCCTCAATCGGACAGTCCACCCAAACACGGGCCAAACATTCTGGCGTATAATTGCTTAAAATCGACATGATGACGTTCAACTGTGTTGCATCGATGTCTTTTTTTAAAATATTCGAAATCTCTTCCAAAATGGTATTAATAAAATTGGCACCCATAGCATCACAGGTTTCGAAGGTGACTTTAATTTGATAATAATTTTCTAGTGACTGTGTCATATCAACTAATGTGACATCTTTAACACCACCACCACGCTTTTTCATATTCACACAGAGTGGCTCAAGTGCTTCCCAAATTTTTGGTAATTGAGCTTCGAAATATTCTTTGAGTTTGCGTTTTTTACCGAACCACTCAAAATGCACTTGCCCCACTTTGGTAGTGGAAATAACTTCAGCTTTAAAGCCACCGCGAGATAACCAGAAATTAGCACTTTTGCTGGCAGCTGCGACCACGCTACTTTCTTCAATGACCATTGGAATACAATAAATTTTTCCGTTGATTAGAAAGTTAGGAGCAATTCCATAGGGGAAATAGTAATTAGTAATAGTGTTTTCACTAAATTCATCAAAGACTTTTTGCTCATCCGAATTTTTTAACCAAAAGCGTGTAACATCTAAAAATTCATCGGGATTATTTTCCACTTGGCGAGATAGCCACTGGATCTTTTCTGATTTCGATAATTTCGAAAAACCCGCAATTGTTTCCATGCTCTCTCTAATCCCTTACTTGCAAAAATTGTTGGGCCATGGTTAAGGTCTGCAACTCTGCTTGAACAAACTCGTACAAGTCTTCGTAACTTTCATGGGCACGTTTCAGCACCTCTGAGGCCATCGCGAAAACGGACCGAGCTCGACAAGACTGCATCAGGTAATATCCATCAAGCGTATTTTTAACACCACCCGAGAGGATAAAACTTCGACACTGAACACTTGGACTCTCTAAATTTGCGTTGATAATTTTTATCATCTCAAGTGCCGTATGTCCCACATGGACTAACGGGTGGGAGAAATTTTCCTGGGTACGCTCCCCTTCAATCGCGCTGAAATTTGTTCCACCAAAAGCCGCTAACTCGATCGCGGCCAAAGGTAATTCCATGAGTTTTTTAAGACTGGCAGGACCCATTCCCTGACCCACTTCTTTAACAATAATAGGATAATTAGCTTTTGAAAGTAGCTCTTCCATAGTGTTTAGAGGCGGACGATCGTACCTATCGCCTTCGGCCTGTAACCACTCTTGCAGTGGATTTACATGAACCACCAACCCATCTAAATTCAGCTTATCAATAAGCTCATCAATTTTATTTGTTTCTTTATTTCGAATAAGTTCCTCAACCTGCGCCACACCTAAATTTCCAAAAAGTGGAGCATTCGGCATAAACTTGCGTACAGAAAAATCTTCGAAGCGCTCAGTTGAGTTTAGCAAAGGACGAAGTGATCCAAGGGCCATGCCTAAACCAAACTCACCACAGACTCGTGCCATATTTTCGTTTATCTTTCTCGCTGACGCGGTGCCTCCAGTCATGCTCGAAAACCACCAAGGATAGTTCATCTTTTTACCCAAGAATTGAATTTCCATGACTTGCTCTGTTTTTGGGTGGACCGAAAGCATCGGCTCATAATTAAAACGTGTATCTTGGGCCCAAGTTTTTGCCCTAAGCGCTAGCGTAATATGATCCTGTTTTCTATCATGTGTCATAAAACTTTTATAGACTAGACTGATAGGCTTTTGCAATCAAAAGCTTGAATCAAAAAAGGCGGTTTAAATGTACTCAATTGCTAAAAATACCAATTGGTTGATATTCTATGTAAAGCCAAGGAGTAATATGAAATTCTTAACAACTATTTTTTTGATTTTATCAACAATCAACACCAACGTTTTTGCCCAGGATGCTGCCCTCGAAGGAAGCCCTACCGATCGCCAAGAAGATCGTCAAGAATTCAGACAAGAGCGACGGGACGATCGACAAGACTTTCGTGAAGAACGCCGCGAAGATCGCAAGGCACTTAAAGATGGAGAAGTAAGTAAGGAAGAATTTAAAGAAGACAGAAAAGAGGATCGTAAAGATTACAGGGAAGATCGTCGAGGAGACAGAAAAGGTAAAAGAAAAGAAAGAAGATCTGATCGCAAAGAACGAAAGTCTCGCCGTAAGTAACGATTAGCGTTCTAAGCAATGTAAAAAGTTTAAGCTTAGCTATTTAAAATGAATTAAAAATAAACTGATGGTAAAAGCCCCTTAAAACAAGGGGCTTTTTTTATGAAACTTTTCTTCACCATCCTTCTAGTAACCATAAGTTCTATGGTCTTGGCACAAACGACTACAAATGAAGTGACTCCTAGTCTAGTCTGCCTTGGTACTTACGGAGAAAAGGGTGAAATAGTTATTGAAATCTATGGGACCGAAGAAGATCTTTCAGCGAAAATTTATGAGTTTGAATCAGAAAAATTACTAAAAGAATTTACGGATCTAACGCTTAGTGAAGGGGCCTATCAAAATCTCTATATTCAACACATAACTGTTAGTAATGACAAAAAAGCAGGAATTGATTTTTATCTCAATATTTGGCCAATACAATCAACTGATGGAAACGAAGCTCGCGCAGAATTTCGTTATAGTGATAGTGGTGAGTTTCTTACCCGAGAATCTCATCCACCCTATGCTTTTAAATGCCAGTAACTACTCGACGACCAAAATAAATTCGCGTTTGCCCCAAGTTTTTTTGAGTGTCTCGATTTTTCCACGCACACATTTTTCTTCTGGCGTATTGAGATCCATCGCCAAAAATAGACGACGTTTGGTTTTAAGCTGAGCAATTTCTTCCATCAATTTATCGAGACGATAAGGCGTATCCATTAGAATAAAAGTTTCCTTACGCTCAAAATGCTTTTTGAGTTTTTGTGCGCGATCTTCATGGGGTATAAATCCCGCAAAGAAAAACTCTTGATGATTAAAACCGCTTAAGGCCAAGGCCAACACAATTGAATTGGGAAATGGCGTTGAGGTAACAGGAATGTTTTCATCGTGACAACGATTGATTAAATCGTAACCAGGATCACAAAAGGCGGGTAAACCGCAATCGCTCATGAGATAAGCTTCCTGCCCGCTTTTAAGCGCTTTAATGATGTGATTAATATCTTCGGCCGTATGATGTTCGTTATAAAGTACAAATTTTTCAATTGCTTCACGCGGTAGGCCCCAACGTAACCAACGCTGACGCGCAACTTTGGCTTCTTCGACAACGATTAAGGCCTTCGACCAATTTTCGGACAAAATATTTTTTGCGGTCGCCTCTAAAGGTGTCACTTCATCAATCGGAGTTGGTATTAACGTCAGCTTAGCTTTCATAATTTTACAAAAAACTCCGGTCGATGGAAATCAGGCTTTTCTTCTGGATTTAAATTCATACCGTAATATTCACGGTTTTGATTTTCTCCCAAGCAAGCGTAAAAATTTCCATAGAGTTCACCTTCACATAAAAAAACATTGGAAGGGATCGATAGTTGCGCTTTCCAACTCTCCCCTGAAACCACACTCTTGGACGAAATTTTAAAATCTAAAGGGGTATAATAAATTTGTCTTGGTTTAATAATAACTAAAGCAAAGGCTTGGCCTTTAGGTGAAAGTTGAAATTCGAGATAAGGTGAAGCGACTCCACGTTTGTCTCTTTTCTGCAAAAAAGCTTCCACCACATCATAATTCCAAAGACCCCAATTCTTTTTATAATCTGGCCCGAAATCATTGGAAGTCAAATAAGCATTTTTGGATTTTACTTCGAAGTTGATTTCTAGGTTCTTACCCTGCTTAAAATCAACTGAAACCTCATATTGATGAGATTTCCAATTTTGTTTGTTGCCTGAAGCCACTTCTTGATGACGATTGAGTTTTTTCATCGTAAAGATTTTAACATGGATCTAAAACAAAAGGCTTCTTTTTTCTTGGTCGTGACTCCAGGGCTCGAAGCACTGGCACTCAGTGAATTGAAGTTTAAATTTCCTGAGGTAGATGCCAAGACCATTATGGGCGGCATCGAATGTGAAGCATTGCCTGAAGTCGGTTTTGCTTTTAATCACTATCTCAAAATCCCGACTCGTGTCCTACTACGTTTTGAGCAATTCAAAATGAAAGATCTACCGAAGCTATTTAAGAAAGCTTCGACGCTGAATTGGCGTCCTTTTCTGCGCGGAAAAATACCACAGTTCGAGGTCACGGCCAGAAAATCTCGCATTATTCACACAGGACGACTGGAAAAAACTTTGACCGAAGCCATTGCTAAACATTATGAGGCCCAGCCTTATCCAAAAAAATACTTGGAAGATCAAAGCCAAAATCCGCCTACCGTTTTTTTACGGTTAGATAACGATATGGCCACTCTGAGTTTAGATACGAGTGGTGAATTACTTCATGTCCGTGGAAGAAAAGAAATGGGTAACATTGCACCTCTGCGCGAAACATTGGCTTCGGCTTTATTATGGTTCACGATTAATGAGGCTGGCGTAGTAGTTGAAAAACAAACGCTTTTCGATCCTTGTTGTGGCAGTGGAACTTTTCTTTTTGAAGCACTCGAGTTTTTTGAAAAATTAGAAAGACCTTTTGCTTATCAAAGCTTTCCTTTTTTTGAGAAACAAAAAATTATCGAACCGACTTTTAATAAAAATTTTCAATTTACCCAACTGATTGGACATGACATCGAAGAAAAATGTATTGAACACGCCAATGAAATCGCTAAAAAAAGAAATTTTGAGATCCAATTTAAAGTCGAAGATCTTTTCCAAGCCACAAATGCTCCTACCAAACCACTTTGGATGATTTGTAATCCGCCTTATGGCCTACGAATAAAACTAGCTCATACCTTACAACAGTACTTGGAAAAAATGCTTCAAGTTGGTGAACCCGAAATTTTAGGAATTTTGGTCCCTAAAGAAACTAAACTTTCTCATGCTAAATACAAAATTTTTAAAAGCTTAGAATTTAAAAATGGTGGTTTGTCAGTAAAATATTATTTATTAAAAAAGAAATAAAAAAAGGGGCCCGAAAGCCCCTTCTTTATTTTAATCTTGAGATACTTGTCCAGTAACCGCAGCGAAGGCATCAACGTATCCTCCTGACGCGCTAATCTTGCTTAGCTCTGAACTTTTCTTTGAAGTTTTAATTAAACGCTCTCTCATTGTTCCGACCGACTGAAGTCCGTTAGTTGAAAGAACTAGACCTACGACACCTGAAACGTGTGGAGTCGCCATTGAAGTTCCCGAGTAAGACTTATACTGACCATTTGGTACAGTTGAAAGAATATTTACCCCTGGAGCTGAAACGTGAACGGTATTTTGTCCATAACTTGTAAACGAAGCTGGCTTACCATTGATATCCATTGCTGCTACAGCAATAACATTTGGTACATCATAGTTTGATGGATAGTTCGGTGAGCGATCATTATCATTGCTTGAATTACCTGCAGCTGCAACGAAGACAATACCTTTAGCTGCTGCCGCTACGATAGCTTCTTTAAGTGCTTGAGAAGCTCCGCCGCCGCCCCATGAGTTTGACATAACGTGAGCACCCATTTTTGTAGCATATTCAATCGCTTTAATCGCGCCTGCTGTTGAACCACTGCCTTGGCCCGTTAAGAATTTAAGTGCCATGATTTTAACTGACCCCATAACACCCGCAACACCGTTTGTATCGTGAACAGCGCCAATAGTACCAGCACAGTGAGTACCGTGACTGTTATCATCCATTGGATCTGAATCAGTGTTCGCAAAATCGTATCCGTAAATATCATCAACAAAACCGTTGTTATCATCGTCTTTGTTGTTACCTGCAATTTCGCCTTTGTTTACCCACATATTACCTTGTAGATCAGGGTGAGTGTAATCAACACCAGTATCAATAACGGCCACAACTACGTTTTGATTACCACGAGTCACTTCCCAAGCTCTTAGAGCATTGATATCAACTCCTGGATTTTTAGAATTGCTTAAGCCCCAAAGTTCTTTCCAATGTTTATCTGTTGGAGCTGAACGATTTTGGTTGAAATAATTGTCATACTGATTCGCAAGCGCTGGAACCGAATATAAATAGTTTGGTTCAATATAAGCTACTTCTGGGCTTGATTGTAAAAAGGTCAATGTCGTTTGAAATTGATCTTTTGTTAAAGTCTTCATGTGACCAATCGGAGCTATAGTCGAACTCAACCACTCATGCTTGGCCATGGCCTTAACACCTGGTTTTGCATAAAAACTACGAGCCGCTTCCATCGATTTAAATCTAACAATAAACTCGCCTGGAGCTGCTGCCATATACTGAGCAAAGCTAGATAAAGGGAAAACAGTTAAAAGTAATAGGAAAAAAATGCGATCCTTGCATATCTTCACTGGGGGCCTCCTTGACCGACGTAAATTTGATTGAAGTTATTTCATCAGATTTTCAAAGTAGCTGTAAACATAAAGTCATACTGATGTAAGAAGATGTTAACTGAGCAAATTACTCGGCCTTAAAGACGAGTGATTTTGGAAGCACTCCCGAATGAAAATCTAACAGCGCTAAATAGCCGGATTCAATGGATTGTTGCACTTCGAACAGGGAGTTTCTTACACGTTCAACCGTGAGAAAAATTTCTTTTCCTTGGGGTGAAAGTATTTTTATTTTTTGTCCCACCGTCAACGCCGCATTTTTTTTCATCAAAATAGCGAAATAATTTTTGTTCGAAACATCTAAAACTTCGCCCAAAAAGCTGTCATCCCGTGGCAAAAGTCGTTGGTTTTTGAGTTTTGGAAACAACACATCAGTTTTGTTAACGTGGAAATAACCCTTGGTTAATTCCGTGCCATATTCATTTTTGATCGTCGTGATTTCGTTTTTGTCACCCGCATTTAAGCGTGCGACATTTTCGAGCAGTCGAAAATTTCTTTGACGCAAATCCACTCGGCCATAAGCTAGATTGATCTGACTTAAATCTTCAAGATATTCCATCAATGATTGGTCTTTAATATGAAACATAAATGTACCGTGACGATTTTCAATCAGCGGAAAACCTTTATGAGGCGACTCTTCACTCGAACCGCTCGCAATAATCTCTTCTTTATCAGATCCCAAAACACTTAATAATTTTCGAGGAGAATAGAAAAGCAGAATCGGACCTAAAACTAAAATTTCCACCGGCACATCTAAAGCCTCTATATATTCCTTCAAAGTGGCTTCAGGCAATTCAATCGAAAGCACCATACGCTCAAGACGCTCTCCCACATAACCACGCCACTTCTTAAGTCCCACGAGATTATGATTTCCGTTTTCAAGCACCAACTGGATCGGTAGTTCGGTATGATTTAAGCAATATTCTAAAGCACCTGGATCTTGCACACGAATGGCGGAAATATTTTTCAAATCAAACGTCTTAAATTTTTCAGCGCACTTTTGGAAATCATTTTCAGTCATAATGATATCCCATTCAAATACGGTGCGAATTCCAAACTGCTGGCAAATTTGAGCAAGCTCAGAAATGTCCGACAAATCACCAGTCCGAGAAAAATCTTTATGTGCTAGAATCACTTCCATGACGCGATTTTCGCGACACAATTCTATTTCTTTATGATTTCGAACGTAAGTATTGATTTGCATCAAGATTTTCTCCTGACGATATTCAACGCCTCAATCCCGCTGACATAGGGTAATTTCACTAAGGTTGAAGGTTTAGTGCGCTCAATTTTCTGATTACCTAAAGTCGCCATCTCGGCCACTTTCCACGCCTTAGTTGCACCAGAAAAGGGAACATATTCAATCACATCACCGATTTCAAAGGCCTTTTTAATTTCTACAATAATATGTTGGTCTTTCACCACTTCAGTAACGACGGCTGCGGCCTGCGCTTCTAAATCTTTGGTCCCTTCTCTTTCTGAGAAAATAGAATCTGTGCCAGCTGGAGTGACCAATGAAGCTGTTGTGTAATCGCGATGAGCGAGTTTTTTGAGTTCACTCTCCCATTCTAAAATATTTTGAGAATAAAGATTTCCGTGTTCGGCGTAATAATCAAGTGCCTCACGATAGACTTTCGAAATAGTTCCAGCGTAAAGCGGACCTTTCATTCGTCCTTCAACTTTAACTGAATCAATACCCTCTTTAAAAAATTCTTCTAATAATGAAACGCCCATCAAATCTTTTGAACTCATAAAATATGCTTTACGCTTTTCCACTTCTTGCCACTCATTTTTAAAATCAATGGAATATTCAAAACGACAACTATGAGCACAACCACCACGGTTACTATCACGGCCTTGAGTATAATTTGAGATTACGCAATTTCCCGAATACGCCATACACATTGAACCATGGATAAACATTTCAACTTCCAGCTCAGTCGCACGCTTTAACATTCCGGCTTCTTTGATTGAAAGCTCTCGACCTACGATCAAACGTTTCACACCCATCTTCTTCCAAAACTTAGCAGCTTCAACATTTAAGCAGCTCGCTTGCGTTGATAGATGCACAGGAATCTGAGAATAATTAAGACAAGTTTCAACCACGCCTAGATCAGAAACGATCAAGGCATCGACTTTAAGTGAATCAAGAAAAGTTAAAAATTCTGGCAGGTCGTTTAAATCTTTATCATGTAAAAAAGAATTAAGAACGACGTAGACTTGGCGACCACGTTCATGGGCAAACTGTACGCCTTCTGCTAACTCTTCATAGGTGAAGTTATCAGCGGCAGCACGTAGACCAAATTTTTGCCCGCCTAAATAAACCGCGTCCGCCCCATAAGAGATGGCAACCTTCAATTTTTCAAGGTTTCCAGCAGGCGCTAATAACTCAGGTTTCCAAGCGGTTTTCATGGCGTTTGATTTACCAAAAAATTGGGATAAGATAAACTCGAAAACAAGACAATCTTACAACTAAGGTCGCATTAGTGAAAAATTTCATCTCTTTGGCACTTGTAATGCTCATTTTGGTCCTAATCGGACAAAAAGTGCTGGATAAACTGAATCAGCAAGTCTCCATTCAGCCCTATCCTTACACGTTTATGAATAATCAGGCCCAATCGACCATAGGACTCTCTCCGATTGTTTTAATGGGTGATCGGCTAGGAGTTCAGCTGGCCAAGTTCCTACCGATTATGTCGGAAGAACTTTCGGTCGGTTTAGTGAATAAAATTGAAATTTCTTCTCTGGCCCAACCTCACCAGGCCTTACATCGAACGCTAGAAACGCTTCAACATTTAGAACCAAAACCTAAAATTGTTATCTATCAAGGCGCAGCCGAAGAATTTTACGAAAAAATTTTTGAAACTAAAGATGGACCACTGATTTTAAGAAATATTCATCGTTATAATGATCCGTTTTATCAATCGCTCTTCTATTTTGCTCCTTTTATGACCCATTTTCTTTATAAAGAGATTCAAAAAGTGCCACTTAGCACTGAACCACAAGCTGATAAAGAGCCTTATCTTTCACCTGATCGCATGCTTCGAACTGAAATTGCCTACAAACTTTTTGAACTCCATTTAGATGAGCTTGTTCGTTATAGTAAAAAACATAATATTCTCTTGATTCTCATGACGACACCGATCAATTTGTTAGAAGAACCACGTAATACTTGTGAAGCGGTCACTTCAGAAGAAATCACCACCGAAATTGTGCAAATCAAAGCACTGATTGAGAAAAAAGATCATAAACAAGCTTACGCTCGTGCCAAAACCTTGGCCTCAAAATCACCCGGACACGCGCGTGCTTTCTATGTTTATGGTCTGATGGCGAAGAAGATTGGTGAGAATAATGAGGCCCTTCAAGCACTCGAAGTAGCTGCCAGTTTTGACTGCGAACCTTGGCGCGGCAGTCCCGTCTTTAATCAAATTATTCGCGACTATGCTCGCAAGCACGATGTCTTTCTGTTTGATTTCCAACAAATGTTAATGGATGAATGGAATGACAATATTGTCTTCTTTGATGAGCAACATCCACAGAACTTTTATTACGAAAGGGCCTCAAAGGCGATGGCCAAAGTGTTAAGAAAGGTTTTAAAATTATAAATATGTCTGAGAACTTTCAAATTTTTCTAAAAAAAGATCAAATTCTTTGCCGCGAAGGCGATAATGAAACAAATTTATTTATCATCAAGCGTGGAAAATTGTTAGTTTGCTTAAAAAAAGGCACAGAAGTTATTCCGCTCGCCCATCTGGGCGCTGGTGAATTCGTTGGGGAGCTTTCATTCTTTGATGGTGAGCCCCGTAGTGCTAATATTATTGCGCTTGAAGAATGTGAACTCAGTAAAATTCCCCAAGCTGAAATTACCAAAAAATTTCCCGCATGGTTGATCCTAATGGCCAAGCAAATGACCAAAAAAATTCGTCTTTATGACGAGGTGGTTAAAGGCAAAGGCCTTAAGCGTAAGAACGTTGAGTCAGTAAAACCGCTAACAATACAAGAGCAGCGTCATTTTTTTCAGATTTTAGAGTCGAAAT
Source organism: Bacteriovoracaceae bacterium (assembly GCA_016786485.1). Taxonomy (GTDB): domain Bacteria; phylum Bdellovibrionota; class Bacteriovoracia; order Bacteriovoracales; family Bacteriovoracaceae; genus JAEUWD01. Next base: position 12,497 of record JAEUWD010000051.1, on the reverse strand, counting down.
AATCCTGAGCGTGTTCCTTTTTGTCACCAATTATGTACTTTTTGACACCGAAAAAACTCAATACTACTGGGCATTTGCGCGATATTATCGTTTTTTGCCGACTAATAATTGGCACCGAACTGGCATATACTAAAAGTGAGGTCAGAGAGACAAAAGGAGTTTGACTCATGAAAAAACTAATCGCAACTATTTCGCTTATTGTGGTAGTAATGGGCCTAGGTGGATGCGCAAGCAACGAACTCACTGTTCCAAAGCCTGATGCGAGCAACGGCAAGTCGCAATCAAGTACAGAATCTGGTCGTCGTCAGACAATGATTGAAAGACACGCTCAGAACCGCCAACAGTACATCGGTCGAAATTAATTTTATTGACTCCGTGATTAGCTCTCTCTGATCGCGGAGCTCACTTTTATTGAAATTTTTCATAGACATTTTTTTGCCTTTTTCCTACTCTCTAGAAATGACAAACAATACTAGTGAATGGAATCTCGAAAAAGCCAACGACACCTACATGATCAATCGTTGGGGTCTCAACTACTACAGCATCAATGAGCGTGGAAATTTAAGTGTGTGCCCAGAACGAACAACGACTGGCCCACAAATTGATATTTCTGAAGTCATTGAGGAAATGAAATCAAAAAATATTGCTTTCCCTGCGGTTATTCGCTTTCAAGATATTCTTCGTTCACAAGTAAAACTGATTAATAAATATTTTAAGCAATCCATTGAAGAAGCTAACTATCGTGGTACCTATTTTGGTGTCTACCCGATTAAAGTTAATCAAATGCGTGAAGTCGTCGAAGAAATCGTCGATGCTGGTGCACCTTTCAACTATGGTCTTGAAGCTGGTTCAAAAACAGAGCTTATGGCAGTTCTCGCTCAAAACGAAAATAAACAATCGCTTAACGTTTGTAACGGATACAAAGATAAAGAGTTTATGAAACTCGCCCTCTTGGGAGTTAAGCTTGGACGTAAAGTTATCGTGGTTATCGAAAAGTTCTCAGAGCTTCCACTGCTGCTTCAAACGGCAGAAGAGATGAACGTTGAGCCGATGATCGGTTTCCGCGCAAAACTTCTTTCAAAAAGTACGGGGAAATGGGCCGGTTCTAGCGGTGAAAAAGCTAAGTTTGGTCTAAATTCTTCAGAACTTATTAAAGGGATCAATTTTCTTAAAGAAAAAAATAAACTTCAGTGTTTAAAATTATTCCATTTCCATATTGGTAGCCAAATTCCAGATATTATCACTATCAAAGCTGCTCTGACCGAAGCCGCACGTACCTATGCCAACCTTCGTAAGATGGGTGCGCCGATTGAATATTTTGATGTTGGCGGTGGTGTGGGCGTTGATTACGATGGTACGCGTACCAATTCACAATCATCGATTAACTACACTTTCAAAGATTACGCTGACGATGTTGTCTATATTTTAAAAGATATTTGTAATAACGAAGAAGTCGATCATCCGCATATCGTTTCGGAATCAGGTCGTGCCGTAACGGCCCACCACTCTTGTGTTGTCACCAACGTTTTCGGTAAAATTTCACTCACAAAAAATGAAATAAATACGGATAAAAAAACGGGTGAACATTCGCTAGTAAAACAAATGCGTGACATCTCAGAAGAAATTCACGAAAAGAATTATCAAGAATATTTCCTCGATGCTATCTCTAAAAAAGAAGAATGTTTTTCAGCTTTCAATCTAGGTGTTATCGATCTGGAAGAGCGAGGAAAAATTGAAACATTATACTGGCAAATTGCCGATAAAGCTTATCAGTTTGGGCTACGTGATCCTTACGTGCCTGATCAAATTTTAGATTTAAAAAATTTCTTAGCTGATCAATATTTATGTAACCTCTCTGTTTTCCAATCAGCACCAGATACATGGGCGATTGATCAAGTGCTGCCAGTGGTTCCGATTAAACGATTACTAGAAAAACCAACTAAACTTTGTAGTATCGTCGACATTACTTGCGATTCTGACGGAAAACTTTCTAAGTTTTTAAATGATGAAGCAGGACTTTCCAATTCGATGGCGATTCACGAAATTCATGAGAAAGAAGATTACTATATTGGTCTCTTTTTAACCGGCGCTTACCAAGACGTTATGGGTGATATGCATAACCTTTTTGGCCGGTTAAACGAAGTCCACGTTTATTGTGATGATGATGACCCATCAGATTTTTATATTGAAGAAGTTATTTTAGGGAACTCACCAAGTGATGTTCTCACGACAATGCAATACACTCCAAGTACGATGGCCGCCAAAGTAAAAGCGCAAATCGATGACCAGATTAAGCGTGGGAAAATTCGCCCTCGAGAAGGCGTGGAATTGACCGATTTTTACGAAGCAGCGATGAAGGGCTACACTTACCTCACCCAGCTTTCTTAAGTGTCTAAATGCCCCCAGTGGCTTTTTAGCCTGTTTCCCAATCCCGTAAATTATTGAAATTACGTCGAATTCTTTGGCATAAGGCTTGCTTTATTAAGTCTTAAGAAATTGCCAAGGAGGCAGCTCATGTCAAAAAAATACCACGCCCAAGTCACAAATGTGTATCACTTCGTGATTATGTTTAAGGCCTTATTGTTCGTTATTTTTGCGATTATCGTAATGGGTTCATAATTAAATACATCTTAATTTGTATATTACTACTTCTATATTGAGTTTTTTTATGTCAATGTCATTTAAAACATATGAACTCTTGGCTGAACTATCATCACCTCATTTATTTTAAAACGATTGCTGAAGAACAAAGTGTATCAAAAGCTGCCAAAAAACTGCGTTTAGCGCAATCAACAGTTAGCACTCAACTTTTACAATTCGAAGAGCAACTTGGCATCAAGCTCTTTGAGAGAGAAAATAAAAAATTAATCTTAACCGAAAGAGGTAAAATAGCACTTAGGTACGCTCAAGACATCTTCAAACTAGGAAATGAAATGTCGGAGATTTTAAGTGGAGAAACCTCTTTAGGGAAATCACACATTCATATTGGCGCACTGGATGGTATTGGCAAACAAATATCAATGAAATTAACTCAGATGGCCTACGATTATCAGCCATGCGTTGTCACCATATCGGAAGGAACTTTCAGAGATTTAACACATGAACTGACCGAACACAGGATAGATTTAGTACTTTCAAATTATCCCCTTAATATCGACACAAAAACACTTAAATCGAGAACCTTAACTAAAAAAAATATCGAAGTCTTCGGTGCAAAAAAATACCGAAAACTATCAGCGAACTTCCCAAAATCGCTGAACGGACAAAAGGTTATTTTACCAACCTTTGACTCTCGTATAAGAAGTGAAATTAATAGTTGGTTAATTGCAAGTAATCTTGAAGTAGAAATAATTGCAGAAACCCAAGATATTGCACTAACTAAGATGATGGGCATCGAAGGAATGGGTCTCATTTTTCTCCCCGAATACTCAGTGGCCAAGCAAATCGATACAAAAGATCTTTATAGTTTAGGTACTCTCTCATCAGCTTACGAAGAGCTTTTTCTTTTGACCTCACAGCGAACGATATCAAACCCACTCATCGAGCATTTGTTTAAGACATTCAGTATCGATTAAATCGATATAAAGCAACCATATTATCTATTTTATAAATAATAAAAACTACCGTAAAATAGTTGTAACAACGAAACAGGAGATGTTATGACATTTGCCATTAATCAGAACGTCAGTGAGCTTATAAAATCAAAAAATGACCTGCACTTAAGTGTTTACATACCTCAAACTAATGGCCCGGCTGATTTGAAAAAATACTTACGAAAAGCCTACAAGGAATCATTACCTTATTTAGATGCGGTACTAAATATTAAGGAGCGTAATGATTTTTTAAAACCATTATCAGATCTCATAAACAATTATGACCAGCTAAAAAATTTTAAATATGCTCTAGGTATTTTTAGAACTCGAAATAAATTTCGCGTCTATTCGATTCCAAATGAAGTTCAGTATACCATGATAACGGCAAATTCTTTTCATATAAAACCACTGCTGCATTGGATGCAGTATGAAAAAGACTTTTATCTTCTAGGAGTCGGACAATCATATGCTTGTCTTTATAGCTGCAACCAAACAGAAATCAAATTAGTTGAAAAAATTTATTATTCAGAAGATATGGTCATTAATAAAAATGATAACTTCGATATTCAGTTCAAAAAAGAACGTAAGAGAATGCAGAATATCACCAAAACAAGCGACTGGCTCACTAGTTGGATAATGGATATTCTAACAAAAGATAAAAAGTTTTTATACTTTGCTGGGGATAAAGAGATTGTGAATCTCTTGCGCAGAAATCTCCCATACTTTTTGAAGAGTGAAATAAATCAAAAAGAATACTTTGACGAAAGTATGGCGATTGATATCGTAAACAAAATAAGATTTGACATAAAACATGCCACCACTAAAAAAATTAAAGATGTAGTTTTTGAGTACCAAAGCGCCACCGAAAATGAAGCTGCAAGTAGTATAAAAAGAAATTTATTTACGATTGCAAGAGCCGCGGTAAAGGGAAAAATCAAAAAACTAGTCATATCAAAAGAAAAGAAAATTTTTGGGAAAATAGACAAAAATACCGGTGGATTGGCTATTCATTATGACCACCTTGATCATGAAGACGATGATTTGTTAGATGATATCGCACAAATCGTTATTGAAAACGGAGGCGAAGTTTATGTCGCCGACAAAGAACAATTTCCCAAAGGGCATGCTATTATGGCGATACTAAAGCCTGGTAAAACAATATCAGAGGGCCTATGAGATTTGTTGATCGTTTGCAGATTAAAATGATGATTACTTTTGTGATGCTTTATCTGGCCGTCGGTTGCGCGCAACATGACTATCAAAAAAAAGTTTTGGAATCTGAAAATACAAAAGAGAATCAGGACAGATTAAAAAAGAAAATCTTCCAAACGAGAGAGTACGATAAAAAATTACAAAATAGTAATCGCAATGCTAATGGACTTACAAAATGGTAGTATGTTAAAGTAAAGCTTCGACAAAACGAGGCTTTATGAAATTTATCATACTTTTATCAATATTATTTAGTAGTTGCTCCATCGCAGTCAAAACCCCTTCATCCAGATTCATATCTCCCGAAGCTAAAGGTGAATTTCTCCACACTGATTTGGGCATGAGTTATGGCGGTTATTCCAAAGGTGAACTTGAGCCGACTGGTGCTGGTCCTGTCACAGATCCGCTTGTCATGAAACACAGCCAAGGTGTGATGGCGAATGGTACTTTAGGCTTTACCGAACAAGTAGATATTTACGTCGTCCTACCAGAGAGAACCACACCACAAGTGGGTTTTAAATTTCAACTCTTGGGAAAAAGTGAAAAAGAAGCTACCAAAAAAAATCATTCACTCGCGACCACCATAGCCTATGGCCGGGCCAAAACAACGGATGCAGATTTTTTAACTTCAAGTAACGACAAAGCAGATATCACCAACCGTGTTTTAGATTTTTCTGTTATCTACGGTTACCGAGCGGAAGAGAATTTACTTCTCTATACTGGCGTCAGTTACAGCGATTATGATTTCGATGGAAAATTCACCAGCGGGGCCAATAGTGGCCGTATTTTTCAATACGATTCCAAGACTTTGGGGTGTCATGCTGGGCTCATGACCAGTAACAAAAAATGGTTTACGAAGCTCGAAGCTTCACTGCAGCAAACCGATTGGACCCACACCGGGAAACAAGCCTATGGTTTTGGGGCCATTCAGGTAGGATATAACTGGAATTAACTATTTGAAATTACATGCTTTATTACCCCTTTTACAACCTATTATTAAGACTGTGTTAAGATGATAAACACAATGACAATTTTGACCCTTCCGCTGGTATATTCCTGCCATGAAAAAATTGTTATTTGTGGTTGCTCTCGCTTCGATCTCTCTCGTTAGTTGTGAGAATGATTCGGATTATTTGATTATTCAAAACAAAGGTTCAGATACTTTGGTTAACTTGGCGCAAGCTTGGGCCGAAGAATATCGCAAACTAAAACCAGATGTGGCGGTGGCCGTTTCTGGTGGTGGTTCAGGTACTGGAATCGCAGCACTAATCAACGGCACGGTTGATATCGCAAACTCTTCTCGCAGAATCAAAGAAGAAGAACGTGAAGAAGCTCGAAAAAATAATGGCAAAGACGTAAATGAATTTGTCGTTGGCATGGATGCACTTGCCGTTTTCGTTCACCCAAATAATCCAATCACTGGTTTAACTTTAGAAGAAGTGGCTTGTATTTACGGCGAAGGTGGCACGTGTGAATACTGGCACCAAGTAAGAAACACACAAGTTCCAGGTTGTCAGGGAAATAAAATTATCCGCATCTCACGCCAATCAAATTCTGGAACTTATCAATATTTCCGTGAAGCGATACTTGGAAAAAAACATGATCTAAAATTAGGTTCAATGGATTTGAATGGTTCAAAAGAAGCTATCGACCTGGTTGAGAAAACTCCATGTGCTATTGGTTACACTGGCATGGGATATTTAAATCCCCATGTTCGCGCCTTATGTTTATCAAAAAATGCGAATGAGCCTTGTATCGAACCAAATATAAAAAATGCTGTGAGTAAGGTCTACCCGATTGCTCGTGAACTTTATATGTATACGTCAGGCGCTCCAAGCGAGGCGATTCAAGATTATATCAATTGGACCCAATCAGATCGCGCCAGCGAAATTACCTTGGAAACTGGTTACACTCCGGCCGAGAAGGTGAAGTTATGAGAAATAAACTCTCTACCTATTTTCACCGTATCTTCAGCGAAAGAAGACTTGAATTACTTATCGAAGCTTGCGGAGTTAGTTGTATCATTTTTATTTTGGCCATTTTTGTTTTTATTTTAAAAGAAGCCTATCCATTTCTCGTTTCAAAGTTTAGTTTCTCTGAGTTTTTCTTTTCAACTGAGTGGCATCCTGCTTCAGTCGTAAAAATTCGTTATGGAACATTGGCCCTTTTGACCGGAACCCTTTTCGTGACTGGTCTTTCAATGTTAATGGCAGTGCCTTTGGGTTTAGCTTGTGCCTTTTATATTTCAGAATTCTGCTCGCCCAAAATGCGTGAGTTTTATAAAATTGTTATTGAATTCTTGGCCGCTATCCCATCAGTTGTTTGGGGATTTGTGGCGATCATGATTGTCAATCCACTCTTAATTAAAATTTTTAATATTCCGGTTGGTTTAAATATTTTAAATGCTTCGATTATTTTAGCACTTATGTCCCTGCCACTGATCATTTCAATTGGAGAAGACGCTCTCAGAGCAGTTCCAGAAACGTATCGTGAAGCTGCAGAGGCCATGGGTGCTACACGTTGGGAAGTTGCTACGAAAGTACTAGTTCCCGCAGCTAAAAACGGTTTGATGGCCGCGGCCCTCTTAGGAGTTGGTCGTGCTTTAGGTGAAACGATGGCGGTTCTGATGGCCACCGGTCACGCCATTCAAATCCCACATAGTCTCTTTGACCCAGGTCGTACATTGACCGCAACCATTGCCGCTGAGCTAGGTGAATCACCAAAAGGTGGAGAACATTATCAAGCACTTTTTGCGATCGGTTTATTATTATTTTTAGTTTCTTTTACCGTGAATTTAACCGCCGATTATTTTATTCGAGGAAAAAAGAATGTTTAGTGCTAGTGAACATTTAATTGAAAGACAAAAGAAGGAGTTAAGATATAAACGACTTCTAGGTCTTATTTCATTGCCATTATTTTTCCCAACGATTTTGATTATGGTTTGGTTATGGATGAAAGGCTCTCCGGCACTCTCGTGGGATTTTATCACGATGGATCCGATTCATGGAATGAAAGCTGGTGGCATTTTTCCTGCCATTTTTGGAACATTCTGTTTAGTCTTTTTAAGTATTCTTATTACTTGTCCACTCGCAGTCACTGCCGCCATTTATCTTTCAGAATATGCTCCTCATAATATTTGGACACGTATCATTCGTTTGGCCATTTTAAATCTCGCTGGTGTTCCAAGTATCGTTCATGCTCTTTTTGGTTTAGGTGCATTTGTGCTGTTCTTTAATATGGGAACTAGTATTTTGGCCGCATCGTGTACGCTTGCCATTATGAATTTACCCGTATTAATTACGTCAACACTAGAATCTCTCAAGTCAGTGCCACAAGCTTATCGTGAAGCTTCTTGGAACGTCGGTGCTAGTCGCTTGCAAACCATTCAGCATATCGTATTACCAAATTCTCTTTCAGGAATATTAACTGGGTTAATTTTTTCTGTTGCTCGTTCAGCTGGTGAAACTGCCGCTATTTTATTTACTGGTGTGGCGTTCTATTTACCATTCCTACCAAAAAGTGTTTTTGATCAGTGTATGTCACTTTCAATGCATCTTTTTACCATCTCGACTCAAGTGGTAGGAGTACCGGAAGCTTATCCTTACGCAACAGCTCTCGTTTTAGTAGGTCTTATATTAGGTGTTAATTTTGTGGCCGTGGGCATTCGTTTTTATTTCCGAACACGGAAAAAGTGGTGATTTATGAATAAGAAAGTTGAAATTAAAAACCTCAGTGTTACTTATGACGGACACACCGTTTTAGACAACCTGACTCTCGACATTTACAAGAATGAGATCTTGACCATTATTGGCCCGGCCAATTCTGGAAAGAGTACACTTCTAAAATGCATGAATCGTATGATCGATTTTGCTGATGATGCGAAAGTCAAAGGTCAGATTTTAGTCGATGGTGTAAATATCTATAAGCACAGAGATGCAACCATGCTTAGAAGAAAAATCGGAATGGTTTCTCCTCTGCCTGTTGGTCTTCCTATGAGTATCCGTGAAAACGTAACTTATGCTCCACGTATGGCGGGAGTTCGAAATAAAGTTGAACTGGAAGAAATCTTAGAAGATTGTCTTCGCAAGGCCGCCCTTTGGGATGAAGTTAAAGATCGTTTAGATACACTCGCCACCAAACTTTCAGGTGGTCAGCAGCAGCGATTAACTATTGCACGTGCTTTATCGCATAAGCCGGAAATTCTCTGCTTAGATGAATTCTCAATCGCTATCGACCCGGTAACGACAATGAAAATCGAACAAGTTCTAGCGACGTTGAAAAAAGATTTAACGATTGTGTTAGTAACTAACGTTATTAATCAAGCTAAACGTTTAGGTGATCGCACAGCAATGATTTTAAATGGAGTCCTTTTGGATCTTAGCGAAAACAAAAAAATGTTTTCGAATGCACCAAAAGATATTCGTACCCAAAATTATATTGAAGGACTTTTCGGTTAATCATGAGTCAGTACGCAGTTGATGTTCAAAATTTTAGTTTTTGGTATGGTCAGTTTCAGGCAATTAAAGATCTGAACTTTGGTATTAACGCCAATGAAATCAGCGCTCTGATTGGACCTTCTGGTTGTGGTAAAAGTACTTTGCTAAAATGCTTTAATCGTATTACTGAACGCAATCCGCAAGTCAGTCATAAAGGTACTATTAAAGTTTTCGATCAAGATATTTACGATGCTCAAGTGGCTTTACCTGAACTTCGTAAAAAAGTCGGAATGGTTTTTCAAAAACCAAATCCACTGCCCTTGACCGTAAAAGAAAATGTCCTCTTTGGTGTGAATGTTCACGAAGATCACTTACCTAAGTTTGAACATGATGAAATTCTCTTTAGAGCACTTTCCAAAGTAAGACTTTGGGAGAAGTTAAAAGATCGTCTGGACGATCCGGCGCTTGGACTAAGCTTAGAGCTTCAACAACGTCTCTGTATTGCTCGCCTACTTCCTTTAAAACCTTCACTCATTCTGATGGATGAGCCTTGCTCAGCACTGGATCCGGCAGGAATTGAAGCGGTAGAAAATTTATTAAAAGAACTTAAAAAAGAATATACTATCATTATTGTCACTCACTCTATGGCACAAGCCAAACGTGTTTCAGATAAAACGCTCTTCATGTATATGGGTGAATTAGTTGAAATGGGTGAAACACAAAAAGTTTTCAACAACCCAGACCAAGAAAAAACACGTTTTTATATTGAAGGCCGTTTCGGCTGATTTTAGTCGTGAGTGATGGTCCAACTATAATTTGTTTCTAAATCATCGATTTGCGCCTGTTCAGGTGCAGATGGAATTCCGTTACCAATGAGACTCATAGTTGCAACTGGTAAAGTGGCACGAGCGTTATATATATCATCCAGCACAGCTCCCATATCTCCAATCGTTCTTAACCAGAAATAATTAAGAGCTGTGTTGTTAGCAAGAACTAATGTATCCAAAGGATTATTATCTGACTGAACTCGAATGAGTTGATTTTTATTACTTACATCGAGTGTAGTGATTAAATTACAATCGATATAAATATTTCTAATAAGCGTGTTGTTGGTTAAGTTAAGACTTGTGACTCTATTCGTGTTCCAACCCGCGCATGAACCTGATCCATAAATACCCAAGGTCAAATCTCTTAACTGTGTTAACGTCGAAGTATCAAAAGCGCCGCTGAACAAGTTTCCAGGAACATATAAGTTTTGTAATAACGTATTGTTATTTACATTGATTGAAGTTAAACCCGAATGAATCACACGTAGATCGGTTAGTGCCGTATTTGTCGAAAAATCTATATTCGAAATATTACCGTCACTCAGATAGAAAAATGTCATTTGATTGAGGCCTGTAATATCGATACTCGTGATTGGCACCTGATGAGCATAAAAGCTCAGAAGCTGTGGATTCGGAGTTAAATCCAAAGTGCTAATCGGGTTATAATCAATTCTTAAATTTTTCAAAATTGGATTGTTTGACGTATCCAGTGAAGTCACGAGATTTGTATTAAACGGTGCTCCTGCTCCTGAGTTTCCTAAGTGAAGTGTTTCTAAAACACTTAGAGTTGAAGTATCAAAATTTCCGGTTAATAAATTACCATCAAGAGTTACATATCTTAAAAGTGTATTGTTTGTGAGATTGATATTGGTAAATCCGCAGTCACGGGCATTTAAAGTCACCAGAGCAGTATTTGTCGAAAGATCTAACGTTGCCATATTCGCACTATCCATCGCAACCGTTTGCAAAGCGGTTAAACCGGTTAAATTGAGTGAAGTTAATGGAACGTTGTACGCTGTAAAAGTTATTAGTTGAGGGTTCGGAGTCAGATTCATCGTAGTCATTAAGTTATCAGTTATTTCTAAGGTTTTTAGAACTGGATTATTTGACGTATCAAGGGTTGTAATACGATTGGTATTCCAAGCCGGACCACCCATACCACGATTTGCTAAGTAGAGCGTTTCTAAAATTGTATTTTGTGAAATATCAATCGCTGTTAAATCGTTACCTGAAACATTTAAAGATTTTAGTAATGTATTATTATCAATATCAAGTGTTGTAAGACCAACTTTAATCAATTGAACGTCCTCAAGAAGCAGGTTCGTACTCATATCAATACTTGTAAAACCAGGACCTGTCGGGTCAACTAACCACAATTGCTTCAGCGCTGTGGCACCACTCAGATTAACTGATGTAAAGTTATTAGTGCGCGCGCGGAGTGTATGCAAGTTGACCATACCACTGACGTCAATTGTAGGAAGTAAGTTGTAACTTATATCCGCAAGTTCTAACAATGGGTTATTAGAAAAATCTAGCGAAGTAATTTTATTGTTTTGTGCACCTTCACCGATTCCATAAACATCAGCGAGATAAAGAATTTTTAAATCAGGCAGATTACTTAGATCGATTGCAGATAATTTATTTCCTTGTAAGCGTAGTTGCTCTAAAGCTGAACAAGTTCCGACAAAGTTAATGCTCTTAATCCCCTGAAAGCCAGAGAAGTTAACTTGCTCGAGATGAGTTCCATCTTCGATTCTGAATGTGTGATTACGATCGCCTGCACTACCATGATTGTGGTTCACGGTATTCACGTTATTATAAATGGTGCCATTCATGTTCCAAGTTCTGTTTGAGCCACCACTGACGGCAATTGATAAACTTAAACTTGCAGCGTCGGAAACAAAACTGATATTGCAACCTGGATCGATAACGACAATATTACTAATATCACCTAAAGAATCTTCATCATCGCCGACACCTGGCCTTGGTAAATTAAGAGATACGACATTTCCAAGTGAATCAGTCACCGTCGCGCCGTTAAATAATAATGAATCGAAATCAGCAAAATCTAAATCGGCGGTGGACTCTCCTGCGCCGATTGTATAAGTACAACGTAAAGTGTTGGTTGCTAAGAATGAACAACTAGCAAGTGCTCCAGTGTTCATCATAATCATGAGCGGACCACCACCAACGGTAATATTGCGTGAGAAAACTAAGTCAAAGACAATGGTTTGCCCCACTGAGTAACTACCGTTAGCCGTTTGAGCGATAACATTTTCAATAGTCGTTAAATTTTGCAATTCATGAGCATAAGCAGCACCAGCATTAAGCGCCTTGTCGTCATCCATAAATGAGCCCGATGCAATTCGACGACCGTAGAGACTTACACCAGTACCAATATTTTTATCATTTTGGACATCACGAGAAATAAT
>JAEUWD010000048.1 GCA_016786485.1 Bacteriovoracaceae bacterium | reverse complement strand
CAAACTCTCCAAGCAAAATATCTAAAATAAATTTTAAATGATTTCTTTTGAATAAATTATGATTGCTCATTACTTGTTCATTAGTCTAAATCTTACCACCAAAAGCTAATTTCACTTTCGATGAATCCGACACTGGATTTAACTCCAGGATTTAGTTCCGTCGGAAACTTTGTTTCCATTCATAAGACCTTCAACTCTTAGGTTTCTTTTACGGGTCCTTTCTCGTCTTCTTTTTGAACCATTTAAGGTTCAAAACTTGTTTTCTTTATTTGAATGTCAAAGAGCAGCCGCAAAAGAGTTTGGTGGAGGTGACAGGGATCGAACCTGCGACCCTCAGAATGCAAATCTGATGCTCTCCCAACTGAGCTACACCCCCGTTACCTGCATTTTGCGAAAGCATAAAGTATTGAAAAACACTGGTGCTGTCAACAGTGTTTAAAACTATTTTTAATACTTGTGAAAAGATAAAAATTTTATCATACTCCAAAAGCATAAGTATTATGAGTGAGGTTTGGGATGTTCAAGGCCGTTTTATCATTATTATTAGTGTCTTTTTTCATGAGTTGTGAAAAAAACGCCCCAGTTCCAACCACCGAAACCAACGAGGAGACCCAGGTTATGTCAGAAGTTTCATCATTATCTAAAGAAAAAGTTCGAATTAAGACCGTTCACGGGGATATCGTTTACCGATTCTACCCACAAGCGGCCCCAAATACCGTTAAAAGAATCAGCGAATTAATTAAGCAAGGTTATTACGATGGTCTTATCTTTCACCGAGTCGTCCCAGGGTTTGTGGCGCAAGGTGGAGACCCAACCGGAACAGGAACCGGCGGTAGCGGCAAAAAGCTAAAGGCTGAGTTTTCACAACTGAAACATGTGAAAGGTACGGTAGCGATGGCGCGCGCACAGGATCCAGATAGCGCAGACTCTCAATTTTATATTTGTTTAGGCTCAGCTCCACATTTAAATGGAAGCTATACTGTGTTTGGCCAAGTTGAAGAAGGCATTGAACTACTTAATCGCATTTCTCAAGGCGATAAAATGGTAAGTGTCTCAATTGAAGATTAAATTATCTTTTGGACTTATATTACTGTTTTGTTCGAGTTCGCTGTGGGCGGAACAGTTTGCTGGACCTCAATTACAGAAATTGATTTCAGAGATCCAGAAAATCACTTTTAAGAAAACCAAGAATCCACAACAAGTCGCTGGTCGAGTTGAGTTTACGGATGTGGATGTCGAGATCGGTGGTTTTCCGCTAGAACTGCATAACAGAAACTTCCAAGACGGTTACTCTTTTTTCGATACCAATATTTACCTCAAAGAAAAACAAGTTATTTTCGAAGGTGTGAATCGCGTTTTTGTTTTAAGTCCCGCAATTGATAAAAATAGTTTTATTAAATCCGTGGAGGAAGCAGAAATTCTCAATATCACGACACATATTAATGAGAGACGTTTCAAAGTTAATGGAGAAAAGTTTTATTTTACGGCCAAAGATATCGATGTCGTGGCCAAAGAATTTTATTTTCTCTGCAATAAAAAACAAATGGATGGTGAAAACGATATCACTTCCATTATTAATGACTGTTGGACTGATGGGAAAATTCGCCAAGACTATAATCGCGGCGCCAAGACTTTTGATCTGAGTTTAAATTATCGCTTCAATGATGGTAACGCCCTCAAAATCAATACCGAGATCAACCAACTGAATTTTAATGCTCAAGAGAGAATTGTTAGCTACCAAGCCAACTCACTGAAGACTCATTATGGCGAGACGATGAAGGTGGTTTCTGGCCCGTTAAGCCTCGATTGCCGTCATTCGCGCAAGCGCAGTTTTACGCTCGAAGAGTTCAAAGCGAATTGTTTAGATGATTTTAAATTCCATCAAGACCGCATGAGTGTAAAATATGTCTCTATTCCAACTGAAGAAGAATTGAATCTTGATCCGCATAAAGAAAAAGCTGTTTATGAAATATTCCTAGAAAATTCTGGCGTAAGCACCACGGACAAAACACTTAACGCTGATATCGATGTGTTCAGTGTGGAAGAAAAATCTTTCGCTGCTGGGTTGTATAATTTAGATTTGAAATGTAACAAAAGTAAAAACTTCGCGAAACTCGATACGGTTAAAATTGTTAACACTTGTCTTGAAAACGCGACTGTCGTTAAACGTGCGGAAGATAAGAATACTTCGGGTGAATTATCTCAAGCTAAAATTCAATATCGTTTAACTGAAAACAAAACTGACTTCATCGATTTCTTCCTTAATATTAATAAGATTTCATCACAGATTAAAAATGCAGAATTTGATTTAGATTTATTTGAAATGAATTACCTGGATACTGACGGGCAATATAATCTGCTTTTTCCAAAAGCAAAAATGTCATGCACCAGAAAATTTGATCGAGATGGTACTAAAATTAAAATCATTGATGACTGCTTAGAAGATAATGCTATTACCGCTGACGCATCTTTAATTGATGAAATCGATAGCGACTTTAAACTCTACCTACGTCCAATTGATTTCAAAACCAATGCTCAAGGCTTAGAAGCGAAAACTTCGGGCATGCAGTATTACGATCAGACTTCCCACATGAATATTTTAGGTTTCAAACTTAATTGCCAGCTTAACGGCAAAGTTCCAAATCAAATTGGTCAAAGTGAAGCCGAAATTATGGAAGGTTGTGTTCAGCGTGGACACATGGCGATCGACAAATTTAAAATCTTTGATAATGGGAAGAAAACCAAATCAACCAGCGAAAATATTCGCGAGCTCTTCACTCAAAATATCAACCCACTCGATTACGACAATCTTGAGAGATGGGATTTAAGAGATATTAAAGTTGATTTCAAGGCAAATAAATTTGAAATTAGCAGCTGGGTAAAACTGCCACCGATTCTGGCCGGCCAAGAATTTATCGTAACTGGTTCAGGTACCGTCGACTACGAAGTAGCAACGGATGGAAAGCAGTGGCTAAACTTAAGAATTAAAGAAACTAGTATTCGTAAATTAATTTTTCCAATCAATGGTGATAGTGATCGCACAACTTTTTTGATTGTGAATGTGCTTAAGCTCATCATGCCGGAAAAAAGAATTATTGTTAATCGTAAGTGCGAAAATCCAGACACGCACACCAGATATGTTTGTAATCAAGTTAGTATCTTGATGAATTAGGAGTAAAGATGAAAAGCTTAATCATTATCTTCACGTTTGTTTTTAGTACGGCGTTTGCAGCGGAACCAAAAACTAAATATATCTGTCGAAGCACTAAGCACACTGTCACGATCAAAGACTTTGACGATGAAGCCAATATCACCCAAGTGACCAAGGTGATGATTGTGAAAAACCTCGTTAAGGGGCAAACGGGATTCTGCCTAGGTAAGGACAATTACTATAAAAAAAATGAAGACCATGAATGTAGTCCTTCTCGCGCGCTCATCGCAGATGAACAGCTTAAAATGACCTTTGTGACGGTTAATATCACCGCCAGCGGCTTAAAATCAGACCTCCACTACGAACTAGAAGGTCAGCCCGATATCGATGATGTCGTCGATTGTAAGCTTCAATAGTAAATTTTTCAGGTTAATCACTTAAAACTAGCTGAAATTATTGAAAAATAATACAATGCGTTATTATGCGTATTTTATCCCTATTACTTAGTCTGTTTTTAGATACAAGTTTGGCCAAAGAACCGAATTGGAAATATGTCTGCAGTAACGCTAGCTATACCCTACATGTCCGTGATTTTAATGATGCTAAAAATATTATCCCGACTACCAAGTTATTAATTTTCACCAAGAAAAAAGACGGCAAGCTCGCTTATTGCCTTGGTAAAGATAATCCTTTTGTTAAAGGAAAGGATTACGACTGTACCCCTAATCGCGCACTACTTTCTGATGAAAGCATTCGTCTGAATTATATCGGAATTAACATTACGACTGACGGTAAAAATTCAGAGTTTATTTTTGAAGAAGTCGGCAAAGCTGAAGTTAGGATTGATTTAACCTGCGAACCGGTTAAAAACCCTGCCTAACTTTTTGACACCACCTAAAAAGTTTTCATTCGCTCTGATTTAAAATTTTTATTCAAGATATAATCTTTTGAATCAATTTTTGAGGTTACTATGAAGTTGTTTTTACTTTCATTTCTTATTTTAGGTCATGCCCACGCGTTGAATTTTTCAAACGTAGAGCAAATTAATTTGAAATGTGAAAACGGAATGTATTTTGACTTCGAGAAAGCAAATTCGATTGAAATCAAAGATGATCACGGGGCACTTAATGGTCTTAACGTTGCCAAATCAACGACTGCCAATATCAAAATAGAAGAAGAAAATATCAATATTGAAATTCTCAGCAAAGGTGTGGTCTTAGCAGAATTCCAGCCTGCCATTCAAAAAACAGAATGTTTCCATGATATTTGCTCTGATGAAAACCATACTGTGCGTTCTTTTAGCTTTAAATTTAGCGTGAACAAAAATACAACAACTTGTTATATCTACTTATTTGAATAAAAAATGCGCTAGATTATTTTCCGTGTCTCTTATCATCTTTAATGTAGATGAAAGTCTTTAAAAGAAAGAACAACACCATAAGCCCGCCTAACAAAACCCAAGTATTCATCATAAGTTGTTTTTTATTAACGGCTTCAACGTCACCTTTTGGAAAAACCGAAGAAGGAATTTCTTTAGTGGTTTCTGCTTCAGTATTGGTAGCTTGTGTGTTTTCTTCGTTCATAATTACCTCGACAATGTTTCTACTGCAACCATTGCAGTATAAAGAACCGCTGCCACTGGAATAATGGCAATAAACTTTAACCAACGTTGCTCTTCATTTAAATGCATAAAGAAATAAGCAACAAGGAAGGCCTTAATCAATGCTAATGCTGTAAGTGATGAAGAGTGAAGAGCATAAGGCCACTTCATATCTGGTACTAATAATTCTAAAACTGTTAAAACGGCCAAAGCACCGAAAACAATAAAATACATTTTTTTATGACTTTTATGTTCGTGGTGGCCATGGTGATGATTTGCGTCTGACACAGTTATACTCCTTAGCTATTTATAATTTAATTTATCTCTATTAATTAAAAGACCTATATCGATCATAAGCTTATCGACATTAACTCGGTCCGTATCATAATAACCTCTGATATTGCCTTGAATATCGACTAGCACTAGTTTTACGGTGTGAGCAATGTCATACATGTTCACATCTTGTTTTTCCATCTCACCCATTGGAACTTTAAAGCCATTTAATAACAACGCTTCCATCTCTTTTTTAGGCGCGGTTAAAAATTTCCAAACAAAAGGATTCGCATTCAAATCACGGGCCTTCGCAAAAAGGACTTTTGAAGTATCGTGTTCAGGATCGACCGTGAATGAAACAATAGCTACCGCTTGCCCCACGCCACGTAAACGATTTTGAATTTTCTGAAGTGTCTTCATTAATTCCGGACAAACTGAAGGACAATTCGTGAAATGAAAATTCGCGATATAAACTTTACCTTTCAGATCAGCAGACCCAAAGCTTTTTCCGTTTTCATCTTGCATCTGAAACGTTGGAACTGCACTCATCACAGGTAGTTCAGCTGGAAGTTCACGATTTAACGAACGATAAATCGGATAAGCAAAAAAGAATAAACAGAAACAACTCCAGAACCACTTGTTCAGAACGATTTTTTCAATCAATAGGTTGTTTCTGATATAAGCCTGCATTAACTACTTTCCTAGTTTCTTCATCAATTCTTTGCGTGCTTCGGTATTTTTCATTTCTCTTAATGATTGAACGTAATAAGAAACGGCCCAAATTTCATCGTCTTGAATAACATCACGCCATGGTGGCATACCTGAACCAGTTACACCTGAAGTAACACGCTTATAGATATCTTCCACTGAATTGGCTGAACGAACTTCGTGCCAAGTAAAATCTGGTGGCAATACTTTCGCTAAACGATCTTTACTATCATGGAAATAAAATTCCGATTCTTGAATTTTTAAATCATAAAAATCTGATGGTAGTTCATCTATTTTTGTATAGTTAAATTCTTTAGCCATTGCATCGAGTTCAGACTTTGTAGCGTAACCACGGTGACAAGATTGACAGTTAGCTGCTAAGTGAAAAACGGCTTTACCTTTTTTGATCGCAAATTCTTTACGAGCAAGGCCGTAAGGATCTGGCATCACATCAATTGGTGTACCAGGAGCGTTGTCTTTATTTTCCCAAACTTGTGGTGCAAAAGTTTTGATGTATTGAGTAACGGCATAAGTCTGCTCGTCCGAAACATCCCACTGTAACATCGCTGTACCGTGGAGACCGCCCTGAATAATTCTTTGGAAGTCAGCATCGGTCGGAAGGCCGCTATCTTTTACCCAACCAAATTTGTATAAACCTTGTGTGAAATTTCGTGGAGGTGGAACTGAACCTTTGGCCGCTGGACCATTACCATCACCTAAAACTCCATGGCATGATAAACAGTATTCTGTATAAACTTGTTTACCTAAGTTCAAAGTGTCAGCACTTACATGTTGATCACCGATAAATGTTTTTCCTTCTTTAAAGTCACCTTTCGAGCAACCAAGTAGAATGAGACCAAGCGTAGCGATAAGAATTTTTTTCATTTAAAACCTCTAATTACAGAACAAAAATAAACAAAATCATTAAAAACCAAATAATACCTAAAAAGTGCCAGAACTTGGCCACATTGCTTAAGCGAATACTAAAATTGTGATTCGCGTATTTTGCGCGGATCATTGGGAAGCAATAAAGTAATCCCAAAAATCCCATCACAACGTGTGCACAATGAATCCAAGTAAAGCCATAAATAATAGAAGCAAAAATACCAGAATCTAAATAAATGCCATCCAGTTTTAATTGCTTCCAAATTAAAAATTGAATGCCAACAAACGCTAGGGCAAAAATAAGTGTTAGGTAATAAAAGTAGCTCACTTTTCTGCTATTCCCTAATTGATACATTCGTTGAGTGGTATGGAGAAAAAGACTGCTAAAGAAAATAATCGCCAAACTTAGATTTGGTAAAAGCAATGACGTTTTCGCAAATCCCATTGGTGGCCATACTGGATTTGCCGAACGAAAAACCGCGTACATCAAAAAGAGTGTCGCAAATAACATGGCAAACGAAACTAAAGTTACCGTCATCGCCAAATCAGCGCGCTCTTTTTCTGCGATTAATATTTCATTCGTTCCAGTTGTCATTAAATTAAGCCTCTACCAATTCTTCTGTTTGGTATTGGAAGTCTCTACCATTTTTCAGATTTGGATTTCCTAATTCATGGGGACCACATTTAACCGTTGGAATTTCTTTAAAGTTATAATGAGGAGCTGGAGATGGAATAGTCCATTCAAGCGTTCCAACTTCCCAAGGATTGTTGTCTGTAACTGGCTTACCTTTAATCAAAGTGTGAAGGAAGTTATAAACAAAAACTAATTGGAAAGCACCCATGATAAGAGCTGAAATTGTAATCATGGTATTGATTGACGTCATATCTTTCATAAATTCATAAACAAATGGATTATAAAGACGACGGTGCATACCTGCATATCCTACCAGTAACATCCCGAAGAAAATTCCATTCAAGCCAACCATACTTCCCCAGAAGTGAATCTTCGCTAATGTTTCGTTCATCATTTTTCCAAACATTTTTGGGAACCAGAAATATGTTCCCGCAAATCCACCTAAAAGAACTGAAGCGGCCATGGTGTAGTGGAAGTGACCAACAACGAAGTAAGTATCATGTAAATAAAGGTCGGTTGAAACTGTACCTAAATAGAGACCAGTTAAACCACCTAAACCGAAAACGAAAACGATACCAAGTGAGAAAAGCATTGGTGAATGGAAACGGATTGAACCTCTCCAAATCGTGCCTAACCAGTTAGCGAAAAAGATCGCTGATGGGATTGAAATCGTCATGGTTAAAGTCATAAATGTTTGTGTAAGTAGCGGACTCATTTGAGTCGTGAACATATGGTGACCATAAACAACAGTCGATAAAATGGTAATCGTCGTCATCGAAAGCGCAGTGGCCTTAGCACCGAAAGCTGGCTTACGAGAGAAGAATGAAAGTAAATCAGAAACCACGCCCCATGCTGGAAGAATAAGAATGTAAACTTCTGGGTGACCAAAAATCCAGAAGACGTGTTGGAATAGTACCGGATCACCAGTTCCCGAAGTTGCCGCGGCTCCTGCCAAGAAGAAGTGAGTACCAAAGACACGATCAAAAATTAACAACATAACCCCAGCACCAAGAACTGGAAGGAAGATTGCGTTTAGAATCGCTGTTAACCAAAGTCCCCATACCGTTAATGGCATATCAAAATATCCCATGCCTGGTGCGCGGAAAGAAATAACAGTTGTAATATAGTTAACAGCTCCCATTGTCGAACTGATACCTAAAATGAAAATCGCTAAACACCATAACGTTTGACCAGCACCCGGAGATCCGATCAAAGTACTGAGCGTTGGATATGAGGTCCAGCCACCAGCTGCACCACCATATGGAATGAAAAGTGAAGCAAGTAGTACTAAGCCTGAAAGGAAAGCAAACCAGAATGAAAGCATGTTAAGCATTGGGAACGCCATATCGCGCGCACCAATCATTAACGGAATACAGAAGTTTCCGAACGCTCCGATCAGAATCGGTGTAATCGCGTAGAAAATCATGATCGTTCCGTGCAATGTAAATAACATGGCATATGTATCTGGTGGAACAACACCGTTAGTATGTGGAAATAATAGACTTCCTAAAATTGGGAAAGCTTCACCTGGATAAGCTAGTGTCCAGCGAATGAGAAGGGCCATCATCCCTCCTACACCGAGAAAGAAAATTCCGTACCACAAAAATTGCTTAGCAATAACTTTGTGATCAAAAGAAATAATGTATTTTGAAATAAAGGTCTTTGGTGCCTCGTGAATTCCGTGTGCGTATGTCATTTTATTGCTCCTCCCATTTCCAACCCCAATAATTATCGAGATTGTCCACGTCGTTACCTGCTAGGGCCAAGCGCTCTGCTTCACCTAACCATAATTTATAATCTTCTTCAGTTTCTACTCTTAGTTTCGCTTTCATTAGATAGTGGTGAGTTCCACACATTTCCGCACAAGCAATATCAAACTCTCCCGTTTTGGTTGGTTGAAACCATAAACGAGTGATTCTGCCCGGGATCGCATCGGCCTTTAAACGAGCATTTGGAAAATAAAGCGAGTGAATAACATCTTTTGAACTAATTCTGAATTCAACTTTTTTACCAACTGGAATTCTTAAGTCATGGTTTGATAAAACGTCATCAGCAGTATTGAATTTTCCATCAACACCAGCATAACGGAAGTTCCACATCCACTGCTGAGCAAGAACTTCAATTTGAATCACTTCTTCTTTGCTTGCATCTGGAAATTTCCAAAATTCATTAATCATATCGTCGTTCGACATTCTGGTAATATTTAAGTCGATACTTAAGAAAACCGCTGCACCGATAATCATCGTGACAACTAAGTGTTCTTTTTTATTTCCGTAAGTGTAGTAAGCTTTTGGACTTCTCTTGTACCAATAAAGATATGAGAAACCAAAAAGACCAGCACAAACTAAAATGAAATAAACAATGTTCAACCAAGTTGTGTACATGAACAAATTATCAATCTCATGCCCGTTGGTTGAAATGATTTCAGGCGGAACCGCTCCGGCCCAAAAACCCGCAAAAGCAGATGACTGAGTCACGACAAAAGTCACAAATAAAATACCGATCATTTTTTTCAACATAGCTCTTTCCTAAAAATTTTTGATTTCTATAATATAATATTAATTTATCTTATATATTTCAGCAAACCCTACCTTTAATGAAAAATGAGTAAACCTGTCATCACCGCTGGCAAATAGATGAGTGAACCCCAAAAGTAATTCTTGGCCCAACGCAAACCTCTCGCATCGTCTTTCTCCAGAGTTAATCCGTAGAAAGCAAAAAGCGTGAATGCCAGACTAAAACTCAGTGCTAAGTAATAATAAGTGTTGTTTGCTATACCAAACCATGAAGGAGCAAGCGAACAGAGTGAAAGACATAAAGTGAAAATGAAAATCAGGAAGGTTGTAACCTTTTTTCCATTCGTGGTTGGATAAATTTTAATCTGAGCTCGTTCATAGTCTTGAGAATAGAAAAGTGAGATCGCCAGAAAGTGCGGAAGTTGCCATACAAAAAGTAAGGCGAAAAGTAAGATTCCCAACAAGTCGATTTGACCAGTCACTGCTGTCCAACCCATCAAAGGTGGAATCGCACCTGGAATTGCCCCTACAAAAACAGCGTGTGGACTCTTTTGCTTCATGGGCGTGTAGAAAACCACGTAAATAAAAGTAGCAATAACACCTAAAACTGCTGTGATAATGTTAACAAAACTAAAAAGTAGTAAAACTGAAATAATAATCAGACATATCCCCAAATTGCGAGCAACGAGAGAATCCATTCGCTTCGAAGGTAGAGGACGACTTTCAGTTCGCTTCATCAATCCGTCGATATCGCGTTCCATATAACAATTAATAGCACAAGCTCCAGCGACTAACATACTGGTCGCTACTACCGCCATGAATCCACTGAGAAGTGAAACATGTTCTGGTGCTAAGTACATTCCAATCGCTGTCGTAAAAATGACCAAACCTGAAAGTCTTGGTTTACCCAGTGAAAGCAGATCGTTGAGATAAGAATTTGAATACTGGGCCAATTCGTTACTTTTAATAACCAGTATCCATACCGTACTTATAAGAAGAACTCCGACACCTAAATGCAGAGTGGTAACGAGTTCACTCAAGTTCGTTCCAACCGTCATCACACCTAAAGCAATTTGAAACACAACTAGAATTGATGGCAATAGACCAAGTAACTTTTCTGAAAGGCTCGTAACCGAACGAACAATTTTATACGAAGATACAAAAACTAAAAAACTAATAAAGATGGCAAAGTAACGGTGAAAAACGTGAATGCGGGCCTGAATGCTTGCCGGAAACCAAACTTGCTGAAAGTCGATCATGTCAAAACACTGAATGCTGTTTTCATAACCAACTCCACAGACACCACCTAATCCTAAATGGCGCATGAGGGCCCCAATAATCATTTGACCATAAATAAAAATCAAACTTATTAACAATAATGAACGTGTTGCTGGGGAAATGTTAAGTGTTGATTTTTTTTCTGCCGTTAAATAATAAAAGTAAATCAACGAACAGAAGAAGAAAACTGATAGACCTAAGTGTAGCGTTGAAACTAAGCTTGGTAGTTTATAAATAACTGTCATCCCACCTAAAACACCTTGAGCAATAACCATCACCAAAAGAGCGGCTGAAGTTTTTAACCAGTAACGGTTCTTAGTTTGCCAGGCAAAAACCATCAGAACGATACAGAGGAAGCCCACGAAACTTGCGAGCATTCTGTGACCGTGTTCGATGAGAATACTACCCTCCATCTTCGGCATGATTTGACCGTAGCAAAGTGGCCAATCCGGACAAGCTAAACTTGAGCCAGTGTTGTGAACATAGCCACCAAGGTTGATCAGTAAGAAAGTTAAAACGATTGTGACAAAAATAAAAATTCGTAACACAAAATCCCCATTAAGCTAACTCGTAGTTGAACCACTGGTATAGCATTAAATAGATCAGAACACCCGTAAACGATACATACAACCAAATCGGGTATGTAATTCTGGCAATTTTTTTATGCCCTATCCAATCCGCCTTAAAGGCCCGTTTGAAAGTCAAAAAAATCAGCGGCAACATAGCAACGGCCAAAACGATGTGAGTAAAAAGCATCGTTAAATAAGCCGTCTTAATCCAACCCAAATCTGGAAATCTCTTGGTCGGAAAATGAAAATGGTAATAAAGATAACAAGCCAAAAAAAGTGACGAGACCGCTAAAGCCGCAATCATCGAAAATTTATGCAATTCTTTCTTTTGCGGATTCTGCTTTATCGCCCAATAACCCAACAATAACAAAAAAGTCGCAAGCGAATTCAGTCCCGCATTGATCGACGGTAACTGACTAAGCATTATCTTTTACCCTAAGCCTTTTTTTGTAAGCACTCTTAAATAAAATATAAAACGGAATGTAAATTAAAAGGATAAACGAACCTAAAATATAAACGAGATACTGATCACCTGGCTTGCCTGCACTTCCTGCACAATTAGGACAAGCTAAAACCACAGAAGAAAATGAATAAACCAGCCAAGCAATTAAATATTTCATTATTATAGTAGGTAAATAAACGTAAATACTAAAATCCAAACTAAGTCGACAAAGTGCCAGAACAATCCGGCAACTTCCAGAAAGTGGTATTCACCGTTATCGAAATGCCCCTCAAACGCCATTTTATACATACAGATTAAATAAACCACACCTGAAAAAACGTGTAGACCATGAAAGCCAGTAACCATATAAAAAGTTGAACCAAAAAGATTATTTCCGTTCACGAAGTGTGAAAGAGTTAATCCGTTGTGAACTAAGTGAGTGTACTCATAAACTTGAATTCCAAGGAAGCAAGCTCCACCAATGATGGTTGCTAACAACCAGTTGAGCATGCCTTTTCGATCTTTATTTTTACAAGCATCAATTGAAAGTACCATTGATACAGAACTACAAATCAGAATAAAAGTTGCAAAACCAGAAAGACCGATACCTAAATGCTCTGCTGGCGTTGGCCATTCTTTTGTCGCGCGAAGAACTGCATAAGCCAATAAAAAACCCGAGAATGACATAGCGTCGGTTATTAGGAAAATCCACATTGCAATTTTTCCAGGTGTTGCCTTTCCAAATTGTGGGTCAACGTAGTTGTGATCTAATAAATGGTAACCGCCAGACATAATCTAATATCCTTTTTTACTGACCATCTTTTGGCCATGGTTGTGGATTTCTATCGTAACTAAATTCAAGAATGTATTTCGTAAGCGCACGAATCTGTCTTTGCGGATCATCACCTAGCACACCTTCTGAAGCAGAGATGGTTCCATTTTCCCAGAAGTTAGGCATGACTGTGTACTCCATCATGGCCGAAGGATTAGTTAACCACTTCTGAATCCATGTTGGACGCAAACGCTTCTTCGCAAAGTGCAGATTTGGAGCTTGTGGTGTTTCGTTGTTAAATCCACCCGTGTGACAAGTCACGCAAGCTAAGTCATTCCATAATTTCTTCGCAGCTTCTTTTTCACCTGGTTCCCAAGTTAAGTATTCGTCCATTTCTACGAACGTGCCTTGGTCAGCATCAGCTTGGAAGTATGCAATCAATTTATTAATTTCATCAGTTGAAAAATTAAATGTTGGCATTCTTACCTTCACATAACTTCGAATCGGATGAACGTTTCTTAAGAAATCATATAACCAATCAGTTTGAACACGGTGACCTTCTTTCACTAAGTATGGAGGACCTTGGTTCAGATCATCTTCATAAGCTTTCGTGATATATCCACCCCAATCATCAATTTTATGACAACCCTGACAGTTATATTTCACGGCCACGGCTTTACCTTCTTGAGCTAATTTTTTATTAGCTGAAAGACGATTTTGACCAAGCAGAGGAACTTTATCGCCCACTAAACCTACTAAGTAAGTTGTGATCGCCTGAATTTCTTCTTTTTCTAAGTAGAAGTTTGGCATTTTTGTTAAATCTTTAAATGGTTTCGGCACACCGATGTCCCAACGTGACGGCTGCTCAAGATGAGCTTCAATCCAAGCGTGACGAGAGTGTTCAATTTTCTGATGTCCAAAACCAAACTGCTCAACAGGTTTCGAGCCAACTTTCGTTAACTCAGGACCGATTGGAGCGCGATCAGGCTCAAAGCCTTGAATGTTGTGACATGAATAACAACCATATTTACCAATTGAACGGTAACCTAATTCGTGTGTTCTTTCTTCATCACTCAATTTAGCTAAGTTGGCGTTCGCTGTTTCCATCGTATCAAATTGCGAGAAGTACTCGAGTAGCAATTCGTCTCTGGCTTGCTTATCCAATGAAGTGAATTCCATTTGCTCAAATTTTGTATTCTTAAAGGATAATAAGTAACTTGCGATGTCGTTAGCATCTCTATCTGATAATCTGAACGAAGGCATGATGGTTGTTGGATCGTAGTGAGAAGGTTTCTTCAACCAAGACACTAACCAATCTGGATTTACTTTCGAACCGATTGCACTCAAGTATGAAGCTTTTTTGGCTTTAACTGAATCGTATGGGGCATCAACACCTGCGATTTCGTGACAACCAAGACAACCGATAGTTTGAACTAACTGCTTCCCTTTTTCTTTATTACCACCTTCAAATTTTTTAAATGGAGCATAGTCAGCTGATTTAGACCAAATATATTCAGCCATGGAATTTACTTCAGCAATATTTAAACGTTGAAACTCTGCATTTGAGTTATTGGCCTGATTGAAAAAAGCTGGCATTTTTGATTTTGGATTATAGGTATGTGGTGACCAAATCCAGTTTTTCAAAAATTCTTTATTTGTTTTGCCTTTAATTTTAGCGAGAGAAGGACCTGGTTTTGGTAGCTCTTTCCAGCCAGCGATGCCATCAATTTTGTGACAGCCGTAACAGCCATAAGTTTCAATTAACTCACGACCTTCATTGTGCCTTGGAGCAAACGAAAGACGAACTTCGTCTTTATGACATTTAATACAAGCAGCTTCAGTGTCTTGGGTACGATACATTGGTTGTGGAATTTTATGTGGCTCATGCCAATGATATTTTTCCATCCATTCTTTTTTCTGTTCTTCATTTCTTGGAGTGTGAACAACAGCATTGAAGTCATTTACACGATGACCTTCACCTTGGTGACATGACGTACAGCCAAATTCTTTAATGGGGTGAGCTGAGTTTTCACCAACGGCCAAAGCATCGATATTTGGGTGAGTTTTATAAGGTTGTGGTTGATCTTCAAAACCTTTTTGATCAATGAATACGTGACAAGTCGTACAGCGATCAACACGCGGTACCGCTTGGAAATAACGATCATCATGAACTTTGTTAATAACGTATTGAGTGATTTTTACTGTTGGATCAAGGTAATCGATAAATGGTGAGTTACGAAGTAACCAAACTGGATTTTTGTCGGTTTGAGCAATAGCTGTGAGTAATCTTTCTTTTGCTCCGACAAGATCATCCATCTCTTTTTTAGCTTTAATTAAAGCTTCTTCGCTTTTAGTAATCTCCGCACGCACTTGAGATTCGGTCTGCTGATACGCTTTTAACTCATCCACCGCCACTTTTTCTGTTTCGACTAATTCATCAAACTTAGCTTTATATTTCTTGGCCCCACTTTTATCTTTAGCGTCTTCAGCGTGCTCAAACTTGTACTGAGTAGCGTTCTTCTGAGAAGTCACAACCCCTTTGTACATATTCTGAACGTAAACCGCTTTTACGGCTTTTGATAATTTACTATTTAATTCTTTAAGGTTTTCTTCGTTTTTTGCAATTTCAGCTTCAGCTGCAACAATAGCTTCTTGAGCGGCTTTAACTTTTTCACCGTCAATACTTGTTTCTTCCGCTTTTACTTTTTCTAATAAAACTTTTTTCTTGATTTCGAGTGCTTTTACCTGAACAGCTTTCCATGGGCGAATATAATCATCCAAAACCATCCAAACAGTTGCAAACATAAACACAATTGAAAGAACAGCGAAAACCTTATTTAAGGTTTTCATATTATAGGCCATGCCCGGTTCTCTTTTCATATAACCTCAACCACAGAATTATTAAATATTAAACTCAAACTCCGGCATAAAAACGATGTACTTAAGATTGATCAACCATCTTAAATACATTTTTATAGGCAGGGACATCATTACCAACATTAAACCGATCATAAGGTAATAACGAATATTACCCATTCTTTTTAAATAATTTTTTCCCCAATATTTTGTGATTAGAGGAACGCTTGCAAAGTAACCTATCGTTCCGAGAATACCGAGAATTTCACGCAAGAAAATATTCTGAGGTAGACCAACGTTTAATAATTTAATCCAGAAAATTTCAGATAAGTTAATGTTGTTTTCTGCGACTACTTTATGGTGATCCCAGAATTCAAATGGCCCATAGAACGTCCAGTTTGGACCGCGCAAGAAAGTTCCTACAATGATTAAGAAAATCCACAGAACTAACCAACCAAAAAGGAAAGTGGTGATAGCAAATTTTCTTTGCTTGAAAGTGTAGTAACCGTTTCCAAGTGGATTGATATCAATATATGGAATCGCACATAGACCAACAATGATCATGCCTGGAAGTACAACCCCCGCCAACCAAGGATCAAAATAAACTAACATTTCTTGTAGACCTAGGAAGTACCAAGGAGCTTTCGCTGGGTTTGGTGCCCAAGTTGGGTTGGCCGGTTCTTCAAGTGGAGCTTTGAAAAGAATCGCCCAAACAACTAGAAAAATCGTACAAGCAATAATGGCAAATAACTCGGTATAAACAAGATTTGGCCATGTCCAAACTTTCTCACGATTTTCTGGAGTTCCTTCAATAGGAGGTTCACCTTTAGCGATTCTCGCATCATTTTCAACAGCTTTATGAATAGAGAACCAAGTTGACCAAAGAACGATGGCGATCAAGATCCCAATAGGAATATTATCTGGCCAAGAGATCGTGGCGAAGAAAACGGAGTCTGTCATCGCCCACAAGAAAAAGATTATTGTTCCCCAGAATAAAATTTTCCCAAATTTTTTACTTCCTACGAAATCAATCTTCTTAATTCCGATAAAAAATAAAATTAATAAACTGGTAAAAGCATATTGAGGGATTGATAAAAAATTAATTAACTCTTTCATGAATAACCTTTTTTATAATGGCGCTGAAATCCCACCATCTTTTCTTACTCTCCAAAAGTGAACTGCTATTAGTACCGCAACAACGATTGGAATAAATACACAGTGTAGAATGTAAAAACGTAGAAGTGCTGCTTCACCAACAAATCTTCCACCTAGTAATTGAAAGCGTACGTCGTTCTTATCTGAAACCATAACGAAGTCGCCGATTTTCGCCAAAGCCGCCCCTGGACCACCATGACCTAAAAGCGGAGTCGCTTTCGCCATGTTAGAACCTACGGTAATCGCCCAAATCGCTAGCTGGTCCCATGGTAATAAATAACCAGTGAATGAAAGCAATAAAGTTAGAGTTAGAAGAATAACACCAACGCCCCAGTTAAATTCACGAGGTGGTTTATAAGAACCAGTCATGAAAACGCGGAACATGTGGATCCAAACAGTGATAACCATGGCGTGAGCACCCCAACGGTGTAGCTCGCGCATAATACCCAAAGGCACGTGTTCACGAAGAGCAATGATGTCAGTAAAAGCGT
The DNA here is from genome assembly GCA_016786485.1 of Bacteriovoracaceae bacterium. Taxonomy (GTDB): domain Bacteria; phylum Bdellovibrionota; class Bacteriovoracia; order Bacteriovoracales; family Bacteriovoracaceae; genus JAEUWD01. Next base: position 258,477 of record JAEUWD010000048.1, on the reverse strand, counting down.
ATTCAGCTGTTGGTCGGTAATAGAACATCAGAAGAACGCCTGTGATTGTTAGAGCTAAGAAAATAAAAAAGGTCAAACCACCCATGCACCATGTGTAACCAAGTTGCACGCCTGATTTTTTTAATTTGATTGGATGTAAGTGAAGAAAAACGTTACCCGCAACAACGGCTGCACGATTTCTAGCATTATCTGGTGGACCGTGACGAAAGATCGATTTCCAAACTTGAGTATTAGCAACGTATTCCGCAAAACTTTTCTTCGACATATTTTACCTTACCTACACATTGATATAGGCGCCTGGGTATCCCCATTCACCTTTTTCAGCTCGAAAGACTTTTGATTTATCAATTACAATTTTCCCATCTGCATTTGTGAAGACGCGGTAACGCTCAAGTGGACGTGGTGCTGGACCTTCAAAGTTAACACCATTTGGATAATAACCAGAACCGTGACAAGGACATTTGAATTTTCGTTCAGCCGGTAACCAAGTTGGAACACAACCCAAGTGAGTACAAATATTACTCATGGCCACTAACTTACCTTCATTTTTATAAATCCAAACACCAAATCCGTTTTTCCAACGCTCGTCGACACCTTCTTCGTAATCCGAAGGAAAGCCCGCAACAAAATCCATTGGTGGTTCAAAAACAACATTAGGATAAAGGAAACGGAAAATTAAACTCGCCATACCAGTCGAAGCTGCTGCGAACATAATCCAGCCAGTGCTTAACCAGCCAAAAAATTCTCTGCGATTCAAACTCAAACGTTGTTCGCTCATAATATTAACCTCTACAATTCTATGGTAACTAAGTGCCATTATGAGGATAAATGATTAATTTTTCAACAAATTTAGAACTTCTCTAGCTTTCGTTGAAATTTTAACATTAGTATCTTCTTGAGCAACTTGCTCCAATAATTTTTCAAATTTTCCCCAACGATTTTTCTGCAGAGCGCTCAAAACATTCATTTTCAACGCTTCAACTTGTGCACCGTTGAGACCAGTCGAGGTGTTCGACTCATTCAACATCATAATTTCTTGAATAGTTTTTTGAATTTCTTCACGACGATAGTGAATAAGCGCCGTTGCTGCGCTGTATCTAACCAAACGATCACTGGAATTTACTAAAGGAATAATTTTTGCTTCGGCTTCTTTCACTTGATGAGTGGCCAAAGTGAAAATAACAACCTGCGCAAGTCCCTTATCTTCAGAATTTAAAAGCGGAAGTAAATTATTAGCATCGATAAAAGAACCAACCGGAAGATTTCCTAAGGCGACAACCGCATTAAATTTTACTTTTTCATCCGGATCCTGAACGGCTTTATTGATGGCTTCGATTGATTTGGCCGTCGGTAAAGTTCCCAGCGCTAAAATAATAAAATTTCTGGTTCGTGGATCTTCTGTCTCGTAATAAATTTGCACTAAATTTTCTGCCACCCACTCGCGCTCTTCGGCTGGGATGGAATTTGAAGCTAAAAGTTTTGAAAGCTCAAAAGCCGCTACCCAGCGATTACCAAAAGTGGTGGTATGCATTTCTTTGATGAGGTCACGGTGATCACGACCGCTCGAGAGCATTTTCGTCACACCAAAAATAATGAGTGCTCCGACTAAAATGATCGCTAACGGAACCGTCAAACCTTCAAGGACAGGCTTATCAATAAGTTTTTCTTTTTTATTTTCTGATGGCAAAGCCATTAATCTAATTCCTTAAGATTGCAAAACACATCTCGGATGTTGTAAAAGCAAAAAATGATTTTATAGGGTTCAATTAACACTTAATGTGAATTCTGACAAACAAGAAAGGATGAGGAAATGGCGTATTTATTAAAAACTTTGTTAACGTTGATGGTGGTTGCTGTTGCTTTAACCGCCATGACCGCCATGGGTCTCGTTGATCTTTCTTTTGGCCACATCGAGTTGGCGATACCTACCTTTTTGTATGTTATGTTTATCCAAGCCTTTGTGATGTTTTATTTTATTGGGGTGGCCCGTTTCGTAGAAAATATTTTTACTATTCTTTCGACTCAGAAAAACCTCGATGAACTTTTTGATGTTGCTCCTAATGATCTGGAACCCTATATGAAAAAAGTAAAAAGATTTCACTACCAAACTTCGACCAGTAAACGTCAAACCATTCCTTGGACCATTCTAATGTTGGTGCTGGGTTCATTCGGTTTTCTTTTGGGTGGAGCTCACGACACAGGTGTGGTTTCCAAGACCGTTCACACCGGTGTTATCTACAGTTTCATGATTACTATGCTGATTGGTTACGTTCGTCAGTGGTATTATCTTTCGAAAAGCCACCAGCTTTTACGCGAGATAAAAGCACTGTTTAGTATCCCTGATGGCTCGATGTAGATAATCTAAAAATTAATTTTTCAAAATAAATGAGAGCAAAGAAATAGTCAGGGTTAGACCCGCGGTTAGCATAACGCCCACTTTTTGAATAATATGCCCCCCAAGTTTTTCAAACCTCAAATCTATTGACGATTCTAGACGTTGAAATCGAAGCTCCATCGCGTGTGACAGATCTTTTATCTCGCCTCTTACGTCTTTAATATCGCTTTTTGTGGCAAAGTCGTGTTTCATTTTTTTATCCAAAACCCTTATCATTTCTTCAGCTTGAATTTGAGTATAACCAGCATTTTTTAAATCTATTACTAATTCCAAATCACTTTCACCCATACTATCGTCCTTTTGCTAAAGCTACTAAAGCTCATTTTATACTTGCAAACTCCAGTTATTTTTGAAGTTTTTAAGTAATTAAATTTATAGGCAAACAAGAAAAGCTTTAGAAAAAGTTTCTTTTGGTGAGTATAAAATGAGGCAATTGCAATCGTTACAAGGCTGTTTTTTGCAAGTGTAACTCCATGAAATTACTAAACTTACAAAACCAAACCACGATACTCAACTTTTCTAATAAAAATGCCGATAAAATACTTATATGGGAATTAATTCTGCCTTCGTCATTATCCTCCTGTTAGCGCAAAACCTTTCGGCCACCGAGAGTAAAAAAACAATTACACTCGAAAAGCAAAAAGAAATCACAGAACAAATTGATAAAAGTGTTAAAAATGAAGGCGGAGAATTCAATAAAATTTTTAAAGAGTGTGCAGCCAAAAACGAAAACGACGTAACTAAAAGAAATGAATGTATAAAAAAAGATTTCGATGCACAGTTAGATAGTACCGATGATGAAAAATTAAAAAAACTTAGCAATGGTCTTGGTTTGCATAAGTTCGGCTTAATTCAAGATAATACTTCGAACAACATTCGCGCTTATTTATCAGAACGACTTGAATCAGCTCTTTATGGTGAAGAGTATGTGAAAAATAAAAAAACAAAAGCCGATGCACTCAAAGCTACCAGTAATCATAAATATGTCGATCATGGAGTTTTCTATGATCTCTATGCCGATCAATTAGGTAAAAATCTTCTAGTGGAAGTGGCGGCTTATTGTTTGGAAAACTACGATGAGACTAACGGTACAGAAGTTGAATATGACGCAAAGAAAGAAGTTATAGATAAAATCAGTCAAAAGAAATTAGATACCATGCTAAAAGATAATCAGGAGGATGTTCAAAAGAACTACACTAAGTGCATTTCGAGCATAAACAAAAGTTGCGAAAAATATCGTGAAGATCTAGAGAAACATAACAGTATACTTGCCGATGATAAGCAAAATTTAAGTGGAATTGACCAAATTAGCGATGAACAGTTTAAGCAACAGGGACGCTTGGCTTGCAAACTAGTTGATCGCTTAAAGAGCTACAAAGTGGCCATTCAAAAAACAGAAGAAGCTAAAGCTGAATTTAATAAAGAACGCGGAACAGGTAAAGATGTAGGCTTTGCTTCAACCACTTTTTACAAATCAGAATATAAGAATGAGGGCGACAGTGCTGTGACTAAAATCACCACCGTTTCATCTAAAGAATTAGCAGAGTTTGATGCGGCCAAAGTTAAAGAACTTGCTAAGTCTAAAGACAAAACTGATTTTGGTAATTACAAAGAAATTGCTGAAGATTTAAAAAATCGCTGCAAAGCTGGCAACGAAGAGGCATGCAAAGAGTTTTTTAACGAAGATGAAAGTGAGAGCTTGGATGAGCAAAAAATTCGATACGAAGCTGATACAGTCTTAAGAAGCCGTAGTTTAGCTGCTATGGATAAAGACCAGCTAGAGAAAGAAGCCTTAGAAAAAGGCATTGTCACTCAAGCCGAATGGGATAAAATGAAAAACGATCCTGATGATGTCATAAAAGATAAAATTCGCAAAATTTTCGAAGCGGAAAAACTGGCGGTTATTCGTGACTTTGAAAATAAAATCAAACAAATCTCTTTAGATAAAAATGCTAGCAATCAGGGTAATCAAATCGATGCGCGCGCTGATATTTATGCCGACAAACAGGAACGTATCCGACGTATTTTTCAATATTCAAACGTAGTAAACAGTTATCTCCAAGTCTGCTTGGAAGAAGGTGATAAAGACAAAAAGACCGGAGTTACGGGCTGTAATAAGTTTGCGACCAATACTGAAATTGCTGAAAAAGAATTAAAAGATGGTGACAGTAAATACTTTGAAAATGTTAAAAAATTTCATGAGACCAATCGAGATCCGAGTGGTGGTAAGTCCGATGGACAATCCATTCAATATATCAATTTCATTGATACGATTTTGAATCCGCCGAAATAAAATTAATATAAACTGATTTGTTTTTTCTTACTAAGAGCAACTGCCACGCTTACAATCTTCTCTTGCGCCTTAAGCACTGAAGAAATCGCATGACCAGTTCGTTGAAGAATACCAAAAGCTTCTTCCGCACGACTACGCTCTAGTAATGAAAGCACCCGACGCTGAAATGAAGCTGGAGAATTTTTAAGAGCTAAACCGATAACAGCATTGTTTACATAACCAAGAACTAAAACAATTTTATCATCGCTCATATTATTTAAAGATTTAAAATTAAAGGATGCTTCCATTAATTCGCGCGCCAGAGTCGGATTTCTTTTTACAATATTACGAATCAGGTTGGTTTTTTCTTCTCCTTCCATAAATTTAAGAAGGTCAATCATCTGCTGTTTACCATTTACTCTGATTTTTTCTTTCGACTCTAAATGCATTCCCGACATTAACCCTCCTGGTCTTTCCGCTTAGTAACTATGAATTCATCTTGGCTTTTTCGATTTCAAATTTTCTCTCAGCATTACCCAGATATTCCGCTCTCGTTTTTTCATAACGATCAACTTCTTTAGCAAAGCTGTCCTTCATTTCGGCCAACTGCTGCTCATGCGCCGTTCGAACTTCTAATAACATTTGTGCATATCGATCATTTTCTTCTTTGATTTTTCTTTCATTTCCGCGACGAACACTGATGAGTTCTCGCTCAAGGTTCGCTCGTTCATTGGTCAGTTTGACATCATAAGCATTGGCCAGGTTTTTAGAACCTTCTTCATGTTTTTTGACTGATTTATCGATTTCTTCACGATAGCGTCGACGCTCTTTTTCCATTTCTGAGAGCTGACGTTTATATTCAGCACGTTGGTGAAGATTGAGTTTAATAGTTTTTAAATCGACTGATTCGGCCATACACCCTTCAATTTTGTAATGCCATTACTGACATTATTTATTATCATACTGATGAATCTTGATGCGTAACAAGGAGGCAAAAATGGTTGCTAGGCAGAATGTTTCTGGTCGTAAGGTTTTTTTAGTTCACGGTAAACGAACGGCCTTTGGAAAATTTGGTGGAAGTTTAATGGATATTACACCTGTCGATTTAGCGGTTCACGCCTCACGTGCCCTTTTTAATGATTTAAAACTTAATCCTGAAGAAATTGATCAGGTTATTTTAGGTAATGTTGTTCCCTCATCAACAGATACGATGTATGGCGCTAGACACTTAGCACTTAAGCTTGGAATGAAAATAAGTACACCAGGACATGTGGTAAATAGACTTTGTGGTTCAGGCATCCAGATTATTTTAGAAGCTCGCAATCTTATTCGCTTAAATGAAGCTGAAGCCATTCTTTGCTCAGGTGTCGAGAATATGTCGATGGTTCCGCATTTAACTTATGGTGGACGCTTTGGAACGAAATATGGCGCACTTCCCGTTGTAGACATGCTTCTCGACGCTTTAACCGATAAGTATGCTTGTCTGCCCATGGGAATTACTGCCGAGAACCTAGCAGAACAATATAAAATCACACGCGAAGAATGTGATGTATTCTCATACGAATCACATGCTAAAGCTGTTAAAGCTTATGAGCAAGGACACTTGCAAAAAGAAATTACCACTATCGAATTAAAAAAATCTAAATGTGATAAAGACGAACATGTCCGTGCTGATGCCTCTATCGACGCTATGAAAAAACTACGTTCTTCTTTTAAAACCGATGGTGTAGTTACTCCGGGCAGTGCTTCCGGAATTGTGGATGGCGCAAGCAGCGTGCTGATTGCTTCAGAAGAATTTTGTAATAAACATAAACTTACGCCGATTGCTGAGATTATTGATGGCCATGTGGTGGGCGTCGATCCCAAAATTATGGGAATTGGTCCAGTACCTGCTATCCGTGGCGTTCTTGAAAAAAATGAACTTTCGTTGAAAGACATCGATTTATTTGAAATCAATGAAGCCTTTGCGGCACAAGCTTTGGCCTGCGTAAAAGAGCTTGGTTTAGATAAGAACAAATTAAATATCTGGGGTGGCGCAATAGCCATCGGCCATCCACTTGCTGCATCGGGTACTCGAATAGCCTATACACTTGCTCGGCAATTAAAAGAAAAAAATCTTAAGACTGGGATAGCTTCTGCTTGTATTGGCGGGGGTCAAGGCATTAGTCTATTAATAAGAAGAGTATAATTAATGAACGTCGTCACTTTAAGTACACAAGATTTTGAAAAGTACCAAAACTGGATTGAACTCAATCTGGCGAACATTACTTGGGAAGGGAGATTTGAAAAAGAATTCAATGAATTCTGGAATCATTTCTTTTTAGATTCACTTTCGCTTAACCAAGTGATGAACCGTTTTGAATTTACTAAGCAAGTACTGAAAACAGGTCCACTCCTTTCATGGTTTAATTGGCTTAAAAATAAGCTTATTTGTTATATCTATATTTATAAAAATATAAATATCCACGAAATATCAGAGCAGACTCGTATTTCTGAATCTGAAATCGCGCTTATATTACGTGACTTCTTTGTGACCCGTTATCCTCATCTTGAGAACGAAATCAATGAGGTATATCAAGTGGCCAATGCCACTTCAAAAAACGTTTATTATACCTATGAAAATATTCGTAAAAAGCTTGAACTTATGCCGCAAGAGCGTGGTTCACTTGAAGACGAAATGCTCTCTTCCCTAGAAGTTACGCTCTATCCTGAATGGAATATCTTCTTAAAAAAAATGGAACGCAGTTTTCTTGGAAAGAAATTTGATTTAAGTAAAATTAAAGAAAAAACTTCTTTTCGCAAACAAGCCGTCTTCTTAAAAGAAATTTTCCTACTTTTTATTATTGGTTTTATTGTCATCGTCGTTCTACGTGTGGGTAACCGATGGTACGAAAGTTATCTCATTGAAAAAGTAAGTTTGTTTGAACCCAATTTATTTTGGTTAAACAAAACACTAACTTTTAAAAACGAAGCGACTGAGCCTCAAGCGGAAATTGAACTTTCTTTAAAGGAAATCGAAAAACTTGAAAAGCAAGAAGCTGAAAATTTTAAAATTGAAAACTTCGAAGAAGAGCGTTTCGATGTTGAATCTGACGTCGTAGTAACTTCAGTTGAAGCCTTGCCTAAAGATATTGAAGATGCCGGTAGTGTTAAATCAGAATACGAAGAAACTAAAAAATCTGATTATCGAGATTCTCAATATGGTAGCAGGAATGCTTATCGTTTGATGATGAATTCCGTCTCACCTAAGGGAGCACGCGACAAAGTGAAGGGGCTCATTGGTCAATACGAAGCCTTAGCAGCCGGACAAGTAAAACCTGGTATCGATATTCCTGGTGGGATTTATTTCAATTTATTCGTGCCTGAAAATAATTTAAAAGATTTCATTACCGATGTTTCATCGCTAGAAGAAACTAGTCTCTATATTTCAAAGACGAGAACGCCATCACCTCGCGGTCAAGTTCGGGTTTTCGTTTGGATCAAATCTATTTAAGTGTTGCTTGTAAGAATGACATATCTTCAGCAGACAATTCTTGGCCACCACTCAATTCGTGAGCTGAAATTTTTTGCTCACTAATTAATTGTTGAATAGATGTCATACGCTCACTTAGACCGAAAATAATTTTCTGAACCCAATCTGGAGTTGATTTTAAGAAATCGTTAATATCTTTTGTTTCGATTGGGACTAGCTTGCAATCACTCATCGCAACAGCGCTATACGACCAAGTTTTATCGGTAAGTGCTTCTTCACCAACAATAGAATTTTGTTCGGCCACAAAAAGTGGCAGCAAACGATTGGTCGATTTGGTAATACCGATGATTTTCCCATAAGCAATAAGATAAATCCGCTTTGGCTTTTCGCCTTCTTTAAAAAGAATATCACCACGTTTAAGGATCTTCTCTTCTACTGCTTCACTTGAAAAGGAACTCATGCTTTATTACTCCTTCAATGAGTGTACCATATCTTAAACCATAGGTTGAAATAACTATCTTTTCCACTGCTAACTTATCACAAACCGTTTTTGCCACTAACATTCCACCATGAATGGTGCGACTGCGCTTACCGAGGAAAGGAAATTTTTTTAAAATATCAGCTTCAGCGATTGGAAAATATTTTTCGACGACGTTATTTAAATCTTTTGAAGTTAATTCGAGCAAGTTCACTTCTTTTTCAACAAATTCTGAATGACCTAAATACATATTTCCAATAGAAGTCATCGTACCGGCCACACAGAACAATTTTTTTGTTTTATAACTAGAGATATCGGAAAATTTGGTGAAAATTTCCTCCACTTTATCCAGGTTATTTTTTTCTTTTAACCAACTCGTCATTCGAACCGCACCCATCGGAAGGCTGATCGAACGAATGATTTTAAAAGGTTTGGTTTCAACTTCAATAATTTCTGTCGAAGCTCCACCGATATCCATAATATAAATAGTTTTATCCTTAATAAGTGGATCAAATAAAACTCCGCGAGCTGAATAATAGGCCTCCGCATCCGAAGTAATGGTTTGAATATTAAGGCCAGTTTCTTTTTTAATTTTTGCAAAATAATCTTTAGCATTGCGGGCAACGCGAGAAGCTTCGGTTGCAGTGACAATCACATCTTCCGGTTTAATTCCTAGTTTTACACAAATCGCACTGTATTCCTTAAGCGCTTCTAAACCGTCACTCATCGCCTCAGGAATGAAGGCCTTATCGATATCTAAACCACGACCTAAACCCGTGATACGTGATTCATTGGCCAGTTCTTCGAACTTACCATTCTGATAATTACCTGCTAGTAAAAGGGTACTATTTGATCCGATATCAATACTAGCTCTTAGATTTTTCATATTGATTTTAATAATCCAGGGTTAATAATAATCCGTTTACCATCAAATAGTTCTTTCAGTGTTTCTGATTTAAAATATTTTTTTGAACGCTCTTTTAGGCTCTGATTAATTAACGTCTCAATTGTGTAATCTAAGTCTGGCGCGAGATTTGTCGCTGTACCCTTTAATTTAACCGGAATTTGGCTTGAGCCAGCAACTTCGAGTAACTTTGCTCCAACCACTTTATTTTGCATATTTAAATCAAATAAAACGGTGCTCGCGTTATCGATATTTTCTAATAAGTAAATTTTTCCATTACCTTTTAAACTGTAATTGCCGTTTTTTTCGCGGAAAGCGAATTGATTAATGGTAAGCAGATCATTTTCTAGTTTGGCCTGAACACTAAAATCTTTAAATTCAGTATTCATCTTCTTGAATTCTTCAACTAAAACGGTGTCATTAGTTGAGCTTTTAAAGAAAGCATTGTGGGCCACAAGATTCGTGATATAGGTATTACTATCAAAGAAAGTTAAGTTACCATCAACCAATTTTAAATCAAAAACGCGGTTCTCAATTCGGCGTTCATTATGTCTTAAAATATCGGTAGTGATTTTACCTGTCACCTTACCTGCTACACCTGAAAGCGCCGATGGTGTGATAATCGCTAGCTCTTTCATATCACAACGATTAAGCGTTACCACCGACTTAGTGTTAATCAATTTATTTTCTGAAATAGTCTGCTTATAATACAGTTGTGCCTGGGCATCACTGCCAATGAATACGCTGACTTTTTCCGCCAAGACCTGATCTGGAGAAACCTGAATTTTACCGTTGAGTTTTAACTCTTGATTATTAATATAAAATTGTTCAAAAGCTAACTCCAGCTCACCTGGAATAAATTTTGAATCATTTTTAGACTTTTTGTCTGGCTCACTTGAAGTCGAATTTAAGACATGGCCAAAATTGAAATTATCCAACTTGATTCCACTAGCGCGAACCAAAGTATTAAATCTTTCGATTTTAAAATCGAAATTGTCATTCGATAATTTTGTCGTGGTTTCGACGGTCATCGTGCCACCAAAAAGCTCAGAAACAAGCGTAAATTGCAACTTGTCGGAAGTCAGATTACCTTTAAGCAAGGTTGAAAAATTCATTCCTAATGGTAGAATAAGATTAAATTTCTTAGTTGTTAACAAATCGAGATTGGTTTCAATCGCTTTTGTTTGTCGATCGATATTAAGCTTACCGGCAATTTGCAGTTTAGAATCAAGAAAATCAAAATTGTGAAGAGAATCATTTACTCTTTGTGGTAGCAAGGTCTTAAGATGTGTCAGACTCACTTCGGATTTAATATCACTTAAGCGGATTTTATTATTTTCTAAATTCCCTTTAGATTCAATGTTTAACAAACTATCGATATCTAAGTTAAAATCAAAAAACAAAGATTGATCTGAATTCAAAGTAAAATTAATTTTGTTTTTAATTTTAGGGATTTTGCTAGCAAGTTCGCTATAAGAAAAATCTGAAAGTGTTGTAATTAACGAAGCTTGAATAATAGATTCATCAATATATTTCTTAAGATCAATTTCGCCGATTATTAATAATTTTGAATCGATTTTTTTATCAGGTGCCAGTTCATAATTTAAAGCAGTCTCAATTTCAAAAGCCGACGAAGATGAAAGCTTAAAGTCTCGAACAATTATTTTAGTTAAGTCGTACTCACCATTTTTTTGATTTTTTAATTTGAAACGCAGCTTTGAGTTTTTGAAATTGAAATTCAGTTTGCTATTGGTCAGGAATGATAAAACATCGACTTCTTTTTGATAATTCACTTCTTTAAAAGCATATTTCCAATTATTCGCCGATTCATACTCTTCATAATTGATAATGGCGTTTTTGGCCAAAAACTTGAGATTTCCACCATTGGTAATCAATGAAAGTAGCGGAATTCTTAATTCAAAACTTTCGATGAGCAATAAAGTTTCAGAAGAACCATCTTGTGGGCGCTTTTTTAATTTTAAAGCAAGATTATTGCCACTAAATTTTAAGCTACTCGCCAACTTATAATCTAACTGTTCAACGGTAAGCTCCAGACGTGGAAACATTTTGGTAATGGATTCGGTTGTAGTTTTTTTAATTTTTTCAACATCCACAATTGAATGCAAATAGATATAAAAGCACGTTATGCAAAAGATAAAAACGAGCGTTACAATTGCGGACTTTTTGTGTTGTTCTGTTATTTTAACCATCGAGTAACTTTTTTAAGATATCATTAATAAGTTTTGGATTACCTTGTCCCTTAGTATTTTTCATTGTCTGACCAACCAAGAAACCGTAAAGCTTCACTTCACCTTTACGATAACGATCAACTTCCGCCGCATGTTCCGTTAATGTTTTCTTAATCATTTCTTCTAGCGCTGAAGTATCACTAATCTGTTTCACGCCCATCTTTTCAATGGCCTTAGCAGCTGAAATTCTTTCATCATACATCTTCTGCATAACATCTTTCGCGATTTTTCCAGAAATCGTATCATCCAAAACAAAGTTTAATAAATTTGCTAATTCCAAAGCCGGAACTGGTGACTTCGCAATATCTGAACCAGATTCATTGATCAGTTTTAATAACTCGACCATGATCCAGTTTGAAGCTTTTTTAGCTTCGCCTTTATAAGCGCCAGCTGCTGTTTCAAAATACTGCGCAAGCTCTTTTGATGAAGTTAAAACGTCGGCATCGTAATAAGGAATTGAGTACTGTTGCATAAAACGTTTAATTTTAGCATCCGGTAACTCTGGTAAATTTTCTTTTAATTTTTTAATTTGCGCTTCACTGACAATTAATGGCAACAAATCCGGTTCAGGAAAATAACGATAATCATCAGCGTTTGATTTAGTACGCATAACTTTCGTCGTGCCTGTATCGATATTAAATAAAAGCGTTTGCTGTTCAACCTTTTTACCTGAATCTAAAAGTGCGGCTTGTCTTTGAATTTCGTGTTCAATCGCTTTCTCAACACTTTTAAAACTATTTAGGTTTTTAACTTCAGTCCGTGTGCCAAATTTAGTGTCACCTTTTTTACGAAGGGATAAGTTTACGTCACAACGTAAGTTACCTTCTTGCATATTTCCATGAGAAACACCGAGATAAACGAGAATAGATTGAATTTTTTTATAGTACTCAGACGCTTCTTTAGCATCACGAATATCAGGCTTACCAACAATTTCAATCAGTGGAGTACCACAACGATTGAGGTTAATCAGTGAAGCTCCGGCCATGTGAGTTGACTTACCGGTGTCTTCTTCCATTTGAACTCTTTCTATGCCGACTTTCTTCTCATTGCCGTTAGAATCTTTAATAGAAATATATCCGTCAGTTCCTATTGGTGAAGGAAACTGTGTAATCTGAAAACCTTTTGGTAAATCTGGATAAAAATAATTTTTACGATCAAAACTTGAATGAGGATTAATCTTGCAATTCAAGGCCAGTGCCGAACTAATCGCATACTCAACAGCTTTTTCGTTTAAGACAGGCAAAGCACCTGGTTGTGCGGAACATACCGGACAAACCTTGGTGTTTTCAAAAGCTTTAGTTGAGATTTCACAACTACACCAAGCTTTGGTTTTTGTTGCAAGTTGAGCATGTATTTCTAAACCAATAATAACTTCGTAATTCATATTAAGCTCTCACTTCAAAGGCACGAGCAATTTTTAAGAGCTCAGCATCTTGAAAAGTTTTTCCAATTAACTGGAAACCCGTCGGCAATTGATTAGCGCCCTTACCATACGGTAGAGCAATCCCTGGCAAGCCAGCCAAATTTACAGGAATCGTATATAGATCGTTCATATACATCTTGATTGGATCATTATCACTCTGACCAATTTTAAACGCGTTACTCGCGCAAACTGGGGAAAAAATCACATCACAACTTTTAAATGCTGTTTGAAAATCGTTATAAATTTTTCTTCTAACTTTACACGCTTTCGCAAAATATTGATCTTGATAACCCGAAGATAGTGAAAAGGTTCCAAGAATAATTCTACGTTTTACTTCTTCACCAAAACCTTGAGTCCGAGATTTAACATATGTTTGTTCAATTCCGTCTTTGGCCTTCATATCTCGATGGCCGTAATGAATACCGTCAAAGCGCGCTAAATTGGCCGAAGCTTCTGAAGTGGCAATGAGGTAATAAGTTGAAACACAATATTTAGCATTTGGTAGTGTGACATCGACCATTTCGGCCCCAAGTTTTTTAAATTCATCAATCGCGGCTAAAAGATTTTTCTTAATGTCAGCATCACAAGCATCGATGAAGCCAGCAGGTAAACCAATTTTTTTACCTTTTAAATAACTCGCTTTCATATTTACTAAATCATTTACGATTTCAATTTTAGGTAACGGCACGTTAGTCGTATCGCGCGGATCTTTTTCTGTAATATTTGAAATAATACAACCCATATCTAAAACAGTTTTGGCAATTGGGGCCGACTGATCCAAGCTTGAACCGTAGGCAATTTGGCCATAACGAGAGACACGACCATAGCTCGGCTTATAACCTACGATACCGCAGAAGTTTGCTGGTAATCGAGTTGAACCGCCTGTATCTGTTCCAATACTGAAATAAGAAGAGCCTTCTGCAACTGAAGCCGCTGAACCACCAGAAGAACCTCCCGCCACATAATCTTTATTCAAAGGGTTTAAAACCACTCCGAACGGTGTGTTTTCGTTGGTTGAACCCATACCGAATTGATCACAACCTACCTTTCCTACAAGCACGCCACCGGCTTTCTTAAATTGCTCTGACATATAACCATCGTACGGCGGAATGTAATTATATAAAATTTTTGAACCCGCAGTCGTTCGAATGTCTTTGGTGATAAAAAGATCTTTTAAACTATAAGGTACACCATGTAGATAATTTTTCGGACCATTTTTTTGGATTTCATCTTGTGAAGTCTGAGCATCAACTAGAGCTTTGTCTTCAAGCACCGAGATAAAAGAATTGCAATTCGACTTTTTCAATTTCGACAAACAATCTTTTACCGCTTCCACCGCGCTAATTTTTTTATTTTTAAGTTCTGTATGTAACGTATAAATATCTTTCATAACTATTCTTCCTCAATAACTGCTTCCACCTTGAATTGACCCTGGCTAGCTTGTGGAGCATTTTTCAATAAAGCATCTACTTCTAATGAGGCTTGAATTTCATCATGTCTCAAAGGTGATGTTTTATAATAAAGATCTAGATTTTCATAAACTGGTGAATACAAAGGCTCAATACCATTGGTGTCAACCGCATCCAATTCTTTCACGTAATTTAAAATTTTCTGCATATGCTGCTGAAATGAAGCCACTTCACTTTCGGCGATTTCCAAACGTGCCAGCTTCGCGACATGTTTCACGGTTTCTTTCGATACGATAAATTCAGACATATTGTACTACCTATATTTTTTCTAGTGGTGCAAATTTAACCATAAATTTTTTACGAGCACCATCATTAAACTTTATAACAACTTTCTCATCATTGCCAAAACCTTCAGATTCCATCACGGTCCCTGTACCATAGAGCGAGTGGCGAACTCTAATACCGCTCTGAAATTTGTGTGCGGCTTGTGCTGCCTGCTTTTGATAAGTGCTTGGGACATCATCATACTGCGAAGTCTCTTGTGAAAAATCATCAAAACTATTTGAACTTTTTGTGAACTGTTGGCTTTTTTTCGTTAAGCTTTTCCAATTATAGTAATTCTCTGGAATTTCGTTGATAAAACGGCTTGGACCATTAAAACGCATCGTTCCCCATAACATGCGAGCTTGCGAAAAAGTAATGTACAGCTTCTTCATCGCGCGAGTCATCGCCACATAGAAAAGCCTGCGCTCTTCTTCTATGGCCATGTCTCCACCTTCCATACTTTGAAAACTTGGAAACATCGACTCCTCAACGCCTACGACAAAAACATATGGGTATTCCAAACCTTTCGAACTATGTACGGTCATTAAAGAAACTTGTGGTTGATCCGGAGCGTTCTCATCTTTTTGAGTATCAAGCGTGATAGTCTCAAGAAAGCCAATCAAATTAGCTTCTTTGTTCTCATCTTCATATTGTAAAATGGCGTTGGCCAATTCTGATAGGTTTTCAATTCTCGCTACTGATTCATGGGTCTTTTCGGCACGTAAAAAATCAGCATAACCAGAACCATGGAGTAGCTTTTCATAAAGATAATGAGGTGAAGCGTTTTGAGAACTTTCGACTTGAGCTTCTTGCAATAAACTAATCAACGCACCTAATGACGAGCGCACCTTCGCTGAGAGTTTTAAATGGGTAAATTCCTGAGGTGAATCAATAATTTTTTCCATCACTTCAAAAAGTGAACACTGCAAGCTAATCGCTTCGTTTTCAATTTTTGTCATGGAAGTTGTACCGACCCCACGTGGAGGGGTGTTAATAATTCTCGAAAGCGCCAAAGAGTCTTTCGGATTAACGACCACACGTAAATAAGCTAATAAATCTTTAATTTCTTTACGTTCGTAGAACTTTATACCGCCAACAATTCGATAATGGATTTTTTCCTTGCGAAGGGCATCTTCCAATACACGCGACTGAGCATTGCTACGATAAAAAACGGCAATCTCATCCGCTACAGCTCCTGCTTTGGTGAGCTTTTTAATTTCATCCACCAGAAATTGTGATTCATCTCTATCATCAGGACATTCAACGATATCAATCGAGTCACCGGCATCATTATCCGTCCACATCTCTTTACCTTTTCTTTGCTGGTTGAGAGAAATAACGTGACTAGCAGCTTCGATAATATTTTTTGAAGAACGATAGTTTTGTTCGAGTTTAAATATTTTAGCTTCGTGATAAATTTTTTCGAAATCTAATATATTTCGAATATCAGCACCCCGCCAAGAATAAATGGATTGATCTTCATCACCAACCACACAAAGATTTCGTGTTTCTTTGGCCAAGTGATTAATTAAAATAAATTGAGCGCGGTTAGTATCTTGATATTCATCCACTAAAATATACTTATAACGACGACGATAGCGTTCAAGCACTTGAGGGTGCTTTTCAAAAAGCTGGATCGTACCTGTAATAAGACCACCAAAATCGATGGCATTAGATTTCGCTAATTCATTTTCGTAATCTTGATAGAACAAATACATCTGTTCTGTTTTATCTGCGATGATTTCTTCATCTTCATCACGCTTTGGATGATTTTGATAGTAACCATTATTCTTTAAATTATCGATGTAATACAAAAGAGCAGACGGTGGAATTTCCTTAGGATTTACTCCACGCTTGCCCAATATATGCTTAGCTACCGTTTTTGATTCTGAATCGTCGTAAATCGTAAAACTCTTACTCAAGCCAATATATTCCGCTTCCATTCGAAGCACTCGCGAACAAAAAGAGTGGAAAGTCGTAATTTGGAGAGCATTCATATCATGTCCGGTAGTATGAGCGACTCGCTCACGCATTTCACGCGCAGCTTTATTTGAAAAGGTCACGGCCAGAATCTGAAAAGGACTTATATTTTTTTCTTCGATCAAATATTGTATACGACTGACCAGCGTTCGAGTTTTACCCGATCCGGCACCAGCTAAAATCATCACTGGGCCTTCAGTGTTCTCGACAGCTTGTCTTTGCGATGGGTTTAACTTCGATAATTCCATTACTCTACCGTAACTGACTTCGCCAAGTTTCTTGGCTTATCAATATCTGTGCCTTTAAGTTTTGCAACATAGTAAGCAAATAATTGCATTGAAATATTAACCAGAACTGGACGCAGGTGATCTAGGCCTTCCAAGTTCATGCCAAAATAATAATCACTCACGCCTTTTAGTTTTTTATCTTTTTCATCACCAATACCAATAATTAAACCGCGACGCGATTTTACTTCTTCTGTGTTTGAAAGTGCTTTCTCGTGTAACTCCGGCCCCACGATTGAAATGTTCACCATGTGTTGATCAATTAAAGCAATCGGGCCATGCTTTAACTCTCCCGCGGCATAACCTTCAGCGTGTACGTAAGCTATTTCTTTTAACTTAAGTGCTCCTTCAAGAGCGATTGGGAAATAAATTCCGCGACCAGTAAAAATAAAACCTTTTTTATTATAAACAGCATCGGCAATGGCCTTAATTTCTGTCGTGCGAGACAAGACTTGTTTAATATTATCGGCCAACAAATCAAATTCTTTTTGAACTTTTTTTGCTTCTAATTTTCCGGCCATCGAGAGTGACATCAGGTAACCAGTCAGAACTTGCATCGTGAAGGCTTTCGTACTTGCAACACCAATTTCTAAACCTGCTTTGATCAAAAAGTTTTCTGCACAATTTCGATAAAGGGTTGAACCTTCGACGTTGACAATTGAAAGGGCGGTGACCTTTTCTTCAATACAAAGATCGCAACTCGCTAGCGTATCTGCCGTCTCACCTGACTGGCTGATAAAAATACCTATATCGTTCTTTTTGAGAATAGGATTTCGGTAACGAAATTCACTGGCAAGTTCGACATTCACGCGAACTTTATTTTGTTCTTCAAAAAAGTTTTTAATGACTAAGCCCGCGTGCCAAGCCGTTCCACAACCAATGATATGAATAAAATCTGGTTTATACTTTGTTATCTTCGTTAAAAGCTGACGACCTTCTTGATTGAGATAATACTCATAAAGATTTTTGATTAAACCTGGTTGCTCATAAATTTCTTTGAGCATGAAGTGTTCGTGTTCACCTTTGTTTGCGACATCCAGACTCATTTTCTTCGCTTGCGCTTTGTAGCGTTCTGATTTTTGGCCAGAGAGTTCAAAGAATTTCACTTCAATATCTTTGTCCGTACGGTTTAATTCACAAATAACTTCATCTTCTGGGAAATAAATATTTTCAGCAAAACCAATTAAAGCGTATGGGTCTGAAGAAAGGTAAATTTCTTTTTTAGCAGGGTTATTTCCTGCCACTAAAGGCGCTCCTCTTTTCACAGCATAGAGCGATGTTGAATCTTTCATCATCATAACAAAAGCCGAATTACCGCGAATGAGTTTCATCGCTAATGAAATCGAGTCTTTTACACTTTTGGTCTGAAGAAAATATTTGGTTAAAAGCACTAAGAAAACTTCTGAGTCGGTATCGCTTTTAAATTTGAAACCTTCTTTTTGTAAGTCCTCTTTGATTTCCGAAGCATTTTCAATAATCCCATTATGGACGATCGAAAATGTTTCGTTGGTATGTGGGTGAGCATTAAGTTCGTTAACTGCACCATGAGTGGCCCAACGTGTGTGCCCAATAGCTGTATGAGAAAAAGGATTTTTATTTTTAATTTCGGCTTTTAAATTATCAATCTTGCCTTCTTTCTTAATGATCTGAATTTCGTTATTAACGAGATAACTAACACCGGCTGAGTCGTACCCGCGGTACTCCAAACGAGTAAGGCCTTCTAAAACTGGGATAATAGCATTTTGAGGTCCGCTGTATCCAACGATTCCACACATAAAAAACGTCCTTTCTAAAAGAAAAAGTTCATTTTTTATTTACCACTTTTATCACTCTATTAATAGCTTGAGGATTTCACCTTTTTAGGGAGGAATTTCTTGGCCAAATCAGGCTTCGTTACCTGCTTGGTTCGCGCAATGGCAAAGGCACCATCTGGAACGTTACTGGTGATAGTTGAACCAGCTGCGATAAAGGCATCGCTACCGATAGTAATCGGCGCTACAGCTTGCACGTCAGAGCCTATAAAAGTATTTTCGCCAATTTTGGTTTTATGCTTGTTTACCCCATCGTAATTACAGGAAATAAAGCCACAGCCGATATTTGATTCTTGGCCAATTTCACAGTCGCCAACATAGCTTAAATGTGAAACTTTAACGCCTTTTGCCAATTGAGATTTTTTAACTTCCACAAAATTGCCAATTTTTACTTTGTCCGCCAGTTCAGTGCCTGGGCGAAGTCTCGCAAATGGACCGATATTCACTTCAGCCGCCACCTGGGCCCCATCGATGTAACTATTAGCAAAGATGGTTGTTGCACGACCAATACGCGAATTTTTAATGGTATTTCCCATCTCTATCACGCAATCGTTTTCAATCACGGTTGCACCTTGAATTACAACGTTCGGATAAATCACCGAACCACTTCCAATTTCCACCTGCCAATCAAGATAACAAGTGTCCGCATCGTAGAAACGCACACCTTTATTTTTTAGGATTTTTGTCTTTTTTTTTCTTAGATGTAATTCTGCTTCTTCTAACTGGTCCAAAGTATTTACCCCATGAAAAACCATTTCATTGGCAAATAACAGTGGCTTCACTTCATATTCATCTTGAAAGAGGTCAGTTAAATAGAATTCCCCTGACTTATTCTTATTATCAATTTCTTCTAAGTGCTTTTTAATGAAATCTGTTTTAAAGATATATAAACCTGAGTTCACTTCTTGGATTTTTTTGGTTTCAGCATCAGCATCTTTTTCTTCAGTAATATGAAAACCTTTGCTCGAACGAACAATTCGGCCGTAGCCTGTTGGATCATTGGTTTTAAAAGTAGCAGCAACACCTTCTAATTTTGGATTCTGACTTAATTGCTCAAATAATTGACTGAGTTCATTTTCAGAAATTAACGGCGTATCAGCACAAATCACCATAGTGTACTTCTGTTTCCAAGCCTTGCTCGTACCCTGAAAATAACTCTTTAGTGCGTCTGCGGTGCCTTTTTGTTGCTCTTGGATGGCAAAGGAAATATCTGTACGCTTAGGATAAGTGCTCAAGACATGCTTCTGGACGTCTTCTCGACGATGTCCGATAACCACGCCAATATGTGCATCTAATTTAAATTTTTCTGAGAAAGCAGAAACGCCATCAATAACGAAGTCCATGAGGCTTCTTCCAAGCAGCGGGGCGAGTGCTTTTGCTGTTTCAATTTTCATCCGTGTTCCCTTGCCAGCAGCTAAGAGAGCTATACCAATTGAGTCGGCCATATTTACCCTTTTGTCGAAAATATAGATAATTCCTCAGTGTAAAAAAAAATTTAGCATAAATTTTAGACAATTTCCTGAATATAATTCTATACAGTGCGCAAAATCAAAACAGACAAGTATATGAAGTTAAAGGAAAAAAAACAAAGATACGTGAAAAACACTATCAAGTCGCAATCTTAAAAAGCCGAATTGCTTATATGTGGTGATGATGTTCGTCGAAAGATTATTTTCGACTCGTTGGAGGAAACGCGCATGGTAACAAATTATGAGGGAGATAGCATCGAATTTAAAGAGACACTCCCTTTGCTACCTATTAGAGATATAGTTGTTTACCCATTCATGATTCTTCCGCTGTTTGTAGGCAGAGATTCATCAATCAAAGCTGTTGAAGAGGCATTAAATAATACTGACCGCCTTATTCTTCTTTCTAGTCAAAAAGATATTCAAGCTGAAACACCAGCTCCATCTGAAATATATGAATTAGGTACACTGGCGATGATCATGAGAATGAGAAAACTACCAGATGGTCGTATTAAAATTCTTATTCAAGGTCTATCAAAAGCTCGAATTACCAGTTTTGTACAAACGGAACCATTCTATAAGGTAAAAGTTTTAAAAGTTGAAAATGAAAATATTGAAAAACCAACGGTTGCTGTTGAAGCTATTATGCGTACAGTACGCGAACGCTTAGAAAAAGTTATCTCATTAGGAAAAATTCTATCGCCAGATATTCTTATGGTACTTGAAGATATTCAAGACCCAGGTCGTTTAGCGGATTTGATTGCTTCAAATCTTAATTTAAAAGTAACTGAAGCCCAGTTGATTCTTGAAACTTTAAATCCAATGGATCGTTTGAATAAAATTAACGATCTTTTAGCTCGTGAACTTGAAATTCTTCAGGTGCAACAGCAGATTCGTAACAATACAAAAGAAGAAATTTCTCGTACGCAGAAAGAATATTTTTTACGCGAACAAATTCGCGCTATTAAAAGTGAGTTAGGCGAAGAAGGCGCAGAAAAACCAGATGAATTCCAAGATTTAAAAGATAAATTACTCGCTAAAAAAATGCCAGAAGAAGCTGAAAAAGAAGCACTAAAGCAACTTTCACGTTTAGAAAGAATGCATCCCGATTCTTCAGAGTCGAGTATCCTTCGCACATATCTTGAGTGGATGGTTGAACTTCCGTGGTCAGAGCAATCAAAAGAAATTACTGATCTCGAATTTGCTAAAAAAGTTTTAGATGAAGATCATTTCGATTTATATAAAATCAAAGAAAGAATTTTAGAATACCTTGCCGTTCGTAGCCTTAAGGGCACGAAGATGAAAGGCCCTATTCTATGTTTTTCTGGCCCCCCCGGTGTTGGTAAAACATCTCTTGGTAAATCAATTGCCCGAGCTACCGGTCGTGAATTCGTCAGAATTTCACTCGGTGGGGTGAAAGATGAAGCAGAAATGCGCGGTCATCGTCGAACGTATGTTGGTTCAATGCCTGGTCGATTTATCCAAGCACTCAAACAAGTTGGGACTTCCAATCCAGTTATCATGTTAGATGAAATTGATAAACTCGGCTCAGATTACAAAGGTGATCCATCGAGTGCGATGTTAGAGGTTTTAGACCCGGAACAAAATAATACATTCAGAGATCATTATTTAAACGTACCATTTGATCTTTCAAATGTTATGTTCATTGCAACGGCCAACGTTTTAGAAAATATTCCTTCACCTCTGCGTGACCGTATGGAAATTATCACTCTTACTGGCTATACCGAAGAAGAAAAAGTTGCGATTGCTAAAAAGTATCTTGTGAGTAAACAAATGGAAGAAAACGGTGTTACCACGACTGATATTAATATTACGGACGAAGGTATCGAGCATGTTATTCGACATTACACTCGCGAAGCCGGTTTACGTAATCTTGAGCGACAAATCGGTGCCCTTTGCCGAAAAGTAGCGAAGAAGATGGCGGTTGGCAATAAGAAAAAGATCGAAATCAAACCAGAGATGGTTGATGAGATGTTAGGTCCACAAGTTTACACCAAAGAAGATGAAAAAGAGCAAGACGAAGTAGGCGTTGCTACAGGCTTAGCTTGGACATCTGCCGGTGGAGAAATTCTTTATATCGAAGCCACTAAGATGAAAGGTAAAGGCATTACGCTGACCGGTCAATTAGGTGATGTTATGAAAGAATCTGCTCATGCAGCGATGGGATATATTCGCAGTCACGCTGCCGAACTTGGAATCGATGAAAAAGTTTTTGATGAAAATGAAATTCATATTCACTTACCAGCTGGTGCTATTCCGAAAGATGGCCCTAGTGCTGGGATTACATTAGCTACCGTTATCGTTTCATTGCTGACTGGTCATGCGATCAATCGCAAAGTGGCCATGACAGGCGAAATTACATTAACCGGAAAAGTCCTACCGATTGGTGGCTTAAAAGAGAAATCTTTAGCTGCGATGAGGATGGGAATTGATACCGTTATTATTCCATACAAGAACAAAAAAGATCTGGTTGATATCCCAGATGAATATCGAGAAAAATTAAGCTTCATCCCCGTTAAAACGATTGATGAAGTTTTGGAAGTTGCATTAATTGATTGGAATGGTCAGGAGCTTGCTAAAGCGAAAGCTAAGAAGAAAGCTACCACCAAGAAAAAACCATCACGCAATGACCAAGATCCAGGCGAAGTCGCAGCTTAGTTCTTTTTCCTTGTTGTAAATCCCTATCAAGCGTTACAATGATGTTGTGAACTTAAGGATAAGTTTATGACAACCAAAAAAGAAATTACGAAAGCCAAAGTGTTCGTTATTGATGACTCTGAATTTTCTCGAGCTTCAATTGCGGAAATGCTCGATAGTCATCCCTTTATTAGTATTGTCGGTGAAGCCTCTTCAGCCGAAGAAGCTATTAAAATTATTGGTGAAAAAAAGCCAAACATCGCAATTGTTGATGTTGTTATGCCAGAAATTAGTGGAATCGATCTCGCTCGCTCAATTAGCAAAAGCATGACAGATGTTTCTATCATTATGATTTCATCGCTCGCACAAGAACATGTTGTTATTGATGCTATCAGCGCAGGCGCAGTAGATTTTTTGCAAAAACCATTTAGCAAAGAAGATCTTGTTTCGGCCATCGAAAAAATAACCCAAAATGAGGTTATCTAAACATGGAAAAAATTCTTAATTATAAAAATACTCCCACACTGAAAATTAAAACAAATTCATTAGACAAACTTTTGGCCACTTCAATGCCAGAAGCTTTAAATATTTATCAACGCGCACACTTGATAAAAAGTACGGCGGTTGCGGATGTTTCTCATAACGATTTTAAAATTATTTTTGGAATTTCTGGTGAGATTTCTGGGTTTGTTGTTTGCAAAGCTAATCTTGAAAACGTCACAAGCAATGAAAAACGCCATGGTTTTCTACAAGGTCTTTTTGTTGAATCAATGAATATACTTTTAGGAAAAATTTTTACTAATATCGAAAATGCTCACTCGTTAATGTCATATCTTTCACCACCTAAAATATTAACGACTGCGGCTCAACAGCCTATGTTGTTTAAAGAGCTTAAAAAATTTGAAGAAGCGGCCAAGCCAATCACAACTGCTTATTCATTAAAAATCGATCAAGACATCATCGAATGTTCAATGACTTTTGAGATTATTCAAACTGGAATCATAGAGGTTTAAATGTTATTACCTTTTAAATTAGTAAGCTTTGCTCTTCACTTTGTTGCAATTTTTCTTCTTCTTTCAATTGAAATTAACGATAAAACTATTTTTCAATCTATTAATACCGTGGTTAAGCCAGCCAAAAATAAGATTCTAGAAGTATCGGCCAGTTACTTAAAAAGTGGTTTTAATGCGACTAAGGAATTGGGCAAGAAATTGATTTCGAATTCTGAGCCTTTAATTAACGACCGTGTACGCTCAACTAAATCAGCTATCCAAAAACAAAATACAAAGCCCTCATCATTCGATGAGGGCGTTGTATTAGAAAATCTAGATTCAGAAGATAATAGTAAACTTGATGAGTTTTTGAGCAATAATTAATTATTGTTCATCAACTGATACTGTAGAACTTGAAGCTGGAGCATCAACTGACGCTTGAGCTGTTGAGCGACCTTGAGCACACAGACCTTCACCTTCTAAATTTTCGATAGCAAATGCAGAAGAAGTTAAAGTTAAAACAAATAATACCAATAAAGCTTTCATAGTTTCTCTCCTTGTGAGTTCCTATTTTGACTATTTGGTACTTATTAATGCACAGAGCGTGCCAAGATTAGGCTTTAGGGTTAAAGGCTAAGTATCTGTTTTTACATTGAACTGTAGGGATACAGCGTGATTTTATAGACAGTGTGTAAAAACTAGTCGATATAGTAAATAATAATTATTTACTCTTCCTTGGTCTTGGTAGCTTCTTTATCTTCAACACACTGGTCGCCGACCTGCTTCTGGCCCTGAGCACAGGTGATATCAGCTGCTCTAGGGGCATCACAATGCGTTTCAGCACCCTCAGTCTGCGCCATGGCCACATTACCGCTTAGGCTTAGAACGAATATAGCTAATAAAAGGCTCTTCATAACCTAACTCCTACATGTTCAAGTTAACGCCAGCCGGTTTAACCACAGTTAAGAGGTTTTGGAAGGCTTGGGTAACTTGAAGGGCCATTTGGTGACCTGATTTAGAATCAACTTTTTTGATTTCGCCGTAGTTATCGTACTCAACATTGATTTTGCCGACTTTTTCCATCGCAATCTCAACTGGTTTCCCCATAGCATTGTATGTGAATTCAAGCGTACGTCTTTGCTTTGTCTTTTCGTCTTGATCAACCATTTTTGAAATTCTGCCATTGCGGTCATAGATTAAAAGTACCGCTTGGCCAGTGCTGTTTAGCGCTTTTTGAAGATTGCCTTTCCCATCGTATGAGAATTTTGTCCAGCCTTCATTATTTTCAACTTTCGCAATTTTGTTAATCGTGTTGTCGTAATCAATTTTTACAAATTCTCCACGACTCGAGGTTTTCTTTGTTAATAAACCTTTGTCGTTATACTCGAAATTTGTGATGTGTTTGCCACGAGCAATCTTAAGTGGAAGACCACAACATTCAGAATAAACTGTGTCTGTTTCAATACCGCTGATTTTAGTATTGATACGATAAGTATATTGAGAACCATCAGCACGAGCTTTAATTTCGTACTCATAACGATTCGATACTGGCTTACCATCGAAACCTTTCTTGATAACTTCTGTCCAATAGTGCATATCTGGTTTCTGCGGATTCGAACCATATTTATATTCTGTTGTATCGCCATTTCTATCAGTGATTTTTGATACGAAGAAAGTTTTCGGCTCATAATCAATTATCATTTTTTCGCGACCTTTTGAGTTCGCATTTTCAGAGTAATCAACCGCTAATAAATTGTGATTAGTATCATAATCATATTTATAAACGTTACCTGCGATATCTTTTGAATAGATAAGGTCTTTACCTTTGAACTTGTATTCTGTTTTCTTATCACCCGCTGACCAAATATTTTTTACTTTTCCGTCACCGTACCAGCTGAAAAATAATTGTTTTGCTTGTGAGTCTTTAATTGTTTCAAGTGAACCGTCTTCTTTATAAACTAGTTCTACTGTATAAAGGTTTTTATCAACGATTTTAACCATGTGGCCTTTTTCGTCGAAGTACTCTTTACGGCCGTCATTGAATTTTCTTAAATATCCAACTTTTTCTTTAATAACTTCCTGTAAACCTCTCTCATTTGAGAAAAGAACAGTTCCTGCTGCTAAGTTTGAACTTACACCAAAGTTAAGAGCGTAAGCATGACGAAGTTCAGCGTTGCTATTAAGTCTTTCTACAAGTTTTTTTGCAGCATCATCAGTGACTGAAGTTTTCTTTCTCATGGCTTCAACAATTTTTTGAGAAGCTGCCTCAGCATCAACTGGAGTTTTTGGAATGAAACGAGTCTTACCACCAGAACCGTTTTCATGAACAACAACTGAACCAT
Organism: Bacteriovoracaceae bacterium; assembly: GCA_016786485.1. GTDB lineage: Bacteria > Bdellovibrionota > Bacteriovoracia > Bacteriovoracales > Bacteriovoracaceae > JAEUWD01. The sequence continues at coordinate 232,018 of JAEUWD010000048.1, read as the reverse complement.
CAGCAGATACTTCAAGTCGTGTTTCAAATGGGCTACCCCAACCGAAACCGAACCAGCCGTCTTCAGTTGCTTTAGAGTTATAGGTGCGTGTGATTTCTAATTTCTCACCGCCGCCAGGAACAACAATGTCAGTATAAGAAATGTAGAAGTTCCCGTTCTTTAGATTGACTCCAGCGATTGCTGAACACATCAATCCAAGTATGAGAAATATACTGGTAAATAAATTTCTTTTCACTGCGACTCTCATTTGTTTCCTCTCTCTTTAAACTTATCCCAGTAACGATATCGACCGTTTATGGAAAATTCTTAATAGTTTTATACTTCGATTTTCGTTATTTTAATTATCGCATATCCGCCTATCGCCGTAAGCGTATAAACAACAATTAAGATAATGATTCCGAGGGGTTTGGTGAATAACAGCTTAGTCGACTCAGGATCTGATTGGCTGTACATAATAAGCATTAAAGTTGGCATAAGTGACATAAAACCACCCTGAAACTTACTTTGGGCAGTAAAACCATCTATTTTTTGTTTAATCTTAATTCGTTCACGAATGACTTCAATTATCGTATCAAAAACCTCGGCCAAATTACCGCCGGTCTCTCGCAAAATAGAAATACTCGTTACAAACATCTGATTATCTTCCGTCGGAACACGTTTCACTAAATTTTCAAAACATTCATCCAACGGAACACCAATTTTATTTTGCTGAAGGATTAAATTAAATTCCTGGGAAACAGGAGCTGGTAGTTCATCAACAACCATGCCCAGCGCTTGAGGAAGTGAAAGACCGGCACGAACTCCATTGGCCAGGAGATTAAGGGCATCCACCATTTGTGTTTCAAATTTAGCGGTTCTTTTATTGACTAAAAAATCCATAAACGGTCGTGGAATTTTCCAGCCAACAAAACCCACCACACCGGCGGCCACAACACCTAAACCAAAAAGACCAAAAATGGCACAGATCCCAAAAACGATGCTACTTAAACCAAAAGATAAAAAGAGCAAAATATATGTGACTTTCTCTTCTGCAATTTCATAAAAAATGAGTTCGCACTTACTCAAAACGTAATCACGTGTACCGTAAGTTTGATCTTCAATCCAACGAAAAACTTGTTCGCTATTTTTATTGATATAGAAAAAGACCAATGCCCCCACTGCGAGCATGACTCCACTTTTTCCTAAAACTTGCGTAAATAAAAAATCCATTTTTACGACGCCTTATTGGTAAAAATTCCGCGTGGAATTTTGTAACCTTTCTTCTCGAGTGTCTCGACAAACTTTGGAATAAAACCCGTTGATTGAAATTTGCCAACGATTTTGCCTTGTTTATTCATCCCTTCTTGTTTAAAAATAAAAATATCCTGCAAAGTAATAATCTCACCTTGTAATCCACCGACTTCAGTAATGTTCAGAATTCGTCGTGAACCATCTTCTAAACGAGACTGTTGCACGATCAAGTGAACCGCTGAAGCAACCATTTCCTTAATGGCTTTAGGAGAAATCCCTGTTCCTGCATATTGCACCAGTGTTTCCAGACGACCAATGCAATCGCGCGGACTGTTGGAGTGAACCGTCGTCATTGAACCATCGTGACCAGTATTCATCGCCTGTAACATATCGAGTGTTTCACCACCACGACACTCACCGACAACAATACGCTCAGGGCGCATTCTTAAAGTTTGCTTAACCAGAGTACGAATATCAATCGCCCCATCACCTTCGAGTGACGGAGGACGAGTTTCAAGACGAACCACGTGATCTTGTGGAAAATCCAATTCAGCTGAATCTTCAACTGTGATGATACGTTCGTTGGCCGGAATAAATCCGCCTAACATATTAATCAAAGTCGTTTTACCTGAACCGGTACCACCCGAAACAACAATATTTCTGTGAGCTTCAACCGAGATACGCAAGAAATCTGCCATCTCTTCTGTCATTGAACCAAATTTAATGAGGTCTTTATAAGTCAGTCGATTCTCAGGGAATTTACGAATCGTAATGGTGCAACCGTCAAGCGCACAGGGAGGAATAATCGCATGCACCCGCGAACCGTCTGGTAATCGCGCATCAACGTATGGTGTTTTTTCATCGATACGACGACCAATCGGCGCAACAATTCTTTCGATAACGTTAAGTACTTGTCTATCACTCGTAAAAATAACGTCAGATTTCTTAACCTTTCCGCTTTTTTCAAAAAAGATTTTGTCTGGTCCAACCACCATGATCTCGGAAATAGTTTTATCCGCCAATAAGTCTTCCAATGGCCCTAAACCTAAAGCTTCATCCAAAATCTCTTTGACGATTTTGTTCATATCCTCACGTGTTTTCAGCACGGTTTTGGTATCTTCTTTACTTAAAAGTTCCACTACCATTTTTTTGGTTTGTTCTTTTAAAATAATTTTGGCCTTAGGATCGTTATCATCAGATTTCTTGAAATCCATTTCTTCAATTAGTGAACGGTGAATACGAGCTTTGAGCATTAACCATTGGTTAATCGCTTTACCATCTTTAACTTCTTCAGCACCACCGCCAGCGGCTGAAGTCCCTTGAGGTTTCGTCAGTTTTTCAAGTGTTGCAAGAACGTTTTTCTGGGCCAAATTTCTGACTGTATCTGTAATCCCTTTTGCGTATGATGAATTTTGCGCCACCGTCATAATCGGTAATGACTTGGTTAAGGCAGCCGCACAAGTTTGATCGTCTTTTGGAACCGCTGCAAAAACAGGTTTTCCAATCGTGCGACCAACTACATCTGGAGTGACTGGGTGACCACTCACATATCCGTTCATCACAATTTGAATCATATCTTTTGGGAACAATAAGGTCGTGAGATCGGTATAAAGACGTTTCGTCTGATTAACGGCAAGTAAATCTGGAGTGACGACTAAAAAGATGAGTGTTGAATATTCTAATGCTTTCAACGCAAGAGGAGTTAACTCATTACCCGCATCAATAATCGTGACTTGAAAAATATTTGGTATTGCTTTAAGCGCTTTCCCCATCCCTTCAGCATCGACTTGTCCCGCTTCAATTGTTTCCGTTGGCATTCCCACATAAGACAAACCAGTCTTGTGAACACCTATAAAATTCATAATTGTTTTGGGATCAATCGCGGCATTGAAAGATGCTAGGTCTTTCACGGATTTTTTTGATTTCATTCCGATAATAATATTTTGATCGCCAGCCGATTTCTGATCAAAATCCAAGAGCAGAACTTTCTGGCGCATTTCAAGCGTATAAGCGAAGGCCAAGTTGGAAGCGAAAAGTGATTTACCTACACCACCTTTTCCGCCCAAAATCGTAATAATATGTCCGGCCATTATAATTCCTATTTAACGACTACGTTTTCTAAATTTTTTACGTATCTCTTCTGCTCCATCTGATGCCGATGCAATAATTTCTGGAGTTATAAACATAACGTACTGAGTTTTCTGATTATTAAAATCTTTTTTACGAATGAGATTAAATAATGGATAAGTATTTTCTGGCGGATTACCAAGTAAATTACCCTTATCGTAATCAGTGGCTTCGGAACCTTGAACAACCCCACCCAGAACTGCTGATTCTTTTGATTTCACCACTAAGTTTGTTTTTATTTCATTCGTTGCATTTGACGGAGTATTTTGTGTTCCTGAAGTAATCGTTTTATTCATGGAAACGTTTAAACCGACTCCTAATTCCACTCTTTCTTGATCGAGAATTTTTGGAGTTACATCCATCGTAAAACCAGTGGTAACACTAACGTCACGCTGAGTTTCACCTGCACCTGTAGTATAAGTCGTAACATCGTTCTTTTTAATGTTAGCCGCCATCTGGTCTTGCGTGATAACAACACCTGATTGAATAATTCGCGCGTATCCCGCGTTCTTAGCCGATTGTAAGCGTGGGAATAAGGCTGAAATGGTAGCGCTAATCGTATTTGATGAATTGGTATTTACCGTTCCATCTGTGTCACGATTAATTTCAATTTTTGAATTATCACGGTTCATTAATGGGGCCCATTGAAAACCAAAAATTTTCGTATAGTTTTTTGTAAGCTCAACAAATTGGGCCGTGACTTTCACCATTTTTTTCGCTGGTGGTGGTTGCTTCTTTTCATTGACCGAAATGAATTCGAGCAAAAAATCTCTTTTACGAATATTTGCAGCATCGGCATTTCTCATCAATGACTGAATTCCATCTGGCATATAAGCATTCGCGATTGCCACGGCAAGAGATTTTTGTCCGTCACTACCGACGACACCTTCTAGCCAGAAAGTTTGGTTAACCACTCGCACGCTTACATCACGTAAACCATTTCGATTAAGTTCATCTTTAATTTTCTTGGCGATAATTCTTTGAGTTTGCGGTGATAATTCGACAATATTAATAACATCTGGGTATTTAGGAAGAATTGTTGCCACTAAACCAATATCCGTCGGAACGACGATATGACCGCCGACCACGACTTTTCCACCTTTCACTCCAATATCTAAACCTTCGACTTGTCCTAAAAATTCTTTAAGCTCCGAGACTGTCTTGGCATTAGCACTACCCTTGATATTTACGATATATTTTTGTCTAATTTCACCCACCGAATCACGAACAGTAATCGATGTTTTACCTTCTTTTTTTCCTCGGAAGGTAATTTCTCTTTTTTGCGGAGCTAGAATAAGATCTATAATACCCTCATTACCTACTTGTACTTTTGTACTGTAAGCAAAATCGACTTTTTCTATTTGATCAATTCCTAACTCGATTTCTATTTCTTTTTCAGGCACAGTATCCTGGGCCATCGCCATTGAAATAAAGAGAATAAAGGTTAAGTAAATTTTCATCTTCGTCCTTGGGTTCGCGCATTTTGTTCGGCAAAATACGATTTGGCTTCTGGGGCATCTTCGCCTAAGACATCAAAAATTTTCGTCACACTTATTCTTTCAATTGTTTTATCGTCATTGTTTCTTAAACTAAGTCTCACGTTCCCGCCTAAGGAATCGAGGAAAATAACTTTCTGAACTTCGAATGGAGTAAGTTCCAGAGTGATGGTGCTGAAACCGGTATAACTATTTAGGTTTCGTGTTTGATAACCAGCATCCGTTTTTTCAGCAATAAGTGGAATCGCATTTGTCACTTTCAGACCAGTTGAAAGCACAAGCACATCTTGTAAAACTGTCTTCACTTTAATCATATCTTTTTTACCACCAGCATAATCAATCAAAGCCACCAGATCCACACGGTCACCTGGTTTAATTAATTTTGCGACAGCGGTTTCATCAGAAACACGAATGGAGATCGCTCTTTTACCAACAGCAACCTGACTGGCTAGACCAGTTCTACCACCTGGATGAGTCACGCGCGTTTTAGTAATTTGTTCGCCTTTAAGAATGGGAACGGCCGCATACATGTTATCAATTTCAGAAATATTTCGAAGAGCTCCAGGTTGCACAAATTTTTCTGGAACGTTGACGACCATTACTTTTCTGTCATCAAGTAATTCCAATTCTTTTACATCCGCTTGCGCGACAACAACGGCGACTGATTGCCCATATGATTTTACATATTCAGCTTCTTTACCTTTGATGTAAGAGTAAACCATAAACATCGCAATCCCTGCGATGACCAAACTTAAAGTAAATGCACGTCTATTCATAACTACTCACTTTTCATAGAATATTCACAACTTAAATTTTAACATGTTAAAATTCACAGGTACTGAAGGGGAAAAATGTCCCTAGTCAATAAGTAGACAAGCTTCGCGATTCCAGGAATTGGAACTGGGTCGCACATCCTGACCATTACGCTCGTAAGTGGCGCCACAGAGTCCAAAGACAGTATAAACGCGAACGAAGTCGGTTGTGAGAGTGCTATAAGGATTTGAACAATCTGTATCAGAAAAAGTTGAGGCAAAAGGTAGGTTAATCTTATAACAAGCAGCTTCGGGTTGATCGCTCGTCCCAGAGAATTGATTTATTTTGTAACCAACGTAAAACATACCAAATTTTGTCCATGTGGTAGCACTCGCATTGACAGGACGAGGAAGGTTCGAGTTGTTTTTATTACGAATAAAAAAATAACCACGCGTAATTTTTTGTTGATTGATAGAACCGTTGATGGCACTTCCCAATCCCGTTAGTACTAAAAAGCAAATAATAAACACAGGTAGAAAAAAAACAAATTCAAATAGTGATTGTCCTTTCTCATTTTTCATTTTCAACATCCATCATCAAAAGCGGTAATATGACTTTGCAAGGAAGCATTGATCCCATCACAATCTTGCCCAAACATGGCTTGGCAAATTTGCTGTTTGCATTCTGCACGGGGAGATTCTTTTCCCAGAAATGATTCTGTTCTTAGGTTTATCCGTGTATTGCCTCCAATAAATTTAATAAATGAAAAGGGCTGATCGAAATCCACAAAAGTTCCAACATATTCAGTTAAAACATCGGTCAGGGGCGCATTAACTGAAAACTGGGATGAACCTTTGACAAAAAGTTCGAGATGATATTTTTCATACACTCTGCGAGCTTCATTCTGAGAATCCGTTAATATCGCGCTAACCGCCCCACGTGTGTTCATACTACCTGTATCATGCGTGAGGTAAGTTCGACTCGCCATAAAGTTAGCGTAATGAGCGAGGTAACCAACGCCCAAATTATAAGCTTGGACAATCCATAAAAAAACCAAAGTGAAGGTCACCGTAAACATCAGAATAAATTCAATACTGGATTGGCCTTTATTATTTGTTATCATGGATACGCCTCTGCCGGTGCGAAGAAGTACGTTCCGTTACTGAGCGAGTAACTAGCGTGATTAGCAGCATTGTAATCCGTGGTATTAGTACCAGAGCCGAGTGCATCGAATCCAGAGTGGCCATGACGATAATTAAATTCAATCGTCGATTTTGTATTTTGAATAAGACTTCCATTATCACTCAAGAGATTAGTCATAATTTGGCTATTAATAATAACGGTGAAGACTATACTCACCAGTACCATCAAAAGAATATATTCAACCAGTGACTGGCCTTTCGAATTAGAAACCAAATTTACCACTATCTACTCCAAACCATATCCACGTAATCAAAATAACTGGTGAAAACGCAAACTTTGTTCCAAAACAATTTTTGATCAATCCATATTTTTTTTCTTTTAAGGCCGAGAATAAAATTTTGTAGTTTTTGACCAAATTGAAAGTCAAAAAAACGAAGGCACAGATGCCGGTGAAAACAATAAGGCGATTAAACATATCTTGATGAATTCCTAAGGGCAAAATGAGGAAAAACGAGAAAAGATATTTAATATCACCAGCCCCCATAATTTTTATCAAGAAGAGCAGAAACCCGACGAATAAAAAACCAAACGAATAATAAAACATAGCAATCTTCAGAGGGTAAGTTTCGCTAGCAAAAACAATCAAAAAGAAAAAAACAGCTATGTTTAAAATGGACCAATAATTTTTAATTTTTTGAGTTTTGATATCTAGAAGAGAAATCCAAATTAATTCGGCCAGCAAGAAAAAATAAAGAATGCTGTTAGTTTCAGGATTAATTATTTTCATTCTTATATCCCTTAAAATAGCATTCTGTTTCGCACACACCAGTTTTTAAATTAATGGATAAAATATGATTGAGATTACCAACTGAGCTGGAAACAAACTGGGTGAATTTCCCCAAGAAAAGATATCCAGTCGAGGTAATGAAAACGAGCACTAGCACGTATTCTAAAAGCGCCTGACCGCTCGCGGATTTTACAATAGATCTCATGACTCTATTTTAAACTTGTTGGTGCAACAATAGATAAAAGGAAAATATTGCCTACTGAAAGTAAGGTATATTTGATTTGGATTAACTTAGCCTAAAAAAGCTAATTACGGATTAATTAGTCCCGCCGTTAAGACCTTGTTGTAATGAAGCTTCGATTCCGTTAAATGAAGTATCCAACAAGCCTGTTAGCTTTGGAATTAATGTATCCTTCATTTTCATAACGATAATCGCAACAATAACTAGCAACAGAATATACTCTGTTGATGTTTGTCCGCTTTCATCTTTAAGGAACTCGAGAATTTTCTTTTTCATACAGCACTCCCCTGTTTTATACTTCTCGTACGTAAGGGTATAAAACTTAAGGAATCTTTCCTTTTAAACGTAAAAACAAATACTTATGTCATTACATCATCCTGATCATTCATTATTATAGCACACTTGCGCATCGAGTTACAGCTCTACAAAAGCGTTAAGTTTTTGAATTGATTGGGTTACTGATTTATCTTATTTTTCGACTTCGGCCCCTCATATTCTCGTTGTATAATCGATAGTGGGTCTGGTTGTAGGTGTATTGATTATTTCGCCCTACAATTTTCTATTCGGGAGCTGTCCCTGATCATAGTGTGCACGCCTAACTGGCACCGAAAGGTGCAGATAAATAGGAAGCCTAAAGTGATTACTAATTGCGCCCACCTGGTTAACAGGGGCGCGAAATTCAAGAAGCCAGCAACCAGGCCCATCTTCAATCGATTTCCAATAGACATATTGTCCCGCAGATTCAATAATAAAATAATGGAACATACTCAATACGAAAAAATTGCTACTGACTGGATCGAATCTCTGGCCATGGATGAAATCAATATGGAAGAGTCTGGGGTTATTAATTTCCACGAACATTTAAACCCTGAAAGAATTCTAGAAGAATCATCGATCGAATTCATGAATAACATTCGTGAGTTTTTCGAAATTTATGTTTCAAAATTTAATGAATATCGCGCAGGAAAAGATAATCGCAACAGTATCAAAATTTTTAAAATTTCAAATACCGTTAACGATTTTATGTTATTCCGTAATGCCCTTAAATTGGTTGTGGCCCGTAGAAGTAATGATGTGATCACTATCGGCTTTCTTTCTAATGCTGGTGGATTATTCTCAGCACGACTTGGTTCAGACGCACCTTCGATTAATACAGTCCATGAAATCCAAGCTCAAGTTGGGGCTTTCGGTGAAGTTCAATGGCGCTTCCGTGGTGAATCGATAAAACAAGAAGCACTCGTTCGACATTACTTAACTGAATTTATAAAACACTCTGCTAGATAAAACTAACACCCGCAGCTTTGGTATTTTTCTTCTTCATTTGATTGGTAGAACCTAATCGTAATTTTGTGAATTTAAGTGATTCTTCAATGGTAGGCATTTCAAAATTAAGCGTCGTTTCAAGATTTTGTTGATTCATTTTATAAAAATAATTTTCAGTATCAATCATCTTAATGGCATAGCGTAGATTCTCAGCTGGAAAATCCCAGTCACCTTTTTGAATCGAGCCTTCACTCTTACCAAAAACCTTGGCATAAGTTTTCGCAAAATTAAAATATGTTCCATAGTCTTTTGAAGTTAATTGAAACAAACGATTGCGGATATCCGCTTCCAAAGCGAGTTGAATCGCACGCGACAAATAATAAATATCCAAGTGACCGGTGAAAACTTTGTTGTCACAAGTTAATGTTTTTCCTTCAGCATATCTGCGCTCAAGTAGCTCGAAAAAATTTAATTGATGATTATTATAACTACGTCCATAAAGCGGGCAGCAGCGGAAAATAAGATAATTTAAACATGATTTCTGCACATAAAATTCACTACTGGCCAAAGTATTTCCATAAACCGTTCCCGGCATCGGAGTATCGTTTTCTTTGTAAACCACATTATGACCAGGGAAAATATAACTAGATGAAATAAAGCAAAAACGCGAACGGTATCTTTCAGAAAAACCACTTACGTTAAAGACACCTACCGCGTTCAACGCATCGGCTAGTTTCGGATAATGATAACAATCATCCAACGAAGAAAGCCCAACAGCGTAAATAGTAAGGTCTGGTCTGAAAGTATAAATGGCGGTTTGAATTTGAGATTTTTTTAAAACATCACAAGGAAAAGTTAGAACTCCATCAATTTTAACTTTGTTCTTGAAGTAGGTACCAATAACACGATAATCCCGCTTAAAATACTCAGCTAAATTTGATCCAACAAATGATGAGACACCAAAAATGAGGATGGTTTTTTTCTTCATACTTAGATTCTATCATTCTTGGAAAAATTGGAAATAAAGAAAAAAAGAACCCTTGCTCCATTCAGAGCAAGGGTTTCGTGGGTATTTACGTTTATCCGATCAATTTCAAGGCTGCCTCTGGAGATGCGTTCGCCTGTGTTAAGACCGAGACACCAGCTCGATTAAGAATCGAATTCTTAGTCAAATCTGCTGTTTCAGTGGCAACATCCACATCTCGAATTCTTGAGTTGGCCGCACTAAGGTTTTCATCGTTAATGCCTTGAGTATTAACAATTGAACCAAGTCTGTTTTGTAGTGCTCCCAGCTCCGCTCTATTACCGTTAATCTTAACCAGAGCATCGTCCAAAGCTTGCAACGATATTTGTGCTCCTTCTTTGGTTGAGATCCCTTCTGCAGCGATCCCGAGGGCTTCCAAAGTGGCGTCGATTGCACTGGAATCGAATTTAAGTCGGTCTTGAAAAGCATCATTATAGATACCGACTTGAACTTCAACCAGCCCACCGGTGCCGTTAAGTAACTTTCTACCGTTGAATTCTGAGACCATCGCGATACGCTGAACTTCGTCTTTAAGACTTTGAAATTCAACATCCGTGAAAGATCGTTCAGTGTTTCCAACCGTATCAGAAGCTGCTTGGATGGCAAGTTCTCTAAGTCGAATAACGATATTAGAGATTTCCTGTAATCCACCTTCAGCTGTCTGAATAAGTGAGATACCGTCTTCTGCGTTCCTCTTAGCTTGTCTAATCCCTCTAATTTGTGCACGCAACTTCTCACTTATTGCTAGTCCAGCGGCATCGTCGCTGGCCTTGGTAATTCTTGAGCCTGAAGATAATTTGGCAAAATTATCTTTCAAAGCATTGTTCGTAATTCCTAAATTTCTCTGCGCTGCTAATGAAGCAACGTTTGTATTAATTCTAATTCCCATTTTTAGGCTCCGTTGTTACGCATATAAAACCTCCTGTTTAAGCTAGCGGACTTCATGTCCACTTAAGTTGTTATTAATAAGTTACAAAAAAACAAATACCTTACCCGATGAACGTCATACCCACGTCATGGTGTTAACTTCTATAGTTAACTTGCAGGTTACTTACAAAAAACGCCATGTTACTAAACAAATCAAGAACACTATCTAGCCAATTCCTAGCCTGCGTTAGACGCTGCTTGAATAAGACCGATTGCACTCTTGGTAGTAACGTTAGCTTGAGCGAGTACTGATGTACCTGCGTTCATTAAAATGTTATTTTTCGTCAATTCACTTGTCGCTTCAGCCACATCAGTGTCACGAACACGAGAGTTCGCAGCTGATAAGTTTTCTACGCTGATAGCAACGTTGTTAATTGTCGATTGTAATCTGTTCTGCATGGCCCCGAAGTCCGCTCTGATAGCTGAAATCGAAACAATTGCTTGGTCGATAGCTGCTAGTGAGTTCTGTGCAGAAATTTTGTCCGCAACTGAAGCTAGGTTTAGACCTAAAGCTGCTACGTTAACGTCAGCGCTTGATGCATCGAACGTTAAACGGTCATTTATAGGGTCATTTCTAGTTCCGATTTGAATATCAAAAACGGCACCAGTTCCGTTTAATAATGGAACGCGGTTAAATTCTGTCGCGTTTGCAATTCTGTCAATCTCTTGAGTTAACTGTTCGAATTCAACGTTTAAGAACTTACGTTCAGTTGGTCCGATAGTATCAGAAGCGGCTTGTACTGCAAGTTCGCGCAATCTGATCAAGATGTTTGAAGATTCGGCCAAACCACCTTCAGCGATTTGTACTAATGAAATACCATCTTCAGCGTTTCTCTGAGCTTGCTTCAGACCTCTGATCTGTGCTCTTAAATTTTCTGAGATAGCGAGACCGGCGGCGTCGTCACCTGCGCGGTTAATACGACTACCTGAAGCTAGACGCTCCAAAGTCTTGTCTAAGTCTAATCTCGTCGAACGCAAATTTCTTTGTGCGTTGATCGAGGAGACGTTGGTGTTAATCCTTAATCCCATGCAATCCTCCTTGATTATAGGGATGAATAAATCGTCCTGATTTATTCCAACAGATGTCATATCTGTCTAGACTCCGTTTCGACCGTCGTGAAAACTTCATTAATCTTTTTTTACGGTCGGAAAATTTTGCCGAAAGAATTAAAATTCAGTGAGTTAAAACAAGAATCAGCAATTTTTAAAAGATAGGTTTACAATATATATAAGATGAATGAGTCATTTTATTATTCAACACTCAAAGAAAAGCCCGAATATTTCGAGCAAACGCTAAAATTAATCGAAAATTCACTCCATTATAAAGAAGACAATAAATTTTCAGTCGATTTCGCACCTCTGATGACGAAAGAAAATCATCATCAATGTCACATTATGGTAGATACGGTATCAAAAACCGTCATTGGTCATATTGGAGTGCTGAAAAAAAATCTCATGGTGAATGGAGTTCCGTTTCCGGTCGCGCTTATTGGAGGAGTTTGTATTGCTGAAAGACATCGCGGCCAAGGTTTATTTTCGAAACTAATGAATCATGTTTTAAATACCCATAATGAGTCGGTGGGAATGTTTATGCTTTGGACTGGTGACCATCAGCTGTATAGAAAGTTTGATTTCCATCTTTGTATTGAGCAAGTTGAAGTGAAAAAAACAAAAGCTGAGAGTACTCATTATATAAAAACTCATTATTCAGATCTCAATACGGCCGAGAAGGCCCAAGTGCGAAGACTCTATCAAAAACATATTATTGATTTCTGTGTTTCGTTTGAGCGAACTGAAAATGATTGGAAGAATTTAGAACTGATTACTTCGACCGATCTCTATATAAGACGTCAAAATAATAATATCGTGGGATACTTCTTCATGAACAAAGGTCAGGATCTGGCCGGAATCGTGCACGAAATCGCTTCAGATACTTCTTATGATGACGTCAGTAATTATGGAAACGTCTGGGTTACACCCGCTCACCGAGTTAGCGGAGAGGAATTTGAAACTCAATTCGCTTCTCTCGTTAAAATTGCCAACATTGATTTATTTCGCCGAATGATTTTCAAATATACCCAGGAAAAAATCCTGATTATAAAAACGGATGGCGAAGATATTAGTTTTGAATTCGACAAACGAATTTTTACTATTCCAACCCAAAGGTTTTTGACTGGACTATGGGGACCTAATACCTTCACTGAATTCAATTTTCAAACCAAGCCGCTCTACGTTTCAGGCCTTGATTCTATTTAGTTCATTCTTTGTAACCACAGACCACGTAAGAAAATAAATAATGAGATAGACCAAAAGACCCATGAGATCGTCGGGATATGACTGGCAGTACTAATATTTTTATCAGCAATAAAAAGAACACCACAAAGAAGTAACACACTCGAAAGCACGCTATGACCCAAGAAGACAAGACCCTGATTAATGGAATAAAGTGGCTTCTCATGGCCGTTGAGATTAATTTCTAGTGCATATTTTTTCTTCGAAGCTTCTTTTAAAAACCAACGAATATGACGAGGCAAAACACGAAGGGTATTAATGGCATCTCGACTAATCCACATCAATTCTTCTGTGGCATTATTCTTCGATAAGAGATCTTTCATGATCTCATCAATTTCATCATGAATAATATTAAAAATATTTAGGTCCAATCCAATAGACTTACCAACGCCATCTAAAGTCATGATGGCACGAAAAATAACTAACCATTCACGTGGCAAATACAAGTGATGTTTGGTTAGTGTACGCATTAGCATTGAAACGAGCTCAGTCACATTGGTTTCTTGAATACTTAAGCCTACATAAGGAGAAAGACCATCTCGGATATCTCGAATAAGGGCTTCGTCGTTGGGAATTTTATCGAAGTCAGCGACATCTAAAAATTCGTAAACTAAATTTTCATAATTATTCGAAATCAAGGCATATAAAATGGCCGCAAGATTAGCGCGATTTTTTTGGCTTAAAGTCCCCATTAAACCGAAATCGATAATTCCAATCTTACCATCTTCGAGCAATAAGAAGTTACCACCATGTAGATCTGCATGAAAAAAACCGTCTACGAGCAAGGTATGAATAAAGATATTTACGCTTGAAAGAAGATTTTTCTGAGTACTTTCAGAAAGTTCTTCAATCGATTTTAATTCGTTAAAGTGTTGGCCATTTAAGTACTCAAGCACCAGGATCTTTTCAGTTGAAAACTCACGGTAAACATTTGGAATAACAAAAACTTTCTTTTTATCGAGACGCTCAAGGTTCTTTTTTAGTTTTTCACAGTTATTTCCCTCGAGCAAAAAATTTAACTCTAAATTAATATTTTTTCGCAACTCCTCGAGAATCCTCGCGGTTCCCAGCAAGCGAAAGTCTGCACTGACCTTATCCATTTGAGAAATAAGAAAATCTAAAATATCAAAATCGTTTTTAATAATTTTAGCGATCCCAGGGCGACGAACTTTTACGACAACCGACTGACCACCTTTAAGCACGGCTTGATAAACCACACCTATCGAAGCGACTCCGATGGCCTCCGAATTGAACGACTCAAAGACATCATTTAAATCTTTGCCTAATTCTTTTTCGATAATTTTTTTTGATTCACTGAAATCTATCGGCATGGCCTTATTTTGCAAAAACTTCATTTGCTCGATAAAAGTCGCTGGAAATAAATCTTCTCGAGTAGCAAGCAACTGACCTAGTTTAATAAAACTCGGTCCTAATTCTTCAAAAGATTTTCGCAAACGATAACCTATTGATTTCCACCAATCGTCACCGCCGTAAGCTTCATCACTAAGCGCCGTATCGATTCTTTTTTGAGGCAAAACAAAGCCTGGAATTTTAGTATTTAAACCGGATTTTATGATGAATTCATCGAAACCGTTTCGCGCAAAAATGGACAGGATTTCCTTCGCGCGTGTAACGTTTTTAATGGTCTTTGTAATTCCTAACCCAGTTCTAATGATATCCATGATTTAATTCCGATTAGTTCTATTCTAAACACCTTAGGTCACGATTCAAAGGCAGGTATTATTTTCTAGGGCCTTCAGAGCAAATTATGTATAATACCCGAGAATGAAAGTTTATTTTCTGTTTCTCATCATTACGTTACTACCGGTAAGGGTCTTTGCTGAAGCTCAGACTTGCTCACGCGTGGTCCAAGTAAACTACCAAGAGATTTTGGTTGATGCTTCATCCTCCAAGAAGGGCGAAGGCTTACGTTACTACCTTGAAAAAGACGACGTGGCCTGCAAATACCTCAACGAATATCAAAATAATATTCGACCCACCTGGCAAGGAGCGATCATTAGCTCAATTGGTAGCTTTATGATTCTTTACGCCCTGCTTAGTTCGGGTAATTCCATGGACAAAGATAAGCGAAACTTCTTTGTGATGGGCGGGGCTTCAGTCATTTTCGGAAATTATCTTTATGCTAAAACCCGACAGTTTCAAAATGAAGATTTATTAAATCGGGCGATCGATGAATATAATCAAAGAAATATACCAAAAATTTACTTTTCACCTGCTCGTGATGTAGATAATTCACCTACTGGATTAGGAATCGGCATTACTCAGGAGTTTTAATGAGCGTAAAGTGCTTTAGATGCCAAAAAGAATTGGATTATAAAGCTGGTCAAAAAGTGGCACGCAATGAAGATTGCGAGTTCTGTTCATTTGACTTACATAGCTGCAAAATGTGCATATTTTATGAAAAAAGCGCCTACAATGAATGCCGTGAAAGCAATGCTGAAAGAGTGACTGAAAAGGAAAAAGCCAATTTTTGTGATTACTTCCAAATCGGTAGTAACGAGAATGCCCAAGCTAAAAAAAATGAATTATTAAATGCCGCAAGCGCACTATTTAAGAAGTAAAAAAGGAATATATGAGCGACTTTCCAATGACGATTAAAGGTAAACAACAACTTGAAGCTGAGTTAGAAAAACTCATTCGAATTGATCGCGAAGAAATTAAAAAAGCTATTCAAGAAGCGCGCGAATTAGGCGATTTAAAAGAAAATGCTGAATACCACGCTGCTCGCGAAAAACAATCTCACAATGAAGGCCGTATCGCTGATATACAAAATCGTTTGGCCAAGGCCAAAGTTATTGACACCACAAAACTTAAAGGAACACGCGTTGTTTTCGGCGCATACGTGGTTCTTTATGATCAAACCAAAGAAGAAACAGTTGAATTTCAAATTGTCGGTGAAGACGAATCAAAAAATGATCCAGATAAACGTTCATGCACCAGCCCTCTTTGCAAAGCTTTGATTGGCAAAGAAGAAGGCGATGAAGTCATTGTTAAGGCACCTAAAGGTAACTTAAACTTCACGATTGAATCTGTTTCATTTAAATAAAAATGCCACTGCATACACCAATACGAAAATTATACGGTAATAAAACTTCGAAAAACTTGCTTCGACTAGAGGAAGCGCAAATTAAGACTATCGAAGACCTATTGTGGATTTTTCCACTGCGAGTGCAAGCTGCACCCAAAGAAAAACCATTTTCAGAAATGCGCTTAGGCGAATTTGTTAAAGGCTCGGGAAAAATTGTATCTCTGAAAAAGCAATTACAATGGGGACGCAAAGGCAAAGGTCGTGTTCAATTATTTCAAGTTTCCTGTGTGGTACAAGATTTAAATAATCTGCATTACATGAGCCTTAAGTGGTTTAATGCTTATCCGAATGTGATTAAACGCCTCGAGGAGCTATCACTTGTCACCTTTATGGGACAGGTGCAAGAATTTCAAAATAGTCTCCAGGTCATGAATCCAAAAATTCAAGAATATACCGGGGAGATCGAAATCGAGAGCGATGAAAAACTCATTGAATATCCAACCATCAATGGCGTAGCAGGAAAATTTGTTAAAAGTTTTATTGATAAAATCCCTACAACCGAATGGGAAAATATCCAAGACGAACTACCTTCTGTAATTTTAGAAAAAAGAAAACTTTCGTCTTTGAAAAATAGTTTTCTTATACTACACGGTAAATTTCCGGAAGATAACGAACAGCTTCGAGAGCAAGCCAAGCAACGATTGATATATCAGGAATTTTATCTTGAACAATTAAAGCTGAAAGCACGAAGACAGTTTCAGAAAACAAAACCAGCGACAGTATTGCCTTGCACGCCTGCTTATAAAAAAGAAATTCTACAATTATTTAGTTATGAACTCACGACTGACCAATTAAAAGCTTTCGATGATATCCTTAAAGATTTTAATTCCGCTCACCCTATGATGAGAATGCTTCAAGGTGATGTTGGATGTGGCAAAACAACCGTCGCTATTTTGAGTGCGTTGGTTGTAATGGCCAATAAAAAACAAGTCGCCCTTATGGCGCCGACCGAGTCGCTCGCGGCCCAACATTATAAAACAATTCAAAAGATTTTTGACGGACTCGATTTCAATGTTGCGCTTCTGCTTGGGAATACCAAAGCGGCTGAAAAAAAAGTTATTCAAAAAGCGTTGCGTGAAGGAAAAATTCAACTCATCATCGGAACTCATTCACTTATCCAAGCCACGGTGGAATTTCAAGATTTACAACTTGCTATTATCGACGAGCAACACAAGTTCGGCGTGGAACAAAGATTGAAGCTCATGGCCAAAGGAAACAACGCTCATTGTTTGATCATGACTGCTACCCCAATTCCACGAACCTTAAGTCTCACGCAATACGGAGATTTAGATTTTTCCGTGATTAAAATTATGCCCAATAGTGGAAAAAAAATCAGCACTCGCATCGTTGACCCAAGTCTTATGAATAAATATCTCACTTTCATAAAAACTCGTCTGAGCCTAGGTGAACAGGTTTATATTGTCGTGCCTTCAATCGAAGAATCTGAAGTGGTTGATCTGGCTAATATTAATAAAGTGCTCGATGAATACCAAGGGCTTTTTCCTGAGTATCAGTGTGCGGCCCTGCATGGAAAAATGAGTTCACAAGAAAAAGAATCCGCACTGAATGCTTTCAGAGAAGGTAGTATTCATATCTTAGTTGCAACGAGCGTGGTCGAAGTTGGGATTGATATTGCGAACGCCACCATCATGAGTATTTATGATCCAGAACGTTTTGGCTTAAGTTCTCTTCACCAATTACGCGGTCGCGTCGGTCGAGCGAGTAAACCCGGTTTTTGTTTTCTGGTCTATCGAAGTACACCATCGCTCCAAAGCTTGGAAAGACTGAAGGTTATTGAAAATAATACGGATGGCTTTAAAATAGCAGAGGCTGATCTCGCTTTTCGCGGTGAAGGTGACCTTTTCGGAAACGATCAATCAGGTCTGATTGTTAGCCGCCGCATGGCCAATCTTATCCAACATCAGGAAATACTTGACCAAGTATGCGCCGATATTAGCTTTTTAGAAGAAACCAGTTATCAACCATTACAAGATAAACTTGAACTCTATAAACAGGACTTTTTAATTTCTAGTACTGTTTAAGTATTTGTTTGTATAATACAGTTATGATTAAAATCGAAATCACATCTGCTACCAATACTGACCTCCTCGGAACGAGAACTTTTCATAAAAATTCTATAACTATTGGTAATCGACTTTGTGATGTTTTTATTGAACATGAAGGGACCTTTTTTTTAGATATTATCGATGAGCAATTGCATTTTAATAATCAAAAAACTCGCTATAAATTGAATTCAAAAACCGCCACTTTAAGTAAGAACCTAAAAGTGAATGATACAATTGCATTTGAAAATGTAGAATTTAAAATCCTTGAATTCTCGACTTCGGCCCAGCTGACTAAACGCGAATTTCTTAATCGCGAAGTTGAAACGCTACTTAATACTAATCCTGAAGGCGCTGCACTTTTAAAAGAGTTACAAAAAAATCTTTCATGACGACATTTAAAAAATTTACTTACGCTGCTGAAGAACA
This sequence comes from Bacteriovoracaceae bacterium, assembly GCA_016786485.1. Taxonomy (GTDB): domain Bacteria; phylum Bdellovibrionota; class Bacteriovoracia; order Bacteriovoracales; family Bacteriovoracaceae; genus JAEUWD01. The sequence goes on along the minus strand of JAEUWD010000048.1, from coordinate 213,134 downwards.
GGTTCATATTGTTTTTCATACTAATTTTGAGCTGAATGATTACACTTCAGAAAAGCCTCTGTTAATTTTTAATTCTGGCTTAGTTTGTAGCCATCATCATTGGGATTTTCAATTACCCTACTTCACAAAAAATTATCAAATTTTATATTATGATTATCGTGGGCATTTTTTAAGTAGCGGACGAGATCAAATCGAACGAATTACCATTCAACAACTAGCGACCGATATCAGTAATCTGATTCAGCACTATCAATTTGGTAACATCGTTATGCTAGGTCACAGTATGGGTAGTAACGTAACCATGGAAGTGGCCCGATACAATCCAAGTTTTCTAAAAGGAATTGTTCTTATTTCTGGAACTGTTATTTCCACTCGTGATGTCATGTTGAATTCGAACATTATGGATTTGGCCACCCCATTCTTGGAAGATTTAAACCAAGCATTTCCTAAAATTTTTACTTCGTTCTGGAAAAAAAGTCATCTTAATCCGCTCGCAAAAAAAATCATTCACATGGGTGGCTTTAATACTAAAAAAGTCGATACTCAATTTATTGAAGTCTATCTACAAAAAGTGGGTGAACTTAGTCCCGATCTTTTCTTTCAGCTCTTTAATTCATTATCAAATCATGAAATTATCCAGCACCTTGAGAGCATTCAATGTCCAGCACTTGTTGTCAGTGGTGATGACGATCAAGTTATTCCACCTTATATTCAAAAGCTAACCGCAAAAATGATTCCTCATTCGCAGTACTATAGTATTTGCGATGGCAGTCACGTGCCTCAAGTCGATTTTCCGGATCTGATTAATGAAAGAATGGAATTGTTTATACAACAGTTAAATTCAATTGCTCAATCAATGGCTTAAAAATACGCTTCATCGCTGAATGCAATTGAGATTTTTTATATTCTTCGTGTGAAGCCTCACCTTTCGTATTCATTTTATGACTCTCAATATCCGTAATTTGAACTTCAAAAGGATAAAAGAAACTCACGTCTCGTGAAATTGAAGAAGTGTCTAGGCTTAAAACTTTTTTCGCCAAATCATTATTCGGATCAATCTTGGCCAAACGGCGAACTTCAGAAAATTCCGAAACAAATGGGTTTTTGTATTTAATCAATTGTCGACAGGTAAAATGAATAGCTCGGTACTCTTTTGAAGTATGGAGATTTGTCTCTGTCTGTGCCACTTTTTGTGGAGCACATTTAAGCGCTAACTTTTCACATTCTAGCGCAAATTCTTCTTCTGATAATTTTTCACGAATAGCTTTCTTTTCTAAATTAACATAGCCCGTTCGATATTTTTCTAAATCAACCAGTGAGTTTTGTGAACGTGACGGCTTTATATTTTGCACACTGATAACATTGTTTTTATATAGGAATTTGAGAACACCGAGCGCATCAGAGGCTTGTGATGTAATAATTCGTACGCCAACTCTATCAAAAAGTTCATCTGCTACAATTTCTGCCTTATGAAGCAGTTTAATGATAATACTATCACGAGATTTTTTTGATTTTGTTTGAAAATCTTCCAATAAAATTTTATGAGAACCATCAAGGCTTCGCAAAAATAATTTATTTTCTTCATCACGATGAATATACTTATAAAATCTATCAAAAATTTGAAATTGAATGGCAGAAAAATATCCGTAACGTAAGTCTTTGTCTGCGTGCAGAATGGTGTGCATAACTTTCAGCACTATTCCGGCCCATAAACTTTCTGTCTGTGTTCCTCCTGAAGCAGGACTACGTGTTGCCAGTAAAAATAAATCCGCCACATTTCCAATCGTCGATAGCTTATCTGGGATAAGCAGATGTAAACCTTCAGGGTTTCCTTCTTTTAAAAAATATCGTCGAATAAATTGTAGGGCCTCTTGAAAATTTCCAAAGAGCTCAGCACTTTGAACAGGATCGGCGAGATCAAAACCGTAGCCCTTCACGAATTTATAAACGTCATCGAGATTATCGATTTCACCTACATAAGAATTGATATCTAGTGAAGATTTACCACCCACGATGACGTCAAAGACATCCCAATTGAAGTGATATTTCTCTAGATAGTCAGGTCTATTCATCTCACTTCCCTTCCGCTAAACTAATGCTAAGAAGATAAACAATTCACTAAGAGATTACAAGGCACACCTTTGAACCGACTTAATAAACTTTTTCTCTCATTTTTCGGCGTTGGATGTGCCCCTATCGCACCAGGAACTTTCGGAAGTGCGGCGGGAATTTTGGTTCTTTTTTACATAGCTAAATTTGACGTCTCATTACTCGTTTTATGTTTATTAAATCTGACGGTTACAATCGCTGCTATCTTTGCGGTGGATTACTATCAGCAGCAAACTAAAAATTTCGATCCAGGGTGGATTGTGATCGACGAAGTGGTAGGAATCATTTGGGCCTGGTGTTTTGTCCCAGAAGCTTCATTGGTAAATTTTATTTTGGTTTTTTTACTTTTTCGCATCTTTGATATTTTTAAGCCCTGGCCTGTATCTTATTTTGATCACCTCAAAAGCGGTTTTGGTGTAGTCATGGATGATGTGGTGAGTGGTTTACTCGCCGGGTTAATTTTGAAAATTCTTTATATGATTCCTTTTATTTCCAGTATTAAGGAAAGTCTTACCTGAGTACTCAAATATTTATTTTAAATTCAGTGCTTTACAATCCGTAAATTTTCCGTAGTCTTGTATATGAACACATTGTCAAAAAACTATGAACAGTGATACTAACCACGTTCAATAAATACTGAGGAGAGGACCATGGCCATAAACCCAACCGTTACTAGTGATTCAAACAAGAAGAAGGCACTTGATTTAGCTTTATCTACAATTGAAAAACAATTTGGAAAGGGCGCTATCATGAAGCTTGGGACAAATGACACTGTGTCTAGAATACCTTCTATTCCGACTGGTTCACTCAGTCTAGACCTAGCCTTAGGGATTGGCGGTATTCCTCAAGGTCGAATCATTGAAATCTTTGGACCAGAGTCTTCAGGTAAAACAACATTAACTCTTCATATTGCAGCTGAATGCCAAAAACAAGGCGGCACTGTAGCTTTCATTGATGCTGAGCATGCGCTTGATACTTCGTATGCAGCAAAACTTGGTGTGGATATTTCAAACACACTTATCTCTCAACCTGATAGCGGTGAACAAGCTTTAGAAATTGCAGATATGCTAGTTCGTTCAGGTGCGGTTAACCTCCTGATCGTCGACTCAGTTGCGGCCCTTACTCCACGCGCTGAACTTGAAGGTGATATGGGTGACTCACACATGGGTTTACAAGCTCGTCTTATGTCACAAGCCTTAAGAAAATTAACTGGTTCAATTTCTCGTTCAAACTGTACTGTTATCTTCATTAACCAATTAAGAATGAAAATCGGTGTTATGTTCGGTAACCCAGAAACAACCACTGGTGGTAACGCACTTAAGTTTTACGCTTCTGTTCGTATGGATATCCGTCGTACAGCAGCTATTAAAAACGGCGAAGATGTTGTGGGTAGTAGAACTAAAGTTAAAATCGTAAAAAATAAAGTAGCTCCTCCATTTAGAGCAACTGAATTTGATATTATGTACGGTACTGGTATTTCAATCGAAGGTGATATTCTTGATTTAGCTGTTCGTGACAATATTATTGAGAAGTCTGGTGCTTGGTTTGCTTACAACGATGCTAAAATTGGTCAAGGTCGTGAGAACGCAAAACAATACCTCATCGATAATCCGGCCATCACTAACGAAATCAAAGCCAAAGTTATCGAGAAAAATCTTAACAACAATGGCGCTTCTATTCCAAAAGCATTTTCGGAAGATGAAGGTGAAGAATTTGATGAAGAAACAGGTGAAATCTTAGACGAAAAAGCCAAGTCTAAGAAAAAGAAAATTCAATAACCAAACAAACTAGGAATGGCCTACGAATGTAGGCCATTTTTTTATGCAAACAACTGAAGATAAAACCAAATTAGCTATCGAGTACGGACTTAGACTACTAGGTATGCGTGATTACTCTCGCAGCAAGCTCAAGAAAAAACTCATATCAAAAGAATACGAATCCGAGGTGGTTGAACAAGCCCTTAACCGCTTGGAAGAATTGAAATATTTGGATGATGAGCGCTATGCTAGATATAAAATTAAAAGCCTTATTTTACGAGGCACTTCCAAAAATCAAATCATGTATAAATTAAAGTTCGAAGGTATCACATTAGATGACTCATTTATTAGTGAGGTCTTTGATGAACAAAATACTAACGAATCAGAGCAAATTGATGTACTGCTTGAAAAGAAAATACGTAATAAGACCATTCCGGACGACAGATTAGAGCGTAGAAAATTCAATGATAAACTCTTACGCTACTTGATAAGCAAGGGTCATGATTTTGATTCTTCAATTAAGGCCATAAATTCTATAAAATCCGAATGATTTCCGGTCCCAGACATTCCACTTTTTGATGATTCGTGTTACATATACTGGAAATGAAAGCTAAAGAAATACGACAAACATTTAAAGATTTTTTCGAAAAACACGGCCACAAGAAGGTTTCATCATCTTCACTCGTTCCTCATAATGATCCGACCCTGCTTTTTTGTAATGCCGGGATGAATCAGTTCAAAGATTATTTTACTGGCAAGGCTAAGCCTGAATATTTACGTGCTGTCACCTCACAAAAATGTGTTCGCGCCGGTGGTAAACATAACGACTTAGAAAACGTTGGCTTCACTGCCCGTCACCACACCTTCTTTGAAATGTTGGGAAATTTTTCATTTGGTGATTACTTCAAAAAAGACGCCATTGATTTTGCTTGGAAACTTTTAACCGTCGCTTACAAAATACCTAAAGATAAACTCTATGTTACAGTTCATAAGTCTGATCAAGAAGCTGCTGATATTTGGCATAACGACCAAGGTGTTCCTCGCGATCGTATTTTCTACCGTGACGATAAAGATAATTTTTGGGAAATGGGTGAAACCGGACCATGCGGTCCTTGTTCGGAAATCTTCTTTGATCACGGACCAAAATTTTCTGATGGGAAAACTCACGCCACACTACTCGACGATGAAATGAGATACGTCGAAATCTGGAACCTGGTTTTCATGCAATTTGAAAAATACAAAGAGGGCAATACCGTTAAAATGCGCTCACTACCTAAGCCATCGGTTGATACCGGCGCTGGACTTGAGAGAATTGCAGCGGCCCTTCAGAGCAAATATTGGAATTACGACAGCGATCTGTTTGAACCCATTATCAAAAAAATCGAAAAGATTACAAAAAAAGAATATAACGATAGTAAATACCAAGCTGCGATGAGAGTTATTGCGGATCATATCCGTTCATCAACCATGCTTATCACTGATGGTGTTATGCCATCGAATGAAGGCAGAGGTTATGTTCTACGTCGAATTATTCGCCGGGCCGTTCGTTTTTTAAATGAATTGGGTGTTAAGCAAAATGCTTTCCATCTTCTCGTTGATAGTGTGTTTGAAGTTTTAGGTCATGAATTCCCAGAGAATGCTAATAATAAAGACCTGGCCAAAAAACTACTTGAGCAAGAAGAGCAAAAATTTCGCGAAACACTTGAAATGGGTTTAAAGCACTTGAATGAAGCACTTGAGAAATCACCAAAGATGTTAAAAGGCGAAGAAGCTTTCAAACTTTATGATACTTATGGCTTCCCTATTGATTTAACCGAAGTTATTTTACGCGAAAAAAATATTGAACTTGATACAAAAGGTTTCCAAGACGCACTTGAAAAACAAAAAGAGCGTTCAAAAAAATCGAGCAAATTTCAAATTCAAGACGACAATATTAAATTTTTCTATGGCCTCAAAGAGAAGTTCGGAGCGACTGATTTTAAAGGTTACGAAACTTTAACGGCAGATGCTAAATTATTAAGTAAATCAAAAATTGAAGACACTTATATTCTTATTTTCGACAAGACGCCATTCTATGCTGAATCTGGTGGGCAAGTTGGTGATATCGGCGAAATCAAAAACAAAAGTGGTACGGTCCTTTGCTCAATTCAAGATACCCAAAAACCGGTCGATAGTTTACATGTTCACTACTCAAGCAATGCGGAAAGTTTAAAAGAAAATGAAACCTATACGCTACAAGTAAATGTTGAATATCGAAGTAACGTGGCAAAAAACCACTCGTGTACTCACCTCCTCCATGCCGCTCTCAAGAAAGTGGTTGGTCAACATGTGAATCAAGCTGGTTCGTTGGTAACTAATGATAGATTACGTTTTGACTTCACTCATTCAGAAGCTTTAAGTACCGCTCAGATTGATAAAATTGAAGACATGGTTAACCATGAAATCGCTCACTCGCATGCGGTTAATGCTAAAAATATGAAAAAAGATGAAGCCATTAAATTAGGCGCGCAAGCCCTTTTCGGTGAGAAATACGGCGAGACAGTTCGTGTGGTTACAATGGGCCAGTTCTCTACTGAACTATGTGGTGGAACTCATGTACAAAATATTAGTGATATTGGCATTTTTAAAATTATTTCTGAATCATCACTTTCAAGTGGTGTCCGCAGATTAGAAGCAGCGACTCACCTAAATGCTTTTGAATATCTTCGACATCGTTCACAACTTTTGGCCGAAGTTGAAAAACTAACGTCTTCAAAAGAAGAAGCGGCTGTCAGTCGTATCAGAGAAATGCAATCTGATATCAAAGAAAAAAATAAATCGTTACAGCAGTTAAATTCAAGCCTACAAGCTTCGAAGAGCAAGGATCTTTTTGGTAGTGCAAAACCGTTACCTAATGGTCAAGAATTAACTATCACCAAAATAACTCCTGACATGGCGGGTGACTTAAGAACATTGTCAGACAACTATATCGATAAGCATCCAAAGGGGATCTTATTTTTATATTCTGTTGATGATAGCAAGATCACTTTCCTCGCTCGTACTCACAAAAATAATACGAATATCAATTTCAATTTATTGTTAAAAGACTTATTGCCCCTAATTGAAGGCCGTGGCGGCGGTCGTCCGGATATGTCTCAGGGTTCCGGAGCGAAATCATCTGGTATTGACGACTTTATTAGCAAATTTGAAGCTAAGCTTTCTGGTCATGCTTAAATATTGATCGTTTTTCTCATAAATAATTACTAAATTTTTTACAGCAAGCTCCGAGAAGCTTTGTGACAAGGGTTTGTCGTAAATACCAAGGATGAAGGTAGTGACAATAATTCGTTCGACCATTATTTTAATTGCCAGCATTTTACTGATGAATTCAGGCTTCAGCGCTGAATATATTATCTATAGTGTTTCGCAACAATTACCTATGGGCGATAGCAGTCAAAAAATTCGCAAAAACTATTATGTTAGCATCGGTTCCAAGCAAGGCGTAAATCCTGGTGACCAATTAGACGTATTCCGAGTAATTTCGAAATACAATCCTTACGATGAAAGTAAGCGTATTAATTACAAAGTAAAAATCGGAACACTTAAAGTTATACACTCTGAAGATGATTCTGCCATCACCGCTGCAGACTCACTAAAAATTGGCGAAAATGATCCAGTCTACGATGTTGAAACATTTATGATTGGTGACTACATCGCTGTTAGTGTCGACTAAGATAAAACCTCATTTAAATTTTTACTCCTTAAAAGATCACAATAGAGATTGTTTTTTTCGTGTTTTAAAACTTTCAAATGCAGTATGTATTCATCCTGAACAACAAATCGTAATTTACTTTTCACAATGATTCGCTTCACCAACACTCCCGACAAATATCCTTTGAAGTGAAATCCACTCACGAAATATCCATGATAAGAACGACAGGCAACACACTGGGTTAATGAAATAATATTTCTCATCTATAGCTTAGCTGTGCAAAACACAGAAAGAATATTGATAAGTAATTGCTTGAATTTAAAAGATAATAAAAAACTCGCTAGAAAATAGTCAGCTCAGTATGGTAATAAGTAATATGAGCACTTTAAACACTATTGGCAGACTTCTCGTAAATCGCAAGAACATCTCAGCTGCCTCACCTGCTTACGGTCATTTTAAGAATAATAAAATCCTTCGTTATAATTTCCAGGCCTATTACGACACCATTGAATTGCTAGCTATTGGCTTACAAAAGATGGGATTAAAACCTCAGAACAAAGTCTCTTTGCTGTCAAAAACGCGGGCCGAATGGCACTTATTGGATATGGCCATCATGTGTTCAAACGCTGTCACTGTGCCTATTTATCACTCTTATACTACAGCAGAAATTATTGAGCTCTATCAACACTCGGATTCGAATGTTTTAATTGTCGAAAATATAAAAGAACTTCATCGTTTAGCAGATGCTTTAAAAAAACGTTGTGATTTTATTATAACGATTAAAAATTTTACGGTACTGGAAAAAGAGCAGTTTTCTGAATTTAATATTTTAAGTTTTCAAGAATTACTGATTTTTGGCAGTGAAAATCTGGAGGAAAGTAAGGTCAAATTTTTAGAGATAATCAACCAGCAAAATCCTTCGGACGTAGCAACCATTATCTATACTTCTGGTACGACTGGAATTCCGAAGGGCGCGGTCATCACACAAGGAGCACTCACTGCTACCTTGATTGGGATCAAACAATTCGTCGGAAACGCTTTTAATGATAAAGATCGTTCATTAATCTTTTTACCCCTTTCCCATGTGGCAGGTAGAATTGATTCATTACTAGCGCTGATTTTTGGTTGGGAAATGATCTTTGCTAAAAGTATGGATAAGATTTTTGAAAATATATTGCTGGCAAGACCAACGGTTATCATTGCAGTTCCTCGCATTTTTGAAAAAGTTTATTCCGCTGTTATTAAACAGGTTGAAGATCAAAATGTTTTAAAAAGAAAGTATTTTGATTGGGCCTGTGAAGTTTCAGAAAAATACTTTAAGCAACTTGAAGCCGGAAAATCACCTTCCAGCCTCGATATTCTCCAGCAAAAAATTGCTTACAAAACAGTTTTTTCTAAAGTTAATCAATATTTTGGAGAAAATATTCGCTACCTTATTACCGGTGGCGCTCCAATTGAAAAAGAAATCCTCTCATTCTTAAAATATTCAAACTTAACGACGCTTGAGAGCTACGGACTGACAGAAACTTGCGGACCATGTTTCATCAATCCACCTCATCTTCAAAAAATCGGAAGTGTAGGAAAAACTTTTGGAAAAACCAAAGTGAAGATAGCTAGCGACGGAGAAATTTGTCTACAGTCTGATACTCTCTTTAAAGAATATTATAAAAACCCACATGAAACCGCTAACGCCTTCGATGATGGTTGGTTTAGAACTGGCGATGTCGGACACTTAGATCGAGATAATTTTCTATACATTACTGACCGTAAAAAAGATCTCATCATCACTTCGGCCGGAAAAAATATCGCTCCTCAAAAAATCGAAAACCTGCTCAAAACGAAGTCACTTATTAGTCATGTGGTTATTTGCGGTGACCGCAAAAAATATCTTACGGCGCTCATCGCTATCGAAAAAGAGCGCTTTGTCCCCTACTTAAGCAGCTTAAATTTACCACTGGATTGCAAGATTTCAGATCTGGCCAACCATTCCCAAGTACGCGAAATGGTGGGACAACAAATCAATGAAGTTAATGCCGGACTGGCCAACTTTGAGAGTATCAAGAGTTTTAGCATTCTGCCGTTCGAAATTACGCCGGAAAACTATCAAACCCCCTCACTAAAAATCAAGAAAAAACAGCTACTTAGCGACTTCCAAGCAACCATCGACAAAATGTATTGAAGGTTGGTTGACAAACATCGCCATCACTTTTATAAATGAGGTCTTATCTACACTTATATCGAGGAAATCCATGGCACGTGTAACCATTGAAGATTGTTTGGAAAAAGTTGAAAACCGCTACGAATTAGTTCATTTAACTGCCAAACGAGTTAAGCAACTTCGCGAAGGTGAAGAATCAACTGTAAGAAGTAAAAATAAAGAAGTTGTTACAGCACTTCGTGAAATCGCTGCTGGAAAAATTAAGCATGTTCCAGTTGCTGAATACGACGCAGAAGAATTTTAGTCTTTATTATTTTTGAATATAAAAAAAGGGCCGGAAATCCGGCCCTTTTTTATTTTCCTAATACGATTTTAATAACTTCATCAAATGTTTTTACGGGATGAAACTTTAGTCCCTTACGATGTCTCTCTGGAACTTCTTTAAGATCTTTTTCATTTTCATTCGGTAAAATAATTTCTTTAATACCAGCGCGTTTCGCCGCTAGAACTTTTTCTTTAATACCACCGACAGGCAAAACTCTTCCGGTTAAACTTAATTCACCGGTCATCGCCACACTACCTTTCACTTTTTTGTTCGTCGCTAAACTATAAAGCGCAGTTGCCATCGTAATACCAGCACTCGGACCATCTTTTGGTGTTGCACCAGCTGGTAAGTGTAAGTGAATCATATGTTTTTCTAAATAATCATTCGGCTCTTCACTTGGCTTCATCCCTGTCGCTGGATTAATGACTTCAGCCGCCGCTTGTTTTGTTGTTACAGGTTTAGCTTTTTTATCGATTTCTTCTTGTAATAAGCTCTTCACGTAACTGTAAGCTAGCGAAGCTGATTCATTCATAACTCCACCCAACTGACCTGTTAACTTGAAGCCTTTACCTTTAAGAGGAATCGTTTCGACAAAGAGAATTTCCCCACCATACGACGTCCAAGCAAGACCCGTCACAATACCAGGCTGCAGGAGATTTAATGCCATTTCTGATTGAAAACGCTTACTACCTAAATGCTCTTCTAAATCTTTTATCTCAGGCTCAAATTTAGTGAATTTCTTATGCGTTACTTTTTCTAAAGCGGCTTTACGACAAAGTTTCGCAATCGTTTGCTCAAGGATACGCACGCCAGGTTCACGAGCATAATCATGAATCAATTGTTTTAAAGTATTCGCACCAATTACAAACTCTGATTTCAGTAAGCCATGCTTTTTAAGCAGTTTTGGAATAACCCATTTTGTGGCAATCGACATTTTTTCTTCAAGCGTATAACCACTTAAAGAAATCAATTCCATTCTGTCTAATAACGCTTCTGGAATTTCTCCCACGTAGTTAGCTGTGGCAATGAAGAGAACTTTTGATAAATCAAAAGGTACATCCAAATAATGATCGATAAATGTTTTATTTTGTTCTGGATCTAAAACTTCTAACAAGGCAGAAGCCGGATCACCTTGAAAAGATTTTCCAAGCTTATCAATCTCATCCAACATGATAACAGGATTATTTACTTCCACTCGCTTAAGCGCTTGAATAATTTTTCCAGGCATCGCACCTACGTAAGTTCGACGGTGACCCTTAATCTCTGCTTCATCTCTCATCCCACCTAAGCTGAAACGATAGAATTTTCGTCCTAGAGCATTTGCAATACTCTGACCAAGTGAAGTCTTACCAACCCCTGGAGGACCCGCTAAACACAGAATAGTGCCGTCATATTCAGGTTTTAATTTACGTACGGCCAAGAATTCTAAAATTCTTTCCTTAGCTTTTTCTAAACCGTAATGATCTTTATCTAAAATGCGACTGGCTTCAACGATATCAAGATTTTCTTCAGTCGCTTTGGCCCAGGGAAGTTGAGTAATCCACTGAAGGTATGTGCGTGCCACGTTGTACTCAGGACTTGAATCAGGAATCGATTCCAAGCGCTCAACTTCTTCATCAGCCGCTTTTCTCGCCTCTTCTGGCATGCCACTTTTTTCGACTAATTCTTTGAACTTTTTCATATCACGCGATTTTTCATCGTCTTCCATCCCTAACTCAGTTCGGATGGCCTTCAGTTGTTCGCGTAAGAAATATTCTCTTTGGTACTTATTCACTTTTTCGTTAACTTCATCTGTAATTTTTTTCTGAATATCGGCCACGTCTTTTTCACGCTTCAAATAAACCAATAATTTCGCGAAACGTTTCTTAACCACTAAGGTTTCAAGAAAGTCTTGCGCCTCAGGAACATCTAATGAAAGAGCAAATGCTACTAAGTCAGCCAGTGAACCAGGTGATGGTGAATTAAGCATCGCCAGTTTCATTTCTTCATTAAAGTATGGATTGATTTCACTTAATTTTTTGACTTGGTTAATAACTGAACGAGTGTAGGCATCAAGCTCTTCATCCGGCTCAAGAATATCATCAAAAACTTCGGTCTTCGCTACTAAGAGATGAGCTTCTTGGAGGAATTCTTTTACACGGTAACGCTTTAAACCGTGAACCAAAATATTAACTGAGCCATCTGGCAGTTTTAATTTTTTAACAATTTTACAAAGGATACCAACTTTATAAATATCCTTGCTGGTAATATTTTCGATAGAAAAAGCCTGTGGGGAAGCACTATCCGACTGATCACCTGCCACTTGAACCGCTTCTTCTTGTTCGTCTTCCGGAATCTGAATATCAGCTTCTTCATCCGCATCGATCATCGGTTCCATTTCTTCTTTAAACTTTACGAGATTTAATCCTACAAAGCCGGTCTTCGCAATATACTGCTCGAGCTCTGGAGTGAACTTATCTTGAGGTAAAATAATCGGAGCAATCATACCTGGGAAAATTGGAGCATTCACAATTGGTATAATAACTACGCTACTTGGAAGTTCGGTGATGGTTTCTGAATCAGTGTTTACTTTCATGTTTTTCCTAGATTTAAATTGAGTACTTGATTAACACAAACAGTTAATAGATTTTTCAAGTTAGAAGATAAGTTATCTAGGGTATTACGGCAAGTCTAAGTTACTTTTTTATATCGACTACAATACGGCCTGGGGCCTCAAGATAAAAGACATCAAAAGTGTTTTTATCTTTCATACTTAGCTCGATCGAAAGGGTCTCTTGATCGATACTAAAAAAATCTAAATTATCGACAAATTTAGTGTTTTTTAGCGAGCTAATCGTTTTAGCTAGTTTTGTGTCAAAAAAGTCTAAATAGACCTTCTTTGTATTGGTTGAAATATGACCATAAACCGACGGAACGGTATTGGAATTAAAGTCGATAACCACACGCTCATAGCCTGTCTTAGCATCGTACGAATTTCGCACAGAGACAATTTGTGCCGCCGACTGGGGCGAACTTAAATGAAAAATACCACGGTCTAAATAGATAGATTTTTTACGAGGCGAAAGCTTCCAGATTCGCTCCTGCATGAGGTCTTGAGCAAATACAGTTGAAGTAAAAAGGCATAAGCAGAGAAATATTAATTTTGTTTTCATCGAAGCCATCCTTGGTATCAATGCTTCTATTTTACTCAATTAACGAGTTTAATTCAAAATGTTTTCTTAGCGGTCTAAAAAGGGCAAAAATGGCGAGAAAGCTAATGATTAAATTCATCGGACCTTGTGGCCATTGGTCATTGTCAATGTCCAAAGTCCCGCAAGCTGGATTATAAAGTTGCGATTGCTCATTACTTTCCAAAGTTGAAATGTCAGCTTGGACTGAGTAAGCGTTAGGTGCATCTAAGCAAGCCAGGTTATCTTCAATCATTTCTTCATTAATACTTAAAAAGTTTTCGTTATTAGCCGTTTCCACTAAATCTGCCATCACAAAATAAAAATATTGTGATTCAACAAACGCGCTCGGTTCCGGAAAGTTAGTCGTCAAGGTCGTGATAAGTTCCGGATGAACTTTTAAGACATAACGATTATTGGCAGCGGTGGCGTTTAGTATAAATATGAGCGCGGTTTCATTATGTTGTTCAGCTGAAACCAGGATCAAATTATTGCCTGAATCGTAACGATATAGTGAAATATAATTATCCATTTTCACCCCTAAATTTTGGGATAAAACGCTCAGCTTTAGTGTCTTTGTCGAAGGGGATGAAACCCCCGAGAGATCAATTTCTAGATATTCTGGCGTCGATAGTGCTTTCGGATTTTTCACACTCGTCGCTGGGAAATAACCGACAAAACTTTTTCCGCCATTAAGAAGATTATCTGCCGTCGATATAAAACTAAAAGTATCTTCTCCTTCGTTTTTCATGGCAAGATAATCAGGCGAGAGTCCGATATCACAGCCGATAGAAAGTGTTCCTAAATCAATCACAGACTGGGTGTCGGAAGAAATTCGTTGCGGGAAACCTTTGTCTGTCGCTGAACATTTTGAAAAAAAGCGAGTCACATATGTACTCGGACAAAAATTCTTTTTTGAAGTCGAGTAGTAACTTGGAAGTGAATTTAATTTTCGAATCGGCGAAATCATCACATAGTAGTTATCATCCACATCAGGTAAACCACCAATTACAAATGTCCCATCATCTTTCGATAGTGCCGACGCAATAATTTTTCCATTACGTGCTGAAACCAGTTTCACATGTGCACCAAAAATTTCCACGTCTGCTCCACCTGCAACCCGACCTGTGATTTCACGTGAACTTGCTGTTTTTGGATAGATATAATTAATGGCATTTGCATCGTCATGAGCAATACTAAATTGGTTTTTGAACGCAGTAAAAATCATGGATGAATCAAGAACTTCCGAATGACCAAGACCTAAAAAATGCCCCATTTCATGGGTGATAACATCCGCCAGATAAATATTTTGACCAACCTGCGGGTTAGAACCGGGGACGTTATTGAAATTAAAATCGCGCTCATTTAAAAAGATATCGGCTTTTGCAATAACCCCACTCAGGTTCGAAAATTGTACCGATGTTACCGCCACAATTCCTGAACCAATATAAGGTCCACTCTCAACAAAACTAATGGTGTTTTTATTCGCTGGTAAAGCTGACGTGCTAATCAAAGTGAAATTTAAATCACCTTTATTTGTCCATTCTTGTAATGAAATGTTCACGTTGGATTCAACCACCGTTGTTGAAAGATTATCAGATTCTGGGTTGAGATAAATTTCAATATCAGTATTATTCCAGTAAACTGGTAAACCTGTATCCGTGTGGGTTCTCACCGACGCATCAACCGTACCAATGAATAGAAAAAATATTAAACATATTTTCATTAATGTTTTTTAACTCGGCTACGACTTAGTATAGTTGAAACACCACCCATCATAGCGAAAACAAAAATCAGCCACCACACACTAGTCTTCTGATTTTCTTCATCCGAGGATGGTTTTCTCGCGTTCATATCTTTGTCATTAATGTTATAAGCTGTTGCTGGTGCACGCTCACGAGTTATCTCAGAATGTAGAACAGTTTTATCACCTTCGCGGTAAAGAAAATTCTGACCTTTAATTTCTCGAACGATATCGTAAAATTTTGAGATCGGGATTTGTCCCATTTGTGGGTGATAAGGAAAAATACTAGAAACGAGAATAGTTTGATTACCTTTCATTTTCAGTTCATACTTACCCAGACCCAAGTTTTGCACCCAATAGTTCCCATCATGACTGCGTGTCAGAAAAAGCATGACTCTTTCTTGTTCGGAAAATTTTGGTACACCATGAACTTTATGAACAACACCCTGCCATTCACCGCCAGGGATTAAAACTTTAAATTCGCTGGCCTTAGCAATTTCATTGGAACTAATTCCGACCGAGCTTTCGATACTAAAACTTAATTCGGTAACGACTTCGTCATTTTGTTTTTTGTAAACATACTTGCCATGGTAGACACCAAAAATAATTCCGTTGGCATCCTCGACCTGTTTTTCAATCGCAATCGGAATAAAAGTCGTTGCAAAAGTTGGACTGAGGATTAAAAAAGTAAGCAAGAAACTGAAGTATTTCATAGTATCTCCCTATAAGGACTTATCGGAAGTCCGGGATAATACTTGAGCAACTAAGTTGGTTGGGCTTATGTGATTTCGACTGGTTAGCTGTCAATTGTGTGGATTTTACCACCCATTTCGAAGCGGACATGATAATTAGCAAAACTTTTAACCACTGTGTTTTGGTCCAAAATAACAATGGTATTATTTAGCAGTAAGAGATTTTGCAAAAAATTTCCGATGTCTAAAACTTCTTTGCTTGAAATTCCAAAAGTTAAATTTTCAAAAAAGATAATTGAATTTTTAACCTCTTTCATCAATTTAGATAATAAATAAATTCTTTGCTTTTCCCCACCGGATAAACTTTGAGTAGCTCGATCGAGCGATAAATAATCGAGTTTTAAAATTTTCATATAACTCCAAATGCGTTGAAACTTGGGAGTTAATTTATATTCATCGATATATTCAGAAATCGGCAGTGAATATGTTTCAGAAACAGTACGTTTACCATCGTAAATATTAGCGTATATCGGACGTATTTTTTTCCCACCGCAACTGTCACACTCCAGAATAATATCCTCTAAGAATTGCATTTCAATGATCTTGATTCCGCGGCCTTCACACTCTGGACATTGACCTAATTCTGAATTGGCAGAGAGATGGCCATCTTTTAATTTGAGACCTATAGCCTCGGGCGTTTTAAGAAAATGTTTTCTTACAATACCGAATAATTCTGTCATGCTCCCGATGGTAGAACGAGAGGAGAAACGATTAAGTTGAGAATCAATGATAATGATATTATCGAATTTTTTGTCTGATTTTATTTTTTTGAATGTACCAAATTCAGAATAATAACTTTCACTAAAGGTTTGGCGATACAATTCATTGGCCACTGTCTCCATAATACAACTGGTTTTGCCTGTTCCTGGTTCACCATTGATAAAAGTAATCGCATTTAGTGGAATTTTGAAATTATCAAATTTTATTCCTCGAAAAGTAGCACCTTCTACCGTTATAAATTCCTTGAATTTCTGCTTGCTGAGGTTCATCGCAGGTAAGCTTTCAGAAAATGTAGGCTTTGGTTTTCCTTGATATAAAATTTCCCCACCAAATTTTCCGGCACCAGGACCCATAACAATTAAGTCATCACAATTTTTATGAAAAAATTCGCTGTGATCAACCACGATGACAGTGTTTCCTTGCTCACAAAGTTTTTTAAAATTTTCTTTGAGTGTCGTTAATTGTTTTTGCCCTAAACCAATACTTGGCTCATCAAAAACAAATAATGATTCGGTCCCTTCAAAGGATAAATATTTAAGGAGCAATAAGCGTTGATATTCACCCGCTGACAAGGTTTTGGTTTTTCGCAACATCGATATGTGTCCTAAACCTAAATCTAGCGAAACTTTAAGAATAGCTTTCAGTTTTGCGATCAAACGCTTGGCATGGTCATTTTCCGTCGGAAAAATCTCATTTACGAAAAGTTCATGAAGTTCCGAAACATTGAAACTGAGAATGCTTTGCAGTTGATAATTTTTTTGTCCTACTAAATATCGTTCTAAAATGGGACGTCTTAATCTAGTTCCGACACAACGCGGACATTGCTCTTCTTTTTGAATTGTTCGCATATAGATTCGAACATGTCTTTTATACTTTTTTCTTTCGAGATATTTAAATAATTTATCAAAACCTTGATAACTAGCATCACCCTCATAGAGAAAACTCCAAAATTCTTTCGGTAAATCTTTAAGTGGTGTGTTTAATGAATAATTATTTTTTTTCATCGAGGCTTTAAATTTTGTCAGAACTGCTGAAAATGGTTTGTAGTCTAAAAACTTAACTGCACCCTCATTAACCGTTCGATCGATATAAACTAGTTTCGATTGGTCATAAACAAGGTTGGCACCATGACCATGACACATCGTACATGCACCTAACGCATTCATCGGGGTAAAGGATTCAAGCGTATAGCGCTCTTCATTACCATAGTCACCATGCGGACACACCAAACCAGCATTAAAACCTATCCGTTCTAATTTTTTTTCTTTAGCACTTAGATTGATGTAGTAAATTGAATATTGTTCGAGTTTTTTTTGCTCAATCAACTCCACCATCTTCTCGATTTTTGGAAACTTCGCCCGCCCGATTTCCCAGATACTCTGCTCTTCTTCGAATTCAACAATCTCAGCTTTTTCTTCATTCCAAACACGTGTCGGACGCTCACCCTGGGTAAAAACATTTAAGTAAGCCGTCTTATCTAAGAAAAAATGGATAACATCATTTTCCTTGGCTTTCTCCAGTGCCAACAATGTTCTCTTTGTATCGGTTTTAATCAGCGCAATTCCATGGTGAGGACATAATTGCTTTGATTCGTGGAAAAAGATATTTTGTAGAATTTCAGTCACACCCATAACGTCGATAGCATAAGACCGTGTACCTACAATCGGGTTGATTTGTGGTAAACCGAACACAGGTAACACAGGCTGAATCAAATCAACGTCTACTGCTCCTGGGCGATCAGAGAAAAATTTCAAATAATTAGGAAAAGAATTAAGAAAGCGACGCTTGGACTCATTCAAAATGGTATGAAACGCTAAAGAGGTTTTACCCGAACCAGACACGCCTGAGACACAGGTGATTTTTTTCAACTGTATATCCACGTTCACCGATTTTAGATTATTGACCCGGGCACCACGGATACTGATCACTTCGTTTATCATCTCTCAGTAATATACTTAAATAAAAAAAAAGCCCACCAAAAGGTGGGCTTTTCCATATAGACATTAAATAAACTATTAACGCTTTGAGAATTGGTAAGAACGACGAGCGCCTTTGAGACCATATTTCTTTCTTTCAACTTTTCTTGAGTCACGAGTTAAGAAACCTGCTTCTCTTAGTTGAGCTTTGAAAGCTGGAGTTAACTTTAATAAAGCACGTGAAATTCCTAAACGAATTGCACCAGCCTGACCAGTTATACCACCGCCAATAACATTAACTTTGATATCGTATTTTTCACCAACAGATAATAAATTTAATGGTTGATTAACTACATAACGGCTAGTTGCTTTCGGAAAATAATCCGTAAGCTCACGGCTATTAATAGTAATTTTACCAGAACCCTTTGCAACATAAACTCTTGCAACAGAACTCTTTCTTCTACCAACTGCTTGACTATCGTACGTCTTAACTTTTGCCATGAAATAATCCTCTTATATTTTTACTTCGTAATTTTCTGGTTTTTGAGCTTCATGAGTATGTGCTTCACCTTGGAAAACTCTTAATTTAGTTAAGTGCTTTCTTCCAAGAGTTGATTTCGCCAACATACCTTGAACTGCATCGTAAACGATTTTTTCTGGGTGTTTAGCAAGTTGCTCTTTAGCCGTTCTTTGCTTAATCCCACCAATATGGTTTGTATGCCAGTGATAAATTTTTTCATCCCATTTCTTGCCTGTAAACTTAACTTTTTCACAGTTTGTTACAATAACAAAATCACCAGATTCTGTTGTTGGAGTAAAACTTGGACGGTGCTTACCAGTAAGGATTTTAGCAATTTCAGATGCTAAACGACCAACAACCTTATCGGTTGCATCGATCACGAACCACTTAGTATTTGCGTTCGCACTTTCTTTTGTTAACTGAAACGATCTTTGTGTATACATAATTACCTTCTGCTTATTAAACAAATTTCCACACGTTAGAGTTTTAGCTTTATAACTAATTATGGGGCCAGTAGTCAACGCTTTTTCCTGGTCAGGGAAAATATTTTGACCGATAGCAACGTTTTAGAAAAAACCGATAGATATGTGCAGTCGCCCCACGCTTTCCTGGCCTGAACCGGGCAGCTCGCGACGACCGAGCTTTATACCGTAATCAAAGTCTAGGGAGCCTACCGGGGTGAGATATTTAAAGCTCAGGCCTGTCGAAGTCCTCACATCCAGTGGCCTCCAACTATCAACAAAGATCCGACCACCGTCTAAGAATACACCTAACATCATGGAATCATTGATAAAAAATCGAGGCTCTATCTTATATAAACTCATGTAAGCAGCATTAGTCACATTAATTTCGGAAGCATCGGTCAGCCCTACTAAGTTCATTTCCTCATCATCATAACCCCGAATAATGTCGGTGCCGGTTAAACGAAAGACCTTAATACTAGGAATGCTGGCGGCATCTGCGCTGTTTTTTTGCATCCCCATAGCTATGTAAACCGCGATAACCCCACCTTTAATAGGATAATAAAAGCGGTTACGGGAAATTAATTTATAAAAATCGATGGTCGTGTCATCATTTCCACGGGATAAAAGCCAAGGCGTAGCAAATTCGCAGGAAAGTCCAAAAAAAGCACCTTTAGTAGGATTAATTCGACTATTTCTTAGATCGTAGTTTACAGAAGGCGTGATCGAACCAATTCGGAAAAGACCGTTATCATCGACCTGGACAGCCGTGTACTGAGAAATCTCCTCGTACTGATAATTTAAGGAACTATAAAAACGCTGACTCCATTCCTTAGTCATTCCAAAACCAATCCTTCGAATATCGGCATCAAAGGAGAAGAAACGTTTTCTGGTAACACTGAGAGAAGTATTGTAACCGATGTCACGACCAGCTACTCCGGGCACACCGTAGGAAACTTGCGTGTCGTACTCGAGGAATTCTTTTTCATTTCGACGTTCAGGCGCCAAAGTACTGAAGTTTAATCGCTGGTTGATCTGTGCTTTAAAATTCACGTTTTCGTTTTGACCACGTAAATTGGCAAAGTTAACTTCCGTTGAAAGTTTCATACCAAGATCGGTTCTAAAGCCGGGTGCCACTTGCATCGTAATTGAGTTTTTCTCAACCACCGAAATTAGAATATCGGTTTTATCCGAAAACATATTATTTACGACCGGACGGACAATAACGGTTGTGAAAATACCCGTCGATGAAATTTTCTCCTGAAGCGTTTTAATCTTGGAAGGAGATATAATGTCATCCTTCCAAAAATAAGTATGGGCCAGGATAAAATCATCTTTGGTTTTTTCATTTCCAATCAGAATAAATTTGCGCAAACGCAGTTGATCGCCGGTCTTCATTTCTATACGAATACTGACCAAGTTTAGCTGTTGATTATAGGTAACAATATTGTCAGAGCTGAGATTGGTAATAGCAGCGTAATAATAACCCTGCTCTTGAACGTAATCAGTTAACTTTAGTAAATCCTCTTCGAAGCCAACTGGGTTAAAAGCTTGGTCCTTCTTATTGGTCATGAGTTCGATTGCCTTCAGACGCTCTTCCTCTTTTAGACCGATAATTTCAATCTTATCTATATTATAGCGTGGGCCCTCGATAATTTGGAACTCGACCACACTCTTTTGGTTTTTGGTGTCTTCATAAAGATTTGGCCCCTGAATATCGATTTTAACAAAACCATTAGTAATATACTTTTTCTTCAGGGTTTCTTTAAAGATATTATAATATTCCACGTCCAAGTATTTTAAACGCGAAAGTTCGTGTTCTTGTTCTTCATAAAAAGTCATCAACTGTGTTTCGGTATAAAAATTATTTCCACGAAACTTTACCTCAGAGATCTTAGCTTTAGTATTTTCGGTAATTTTGACCTGGATTAATTTAACATTTTCATTAAATTTATTTTTATAGTTCTGACTTTGAACATCAGTTTTGATATTGGTGTAACCTCTTTTGTAGTACATATCGGCAAATATTTTTTGAATATTCTGTGGCGTGATATCTTTTTTAAATTTTTCAAAGAATTGTCGTATCTCGTTTAATAATTCTGTTCGAGTGAAAATCAAATCTTTTTCATTAAACGAAAAGGCATACTGCTGTTCATTCTCGACCCGAATAATCGCCTTACCTTTAAAGTCATCAACCTCATTATCACTGGTGATATTAACTAGATAGTAACCGTTGGAAAAAAGTTCGGTTTTCAACTCCGTAATAACGTCGCGTAAACTCTGATTACTAAAAGGTTTCCTCATGTGTTGAGCAAATCTGTCGATGATAACTTTTCTAATAGTATTACTCTCTGCGATAATATCCAGTTGTTCTAAAATTGTAGGCTTACCCACATCACAGCGATAAACTAGACTCGCACGTCCCTTGTCCATAATTTTTACGCGCAGATTAATATTGGTGTTGAGATAGCCGTGTTCTGCCAAAAAGATTTTTAAAGTTTGGATCGCTTTTTTAGCGACATCTGGATCAAAATAATCCCCGACCTGAATACCCAGTGCCGTTGTACTAAAATCGAGTTTCAAGGCTGGTTTATAAACAACCTGTAGATTCGTAATGGTTGGCCTGGGACTTAAGTGATAATAAAGGTAATACTTCTCTTCATACTTAACAATTTCGTACGAAAATTTCTCTATCCCTTCTCGTAATAAGAATATCTTAATTGTTTCTTCGATCTGTTCGTAACTCGGATAAAAACCAATTAGTTTAGCAAAATCTTTTTCAAAATCTTTACATGAACGTTTCTTTTGACACGTGATAAAGACATTCCGAACCTCAAGCTCAGCGTGGAGATTCATACTCGCGAAAATAAATAGTAATAATAAAACTATTTTTGTGACCATTTTATCTTAAAATCCACACCTAAAGAGTTACCAATAATATCTTCTTGCCCCTGTTCAAAGGCCTTCGACTCATAAACCCCTTCAACAGAATATTTGTCGTTAATTTTATAATTTAAATTCATACTTTGACGTTGACCCACGCCACCACCGAGAGTACTTGAAACTGAAAGATTGAGTGCCTCTGAAAGCTTTTTCTGAACTTCAATTTTAGTTGCTGAACGAGTTCGACCTACACCAGCACCAGTTCCGCCCGAGGTCCCTTGCAACAGACTGGCTTCGGTATTGGTGAGAACCGAGCCAACATTGACCTTGAGACCAAATTCACTTTTTAGTGACTGATTGATTTTTAAGTTATCCAGCAACATGGAACCAACGCCGACTTGTGACATTTCACTGCGAGCTTGACCTGTCAGCTGTGTCGTTTGCTCATCCGTAAAGCCAAATGCCATGAGAGAGAAAATATCTTTTTGTGAAAGAGCAGGATCCGAGCTTAAAGCAATTTTAAAATTTTTGGCATTCCCAAAAATCCGCATCAAAATTTTGTAACGAGTAATCGTCGAGCTTGCCATAAAATCAATTTCAGGATTGATCTCGACAGCATCTGTTGGAAAAAAGACATCACCTTTGGCCACGATAAATTCGTTACTCTTAAAAAAGAACTTGCTACGTCCAGGTGTCGTGGCCAAGTGGCCAGAAATTTTGGGACTCGTAACGGGTCCCAAAATATGCATATTACCCACCATGGCCAAATCAACTTGTGAGTTTTTCACCATAATAGGCGTCATCGTTGTTGTTTTTACGTTAAGCTCTAAGAGATTCACGGCACCGAAAGCATCTTCAACTGGTAAATAGCGATAGGTAGCTGTTCCGGCTTTGTCGTCTGAGAGTTCATTAAATTCAGAATTGATTTCCGATTTCTCAATTTGTAGGTCACCTGAAATAACATATGGTAGCTTTATGCCCTCAACTGCGCCATCACCACTCACTACAAAGAGTGAGCGTTTTAAGAAGTAAAAATGAGCGCTATCCAAAACATATTTTAACTTTACTTCGGGAAAAGGGAGCGCTGGAGTTATGATACCGGTGACACGCCCACTCCCTGTACCGATCTTGGCCTCTATCTCCTCTACCACTATGCGATTATTCTCATACTTCACCGCTATCTTGGCATCACCAAGTGTGAACGGTAACCCATCGTACGAGAGTGAATAGGAAGGTGAACTCAAGTTTAAATTCAAAGGGTAATCGTTTGAGATTTTGGCTTGTGCCTTAATAAGACCCGATGACTTCAAAATGCTAGGACTTAAAATTTCCAAAAGCTCCATATCAAAAAGGGATGAGGCCGTAATGCTATATTTTGAATTAAGATGACCTGAGCCAATGGAGTATAGAGTAAATTGATCGTCCTCTGACTTAATGTTCCACTGAAGTATTTCACCGTTTTTTATTTGTACATTTTGATCTTTAACATTCAGGATTTTTCTTTCATCTTTTTCGATGCTGAACTCACTAATTTTAGCGTTCAGCGATAATTGCTCAAAATTATTCCAGTGGAAACTTCCCCAGATGTCAGAGTCTATCTTCCCTTTCAAATTAAAATCTTTTACATATCGACCAAATACAGAGATTAAAACTTTCTTAATATGCTGAATGTTTATACTTAATTTAAACGTCGAAGTCTTTTGTGGGTTGTTTGGATAGAGTGCTCCGCTAGATGTAATTTCATCTGAGAAAAGCCCCGCTTCGTACTCAATTTTACCTCCTAAATAGGAAGCTGTAATCTGACTTGGCTCTTGTGGTTCACCTAAAACTTTAACATTTTCTAGCGTAGCCTTAAGCTCTAATTCGGGTTTCGTGCTTTTCCTATAACGAAGCTTTCCTGAAACTTGCCCTGTGGTGCCTTTCGTAAATGGCCTGATTAAATTAAATGATTCTAATTTGAAATTATTAAATCTCGAGGTGAATTCAAAAGAAGAATCTTTATTATCATACGTAAATTCGCCTTTAAGGGCGCCTGTGTCTTTTAAAACAGTAATATCTTCGAGCTCTAAAATATTCTTTCGAAAACTAAATCCTGTTTGGATTTTTTGAAATGTTTCATTGTAGACATTAATATTATTTCCGCTGACTTCACCTTTAATCTCGATTTTATTTAGGTCTACTGGACCACTTGCAACATAACCAATCTTGAATAAACCGGATGATGTTTCAGGCCAGTACGGAACATGCTTGATAATCGGTTCATACATATTTTTAACATCTTGGAAGGAAGTCTGTGGGGTTTTAACTTCGATGTTCAAATGATTCTTGTCGTAATTGAAACTACCGTTAGCATAGTAAATACTATTTCCGACCTTACCTGAAGAATTATTTAGAGTGATTTCTTTTTTCTTAAATGAAAGATTAATATTATTATTGGTTGTGCCTAAAAGAAAATTTTCAAAATAGGTATTACTTAAAATACCGTTAATTTTTAAATTGATATCATCTGACGGTCCGTCAACACTCATGAGAATTTTCCCCTTCCCCTTCACATCAAGGCCCGCGATTTTTCCAAAATCTGAAAGTTGAATATCCGCATTTTCAGTCGAGAAACGTAAACGTGAGTTTCCGGTCTGCCCTTTAAGTGTCATTCGACTCTCACCCCAAGCGAGATCACTCGTCATAAAAAATTCATCTTTGGAAATGCTAAAAACAGCATTGTCTAAATTAACTTTGTGATTACTGAGAAGAATTTTTTCACCTTTATCTGAATCAACCGAAAGCTTGAAATCTTTCAAAACCATGTCTTTTAACGATTTAAAGTGAACACGGTCATTATCTAATGAGAAAGTGAAAAAACCGTCAATCGCACCCTTAAAAGGATCAAGGTAATCTTGCTGAGATTTAAGAGCATTACTTAGATTAATATTTTTAGCATAAAAACTGGCATTAAAATCTTCGAATTTATTTGCTCGAAAATTATAGAGAACCAAATCACTTAACTGATCAAGCTTTGAATCACGATATTCAAGCTTTCCATCTTTTACGGTCAAGATTTTATTATTGATGCTCACTTTAGCATCTAAGCTCGTGGCATGAAAATAGTTAGTATCTAAATCAGTGAAATGCGCTTGGACTTTCGTTTTTTCTAAAAGTCCTGAATCAATCTCAGCACTGGCTTCAATGAAACCATTCTTAAATACCAGCCCGATGTATTTATCAGTTAGATAATTTATCGATGGCAGGTAGACCTTAAACTTAACATCTATTTTAGGGACAGGATTTTTATAGACATCCATAATTTTTCCATACACAACTGCTTCTGAAAAATTATGTGTAACTGATACCCCACCAAAAACAAGCTCCGTACGATTTAAAACGAGATGACCTTTCACCACATCGATGCCTGATTCCTTGGTGATGATTTTTAGATTAGGATCATAAATATTTTCAATATCTACTAGCGCATCAAAATTCTTTTTATCGATGCCAAGTTTAAAATTATTAACATCTACCCGCGACTCGTTGAATTTTACGAGCTGATTTTTTAGTCTGACCGCCTTGATGTGCACGGGCAAATCATCAATTGTCTTCCACATCTGGTCAAAAGATAATTCAGATTCTGTTTCTGGTGATTCATAACGAACATCAATTATTCCATCTTCAAGCATAATCTCTTTAAATGAAATTTTGTTATTAAACGCATCGAACATATTAAATGAAAAAACCAGGCTCGCTGAATAAACTGAAATATCTAGATTATCTTTACTTTTATAAGCAAACTTCACGTTATGGATACGAGCACCAGGAGGAAAGAATTCCAGACTTACTTTTTCGAAATCTAAATCGGGTGAGATTTGTGCAGCTATATGTTTTTTTGTATTATTGACAAGAATTTTAGCAAATTGTTGTGAATGTATTACGCGCCATATGAGAAACAAAAGAATCGCAATTGAGAGTAAAAAAACATAGAGAACTTTATTTATTTGACTCAAGCTCTCTTATCCTTTCATCTAATAAACGGTACTTCGTTTTTTTCTTTTTGATTTTATTATAAAGGTCGAAGGCTTTTTCTTTTTCATTAAGGTTACGATAAACTTCTGCTTGTAGATAATCAAAACCGAGCTTTTCATTTTCATTCATAGGGTACGTTTTAGTGATTTCTTCGATAGCACTAAGGGCATCATAATATTTTCGAACATCAATAAGATTTTCGATTTGTATAAAAACCAACTCCTTAAAGGTTGAAGCACTCACCAGTTTATTTAGCTTTAAGAATCCGATATATTTTTCTATCGAAATTGTCGAGCGCATTTCTTTTAAGAAATTCAAAATGTAACGAGACATTTTTTCATGCTCGAGGTTTATGTCCATGATCATGCTTTCAATTTTATTTTTAAGCTCATGAATATCAGTTGTGTCAAAATCTAAAGCATTAAAAAACTTACTACGATTTACAGTGTGTGCTTTCGGCTTTTGTATTTCATCTGGTATACGTACTTCTTCTTCGGCCGTATAACGGGAAGCTCGCTTAAATTTTTTTTCATATTCTTGAATCGCAGCCACCTTATTAAAATGCTTTTTTAGTAACTTAATAATTTCTAAATCATCAGGATAAACAATCATCAGCTCCATTAAATCACGTTTCGACACTCCGTTGTTGAGTGCTGATATCTTATTATGGAAAAAATCAAACTCTGCTTTCGCGTTAATATAAACATGATTAAAAGCGAGTAAATTGTTATAGAAAACAGTTAATTCCTTTTTTGTTATTTTTAATTTGCCCAGCAACTTATAAGCTTTTTCGAGACGAACTTCATCAGAGCTGCGAAAAATGGCGACAAAATATTGCTCAAGTAATTTAAGATTAACTTGATTAGCTTCTAATTTTTCAAACCAAACGAAAACTTGATCATGATTTTTGATTTTCAGTAAATAATCAAAATATTCACCAAGATAGTGTAAATAATTATTAAACTCGCCGTTATCGCGTAAGTGATTTAAATATAATTCGTAAATATGACGCTTGTTGGTTTTGCTTTCTTTTAAGGTCGCTTCGAAGATTTTTTTTATACTGGTTTGTTTTTGACTAATTTTTTGAAGCGTCACTAGTTTTTTGAAATTTTCGATATTGACCGGCTTTTTTAATTTTAATTCTATGGTTAATGCAATCTCAAGAAACTCTTCCAGATCTTCCGTGTCGGAATGAATATTTTCTTGGCATTTTTGATATGCTTTTTCGTATAACTTCGGAACTATAAGTTTTCGAACTTCTTCAATCTTTTCCATAATATAGATAATTTTATCAGATTTTTTTTGATAAAAAACTGGTAGAGAAATTATTGCTTTTAAAATCTGGGTGGTTGAGGATTTTTGTATGTAATGTCAGGTTAGTTTTAATGCCGCTAACGACTGTTTCACCCAGTGCACGACAAGATCTAATCAGGGCTTGATCACGATTAGGTGCTTTTACAATAATTTTACTAATCATAGAGTCATAGTACGGTAACACCGTATAACCGCTATAAATAAAATCATCGACTCTAATCCCCAAGCCAGCAGGTCGATGATAGTGAGAAATCGTACCCGCGCAAGGCAATTGAGTTTCAGGATCTTCAGCACAAATTCTAAATTCGATAACATGACCATCAAACTTAATATCAGATTGCTTCAGTGTGAGTTTATGGCCTTGTGCAACTCTTATTTGCTCACTAATAAGATCTACACCTGTTCTTTGCTCTGTCACAGGATGCTCGACCTGAATTCTGGTATTCATTTCCATGAAATAGAACTTCTTTTGTTCTTGATCATAAAGAAATTCGACTGTGCCAACAGAATCGTAATTCACAAACTTTGCTAAACGGACAGCGGCATTGCAAATATCTTCACGAGTTTCTTCACTTAAAACAGGTGAAGGGGATTCTTCTATAATTTTTTGGAATCGGCGTTGAATAGAACAATCACGTTCTCCTAAATGGATAACATTACCATGCTTATCAGCTAAAATTTGAACTTCTATGTGTCGTGGCTCAGTAATATATTTTTCAATAAACAAAGTACCATCACCAAATGCTGCCTTAGCTTCTTCTTGTAGTGTCATAATCGCAGTTAATAAATCCTCGTCGCGATCGATCCTCCTCATACCGCGACCTCCGCCGCCAGCAGAAGCTTTTATCAAGATTGGGTAGCCAAGTTTTTTTACTTGTGCCTTGATTTCATCATTATTCAGTTGAGAAATGTAAATTGGCTCTAAAGTTGGTACGCCCGCTTGTTTAGCGATTTTTTTAGACTCAATTTTATCACCCATTTTTTCGAGACAATCCACACTTGGCCCGATGAAAGTAATATTCCAATTATGACACATTCTAGCGAATTCATCATTTTCAGAAAGGAAACCATATCCAGGGTGAACGGCATCGGCACCTGTAATTTCCGCAGCCGATAAAATCGATGGGATATTTAAATAACTTAATTTTGGTTTTGCTGGTCCAATACATACTGACTCATCGGCTACCTTGACATGCAAAGAGCCACTGTCAGCATCGGAGTGTACCGCCACTGTATCAATACCGAGCTCACGACAACTACGTTGCACGCGAACAGCGATTTCACCACGATTTGCAATTAAGACTTTCTTAAAATTTTTTATTTCTGCCATTATTTTTTTATTCTAAAAAGAACCTCGCCATATTCAACCAAGCTTTCATTTTCTAGGCAAATTTCTACTAGCTCGCCATCAACATCACTTTCTATCTCATTCATAATTTTCATGGCTTCAAGAATACAAAGTGTTTGTCCTTTACGAACTCTGTCTCCTATTTTTACAAAAGCAGGTTCACCCGGCGATGGAGCAATATAAAGTGTTCCAACAAATGGAGATTTTACTTCGTGAGTGTTTGGATTTGTGTTTGTTTTCTGCGCTGGTTTTTCACCTAGTGCCGCTTGTGGAGCATACATTGGTGTGTGCTGAACGATTTGGCTCCCAGATGTAAAACTGACTGAGAATTTAAACTCTTTACCTTCGTATTTTAGTTCTTGAACGCCTTCTGCTTTGGCCAGATCAATAAACTCTTTTACTTTTTTAAAATCCATAAATCTCCCTATTTTTTTACTCTCTCTACGAATTCACCTGTTCTAGTATCGATTAAAAGACGCTCACCTTCTTTAATGAAAAGTGGAACGTTAATTTGAAGACCAGTATCCATAATGGCTTTTTTCTTTCCGCCAGCTGAAGTATCACCTTTCAAACCTGGATCAGTTTGAGTCACGGTTAATTCAACGAAGTTTGGAAGTTCGATTGAGATTGGTTTTCCGTTATAATAAAGAACTTGTAGTTTAATTCCTTCTTGCAGGTAATAACGATAGTCACCAACTTGATCAAAAGTTAAGTGAATCGTTTCATAGTTACCTTGATCCATAAAATTGAAACCTTCTTGATCGCCATACATGTACTCAACTTCTTTATCTTCAAAATCAGGCTTACCAACTTTTTCCACACCAGCCTTGAAAGTTCTTTCGATTACTTGGCCAGTCTCCATGTTACGTAGACGTGTTTTTACGAAAGCTGAACCTTTACCAGGGTTAACGTGAGTTGTTTCCACAATGATGTACAACTTGCTTTCCAATTCAATTTTTAAACCTTTTTTAAAATCCGTTGTTTGATACATAACTGATCCTTCTATTTATATTTTGCTATAGTTCCTGTGATAACACGGCCATGGCGTAAGCATTCTTCCCAAGTCCACTCATTATGGTTCTGGCCGCTCTGGCCGTCAACAAATTGTGCCTAAAGTCCTCTCGTGCGTATACATTTGATAGATGCACCTCAACGATAGGAATTTTGACCAATTTTAGAGCGTCGTATATTGCAACGCTCGTATGAGAATATCCTGCTGGGTTGATGATGATTGATTTGTAATTTTGCTCTAATGTCGATTGAATTTTTTCAACAATTTCACCTTCAATATTCGACTGAAACCAATCTAATTTCACATCTAAACCACGCTTTTTAAGCTCACTTTCAGTGTGTTTTTGGATTTCGGATAGCGTCATTGAACCATAAATTTCTGGCTCACGCTGACCCAATAGGTTCAAGTTTGGACCGTTTATAATGCAGTGTTTATTCATGAGGGGATTTATACCGTAGAAGCTCTCTTGCGTAAAGCCTTCAAGAAACCATCAAACTTTTCATTTAGAGTTTGATAGAACGGGTCGCGACCCTTAACCTGCTTCTCAATTAAATCGAGCAGCTTATCGTGACCTGACTGGGTCGGATTATGAATTTTACGTCGTACTTCCTCGAGTTTTTGCTGGGTTTTCTGATCACGTGGATTTAGCTCTAAGATCTTTTCCAGAATCTCAATCGCCTTATCAAAATGTTTTTGCGAGCAATATAAGTCAACCAAAGTATGTGTAATAAATGGGGCCGGCGATTCACTCACTTGAGTCGATTCTGACTCTGGGTCCACTGACGCAAAATGATCCGGTTCAACTTCGGGTTCATTTTGAATTTCTTCTGGTACCATTTTTTGCATGGTCCAGTCATCTTGAGGAGTCTGTTTTTGTTGAATCGGAGCTACCTTCGGTGCTGAAATTTCTTCGACATTCTCTTCTTTTTTTCCATGGAAACTTACTTGCACCCATTCTTCAGGTTCACTAATGCTGGGAGCTGCTGTTTCCGTTACACGGCCCTGATTCTGAGATAGAGCTTCCACCTGCAGATCATCCTCGAGTGCTTTTACTTTTCTCACGATTTCTTTATCTCGTGGATTCAGAAACAATAAATATTTTAAAGTTTGGAGTGACTCATAAAGATTTCCGGTTCGAAGGGCCGCTTCAGCATAAAGTTTTTGTAATGAAATATTATCTATATGTGTTTCCACAAATGGTTTAAGCACAGTGTAGGCTTCTTTAAATAACTTTTTATCAACGTAGCAATGGGCGAGAACGATATGGCCCAATAAATAATCCGGATGACGATGTAAACCCTCTGTCACAATCTTGAAGGCTTCTTCAATCATACCTAATTTGCGATAAGTTTCTGCCAGTGGGGCAAAGACTTTAGATGCAGGATTTGCTTGATACTGCTCGAGGTACTTAACTAATAAAGAAGAACGCAACTTGGTGTTCATGTCCAACCTTACTAACTATCAACGATAGATGAACGATCGACTAAGCCCGCTTCTTCTTGGTTAATAATTCTTGGAGTTAAGAAGATAATCAACTCACTACGACTAGTGTCTGGATTATATGGCGTTCTAAATAACCAACCGAGTAAGGGAAGATCTTTCAAGAATGGAACACCTGAGATGGCCTGAGATTCTTCAGTACGATATAAACCACCGATAACAACGGTTGAGCCGTTATCAACTAGTACGTTAGTTTTAATATTTCTGGTCGTCGTATCTGGTGGACCATCAGCGAAGCGCGCTTTACCGAAACCTGATTTCTTTAATTGAACTTCTAAGTTAATAGAACCTTCATTCGTTACTTGCGGTGTAACGGTTAAGTTAAGATCCGCATTGATTTGAACGAAGTTAACTGCTAATTGACCAACAACTGTACCAGCACCAGCACCAGCACCAGCGCCGCCAACCGCTGCGTTAGTTGCATTTGCTACACGATAACTGGTTGTTTCTGAGCTAGTAATGGTTGCTGCTTTTTTATTTTGCGTAATAATTTTTGGACTCGAAATAACTTTACCCTTAGACTCACTTTCCATTAGCTGAAGGCTGAAGTTTAAATCTTTTAATCTTCGGAATAAACCAATCGACATACCAACTAAGTTAGCCGAGTCAGGCGTAGTTGCAGAGTTAAATGAAAAACCAGGACCTTCCGATGTGGCGATCGGACTCACGGGATCATAACCAAATTGTAGACCGCGCTCTAGACCCATACGTTTAGAGTACGATTCGCTGGCCTCAACAATTTTTGCTTCGATTAAAATTTGTGGAGTTTGAGTATCGAGTGTTTCAACAATCTTCTTCATCTTCTCAATAACCTCAACTGTATCTTTAACGATGAGTGAGTTTGTACGCTGATCTTCTGTGATACGACCTCTTTCCGGAGTTAAGTATTCTTTTAAAATTTTTCCGATGTCACCTAATTTTGCGAAACTGATTGGGAAAATTTTTGTAACAAGCGGTTCTTTTTCTGCAATTTTCTTTTCTGACTCTAGTTTTTGCTCTTTTTCTTTTACCGCTTTGTCATAAGTTGTAATGGTTAAAATGTTAGAATTCTTTTTTGCTACAAGGTTACTTAGGTTCAAAACAGTATCTAGCGCTTGATCCCAGGGAATATTCGTAAGTGTTAAAGTTAAAGGTGCCGACTTCACAACTTCATCATCAATAATAATGTTGAAACCTGATGTATCAGCAATCATTTTTAATAAATCTGAAATCCCGATATTTTTAACGTTTAAAGATATTTTCTTACCGACATATTTCTTTGCACCCGAAAGTGTTAAATTTTCAAGAATATCTTCAATATCACCTGATTTTGGAACATTGATGCCTGCATCAACCGTATTGGAATTTACTGTTTGAATTGGATTATTAGCTTCAGCTTCTTCTAGTTCTGATTGATTAAAAACACCAAAACGATTTTCGATTGCGAGTTTAATTTTATTTTTTTCTTTGATAATTTTTGAACGAACGTTATCTCTTAGTTGAACAGCAAAACGAATATCTTCAGGGCTACCTGGTTTTTTATAACCACTAACGAAAACAGCACTACCAGAAAATTCAGACGTATCAATACCTCGCAAAACTGTTTCTGAAGCTTTTACACCGCGAACATCCAGAATGACTTGTTTGTCATCAGTAATGTGAAAACGCTCGGCCCACGCTTCTTCATCGAGTGTCAGTTCAAGATAACTAACATCGCCTTGTTGGTAAAAATCTACTGACTTTATGGAATTAGAAAATGCCTGAAATGGCATTACTAAAAATAAAAGTGCTAATGAATGCTGAAAAAATCCTTTTTTCATACGCAAGCTCCATGCTAATAGGAAAATTATACCATTATTCCTGAGAAAGTGGGACAACAGTTTCTAAATATTCGTCCTGTCCATATACATTAGTAATTTTCTCAACAAACACGACACCGCCAGGAAGAATCGCTTTTAGTTCAATTTTATCTGAACCAATTTTCATTCCTTCCCTTAGGACAAATGTTTCTCCCTTATCTCCAATTTTTCCTACTGCTCTTCTTTCTTTACCTACCATCACACCCACGACTTTTAACATTTCCAAATTCACATCTTCAGCTGAAATCATGTTGGTGAAAATACCATCACGCATGAAACCTTCCCCTTTTTGAGTGGCTTCAACTTTCTTGATTTTTGGTGGTTTAAATGGATCTCTTAATTTGAACGGGTCTTCGATTTTAGTAATCGAATTAATATAATCAGCTGGCGTTTGAGCCTGCACACTTCCTACACTGAATAAAGCGAGCATGTATAAAATATAAATCATTCGGCGTCAGCTCCCCCACCACGCTTAGTGGGTGCTTTTTTGGCTTTTGGGTCAACCACAGGCTTAGTATATTTTTGTTCGATCTCTTCGATACCAGTGCCTTCTTTATGTTCAGGATTGTAACGATAAGATTCAATCGTAGTTTTTAACGAAACTAAAAAGAAGCGGCCTTTTTGCTTATCTTTAGTATTTTCCTTTAGATTAACTGTTTCAATATTAAATAAACGTTCAGCAGTATAAAGGCGTTCAAATAGAACTAAGAACTGAAGGAATGTACCTACACCTTCAAGATCAAATTTCTTTGAGAAATAGAAACCATTAAGCTCTTCTTCTTTTGGAGTTAGTTGAATATCGTAAATATTAATTTTCTTAGCTTCGTCAGCAAAGAAATCCATAACTCGAGTATCACTCAGACTGGTTGGTAATTGCTTTTGCACCAAGTTAATTTGTTCCGCGACTTCTTGTAGACGTTTTTTTGAAATTTCTAAATTTTCGCGAAATTCTTTAAGTTTTTTAAGACGCTGATTATTTTTAGCAATATTTGATTCTATATTTCCCAGCGATGATCCGCGAGCTTCAAGATTTTCAAGATGAGTTTGATAATCCATAAAGTACAGGAAACCGAAGATACCCAAAATAACCATGTGGAAGTTTTTTGCAATACTGGTCATTATTCATATCTCCCGATAGTTGAAGTCAAACCGAATTTCTCGAATCGCATTCCACTGGTTGCGTCCTCTTCCGATTGGACGGGAGACATTTTTAAATCTTTATTAAAGAAGATTGAGCTTCTTAGAATTTCGACAAAGGAGGTAATACTCTTATACGAAAGTGAACGACCACTGAGTGAAAACTTATCTTTATCAATAATAAGTTCAGTTAACCATAAATCCTCAGGCATATTTTTGGCGATATAAATCATGATATTGGCCGGAGATTTTCTGGTCTTAATAATTTTTTTAACAATAACGAGTTTTTCCTGTAAACGACCTTCTTGAAGTTCAAGATCGCGAAGTTGCTCTTCCAGTGTTTTGAAATCACCAACTTTATCTTTTAAATCTTTATCTTGTGATTGAAGTGATTTAATTCTGGCATCAACTTCTTCAACCTCTTGTTGCCACATCGGTTGTAAAAACATGTCAGGCAACAACCAACAAGCCAAGAAAACAGCTATCGACATTCTAAAATTTAATAAATTAAGATCGATACCTGCAATTTTAGGTAGAACAATGGGCTGAAAGCCTTTGGCGAGGTTGGTTTTAATCATGCCTATAAACTCCTCATTGCTAAGCCTAGAGCGACACAACCTTGAGTTGCAATTCTTTCAAGTTCTTCATTCGAAAAGCCGGAGCTTGGTTTAATTTTTCTGAACGGATTAAAAAATTCAACATTGATTTCTAATAGTCCTTCAAGACCATCTATCAAACCGGGCAACCTCGAACTTCCACCTGTCACTAAACAATGTTTTAATGGCTCTTCGTTTGAATTTGATAAAAAGAAGTTTAAAGATTTTTTGATATCATCATAAAGTGTATTTAAATGTGCGTCGACGATAGTTACGATTTCTTCTGGTAAATTACCTGATTCATCGCCATTAATTTTTAAATCTTCCGCATCACTAAAGCTTAAACCCATCTGGCGTTGAACTTCTTCAGTGATCAAAGCACCACCCATTGGAATTTCTTTACAAAAAATAGGCGCGCCATTTTTATAAATCATAACTTTTGTACTTTGTGCACCAAAATCAATGATGGCCACACCAGCTTTAAAATCACCCAGCTTATCGCTATAGGCAACTTCGAAAAGATTTGAAAGAGATAGCAAACCAATCTCAACTACTTTGGGAGTCATCTTAGCTTCAGTTAATAATTCTTCAAAACTTACTACGGTATCTTCGCGAGCAGCAGAAAGAATAACATCTTTACCGCCACCTTCGTTATCACCTAAAACAAAGTGACTAATTTGAGATTCATCTGCGCCGAAAGGAATATACTGTTCTGATTCCCAAAGAATATGATCTTCGATTTCTTCGTCAGTACCTTCAGGAACTTGCATTCTTTTAATGATGGTGTTTGGACCATATAGGCCAAGGGCCGCTGAACTATTTTTAATTCCGGCTTTGTCGATGCAAGTTTTTATCTTAGCAATGATTTCTTCTTTTTTCTGAATTTCGTCTTCGATGATGGCCGCTTCTGTCAGAGCTAGCATTGAGAATTTTTCTAATTTATATTTGGTCGCCATTCCACCGCTGAGTTCGCAAACTTTAATAAAACCCGAACCGATATCAACGCCGACGAGATTACCAGACGAAGGTAGGATCTTTGAAACAATCGAATCAATCAAACTACCAGCCAAAAACCTCTCCTAAGTTTTACTAGGCAAAATGTACCTATGCACCACTTCTTATTATAGCTAGAAGGTTGTTATCATTTCAAGCATTTAGTCATTTGCCTGAGTGAATCAGTCCGGCATTATGATGGAAAAATCATTTGGGCAAATGACTGGAAGGATTCCGGAAAGAAAATTTGAAAAGTAGCAATGATGATAATAAATGGACCGAAAGCTAACGGATCGTTGCGAGTCATTCGTTTTGTTCCGATCAAAAATAAGCCGACAACCGCTCCCAGAGTGCAACTTAGAAAAATATTTTGCACAATTCCGAAAGGTCCAAGATAAAGTCCGAGGATGCCATAAAGCTTAATATCTCCTCCACCCAAACCTATTTGACCTTTAATTTTATAAAAAATCCAGGTTACACTGAGGGTCCCTAAAAATCCGATCGCGGCCCCGGAAAGCCAGAAAGTCCAGTTACGGAAGAACAAAACGTAGCAAAGAAAAAGAACCAATAAAAAAAGATTTATTTGATCAGGTAATATTTGATGACGAACATCCACCACAAAATGCACTAAGAAAGCGCAGAAAACAGAAAAGAATAAAACAAAATACATGATTTCCATCATGTCGAATGATTTGGGCGCTAGAAGCCACGCCGCTATCCCGGTGATAATTTCCACAATAGGATATTGCCAAGAAATTTTTTGTTCGCAATATGCGCATTTACCTCTAAGAAACGCGAAACTTAAAACTGGAATATTGTGATACCACTTGAGTTGCCTTGAACATTTTGGACAACAAGAGCGAGCTTTCACTGTATCTTCATTTTTTGGCAGCCTTAAAATCAAAACGTTTAGCAGGCTCCCAAACATGAGACCCAGAATTGCTGCATAAATTTCAAGTAGTAATGAAAGGCTCAATTTAAATCTTTTCGTTCAAAAATAACGGCAGTAAGAGTTATTAAAAATAGTGAGTATAAAAATCCATATCCAAGTGTTGAAATTAAATATTCTGATGAGAGATTTTCTTGATAAAGAACAAAGTCCTTAATATTCAATTTATAAAAGCCAGGTAAAACAAAGTGATAGAAATTAATGAGTTTTTCAAAAGCGGGGCGACCTTCAACGAAAAATTTTAATGTATTAGGGTCCATCGCATGGCCTGTCACATACAGTACAATCACAGAAATAACAGAAACCGTATTGTTGGTATTTAAAGAGAAAAGCACCACTAAAAGCAAAACCAATAGTGCTTCGATAAAGATATAAATAATATTCCACAAGATCATATTCGTGATATCACCTTTCAGGACTTTGAATGTAATAAGTGACATACTGGCAAGGATGATAAGATTCAAAAAAAGAATACTTAAAAAACCTAAGTATTTTCCAAGCAGAACTTTATAACGCTCAACTGGACGTGAAATAATCATATAGATAGTTCTCGTTTCGATTTCTTTTGAAAGTAGTTCCACGCCGAAAAAAAGGGCCATTCCCACTGAAGATAAGGTGAGAATTCCCAATCCGAAGTCTATCGCTATTCGTTGAGGCACACCAAACGTAAACTCAGAAGCAATATAGGTTAAAGCTATAAGGAAACATCCCATAAAAAAAGCGTTCATCAAAACACGGCTTTTTAATAATTCTTTGAAAGTATAATAAGCAACAGTAAAAATCGTACTCACTTCTTAGCTCCGTAGAAAATTTCTTCTAATGTTTTCTGAACAGGCTCCATAGAAATAATCTCCATTCTATTTTCCACTAATTCTTTCAACATGATATTTTTATCATCCGCACTGACTTCAAAATAAATGGTATCTTCACGGCCACGAGTAGAACTTGTATGTGGTGTTTTGAGATCATAACGATCATTATTTTTTACACAGAAAAGATAATTTTCATTTCTATTTCTATGTAATAAAGCTGCTACTGAGCCCGTGTATTGCAATTCACCCGATTGCAAAAAGACAATCTCCTGACAAATTTCTTCCACGTCGCCCATAATATGACTACTGAAAAAAACTGTTTTACCAGAACGGTGGATTTCTACGATAACATCTTTCATTTCTTTACGACCAATCGGATCAAGGCCAGAAAGAGGTTCATCTAGGATAATTAAACTTGGATCGTGAGACAGAGTTGAAAGAAAACCCAAACGCTGTAACATCCCTTTCGAATAAGTTTTGATTTTTCTATCGAGTGCAAAATCGATTTTAAAGCGTGGTGCCCAGTATGCAATACGTTCTTTTAATAATAATTTCGGTACACCTGAAAGTGTGGCCATATAGTAAACAAAGTCACGACCATTGAGATGAGGGTAAAAATATGGACGCTCTGGAAGAAAACCTATTTTAGAAAAAATCTCTTCTTTTTTTTTCCCTAATTTCACGTCGTAAATAATGTTGCCAGAGCTCGGGCGAATAAAATCCATGATAATTTTCATAGACGTTGTTTTGCCTGCACCATTAGCGCCTAGAAATCCCGTGATTTTGCCTTCTTTAATTTCAAAGCTCACATTTTTAAGAGCTTTAAATACAGGACCAAAAGCATCTGGTTTAAAATCTTTGTTAATATTTTCTAATCGAATCATGTAGAATTATTCTATGACTTTGACTCAAAAGATTCAATTAGTAGTTTCATTTCTTTTTTTATTCTTGGCCGGGACTATTCACCAAGAATATAAAAAACCATTTCATAAAGTTACCAAACAACAACTCGCAGTTAATTTGAAAGATTCATTTCTCTTAACGGTGAACCTCGGAATGAAACGTCTTATTAGCTCTGTGCTATGGATTAAAACGCTCATTGATTCTGACGAAGAACATTACACAAAAAACGACTTGAATGATTGGATGTATTTGCGTTTTACCACTATGATCAAACTCGATCCCAAATTTAAAGAAGTTTATTCCATGGGTGGTCAATATCTTTCCATTATTAAAGATGACGATGCTGGGGCTAAAGATATTTTTGATAAAGGCTTGAGTATTTACCCAAAGGATTATTTTATTAATTACAATGCTCTTTACCATTATTACTTTGAACTAAAAGATCGTGAATACGCCTTGCAAATTTTTAAGAATATCGATCATGATCCTCGTGTTCCGTTTTACGTTCGCAGTATGATGTCAAAAGCAGCCATAGAAGGTGACGATCCTGAATTGGCTTTGCGACTACTTGAACAAGCTAAAACTCTTACGACTAACGAAATTATTTTGCAAAAACTAGAAGAACGCATCCAGAAAATAAAAAAGGGAGAGCCTTAGCTCCCCCTTGTATATCAAAAAACTAAAATATTTCTTATGGACAAACAGCGCCAGTCATTAACCCACTTTGTGTGTTAGTAACTGTTTTGTTTTCATTTATCGTCCACTGATCACACTGACCACCAGCCATAACTTGACCGCCAACACCCGCAATAAATGTGTCTGTTGCAGTCACAGCTGCTGCTGGGATTGCTGCTGCAGTAGCAGGTGCCCCACCACCACCAGTAACTTTTGTAGCATCAAACGTTTCATTTCCGGCTCCACCAGCACATCCAGCAGGTGTTTGTCCACCGGCTACGGCATTAACTAGCATTCCCGTTGTACCAGCTGCATAATAACCGCCTGTTTGGCCAGCAACAGCAGCACCTGGCTCATATCCAATTTGTAATAAACACGAAAAGAACGAATCATACTCAGCAAAAATTGCTGTTTCAGCAGTAAAGATACCTGCTAAAGTTAATTTCGCTTCTGATTGTTTTGACTTTGCCTGATACTTTTTAAAGTTAGGCACGGCAATCGCTGAAAGAATACCAATAATCGCAACAACGACCATTAGCTCGACAAGCGTAAAGCCTTTTTGGTTTAGCTTTTTCATTTTTCCCCCTCGTTTATTCATTAAGAGAATAAACATTAGTTGTTAAACAAACACCACGACTTTACCCATTAAGAGAATAAGGAGGTAGTGAATGTGTAGTTATATTGTCTCATAAGTTCAATTTTTTATGCTTAAAATCTTAACTTGTAGTAATTTCAAGCACTTAACTAGGCTTTATGTTAGTCATTTTTTAAGGAGCGTCGGCTCCACCAGCACTCATAAACATTGGTAAGTACATAGCAATTAATATAGTCGCAATAATACCGCCCAAACCGACTAAAATTAGTGGCTCAATTAATTTTGTAGCGTTCCCTAATAACTCTTCTACTTCTTGCTCAAAAACATCCGAAACTTTGACTAACATTTGATCCAGGTTACCGGTGGCTTCACCAACCTTCACCATTTGTGCAACGAGTTCTGGGAAATACTCAATCTTCTTTAATGGCTCAGTTATCGTTTTACCTTCGGTTACGGCCACTTTCACTTTTAGTAAATCTTGTGCAATGTAAGTGTTGTCTAGTGTCTCAAGACAAATATCCAAGGCATCCAAAAGCGGTACGCCGGCGCCTAGCATGGTTGCTAGAGTTCTCGTAAAAGACGCCAAGTTGCCTTTGATAATGATTCCTCCAAAAATAGGTAACTTCATCGTAACCAAATCCCATATGGGTTTTCCCGAAGCTGATTTTTTCCATTTCATAAAAAAGAAAAATGCGACTGCCATTAGTGGTGCCGCCTGTAAAGTATAGGCCCGCAAAAAATCAGAAACATCAATAACAAATTTTGTAACAAAAGGTAACTCTTGTCCGGTCTCAGTTAACATACTCACAAATTGCGGAACAACGAAAACCATCAGAGCGTAAACGACACCGATACCAACCAGGGTAACAATGGTTGGATACATTAGTGCACCTTTAAGTTGTGACATTAACTTTTGTTGTTTTTCCATGAACTCATTCAACTTATTTAAAATCTCATCAAGAATACCGGCTGCTTCACCGGCCTTGATTAAACTCGTATAGAGTTTGGTAAAGCCTTTGCGCTTACTAAGTGCTTCGTTAAGTGTTGAACCACCACCCACATCTTGAGCAACTAATTTAATTAAGTTTTTAAAACTTGGATTCTTTTCTTGTTTAAATAAAATTTCGAAGCATTCGAGAATTGGGACACCCGCACTCAATAGAATTGATAATTGGCGTGTGAATTTACCTAATTCTTTATTTGAAAACGGTTCTTTCAAACCAGCATCAATCATTAATTGATCAAAGTCTGTATCTAAAATTCCTGGCTCGATAACTTTAACAACACGAACACCATCACGTCGAAGTGTCGCACGCAACTCGCGGGCGGTTGTAACGACCAAACTGCCACTCATTTTTTTTCCGGTTTTATCAAAACCTTCCCATCTAAACTTCGGCATTATTTAAATCCTTAAGCTGTTTTTAAACCTAATTTCTTTGCTAATTCTTCAGGCTGGGTTGAATAAGTCATGGCCGTCTCATTATTAATTGAACCGTTCTTCACGGCTTTCATAATACTTTGGTTCATAGTCACCATGCCTGTCTCGTCTTGACCAACCTGCATTTGAGAATAAATTTGGTGAATTTTATCTTCACGAATCAAGTTTCGAATCGCTGGTGTTGTTTTTAAAATTTCCTGACACAACACTCGCCCAGGCTCAAATGATTTCGGTAACAGCTGCTGAGAAATAACCCCTTGTAGAACGAAGGAAAGCAATGTTCTAATTTGCTCTTGTTGATCAGAAGGGAAAACGTTAACAATACGATTGATAGTTTGAATACACGAGTTGGTGTGAAGCGTACCGAAAACTAAGTGACCTGTTTCTGCAATCGTAAGCGCCGCTTCAATCGTTTCAGCGTCTCGCAACTCCCCCACCAGAACGATATCCGGGTCCTGACGTAACATACTTCGTAAACCGTTATGAAAATGCAATGTATCTTTTCCAACTTCACGCTGGTTAACAATACTGGTTTTGTGGTTGTGAACAAATTCAATAGGATCTTCCAGGGTAATAATATGGCCAGCTTCTTTCTGATTCAAACGATCGATAATTGATGCCAGTGTCGTCGACTTACCAGAACCGGTTGGACCCGTGACAAGAACCAGGCCGTTAGCCACGTCTGAAATTTCAAGTAAAACTTTTGGTAAGCCTAATGAATCAAAATCTGGAATTAAGCTTGGAATTTGACGAAAGACAGCAGCAACGCCACCTTTTGACATAAAGACGTTAGCGCGAAAACGTGCAAGACCTTTAATCCCGAATGAAAAATCGAGATCGAGATTTTTTTCAAACTCAGCTTTTTGCTGCTGAGACATAATTTGATAAACTAATTTTTTGGTATCATCTGCGGTAAGACTTCCAACCTTAACTCTCACAATGCTACCGTGAATTCTCATTCCGGGAGCACTTCCTACAGACAAATGTAAATCGGAAGCCCCACTATCCACCATAACTTTAAAAAGTTGCTGGATTTGCAAGTTTCCAACTCCAGATTGATTCTGGGTTTTGGTGTTAGTCGCGGTTTTGGTTGCGTCATCATTGTTCTGACTCATAATTTATCCTGCTTTCTTTTGTTTTTGTAAAATATCATCTGAGGCCGAATTCGTTACAGCTTCTTCAAGTGTCGTTAAGCCTTGCACGACCTTGGTCAACGCGCACATTCTTAGAGTTTTCATTCCCTCTTTAATCGCAATCAATTTAAGTTCATCCGATGAAGCATGTTTTAAAATGGCTTCACGTACGCCTGGCGTGACACTCAAAACTTCATAAATGGCAACACGGCCCTTGTAACCAGTTTTGTTACATTTATCGCAACCTTTACCTTTATAGACTTTTATTTTTTCTGCTGTTGCAGGAGCAAAACCTGCGGCCAGAAGCTCTGCTTGTGATACATTGGCAACTTCACGGCAATTTAAACAAATTTTGCGGCACAATCTCTGTGCAACAACAACGTTAAGTGCTGCTACGACAAGAAAAGGTTCGATTCCCATATTAAGAAGACGTGTAACTGTGGAAGGTGCATCGTTCGTGTGCAGCGTAGATAAAACTAAGTGACCAGTCAGTGCCGCTTCAACTGCGATTTCACCAACTTCAAAATCTCGAATCTCTCCCACCATAATAACATCCGGATCTTGACGTAAGAATGATTTAAGAGCGGCAGCAAAAGTTAATCCCACGTCTTTTTTTACGTTAACTTGGTTAATACCTTCCAAGTTAAACTCGACTGGATCTTCAGCGGTTGAAATATTAGTGTCTGGTTTATTTAATTCAGCGAGAGCGGAATATAAGGTTGTCGTTTTACCAGAACCGGTTGGCCCCGTAACTAAACACATACCATAGGGCTTTAAAATGCCTGCTTGCAGTGCTTCGATCTGCTCTTTTTCAAAACCCAATTTCGTCATATCTAACTGGAGGTTCGATTGATCTAAAAGACGCATAACCACTTTTTCACCGAAGAGAGTTGGCAGCGATGAAACCCGGTAATCAATAGGCTTACCACCGACACTTAATTTAATACGACCATCTTGTGGTTTTCTTTTTTCAGAAATATCTAGTTTGGCCAAAATTTTTAATCTTGAAACAATCGGAGCTTGCATTGATTTTGGAGGTCTCGCTATTTCAACCAAGTTACCGTCCAAACGCAAACGAATTCTAAAACTTTTCTCATAAGGTTCAACGTGAATATCTGATGCTTTTTTAACAAATGACTCCGCTAAAATTCGATTTACGAAAGTAATAACATCGTCACCAATATCTTTTTCCGAAACATTATCATCAGCTCCTGTATCACCTTTCATTTCCATAACCGTCGCAACTAGTTCATCAATAGACTGTTCCGATTCAGAAAAAATACGTTGGAAAGCAGAGATGGTGGTTAAAATAACTTCGACTGGTTTTTTTAATTGCTCGGCCAGTGTACCTGCATAGGTAACAACCGTTGGATCAAAAGTTGCAAAAGTTATTTTGTTGGCCGTTTTTTGAATAGGTAATAAACGATATTTAACAATCGCTTTTTTAGGAATAGTCGAAAGTGTTTCTTTCGTTACTTTTGCATTCTTCAAATCAATAAATGGAATTTTAAATTTCTGCGAACAAAGTTGTGCGAATTTTAATTCGTTAAAGAACTGATTATTAGTCAGTTGAAACTCAGTAATATCTTCAGGATCACTATTCGTTAAGTAAGGACGAAGTTCCTTAAGTGGAATAGAGCCGGTCGATGTCAACGCG
Organism: Bacteriovoracaceae bacterium; assembly: GCA_016786485.1. Taxonomy (GTDB): domain Bacteria; phylum Bdellovibrionota; class Bacteriovoracia; order Bacteriovoracales; family Bacteriovoracaceae; genus JAEUWD01. Next base: position 169,017 of record JAEUWD010000048.1, on the reverse strand, counting down.
TCTATAAATTCTTTTCTAAGCATACGTAATTGATTATCGGAACTTGAATGGAAAAAATTAGCTAAGATCCCAAAACTTAAGGGATAGTTGACACTGCAGCTCCAACACCTCCATCCCATCATGGTAAGTCCAATTCGGATTTTTCGAAAAATATTCGATATGAGGTAAAAAATGATAGTTAAGATCCCAAAAAATCGAGGACTTACTGAGTTTACCTTCGAATACAAAAGCGCGCGAACAGCTGTTGATAACTAAGCTTCCCGCTTCTAAAGCTGACAAATCTAGTTTATTAATTTCACCATTTTGTTTTCGAGAAAATTCTAAATACGAAATTTTTAATTCCTGACAAATTTGTTTTAAAAGTATCGCCATAGCACCATCTCCGAGAATAACTATCTGTCGAGGTCGATATTTTGTTTCGAGCAGTTTTTTCATCGCGGAGTAATCCGTGCTGGTTGCTTGAATTTTTCCATCAACTTGTTTAACGCAATTGATTGAACTCTGATTAATTGCTTTAGTAAAACTTCGTTTAAAAGGACTCGTAATGCTTAAACCATCTAGCTGATATTTTTCAAAAATACTTTCCAGACTTGGTAATTTGTCTGAATTAGAAATGTCGATAATATGGTAGTGAAATTTTTGGTCTAACAACTTTTGGTAAATCGCTGGCGATTGTGTGTGCTGAATATTGGCACCGAGCAATCCAAGATTAAGTATCTCGTTGTTTTTCTTTGGCATAAGTCACATCTTTTTTAATCTGTTCAACGAGCGCATTCACTGTTTCAAACTTTTTCTCATCTCGTACTTTTTCTAAAAAAACGACTCTGAGTTCCTCACCATAGATTTCGTTATTAAAATCAAAAATATTGGTTTCAACATGAATTTTTCCAGTTTGATTGAAAGTCGGATTTATCCCGATATTGGTAATGGAATGATAAACCATACCCTTATAGATCGTTCTCGTCACATAGACGCCAGTTTGTGGGGTTAAAAGTTTTGCATCAAATTGAATATTGGCAGTTGGAAAACCAATTTTTTTTCCACGCCCTTCTCCTTTAACCACTATCCCGTCTAAAAAAAACTGGCGACCTAAAAGCCTCGTGGCTTCACTCATGTTTCCCAGGCGGATTTCTTCACGAATTTTAGTTGAAGACGGATTTTTGCCCGAATCATCTTTTTTAAGTAGAAAAACTTCAACTCCTCTTTGACTTAAGTAGGTGTTAGCAAATTTGAAGTCCCCTTGCTTATTCGCACCGAAACTAAAATCGTAACCAAGATATAAGCTGCGTAAATTTGGAATGGTTAAAATATAGATTTCTAGAAAATCTGAAGCCGACAATAAACTAAAATCACGATCAAATTTTTGCTCCATTAAGTAATCAACTTTCATGGATTCAAAAAACTTACGACGTTCAGAATAGCTATTAATCAGAAAATTTTTAGCGTTACTTTCGATCGTGAATTTCGGATGCGGAACAAAAGTAAATACCGCAAGTTTCTCGTCACGCTTTTTGGTTTGCTCTTGTAGATATTTTACTAAATATTGATGGCCAGTATGGAAGCCATCAAAGTTCCCAATGGTTAAACCAATCTTCTCATTAGACTTGAGAAGCTTTTGAAATTCCTGAATATTTTCGACTACTTGCACTTGTTCTTCGATTTTTATAAAAATTTAAAACATCAATAAAATACTTATTGTTAATTGTCATCTTTTTATCTTTGTTTTCCATATAAAATTGATTCTTTTCACAGGCTTGGACGAGATCGAGAAAATACTTTTTCACCTTTTCATCGATAGTCGAGTTTTGTAAAGCTCGAAGTAGGTCTGAATTCTCATCGTTTTTAAAGCCTGAAAGAAAGTGGAAAAGTCGCGAGTAATTTAAACCTTTTGACTTTATTTCGCGGAAGATATTTTCATACTCATTTTCCATCTTTTTAGGCTTAATCCATTGATAGAAATTGCCACCAAAAAGCACAACAATAATCGCAAGTAAAAGCAGGTTTATTGTTTTCGTCGTAAAGCGAATTAGCTTCGGCTCAAACTCTGGCCCGATAATCCCTAAATCTTCAACGATTTTTGGCAATGGTGCTGGTCGATTTGGCTCTTCCACTGCGGGCGCAGGCTCATCAGATTTGGCAATCGAGTTATCAACTGCTTTCCCACCCGCAACTTCAATTGGTGGGACATTGATCATGATGGTGATGTATTCCATTTTTTCTGGATCAAAATAACTTAAAGGTATCGCCTTTTGCTCTTGTGAAAAATTTTGACGAGCAATAAAAGTATATTGAAAGGTTTTAGTCGCCGAGAAATCTTGATTTAATACTAAATCCGCACTTGATTCAAATTCTTCTAGCCCACTATTTTTTATTAAGACAGGAGCATCGAAATTTTCCAGAACGCCCATACCTTTAACAATTAACTTCGCCTCAACCGGCTCGTTAATAAGAAATTTATTTTTCATTAATTGAAAGCTCAATTCATGCTGTCCCACTAAACCTGTAAAGTGCGGTGGTACAGACTTCGCTGGCAACGCCATAACAGTGACTTTCACTGGTGCACTACCAATCGATTTGGTTTTTAATTTTGAATACCCCATCCCAAGTCCGAGACCGAAACTCCCAAAAGGGTCATTCATATTTCGGGCAGGATAGTGAACAGTTAATTTAATAGGATCTATTTCTAAGTCACCAATTTTTTCAGGAAAAAGCTGTACGGTATATAAAATGCTTCTGACGTAAATCTGCCCGTTATAATTCACTCGCTCGTCACGTAATGGCTCTTGTACGAAGCGCTTGAGATAACCATCAAGTTTTGGATACTTTTTTATATCAAAATTAGGAATCTGAATTTTTTTATAAATATAATAACGTAAAATGATCGATTCACCGAGATACACACGAGTTTTTGAAGGAACGGCCAGTGCGAAGAAATCATCCAGCTTTTGTATAGATTCAACGACACGTAATGTAACATCAGCGTGGCCAATTTTACGTTGATCGAGTTCCACTTTGATATTACTTAGCTTCACACGTCCTTTACTGTTTGCCACCATTTCATAAACCATGGTCACTTCACGACTACGTGTAATGCGTCCATTGATATTCGTCGTAATAATTGATGTTCCACGATTACTACGACCTAAAACTTCTAATCCTTCTGGATCAAAAGTGATTTGCGGTTCATCATCTGATTCAGTAACAATTTTAAAAGTTACATCAAAGCTTTCACCCATAATAACTTCTTGATTCTCAACCAAAACTTCAAATTCTTGCGCTGAAACTAAGTTCGCAAAAAAGAGTGAAAGGAATAAAAGAAATACGTTTTTCATACTACCAGTCCTTTTTAGGTCCCATTCCGCGCTTATCGGCCGTCGATGTATCAATTAATTTTTCTTGTAACTGTCGGTCGTCGTTTACCAATTGTTTTAATAATGTCGGCAATTTATCTTTTGGTATTTTTTTGCCAGCTTCTCCGGCTTCTTTTTTCTGTTGTTCATTTTTATCACCTTGGCCTTCATCTTTTTTATCTTTTTCACCGTCTTTGCCATCGGAATTGTCTTTTTTCTCTTCCTTCTGACCTTGCTCATCCTTATTCTCTTCACCTGGTTTTTTTTGCTCGTTCTGTTTTTGTTGGTCGCCTTGCTGACCATTTTGCCCATCTTGTGATTGATTTTGTTGCGACTCTTTTTTATCCTCAGACTCACCATCACCTTTTTGTTGTTTTTGTTCCTGCTCTTTTAATGCGGTCAGAGTATTTTGATTAATAAGTTTTTTAACCTCATCCATACCTTCAATATTCATACCTTTCATGGCGTCCAATAATTTTTGATATTCGTTAATCCCCTGTTCAACTTTGCCGGCCTTGAGATAGGTCGTACCCTTATTAAAATATGATTTTAAATCGTTTTCGTTTTCGATTTCGATTTTTCCAAGGTTTTCTTCGTAGGCAGTTATGGCCTTCTCGTTTTCATTACTTCGCATAAAGTATTCGCCGAGCTTTAATTTATCAGTTTTACTGGCTTCACCCTTTTTGATTTTTTCTTTCAGATTCAAAATCTGGGGTTCATAAGGATTTTTTTCTGCTTGAGGCTCTTCTGCTTGAGCGGAGGCTAAATGGGAAAAAGTTAAAAACAGTAATAATGGAGTAAAGACTTTACCGAATTTAAGAGCATAAGAAATAAATAATAAAATAATCCCCGGAGCTAGAATGTATTCAAGGTAAATTTCCTGAATAGTGACTTCATTTTCTGTATGTTCACCCAAATGAATCTTTTTGAAGAATTCTAAAATTTCTTCCGTTGGTAAAGAGTATGAAGTTGCTATCCAATAACGATAATATTCGATTTTATCTTCTAGTTTTTTTAAAAAGCTCTCATCAAGCTTTGACGTAATGATATCACCGTCAAACTGTTTATTTCCAATAAACACCCCTTGTCGATCGCGCATCGGCACCGGTGCACCTTGGGCGGTCCCGACACCGACCATCGCCACAGAAACACCTTTTCCAATATCTAGTAATGGTCCAGCTTCGGTTTCTTCTGCATCAGTGAAAATGAGCATGTTGCCAGCATGACCACCATCTGAAGTCCTGAGGTATTGCAAAGCTTCCGTGATGGCCAACCCAAGATTCGTCCCACCACGATTAATATCCATTGTCTCCAAGCCATTTAAACGCGAATCTAATAAATCATAATCCGTCGTAAATGGAACCAGGCGTTTAATGGTATCTGAAAAAACAAAAACCGAAACTTGATGACCAATAGCTTTCTTAGCAAAGTGGCGGGCCAAAAAAATAGCTTTTTGAAAACGATTTGGTCTTACATCTTCGGCCATCATACTGGCCGATGTATCAATCATGAGGATTGTTTTCTGATCAGGTATTTGCGCCTTCATTTTGGTTGGCTTGCCTCTTACATCGACCAACGAAAAAAGCAATAGGCTCAAACCTAAAAAATAAAAGAAAAAAGACATATTAAGTCTTTTCTTCGGTCCGTAAAACCAATGATCTGAAACCCACTCCACAAAATTAAAGTAGAGACGCTTACCGAAGAAAAAAATCAGTAAACACAAAATAATAACAATCGGTAATAAATATAGCTTATCAAATGTCATAATAACTCTTTTAAATAAAACCTTCGCAGCAGTTCAATCAACATCAACAGTACGATGCCAATAACTAGATACTGGTAATACTTCTCTTGATAAACAATTTGTCCTTGTGACTCAATTTTTGTTTTTTCAAGTTGCTGGATATCATCCAAAATTTCTTGTAATGCTTGTTCACTTTTTGCCACGTAAGCTTTACCACCGGTCATTTGTGAAATTGTCTCCAAGGTCTTTACATCAATCGAACCGCCAGGAATCACTTGATATCTAGTTCCGAAAACACCACCAGGCACCGGGATTCTCGCATCATCATCCGTGCCTAATGCAATAGTGTAGACTTTAATTTTATATTTTTGCGCCAATTCAGCGGCTTGCAGGGGTGACATATTACCAACGTTACTTACACCGTCCGTTAACAAAACAATAACTTTGTTTTTTGTTTCCGTGTCAACAGCCCGAGCAACCGCTAAACCTAAAGCATCACCGATATTCGTACCACCGCCCAAATTACCCACTGTTATCTCAGGGACAACTTCATCAATAACTTTTCTGTCTGTCGTGAGCGGAACCAAAGTAAAAACTTTTTCCGAAAAAATAATAATACCGATGCGATCGGTTGGACGAAGTCTTAAGAAATCGTGGATCTTTTGCTTAGCAACTTCCAACCGATTAGGCTTAATATCATCAGCGAGCATTGAACGAGAAACATCGATAACCATAAAAATATCATTAACTTCAATTTGGCTCGGTGAAAAATTTAGCGGTTTTCTCGGCCCCATCATGGCATAAGCAATAAATAACCAAGCCACCACGCCTAATCCAAATAAGACCCAGCGTTTAATGTTCAAAAGTGATTGTTTCATTTTTTTGAGCGGAAAATGCAACTGAGCATTTCGAAAGAGTTTCCAAAAATCAAATGACCACATCACCATTGTTAACAATGGCAGGATAACTAAAAATGGCGTTCTAAATTCCATTAAGTTCTGCCTATGGTGTTAGCAAAATTGTTAAAAGATTTCTTGATTTCATTCTTTTCAAACTCACTAAGCTCTTTTTTAAATAAGTAATTTTCAATTTTGGATATCATTTTTCTAAATTCTTCTGCAGGCACGAGAGATTCAGCTAGAATCATTTGCTTTTGTAGATAAATCGCTTCAAAATCTTCACGTCGTTCAGCATTTTTTATTTTATTAATTAGCGAATTAATTTTCTCTGCACGTAGCTGAATAATCTGAGCAGCAGCGCGCCTACGTTTTTGTTTTCGATAAAATTTAAAACCAACTAAACTAAACAATAATATAATCGCCCCAATATTTTGCCAGAACTGCCGAATATTTAATTCAGGATAAAAATCCTGGTCGAATACCATGAATTCTTTTTGAGCTTCTTGCGCCGGTACAATCACGTTCGAAATAATAATATTTAACTTAGAAGTTTTAAAGTCGTGACTTAATACCTGGCCAGCAGTGACTTCATTACTGAAAACCACATCAGCATCAATCAAATAATTTTTATCTGCTGCTGTTTCTTGTTCCTTAATAATCTGTGGATTCATAATAAAAAGCGTTTTTCCCAATACTTTGTTATAAAGCTCTAATGGTTGAAGTGACTCATGCTTTTTCACAACAAGAAAAATTTCCAACTTAACCACATCGCCTTGTTGGATCGTTTGTTCCGTCGTCGGTTTAATAAATAAGGTCGCAGCGAATGACGATTCAAAACTAATAATAAGGAGTAAAGCAATAATTCGTTTCATACTAGCTTAACTCTTTAACAAAGACTTCGAGGTACCGGTCTTTGACTTTTAAAACTTTAACCCGGCCCTTCAAGCGTTCTAACTTTCGCTTCTCAACAAATGTACTCATCTGATCCAGGAAATATTTATTATTATCTTGTGATTGCGAGTTATAAACTTCGACAGAAAAGGGGCGCTCATTCGCCTCTTCTAGTGGAGAAACAATTTTGAAGCAATGTATGTTCTTTTTATAAAGTAATTTATTCAATTCATTCACTTCATCAAAAGAACTGAAATCAGAAAAAATGACTACTTCTTTATTTTTGGCAAGGAATGATTTCAGCTGAGCCACTTTTTTTTCTACCGGTAAAATTTCTTTTAACTCATATTCAATATCAATTTTTCCGTGTTTATTTAAAATGCCTTTTTTCTCGAGCTGGGAGACAAAATTAATAATACCTTCTTTTCCGTTCTTTTGAGGCAACATCATTGTGCCTTCATCCCACAAAACCACTTGCACCATATCGCCTGTTTGCTCGGCCAGTAAATATAACAAGCAAGACAACTCGAATGCAGCTTGGAGCTTGGATTTACCTTTGTAGCCTAAATACATCGAGCGCGTTATATCGACCACAACCACGATATTAACATTTCGCTCTTCTTCAAAGTTTTTTACAAATGCAGTACGAGTCCGCGCAGATAACTTCCAATCAATAAATCTGACGTCATCACCATGAACATAAATTTGGTGTTCTTTGAATTGAATTCCAGTTCCACGAAAACGCGATTTGAGCATACCAATTGAATAAGCATTCGAGTTCTTAAATAACTGCGCTTGAATACCTGAAACGACTTTTTCAACTTCTTTTAAATTCATAATTAAACAGTTGCGTTAGCAATTCTCAATGCAATAGTTTTTGCGTTTAATTTATCTACGATTGCCTCGTATGAAAGGATAATTCTGTGTCCCAAGACTTGCGGAACAATGCTTAGTATATGCTCTGGCGACACATAATCTTTTCCATCAAGGAAAGCTTTGAATTTTGAAATTTTATATAACCAAATACCAGCTCGTGGTGAAGCACCTGCTAAAATCGCACCTTCAAAATCTTTCACAAATAATTTCGAGCTTGGTCGAGTTGCATGCACGATTCGAATAATCAGATCTTTAATTTTCTCATCAACATAAATACTTTCAACCGTTTTTTGAATATCTGCTAATTCATTTTTCTTAAGAACTGGCTCCATATCCGCAAAAATCTTTTTACCTAAATCAAGAATACTTTTTTCGGCCCCAAAATCAGGATAATCAACTGCTACTTTCATCATAAAACGATCCAACTGAGCTTCGGGTAGCGGATATGTTCCTTCTTGTTCAATAGGGTTCTGAGTTGCTAGAACGACGAAAGGCGATGGTAATTTATGCGACTGTTCGCCAATCGTAACTTGTTTTTCGGCCATAGCTTCAAGTAGTGCCGATTGAACTTTCGCTGGTGAACGGTTAATTTCGTCAGCTAAAAGAATTTGCGTAAAAATCGGACCGGTTTTAGTTTTAAATTCTTCGGTCTTCTGACTAAAGATCATGGTTCCAATTAAATCTGACGGAAGCAGATCGGGTGTAAACTGAATACGCTTAAAATCAAGGTCACATAGTTTACTCATAGTCGAGACGCTGAGAGTTTTACCAAGCCCCGGCATACCTTCAATCAACAAATGTCCCTCACAAACTAACGCGGCTATAATGGCCTCAAGCATCTCATCTTGGCCAAAAACAATTTCCTTAGCTTTCTTTAATGTCGTAAATACTTTTTCTCTCTGTGAAAGACTCATGCACAACCTCACTGTTAATGTCTTATTTTATCGCTTAAATAAATTTTTATCTATGAAATACAAAAAATGATTAGCTGTTATTTTTTTATTAGCTGATAGTTTTTGAAGGTTATTTTTTCTTTGATTTTTAGATTATTTTTATTTCTCTTATTCGAAACCAATTCATGGGTATAATTTGAATCAATCGATGAAACTAAATATGCTGAGTCAATTTTCTCATAATTAAATTGCATCTCACCTTGAATCATCTTTTTACCCTCAAAAGTATTAAGCTCGATGCGGGCCAAAACCTGCTTGTCGTCTTTTTTGAGATAATGAAAGTTTTGCTTAACTGTCCCAGTCGCCTTTTTACTAATCATAAGGTTCAGATAACCCCATTCATTGAACTCGAGATAAATTTCGTGAAAAATTTGCTGTCCTGTCGTGTCAATCGCTCGAATTGCTCGAGTATTACCTTCCACTTTTTTCAGTTCATAGCCCACCACGATTTGGGCCAATTTTTTTGGAACGACATAATAAATTTTTTCTTTAGCAATTGATTCTAATTTCGTATCGATTGCTGCGAGTTTTCCAGAGGTATTTACCAATTTAGCATTGTAATCACCGGTATCATTCCAAGTCAGTTCAATGTAAAAATCTTTGTGTTTCTTGTTTAATTTTTCAAAAGCCGTGTTTCGATACTCAACCTTTATCGACTTGAACAAATCTTGTGGGTGATGAATTTGTCGATCAAAACCATGGATCAACTTTCTAAGATCTGTCTCTGCTTTCACAGCGAAACAAGTAGTAGAAAGCATTATGCCGATAAAAAGCTTTGCCAATTTTTGAGGTATTCGACGCATATATATTTTTGTTTTTTGTAATTTACACTACCGGCCTTACCTTTTATGGCCTTTAAATTTTTTACTTCAGTATACATCAGATCAAAGAACTGCGTTTGTTTTGTTATATCAAGCGCCTCCATCATAATCGACCCTATAATTTGGTAATCTTCTAACTTCAAGCGGTAATCACCTTTTAGTTTCACAATAATATGAGGGCCCGGAATATGTTGAGGGTGAAACCAAATATCATCGGCTTTGGCCAGCTTGCTTCGCATATGGTCATTGGCCGCGGCATCTTTTCCGACATAAATAGTAAAACCCTGTGCCTGATACTCAACTATTTTATACTCGCTTTTTTGCTCACGGACTTTTGTGGTGTTTTTCCAGATGGGCATAATCACTTCGAGTTCATTTTCTAATGGCTTTTCCTTTATTGTGAGCATTCCTTCAAGCCGTTTAGCTTGAATTTGATAAGCTTTTTGATAATCTTTAATTTTTTGAAATAACTGGCTCTTCTTTTGATGACCCGTTTTCCCTTTGAGTTTAAGTTCGATATTTCCATGCTTAAACTTGTCGAGTTTTTCAAAATCGGCACCGTCAATGGGCGAAATAATTTTACCCCATTCACTAATAGCTTTAATTTTATCTAACTCCATTTGAATTTTAGCGATTTTCTTTTTTTCTTTTTTCTGCTCTTTTGGATCGGCTTTCGCTAATTCATTTTTTTCCTCTTCGAGTAAAATTTTAATCGTTGTGATCGGTTTCATCTCTGATTTTTTAAGCTTTTTACGACCGACTTCATTAAAGTAATCAAAATAATTATCCTTAATTTCTGAATGTTTCTCAGTTAGTCCCCATGACATTTTGAGTTCATATTCATTTTTTTTCTCATCGTAATAAACCAAACCAAAATAGGCTTCACGCCCAGACCAAAAATAATAAAAATGATTTTTCTTTTTAAAATATTGATATTCAAACAGAATTATCCGGTCATCCACATCGTAACGGATTGAAAGAATATGCACCGATGTCAGATGTTTTCTTAGGTAATCGAGGAAACGATCTTTGGTGCGCAATTCGCTAGGTAAATTTTCTTCTGCAGACCATATCCCTTCATAGCCTTTGCCTCGACCCAGATAGAGCGTTTGACTCTTACCAGGTGTTCTGACCGCAAAGGCCAAATAGCGAGCGGAAGTATAAATTTTTTGTATCTGTCCAGGAAACTTACAATTTTCGTTTATTTGTTTTATCTGATAGTCTAGTTGTAATTTGGATTGAATCATGGAACTTAATTTACTCACTACAGAAGATTTAAAAAACTTCGAGCCTTTCGAATGGCTACATCTCTGTCGAATTATATCCTCATTTGCTTATTTTGAAAAAAATAAAATCGAGCTCGCCAAACCCAATGCCTTCTATCCCAGATCTGAAATTGAAAAATCACACCGAATTATCCAAGCTTTTTTAAAAACAGCTGATACTATGCCGGTTTTTCAATTTGAGTCGCATATTTCACCATATGTCGATGAAAATAAAATTGGTCTGATAGAAAAGGGCGCTATTTTCTCATTAGAAGATCTTAATCAATTGGTATGTTTGATAGAGACCGCCTACGCCCTGAATGAATTTCTTCCACAAGAACTGGCCATTATCTCAATGAGTGAGCTTCGCCAAATTCACAACACAGCTCAAAAATATTTTATTAAGGAATTCAGAAGTATTGTCAGCCCGAACGCAGAAATTAATTACATGGGGCATACTCGTTTACGTGAAATTTCTCAGAAAATTAAATCCTACGAAGAAGCGATTAAAACGACACTTAAACAATTAATTAAAGATCCTGATATTAGTCAAAGTATGCAAATACCTAACTTCGATTTAATTAACGATTATTTTGTTTTACCGATAAAAACAGATTCTTATCGCTCGTCGCTGGGCCATATCGTCTCCAGATCGGAATCTGGCCACACCCTCTATATTGAACCTTTTGTGATTAGAAATTTAGTTAACCAACGTTTAGAGATGCAAGGACTCTTTCAAGAAGAGATTAATAAGATCTGTATTAAATTTAGTAAAAAAATCGGTGATCCCACCAATCGCTTAAAAGATCTTTATCAAATTGTAACGAGCTTCGATTTCTATTATGCCAAATATCGCTTTAGTCAAAGTTATGGTCTTTGTTATCCTGAAATTTCTAATGACTTTGAAATCGAACTCATTGGTTATTACCACCCATTAATTAAAAACTGTGTTCGCAATCATTTCGAACTTCAGAAAAGAGAATTTGCCACTATTATTTCTGGGCCTAACACTGGTGGAAAATCGGTGACGCTAAAATCGATTTTGATTAATATTTTACTTCTTAATAAGGGCTTATTCCTGGCAGCTGAAAAAGCTCGATTATTTCTTTTTCAGGGTGTTTACTTCCTTGGTACAGATGGACAACAAATCGACCATGGCCTAAGTTCATTCTCATCCGAGGTTATGACGTTTAAATCTTTCCTGGAGAGCTCAAAAAATACCAATCTTTTAATCGTCGATGAAATTTTTCGTTCAACTTCTTCGCAAGAAGCTTCAGCTCTCGCTTTTGGTATTTTTGAATTAATTAAAAAATTTGGTAACACCCATATTATTTGCTCTACTCATCATGAGATTTTGAAAAATGTTTGCTTCAAGACTCCTGGCTATCAAGCTGCTCACGTAGGTTTTGATCTTGAAACCCATCGCCCTACCTATAAAATTCACTTGGGGAGCCCTGGCAACTCCATGGCAGTGGATATTTTTTCGCAAATATTTAAAAATTCCGCTTATCAAGATTCTATTCTCAGTACCGCCAACAATGTTTTAGCAGAATCCGTTACACCAGCAGATGAAGAGATGAAAAAGGTTCAGCTCAAGGCGAATGAACTCGACAAGCAAATCGAAGCGAATATTTTAGAAAATCAAAATTTAAAACAGCTCTACAAACAAGAAGAAAACTTGGTCGCGTTAAAAATTTCGAAAGCGGAATTAGAATTTCGAAAAAAGATTCAAGAATATGAAAGAACCATTGAAAATTTACTTGCAAAAATTGAATCAGGTGAGATTACGAATAAAAATAAAATTTCAAATATATTAGCATCGGTAAAAACACTAGTTCCTCAAAGCAGTAGCTCCGTTCCATTACTCCCGTCAGGCGATATTCAAGTTGGTAGAAATTATTTTTCCAAGAAACTAAATTCGAATGTCCAAGTCATAAAAATCCACCAGAAAGGAAATAAAGTGACGATTAAATCCGGGCACTTCCAGTCGGAAGTTTTAATGACTGACCTCTACGCTGAAGTTAAAGGCAAATCTGCCAAAAAGGCACGAGACTCAAGCCATTTCGTCACTGATGAAACTAAAAGTTTTGTCCTCAATTGTATTGGAATGCGTTTAGATGAGTTTGAAAATACCGTTTTTAAAAATATAGCCTATCTTAAAAATGGTGACTTCCCTTATCTTGAAATCATTCATGGACATGGTGAAGGCATTCTCAGAAAACGATTACGTGAAATTCTAGAACAAGACCATGATCTAAAATGGAAGCTACCAAGTAATGGCAATGACGGTGCAACGATTGTTGAACTTAGTTAATTAATGACAGTTCCAATTCGCCAAGGTCTAAACTTGAATGAATCTTGTTCATCCTCAGACCACGGCCATGGAATCGACATTGAGAACCATACAAAAAGAGCTTTGCCCTTAATATTTGAGAATGGTACATATCCCCAGCTACGTGAGTCAGATGAGAAATCACGGTTGTCACCCATTACGAAATAGTGGCCTTCGGGAACTGTTACTTTATAAAAATTAGCATTGTAATAATTGTCCATGTGAATTTGGAGAATGTGTTCATGCTCACCAGTGTATGATTTGTAAAATTTAAAATTATACGTTTTAAATTTATCATCCATATCTAACATGATGTCTTTACCATCTACTTCCACCGACTGAATCGGCTTATCGTTGATATAAACCACACGATTGATAACTTCAACGGTATCACCCGGCAAACCAACCACTCGCTTAATGTAGTTTAATGAAGTGTCATTAGGGAATTTAAAGACAACCACGTCTCCACGCTGTGGCTTCGCTGGACCCGTGATATAAACCGGATCAGTGAACCATTCTGTGAAGGGAACTTTAAAACCATATGAGAATTTATTAACAAGAATAAAATCCCCAATCATTAGCGTAGGAATCATCGAGCCAGAAGGAATTTTAAATGGCTCAAAGAAAACTGAACGAAAAAAGAGAACTAAAAAAATAATGACCGAAAATGAAATTGCTTCTTTTTTTATTTTTTGCTTCTTGCTTAATTTTTGTTCTTTCGCTTCTACCACTTGTTCCGTACTCATATTTATCCTTACTGATTATTTTAAAAGATCTTTATGCTCAAAGAGATTTCGATAATAGTATTCAATTACATTTTTAGCAAGTAATGGGGCCTTAACATACCATTTTTTCTGATTCACAATCATAACTGCTAACGAAATACCGCTACCCAAGCTCTCGTCGTTGGGCTTAGCGTAAACCACAAACCAATCTCGTTTCCCATTAGGAAAACCACCGGTTAATGAGCCGGTTTTTCCACCAATTCTTAACTTATTAAGAGGGCCACGATGCATGTACTTTTGAATGACACGTGCTGTACCTTTATGAACAGTCAGTTCCATCATTTCTTGTAATTTTTTTGAAGTACTCGGGTCGATGACTTTTTCAGATTTCTGTTGAGGTTGCCACCAAATTTTTTCGGAATTAGCTTCTTTTACATCATTCAATAAAAAAGGACGTTTAAAAACTCCATCATTAGCAACTATAGAAGCCATCGCACAAGCGTGGATAGGACTAAGTGAAGTTAATTTATTAAAACCTGAAGCAAGCTCAGCGAATTCATAGCTATCTTCAGAACCTATAAAAAGCGACTCATTCATTTCCAGCTCTTCTAAGAGCTGTTGATTGAACTGAAACCTTTGCGCCATTTGGCTAAGCTTATTCGAATCTAAATTATTCAACGCTGCTTTTGCAAAGATAACATTATTTGAAGAAGCAAAAGCATTTTCAAATTTTATTTCTCGAACCCATTTATCTTTTTTATCTTTTAACTGATAACGATAAAGTGTCGAACCTTTTCCGCGATATTCAAAAGTTGTGTCATTAGCAACACTACCATTTTCCAATACAGAAGCTGCGGTCACTAACTTGAAAACGCTGGCCGCAGGATGGGAACTCGAAAAACTCAAATCGCGTTTGAATTGGTTTTCTTGGCGATTATAATCAAGTGCTGCCAAAATTTTTGAATCTTTATTATCAATCACCACCACTGAAGCGTAATCTGGGCGATATTTTTTAACTTCTTTTTCGATAAATTTTTCAAGATCCGAATTGAGCGTGTAATTTAAGTGATATTTTTTCTGCGCAATTTCTAAAGTCTCAGGTAATGCACGATTTAGAGAAAAACTTTTTGCAAGTAATGGCTTTAATTGATCAATAAATTTTTTCTCGTCTTTTATCGCCGATAAAAATAGCGGAGCTAAAATAAGCAGAAAAAGATTAAATTTATTCACCTAAAAATCCCTTGCCAATAACAAAGAATTCTTTGCTGATACTGCGAGTTGATTTAGGTTTTAGATAATTAAAATCTTTAAAACGTTTTTTTTGTGTCTTAAGAAAAACTTGGGCATCATGACTATCAAAAACTTTGGCCACCATATTTCCGTTGCGTTCAAGAAGTGGAAGCAATAAACCAAAAACCATTTCAACTAAATTTAAACTTCGAGCTTGATCAACCATTTTTACACCAGTCGTACTCGGCGCCATATCGGACAACACCACGTCAAATTTACGTCCAACACCTAGGTCACTTATGCCCCTTACTGTATCAATATCTTTTTGCATTAGCTTGACGTTCGGCAAGCTTGCTAGCTTTGGGTTTACTTCCTGAATATCAATCCCTACAACTTGCCCATCCACAACCTTGGCCGATGTATATTGAATCCATGAACCTGGATAATAACCTAAATCGAGAACCAGATTTCCTGGCTTCAGAATTTTATATTGCTGATCAATTTCTTCCAGTTTATAAATACTGCGTGCCAAGAAATTCTCTTTTTTGGCTTTTTTGTAAAAATGGTCTTTAACTTTAAATAGCTTACTCATTTGACCTTTATCCTAAATTTATACTAGTTTAGCAGTATTAATAGCATAACCCGAGGACAAAATTTGGCAAAAGAAAAGAATTCAGATTTACTCAAAAGAAGCCAAAAAATTGTGACCAAATTACGGGAAGTGTGGCCAGATGCTCATTGCGAACTCGACCACGAAACGCCCTTTCAGCTCTTGATTGCCACCATTTTATCCGCTCAATGTACTGATAAGCGAGTGAACATGGTTACACCTGTGCTTTTCGCAAAGTATCCTGACGCAAAAACTCTGGCAAAAGCTCCTGTAACTGATGTGGAAGAAATCATTCGCACGACGGGTTTTTTTAAAAACAAGGCCAAAAACATCATTCAGTGTGCTCGGCAAATTGAACAAGATCACAAGGGTGAACTCCCTCGTACTATAGAAGAATTGACTCAATTAGGTGGTGTCGGTCGTAAAACGGCGAATGTTTTATTAGGAAATGCTTTTCGAATTAATGAAGGAATTGTCGTCGATACACACGTGAAGCGTATTTCGAAACTGCTAAAACTAACGACACATGAAGATCCTGAAAAAGTTGAAAAGGACTTAATTAAAATTGTTCCTAATGCTGACTGGACTGACTTTAGCCATTTATTGATTTTTTTAGGTCGGCGCATTTGTATCGCACGAAGACCTCAATGTTCGCTGTGCCCAGTTAATAAATACTGTCCTAGCGCTAAGATATAATTTTACGAATGCGATTGAACTCACCCGCACGGCACCAGATGAGTGGTGCTTGATAATGAACCTGATCAAAGATTTTGATTTTTTTATTTTCTGAATAAAAATCAAAACCATTTTGCTGACACAAAATAGTACCAGCCGCAATATCCCAAATATTTTTCGGTCGTAAGGAAATCACATAATCTGTTTGCTGATGATAAAGTAGTAAAAGTTTGTACGCGATGCTACCAACAGCTCTTAAATTTAAAGCCTTAATTAGGCCATCTGAAAACAAGCCGCTTTCTACTTCCGAACGCGAAATGAGTCCCGTCTTCTCAGCTTTTTTCTTGGCCATTTTTTCAAGTGACTCCTCACCTGTTAATGGATTATAGATCCAGCCCCAATTCGATTTGTGATTGATTTTTTCGTGATTTAAACAAGCCACGGAAACAGCAAATTCAGGCATACCATCAAGCAATTCCCTGGTTCCATCAATCGGATCAACAATCAACATTGGTTTTTTAAAAACTGAAAAATCTTCTTCGGAATAATAATTTAACCGAGAATCGAGTTGCGGAATTTTCTGTTTGATCAGGTCGGAAATATTTTGATCAAGCGCAGTCACCGGACTACCATCGGCCTTATGATTTAAATTCGCAGGTGATTCAATATACTGAAGCAAAGCGGTGGTTATTTCCTCGCGAATTTCATCTAAAAATATTTGGCGTGAAGTTAACTTCATGAGAATAGAATAACAAAAGCCTAGCTTTTTGTAGCTCTATTTATTTAGCAGCAAGGACTTTTCTTAGTTTTCGAACAAAGCCAAAAACTCAACCCAGCCGTCTTCTGCGACTGAAACCGCAAAAACACCCTCATCGTCAACGTTATGCTTACCAAGTACGTCAGTAATAAGCTTTACTGCGCTTTGGTCGACATAGACGAACGGTTTAGTGGATTGCGATTTTTGAGTGTCGAAACTTTGATAGGAACTAATAAAGGACTTGTAGAGAGAGGCGGTAACACCTGATTTAAACAATTCCGGGCCCCCTTGGAAACTCTTCGTGAGTAACCTCACTTAGATCTTAACCTTCCAACCGTTCGGATTGCAAGATGAAAAACTTAAATAATAAATTCTTAATATTTGATAAAAAAAATCGGATTTAGAAAAATTTATTCAGAATTTTAAGTCGCCCTTCGAAGTGAGAATCCAGCAAACAAATCAAAATATAGAGAACGTAAATAATATTTCTGCGTGAACGTAATCGAGTAATACCTTGAAAAATCCATTCGAGCGGAATCAAGCTTAGTAGTACAAAAACCCATAACAAACCAAAGTGGTTTAGTAAGCTGCGTTCTAAAATAATCGAAACCACTGCGATAATTAAAAAACTAATCAAAACTTCATTTAGCTTAGTTGTGTCCATACGAAGCTTTGAGAGTTGATTAAAGCGATTCGCAAAACGACTGGATAACACAATAATTAAACCAAAACCGGCCAACCAGAAAAAGGCTTTCTGATCAAGAAAAGCCACGCTCTGTGTGACGATTTCTACAATGCCAATACCCTTATACGAGAACGCTGTATCGGCATGGCTGAAGAAACTAATAAAAGTTAAAATGATTCCCAAAATGGAATATTTCATGGTCTGCATGCGATACCATTTGGTACGTTCTTTTACTAAAAAAAGATTTAATAAAATTAATTGAATCGGTAATAAGAATGCAAAGTTCTGATGAATTAATGTTCCCCAATAACAGACCAAACCCATGAAAAGCCCTGAGCGATAGGTTGAACTTTTAGTACAAAAAACTAACGACCAAATCCAAATAAGTGAGTAGGTCGTGGTTAATGAAGCCCCAACATCGGCTTGCAGAATTTTTGAAAATGACCAGCTTGAAATAAGAGAGAAAACACCTAAAATTGACAAGCGACGAGAAACAAAGAAACGTAAAATTCCATAGAGCGCCAAGAGATAAAAACCGATTCCTATAAAATATAAATGTAGCGACCAAGCAAGTGCATAAACTTTTGGAAACTTCACAAACGGATAATAATTTACACTTAAAAAATTCCACAGCTGCGGGTGAATTTCTTCACTTGGATCAATGATAAGTTTAAAAGCTTCAATATTTTCGAGCGCTGGAATTTCGGGAATAGAAATAATAAATAAAACTAAGGCCAAAAATAAAACAGTTTTTTCAAAACGATCGAGAAATTTAAATTCCTCTAGTTGCGAAGTCACACTTTCTTCAATGATTTTTCCCCGTGTCGGCCAGGAATAAAACAAACCAAGTACCACCCACGTTCCCCAGAAAAAATGTTTAATCAGATCGCCTGGAATGAGATTTAAAAAATTGAAATAAATGAGAAGTGCGATATTTCCTAAAATAATTCGGTATAAAATACGATCAATTGACGAATTTGCTCGGAAATAAATTTTTAAACGGTGATCGATTTCTTTGCCCAACAGATACCATTGACTCGCCATAAATAAAAAATAAAGCAAAATCAAAACAGCAATAATTGATAAATCTAGTTGGTAAGTCTTTTGGATCCAAATCGGAATAAGAAGGAAAGAAAAGTATGTAAGTGCCCGAAATAAAAAGAATTTAGACTTTAACTTGATAATACTTGAACTTTTCACTTAAGTTTTCCCCAAAATACCCGACAAGATTAGTACAGGTTAACAAAATAATCTGTAAAAACCATAATTGTTATTCTCGTATTTACGAGCCCATTCACCCCAAATGAGTGGGCTTTTTCTATTGCTATTTATGCCTAGTATAAATGCTCAGCCTCTCATGTTAACCTACTTTTAAGGGGACGTGTATCATTTTCCCCAACCCAATTGAGATCATGGAGGATGCATTGGGAATTGCCTTTGGTTCTATCAACTCAGGATTGCCTAAAGATATCGTTCAACAGATTGTTGCGGGCGAAAAAATTCCTATTCAGCAAATGCAAGAACGCAAAAGTAAAATCGAAGCCAAAAAAGGCCTAGTAAGCGAACTCACTAAATTGATGGAGAACGTACGCGGTGAAGTTTTTAAGAACAAAGGCGAAAGAAGTTTACGCGAAATTAAAATTGACACGAATGAAAACCTGATTGGTGTCACCGCCGATAAAAATATTGCAATGCCAGGGAATTATCAAGTTGAAGTGACTCAACTCGCACGAAAATCATCGGCCATCTCTAACGGGATTGAAGATAAGGAAAATACTTATTTAGGTGTTGGCTACATCCAATACAAACTTCCTGATGGCAGCACCAAAGAAGTTTACATTGATGAAGAACATTCAAGCCTAGATGGTATTGCCAAACTAATAAATAAAGATTCGGAAAGTGGCATGCATGCTACCGTTGTTAACGACGGAACGGATAAAGAGAAACCATGGCGACTCATTATTGCGCTTACCAGTACAGGTGATGGGAAAAAAGCCGAGTTCCCCAATTTATATTTCGTCGACGGTGAAGAAGATCTTTACTTCGAATCACATCGAGATGCTCAGGATGCTAAAATTAAGCTGGACGGATTTGAAATTCAGGTACCAGAAAATAAGGCCAATGAAATTATTCCTGGCCTCACCATTGATTTGAAGAAAGCCAAACCAGGTGATGAATTCACTTTAAGCGTAAAAGAAGACTCACAGGCCATTACCGGAAAAATTAGCTCCCTTGTTGATAATATCAATAAGGTTTTTGAATTCATTAAAAGCCAAAACACGATGGATGAGACGACTGATACTTCCAAGACACTGGGTGGTGATATCACCTTGCAAACACTAGAAAGTCGTTTACGCAGTACCATTTTTACTCCAATTCGTACCAAAACCGGTGTGTTCCGAATCAGCGATATCGGTATTAGTTTTCAACGTAACGGGGTTTTAAAATTCGATGCTGCTAAATTCGAAAAGGAAATAGAAAGTAATTATCAAAAAGTTTCAGAAATTGTGGCAGGGTCATATTCAATTGAGGGTGGTAAAAATAACGGCTTTGTCGACAATCTCGACAGTGTTGTTAACCAACTCTTACAACAGCCAAACGGAGTCCTTAATTCACGCAAAAATGGCCTACAAAGAAATATTGATGACATCGATAAACAAATTGATAACAAAGAGCGAATGATCGCCAGAAAAGAAGAAAATTTAAAAGCAAAATTTGCAAGATTAGAAGAAACTATAAATAGAATCAAATCTCAGGGTGCTGGATTAGCTGGAATTGGCTCAGCTCCATCACCACTGGGTTAGTAAGTCGATCAGGAGGATCAAATGAGCTACGGGTTAGGGGCCTACAAAAAAACATCGGTTAAAACGGCGAGTAAGGAACAAATCCTGCTCATGCTCTATCAAGCTGCAATTAAAAACTGCAGACTTGCCATTGACGCTATCCATGAAAAGCAAATTGCAAAAAAGGGCGAGCATATTGGAAAACTACAAGACATCATTATTGAATTAGTGAACAGTCTTGATCACGAAGTCGGTGGCACTGTTTCAAAAGAGCTCGAATCACTTTACGACTATATCCTCCATGCCAGTACACAAGCCAATATCAATATCGACGCAAAACCACTTGAAGGTTGTCTTAACGTTCTGAACACACTTTATGATGGGTGGCTACAGGCCGTTAAAAATATGAAAACAACTGCTCCACAAACAAAGGAAGGCTAATGGAAAACGTTATTTATAAAATGGATCAACACCTCGACCTACTTAATAAGTCTCTTGAGTTAACTGAAAAAATGTTAGCGGATGCCAATACTGAAAACATCAACGGAATTGAGGCTGATGCTCAGAATCGCGAAAGACTTCTGAATATTATTGCAACACTTCAGACAGAAATCGAAAATGAGCTTAAAGCTTGTCAGCCAGAAAAAACGCTGAATATGAAAGTTCAAAACTGGGTTTCACGTACCCAAATTTGTGTGGAACAAATTTTTCAAGTTGATCAAAAGTTACTTGATACACTTCACGCAATAAAAGACAAAACTCATCAGGAAATTGGTGTTGTTCATAAACAAAAACAAGGGGTTAAAGGGTACAATTTAAATAATGTAAAAAGATAAAATTGTCTTATAATATCTCAGAAAGGCTAAAAAGGATTTTATGCCTGAAATCGTACTCAAAGAAGCAAGAACCGGACATGATGTCCCCGTTATTGACGGTGTCTATCTTCATTCCATTTATAATCCCGTAAAAGAAGCAGAAGCTTTTGTTACGACTAATATGTCACTGATTGATAACCGTCATCAGTTCATTGTACTTGGTTTAGGTTTTGGTTTTCACGTTGACCAACTCATCAAATATCTCGTTTCGAAAAAAGTTGATTATCAAATTATTATCATTGAACCTAATTTAGAATTGATTAAGCTTTTTAATCAGAAACGGCCTTTTCTCAATAATAAAACAGTCATTAAACATTTAGGCGATGTGAACAAGCTTTACTCTGAGCAAACTTTTTTAAATTACCTTTATGATAAGCCGTCCGTTTTGGTTCACGATGTTTCACTTAATTTGAATCTTGAAATGTTTAAACAATTTTTAAAATATAAACATTCAAGTTACGTGCGCGATTATGCCAGCATTGTTCATCCAGAGTTGCAAAAAGATCTATTGAAAATAACTGATGAGTCGAGCATTGATGATTTTACCAAAAGTATCAGCCGGTTAAAAACATTAACCGATAAAAAAGACCTCTTTTTTCTGGCTTTTCATATGTTAACCGTCGAGGTTGGGGAGGCAAAGAATGAAAATTCTAATCCTGGCCTATA
The DNA here is from genome assembly GCA_016786485.1 of Bacteriovoracaceae bacterium. Classification (GTDB taxonomy): domain Bacteria; phylum Bdellovibrionota; class Bacteriovoracia; order Bacteriovoracales; family Bacteriovoracaceae; genus JAEUWD01. The sequence goes on along the minus strand of JAEUWD010000048.1, from coordinate 146,880 downwards.
ATACGAAAGACTTTCTTTCATGTGCCCACCTTGTGAATCAATATCGTGCGCATAGCGACCGAAATGAAATCCACATTTCGTGTTTTCAAGAAAGCGCAAATCTGGCCAAACTGATCCCGTACGTTAAGCAAGTCCACGTGGTTGATAGAAAAAAAATTCAAACTTTTAAGTCACGTCAGATTTATTCTGACGCTCATGCACTGAATTTATTTTGGAATGCTTTAACTCCGATGAGAAGCGAAGTTTGGGATGAGATTTATACTTATAGCTGTGACCAATTCACTGCTCTCATCGCAAGCTTTTTGAATACAAAAAAAATAAAAGGCGTTTCATTTAACCCTAATAAGAGTTTACATGCATCTTCAACCATGGCGATGCTAAAGCTTATTTCGCAAAACAATGCCTCAACTATTCATGCTCATGATTTAGATACCCAAATCAATTCATTACCATTTACGAAAGGCAGTCATTTAAATATCGACCGAGAATTTATTAATCTCGCGAATGAAAACTTTAAAATTATTCGCAAAAAACTGGCGCACACCAAAACAGAAGTCAAATTCGTTGGAATACAATTTGTGGGTGATGACGGCCAATTAGCAATTGAAGAACACGAACTCATTTCGCTCGTTGATAGTCTCTATAAATCTGATTCGTACTATCCTATTTTATTAATACAGGGTGATGCGGAAGAAAAAGAAGTTATCAATTTGATTAATAAATCATTTAACAATCAGATTATTACTATCAATGCTGATTTATACGTGGCAGGTGCGGTTCTTAAAAACCTAGACCTCGTTATTTGTGCCAATCAAAGTTATCTGCAACTAGCTGATTTATGTGAAACTTCATCACTTTGTGTCCATCCAAATACGTCATTTTATCAAAATGGTAGCAGTCTGATTAATAGCCTCACCGCAGTTAGAAGAACAGAAGAAGCCAATATTGGACCAAGCCTTTATGCCACTATCGAATATTATTTTGAGAACACCAAAATTACTCGTAGTGAGTTAGATCTTTACTTAACGGCGCAAGATGAGTTGGGAATTATTTATCGCCCGCTTTATTCACAAAATGCACGAAGAGATATTGAATATTTCCTTTCACGCCAAGTCGCGGCCAAAGTTTTTGCTCAAACAGAAATTTTCCATGCTGTCGGCCATGAAAAAGAAATGTCTCGTTACATTACTGAACAAAAAGAGCCCATGACGACAATTCTAAGAACATTACTTTCGACCATAAGATCATTCATCAATGCTAAAAATTCAACTCGCAATACGCATGAATTCTTAATTGGCATGGATAAATTATTTAATTTTTCTAACGAAAAGAATCTATGCTCGAGCGTTGTTCATTATTTCAAAGCTAGAATTGAAAATGCACCTTACGGCAATAGCGAAGAAAATCACCGCTATGTTGAAAAATGTTTATTTGAATTGAAGAACAACCTGCAAACTATCAGTCAAATACTAGTGAGTACGTCAGAAAGAATCCATCGTTCAGCTAATCCTGCAGCAAATACCAAATCTGAATTAAGTCTTTAATGACTTAAATTCAAGGAGGACTGATTGAGTTTTAAAGAAGAAATTTACCGCAAATTGGATGAAATCCAAAAAAAGATTAATAGTGGGCTCGAAGTCGATAATGACGAGCTTGAGATCCTTTTTCTTTCTTCATTAATTGAAGAGGAAAGGACATGAATTTAGCATTGTCCGAACTAAAAAATAAAAAGTCTTTGGCCATCATTCAGCTCACTCGAATTGGTGATCTGATTCAAACCTTTCTCGCGGCCAAAGAATTAAACAAACAATACCCAGAAGTCGCCTTAACTTTAATCGCACGTAAAAAATTTGCAAAACCATTAGCTTTTTTGCTAGATGAAGTTTTCGATAATATTATTTACCTCGATACTAAAGATTTTTTTGCTTATGAAGGTGAAAAAAGCCTTAAGCAAACTATGAATGCTTGTCGATCATTGTTAAAATCAATTAACGATGTTGGCATCGATGTGGTTGTAAATCTTTCGTTCTGTAAGCCATCGACGTATTTAACTAGCTTGGTAAATACCTCGCTCAAAATTGGCTGTTATCGCAGCACTAATGCTCAAATTATTGTGAACGATACCTGGAGTCAGTTGGTTTTTTCTAATATTATGAAAACCGCTTTCACGCCGTATAACTTAGTCGATATCTATAAGCGTATACTCGGGGTGAGTCGCACAGAAATCCCGCAGGTCACTAATGATCTTTCGACTCGCTCAAATAGTATTGTTATCCACCCCTTTGCCTCTGAAAAGCGGAAACGCTGGGGTCATTCAAAGTGGTTGGAAGTAATTTATCAAATTCTAAAACACAATTCAGATTATAAAATTACCCTGGTGGGTGGCAAAGAAGATGAAAGTGAACTTCACTTTTTTAAGGACAGCCAAATTTTAAAAGGCTTCTCTGATCGCCTTGATTATTTTGTAGGCACCAAAAGTATAGAAGAAGTTTACCGCACATTAACAGATGCTAAGCTATTTATCGGTCATGATTCGATGGTAGGGCATTTAGCGGCAGTCGCACAAACTCCCTCGCTTACACTTTCACTAGGTACAGTAAGACCTTATGAAACAACACCATACCAAGTAGGCGCACTCAATATCGCACCTCGAATTAAGTGTTACCCGTGCCATAATACAACCCCATGTGAGTTGATGCCTTGCCACTCCGATCTGTCTTACCAATCAGTGGTGGCGATTACCAATACCATTCTGGCCGGTGGTGACGTTCAAGAGTTATTAAAGTCTGACAAGGCCCGCGATTTATCAATTGATAATGTAAATGTGTTTAAGACCTACGAACCAGATACACGTGAATTAGAACTAGAAGAAATTAGCAAACAACAAACTGATTCCATGATGTTGTTTCAATCGTTTTATAAAATTTTGTGGTCATTTACTCTTTCTGGCCTTGAAATTTCGTCTTCAGTGCCTAAACTTTCTGACACCGTAAAAAAGACATTAAATTTCTATCTTGAAGGTGTCACACATCTTTTTGAACTGTATAAATTTGGAACTAATTTTTCTAAATTTTTACTGGATGAAACAAAAGCTAAAACGCCTCAAATCCCAAAACTACAAGAGTACAATACAAAAATAAATGAAATCATTCAGATGACTTCGATCATTAAAAATCACTATCCGTTTCTAGCGCCTATCGTGAATTACTATCACGTGAAGCTCTCAAACGTGCCAGGAGACAGTATTATTACTGTTGCCGAAAACACCTTGATTGGGTTTAATCAAGGAAATCAGGCGTGTTCGATTTTCTATGAACTAATTTCGCAGTGCGTGGCTCAAAATTCAACTGCCTCCACAACACCTTCAAGGACGGTTTAATTTGGAAACAAATCACTTTTCAACACTACAAATGATTTCAGATAGAGTTATCAAAGAAGTAACTAAAACAGCTCAAAGTATGCGTATCAATGGGCCGAGTCGCTCACAGCTTTACAGCACTATCGATCATATCGAAAGCTTCACCTCACTCACAACGGAAGCCGTCTTTTGCTCAAACTGCGACCAGAACGTAAAGATCGATTTAAAACAAATAAGTATCGAGCTCCTCCAAATCCTGCGGGCCATTGTCAGTTCTTGGGAAAAAAATGATAATTTCATGCTTTGTGACTTGATGGAGCATGAGCTAGTCGATAATCTTATTCGGTGGAAAATACAAATTATCTCAACATTAAAAAACCAAGCCACTCCGAATCAAAAAACGACCACGACCTAAATTTATTCGACTTTACTAAAACCATGAAGTCGCTAGAGCAGGAAAGCAATAAACTGCTTAAAAAGTATGCTCACTTACAATCCGTTTCCAATAAGCATGATCAAATCATTCACTGGCAAAAAAAGAAAGATTCACTTGAAAAGCTCATGGTGCTTTGCGATGGTATCGAATCGTTTCCTAAAGAATTTTTAAATCTCGAAGGTCTGCATTCCTATCTTTCATGTCATCTAATTATTCATGAAAAAGGAAATACCCAAGCTGCGTGCTTCAATTACATCCATGAAGACGGTAGTTCAAATACTATCTTAAATATTAATGATTTCAATTATCTCTTTAACGTCATTAAAAAAAGTAAGAATAAATCTTTTAATCAAAGTCAGATCAAAAACCTTAATTTAAAACTGGTTGGAACATTTCTGGCGAAAGAATTTATTTTACCCAAGTACAATATTATTTTAGTTATTTCCCGTAATGACTTTTTAGTCCCCAATAAAGAAGAGCTTCATTTTTTTTATAGCTTCTCTTCCATGTTACTTCCAATCTTCAACGGACTCCTTTATCAAGAAAGTGCGAACCGAAAAATTATTCACTTGATCCACTGTTTGCATGAATATCCATATCCAATGGCCATCTATCATCAGCAAGAAATTATTTTTAAAAATACTATTTTTAAAAAATTAGAAAATTACGAAGATCTTAAAGTAAAAGAAAGTTTTTTGGTCAAAGACAACATTTATGCAGTGATTTATGAATATAATGAATTAGCTGAGCACACTTCTGATATCTTTCACTTTCAACGTGTTTCTTTACTAGGTGAACTACTTAATACGTTAAGACACGAATTAAGTAATCCTCTGTTTGGTCTTGGCCTTTCCAGTAAAATCATTGAATCTGAAATGAAAAACCAAGACGATAAAGAACTCGTCGAAGAAATTGCCAAAAGCGTTGAGCGCTGCCAATTGATTATTGAAAACTTCTCAAATATTTACAGCAATAATAATAAAACCCAAATGGTATCACTACAAAAGCTCATCGATGAAGCGATTACATTAACTAAAAGTGAAACGCGCGGAATCGAAAGAACTATTGCATATAGTGAAGAGTGCGGAAATTTAAATCTGGAAGTAAATCAAACTTGGGTTATTCAAATTCTCTTTAACTTGATTGTTAACGCTGCACAAGCTTTACGTACTTCACAAACCTTGAAACCGACTATTACCGTTAAGGTTTGGATCGACCATGACCTTTACATCAAAGTTAGCGATAACGGACCTGGTATCGAAAAAAAGAAAGCCGATTATTTATTCCAACCGTTCTATACCACTAAAGAAAGTGGCACCGGTTTAGGCTTACCCATCTCACGTAATCTAGTCCGTCGAATGAAAGGTGATTTATACTTTGATTTTGCATACACAAAAGGGGCCAGTTTTATTGTAAAACTGCCAATAAATAATAATGAACATACTTATCATTGAAGATGAATTACTTATTCAAAAGTCATTAAAAAAACTACTTGAAAAGCGGGGAGCGACGGTCAAAACTTTTGCCAGTGGGCGTGATGCGATTAAAGATATTCTTAAAAATAATTACGATCGAATTGTTTGTGATTTGATGCTTAAAGATATTACGGGTTTTGATATCATCGAAGAATCAAAAAAGAAGTATCAACTTAAGGAAATTGCACAGATTTTTATTATTATGACAGCTTATAACTCGCCCCAAGTTTTGGCCAAAGCCAAAGAATATCACTGTACTATTCTGAATAAACCGTTTGAAAACCTTGAGTTTGCACTCAACGCTATGTTAAATATTTCGAATACTAAGGCGATCCATGAACAACACGAAACGAATTAAGAAAATTGCCATTGTGCTTAAACCTCACGCCGTTAGTGAGTTTAATAACCTTTTACCCAACTTGGTAAACTGGCTTGAGCGTCGAAATAAAGACATTTTTTTTATTAAATCTGAGTTTGATCGCTTAGAAAAAATTTTCCAAACAAAAAAATTTAAATCATTTAATTTTGCTTCTGAAAAAGAAATCTGTACTCAAGTTGATTTAGTTATATCACTTGGTGGTGATGGGACTTTATTGGGCCTTACTCGTTTTGCCAAAAAACAAGTTCCTATTTTCGGCGTTAACCTTGGGCAACTTGGTTTCATTACTGAATTTAGTAAAATGGATTTTTATGAAAAACTCAGTGACGTTTTAGAAGGTAAGTTTAAAGTTTTAGTTAAACCACTTTATAAAGTACAAGTTTTCAAAGATGAAAAACAAGTTTTTAAAGGAAACTTTTTTAATGACATTTCTGTTAGTAAAAATGATATTGCCCGTATGTTTGCCATCAGTGTAAAAGCTAACGATCAACATATTTATAATTTATCAGGCGACGGCCTTATCGTAAGTTCAACCATAGGATCGACCGCCTATTCACTTGCTGCTGGTGGCCCGATTGTTCATCCAGAGGTTAGCGCTATTCTTTTAACCCCAATTTGTCCGCATAGTTTAACGCACAGACCGATGGTTATTCCGGATAAGAGTGAATTAAAAATAAAAGTATTAAGCCCTCAATCAAATCTCGCTATCACACTGGATGGCCAAATTGTTTTTGGTGTCGATACAGATGATACGGTGGTTATTCAAAAAGATCGCAGTCGCACAATTAGCCTAATTAAAAATGAAGATAGAACTTTTTACCTTACACTTAAGGAAAAATTCGATTACGGTAGGAGAAAAGTCTAATGGAAAATGCACTTTATTTAAAAAGTCTCAAAATCACTAATTTTGCTACTTTTGAAGACCAAGAAATTTTTTTCTCTGATAAATTTAATGCCATAATCGGAGAGACTGGTTCTGGCAAAAGCTTGGTGCTAGACGCCCTCCAATTAGTACTTGGTCAGCGAAGTGATAAAAAACAAATTCGTAAAGGTCATGAGCATTCATGCCTAGAAGCAACTTTCTTTTGTGACGAAAACGAAGTTATTAGTTATCTCGATCAAAGTGGCTATCCTATCGAAAACAATGAAATTATCATTAAAAGAATTATCTATGATTCGGGAAAATCAAAATCTTTTGTCAATTTCCAACAATGTAGTTTGAATTTTCTCACTTCATTTGCCAAAAGATTCATCGATTTAGTAGGGCAGTTTGAAAACCAAAAGCTGCTTTCAAAAAATTATCAGCTAGTTCTCTTGGATAATTTTGCAGGCCTCAATGTATCGGTAGCAGAATATCAAAGTAATTACGGTCAACTCTCTAAAATTCAAACCGAACTCGAGGAATTGAAAAAGCTGGAAGAGAATTCAATCAAAGAATTAGATTTTGTTGAATTTCAGCTAAATGAGATTGAGAGTGTAAATCCAAGTGAAGAGGAAGAGTTAGAGCTTAAACAACGCAAGACTTCAATTCAAAACTACGAAAAGAAACATAGTGTTCTAACTGAAATGATCAATTACCTTTCTGGTGAACAAAACGAAAGTAATATTCTTTCATCGATGTCACGTATTTCATCACTGCTTGATAAATCGCAGTTTTTTGGCCCAGAAGATTCAAAACTTATTTCAGATATTAAATTGCAACTTGAAGACTTTTCATACCGTATTTCACAAGAGGCGGAAGAAGAATTAGATGAAAGCGAATTAGAATCAATTCTCAAAGAATTAGATGAGTATCAAAAACTTAAACGTAAATATGGAAATAATATTAGCGATATTCTCGCTAAAAAAGAAGAGCTGGTTGCTCATAAAGAGAAGCTCACAACCATAGCTTCACGACTAGCTAGTCTTGAAAGTGAGTATGAAAGTAAAAAAGCTTTCACATTCAACCTCGCAAAAAGACTCCATGAAAAACGACAAAATTTTGCTTTAGATTTATCAAAAGAACTCACAAAAAATATTCGTCTCTTAAAAATGAACGGTGCGAGTGTCGAAATTAAACTTTCTGAAATGGACGAACTAAGTCTAAGTGGTATTACATCACTCGAAATCTATGTTGAATCTAATCCTGGCGAAGGGTATTTCTTGATGAAAGATATTGTTTCAGGCGGAGAGCTTTCACGAATTCTTTTATCTATACGACAAATTTTAAGTTCACGCGATAGTATTAGCATTTTCGTCTTCGACGAAATTGATACTGGTATGGGCGGTGAAATAGCTCTACATATTGGTAAAGCGCTTAAAAAAGTATCCGAAAATTCTCAAGTCGTGGCGATTACTCACTTACCGCAAATCGCTATCAACGCGGATAAACTCATTGTGGTTTCAAAAGATGTGGTAATAAAAAGCGATCAACCAAGAACCTCTTCTCACGTGCGTGAAGTTATCGGTAAAGGCATCTTAAAAGAAGTGCAACAAATGGCGCCTCTGAATTAAGTTGAATTAAAGCTTAATGAAATCGAGAATTTTTTCAGTTTTCTCAGTGTCTAAATAAATAAAAGACTTTTCCTTGCCGAAATAGCCGTTATTCACATAGCAATGACCATTGTGTTCATAAAAATCTTTCACGTGACTATGCCCACCGATAATATACTGATAGCCATTTTTAGCTTTTTCCATCGCGCCAGCACGAAATTTGGCACGAACTTTAGCTTCATTAAAATAGGTACTTCCCACTTTACGTGAAGCTTTTGAGGCTTTATTTCCGATAAATTCCAAGAAGCCGAACGAAATGACTTTATGGGCGAGCTGCTTTACAAAAGCAGAATGAATAGTCTTTTTATACAATTGATATTTTTTGTCTTCCAAATCATGCTCATCACCATGAGAAAAATAATAAGATTTATTATCAATTCGCAATACATGATAATTTCTGCAAGTTTTTATCCGTTCAGAATCCAAACCATTATCTGCACAAAATGTTTCGAAAAGTTCTTTCACATGTAAATCGTGATTGCCCTCGAAGAAAATAATTTTTTTTCCCTTCTGAACTAACTGCTTTAAGTTATCGAAAAAATTGGGAAATTTTTGGAAATACTCACGATGCTTTCCTACTAATAAATCAAAAATATCGCCTAGTAGATAGATTTCATCCGAGCTTTGAACTAATGGATGAGCAAAAAAACAAGTTAAGAGTTTATCGGCTTCATCAAGATTTTGACGAATATGAACGTCAGATACCATGGCTATTTTCATGTTTGAATTTTATGCTGTTTAAACTGAAATTGAAATATGCTGAAAGATAAATTTCTTAATTTTTTCGACATCTTCCTTACTGGCATTTAAAAACTGAACGGCTATTTTGTAACCTTGATATGGAGCCTCGGTTTTACCCAATTCAGCAGGCTTTATTTTACCCACCACACGTCCCTTGCATGTAAATTTTGCACCCATTAGATTCACCGTAATATCGGTAATAAGCTGATGTTTATCAAAGTAATTTTTTTCGACTTCACTCACAATAATTGAAAAGCCACCTTCACTAATATCGAAAATTTTCTTCACAAATTTTTTACGGGCCTCACCTTTAGCTATTTCAAATAATAACATGGATGAGTCTTTCTCATGAATTTTCATACGGAAGAATTTACGGCGGTCGTACATACAGAGAAATGCCGGTAATCGTACGGTAATGGTATTGTCCATTTCAACCCGAACGATTTCGCCTTGAAACAAGATAACTTCATCTTCCACGAAGAAATTAAGGTGCTCACTACCAGAAAGGATTTTTTTTGCATTATCGCCAATGGCCTGAACCACCAGTTCTTTGCGCGCTAAACGAATCGCTCGAAGCTTAAGCTCTACCGATTCCTTCTGACCATTAGAGATTTTCCACATGAATATACGGCTATCATTCTTTTGAATTGATTTTAAAAGCGTTTCAATTTTGGCGGGCGAATCAATCTTGTGTAAGTTCACACTGTCCTTTAAGTAAAAAACCTCCCTAGAATTTATCTAGGGAGGCTGGGCTTAAGAGGAGTAAACCGTAATCTACTCCGCAAAATCCTTTATATATCTAATTTCCTACAGTCTCGTTTTTTAATTTGTGAGAGAAAAATGAGGGGGATATTTTAGCCTCCCCCTCGAAGGCCCTGTTTAACTAATTATAACAATCTTAAAGCTGAGTTCGGGATATTGTTAGCTTGAGCAAGTGTCGAGATACCAGCGTCTTTCATTACGTTGATAGAAGCCACTTTCGAAGCTGATTCAGCATAGTCTACATCTTCAATTCTTGAGCGAGCAGCATCTTGGTTAACCGCTGCAATTTCAAGGTTACGTACTGAAGATTGTAAGCGTGATTGGATTGAACCTAAACTTGCTCTGTATCCAGCCACCATTTCAATCGCGTTATCGATGTATTCCATTGAATCGTTAGCATCATCTCTTGTGCTGATACCTGTACCATCAATTTCTAAAGTAGAGGCAGTTGCATCAACATAATCTGCTTCGTATGTAACTTTGTTATTTTCACCAGCATAAGCACCAACATGGAATTCCATTGTGCCTGCACCAGTTTCACCTTTTACAACTGGAATACCAGCGTAAGTAGAAGATTGTGCAATACGATCAGCTTCTTGCACTAATTGTTGGTATTCAAGATCAAGAAATCCTCGCTCTTTCTCACCAATTGTGTCTGAAGCCGCTTGAACAGTTAACTCACGTAAACGTGTTAAGATGTTACCTGATTCGTTCAAGGCACCTTCGGCAACTTGAACCATTGAGATACCATCGTTAGCGTTTCTGTTCGCTTGTCTCATACCACGAGTTTCTGCTTCTAACTTCTTGGCAATCGCTAACCCAGCTGCATCGTCTGCAGATTGGTTAATTCTTTTACCAGATGAAAGTTTAGCAAACTCATTACTCTGCTCAGCTCCGCTAAATCTGAGGTTTTTTACAGCGGTTTGGGAAGCAACGTTTGTCGCAATTCTTAAGCCCATTAGAATGCTCCTGTTAAGGGTTGTGGAGCGCCTTAATCTTGATTAATTTGCTCCGTTAAATACCGTATCGTCGCACTCAGGAATTACTTAATAGCCGTTGACTAAAATAGTCGACTTTTATTGATAAATTTAATGATATTAATAACTTAGAGACTCTGAATTTTTTGAATAATACTAGTAGTAGAGTGCCCATCGACGAATTTTAAAGAGAAAACCTCGCCTCCAAGCGCTAGAACTTCTTTAGAACCGACAATTTTATCCACCGACCAATCACCACCTTTAACTAAAACCTTTGGAGCTACGGCCTTAATAAGTGCAAGTGGCGTTTCTTCATCGAAGACTTCAACAAAATCCACTGATTTAAGATTTAGCAAAACGAAGGCACGATCTTGTTCATTATTTATCGGACGATCCTCACCCTTTAATCGCCTAACGCTCTTGTCTGAGTTCAGTCCAATAAAAAGTACATCACCTAATTTCTTGGCTTCATTTAAGTAAGTAATATGACCACGATGAATGATATCAAAGCAACCGTTAGTAAAAACAATTTTTTTACCTTGGTTTTGCTTAAGAAATTTTTCAGCAGCAGGGCTTAGTTTCATTGATTTTGAATAACACGGGTTTGGGTCAGCTTGTTTTGAAGATCCAAAAGACCACCAATCCCAAAAGTGAGAATATTAAATAGCACCACAAACGTACGACTCGAAGTCTGATAAATATCAATCTTCGACTCCGTATCTGCCGCCACCGTTTTAAGCTTCATCAAGTTTTTACCAATGGTCGATTTTTCTGATTTATCTAAAAAAGTAAAATAGAAGAAATAATAAAAAAAACTGATAGGGCTTAAAACTAACCAAATATTTTCATGAGTCACAATTTTAGTAAATTCTGTGCTTGAGCTCGCTGCAATACCAACAATCGCCAGTACGCTGATACCAAACATGACTAAAATGATCGCCATATCAACAAACCAAGCACTTAATCTTTCCATAGTTTCGGCATTTTCATTAGTTGCAGAGACCAATACCACTTCACTGCTCATCTCTTTAGTTGGAGCATAGTTCTGCGATTTCGAATAGAAAGGTGAGAGGTCGCCACGATCAACGCCTTCTTCTTTACCCAGCATTATTTGGCTCGCTTTCTCTAGCGATTGGGCCAAACTATTTTCACGAATTTTAAGTTCAACAGTAGTTGGAATATGAATTTTTTTAGGAGCAGCTTTAACTTCAGTTTTTTGGTGATGAAAACCCAAACCAGAGGTAAGTGGTTTAAACTTTATTTTGCCATCAAACAATTCATTGATTTCTTTATTATTCATTTTCTTCCCTTCTAACTAACTTCTCATATCTCCTGCATAGAATCAAGAAGTTCTACCAAGACATAAACCCATGGCCACAGGCACGGCCGTAGTGGCACGTAAAATAGGGAGATTCAAAGTTAACATTTTGATATTTGGCAATGCTTTCAAAAACTCGATATCAGCATCACCAAAGCCCGCTTCGGGGCCAATGAAAATGAGCTCAGGAGCATCCTGTTTATGAGGGTTTAAATCACTTGGTTTTTCACCCGTCAGATGAAAACAATAAATTGTTTTATAATCTGAAAAAGCGACGGATTTCAGATCTGCCTCAGGCATAAGCTCCGGAAGATAAGGATTATTTGATTGCTCAAGGCCGCTAGCAAAAATTCTTTCAACTCTTTCATGATTCAAGTTTAAAGGTTGCGAATATTGCGTACGCACCGGATAGATTTTGCGAATCCCGAGCTCAGCTGCCATTTTTAAAATATCTTCCATAGGATCTTTTTTATTGGTCGCAATTGCCAAATCAATATGATGGAAATGATCATGCTTTTTCACTTCGATAATTTTGAGTCTTAGATTTTTTTTATTGATCGTATTTAATTGGCCAATGGCGGATAAACCTTCACCATTAAGTATCAAAATTTTTTCATCAACTGTAATCCGTGCTACATTAATTAAATGATGAGCTTGCTCATCTTGAATTAAGAGCTCGCTTCCTACTACTAAGGCTTGCCCTTTTAACAGACAAGCTCTCATAAGATTTTTCTAAACTGTAAGCAAACCCAATCACCTTTATTTAAAATATTGATGAGCTTTAATTCACCTGATAATTCATATTCGTCAATCACGGCTTGGGCTTGGTTACTTAGAATGCCGGAAAGAATAAGCACGCCAGTTGAGGTCAGGCGCGAAGTTAAGAATTCTTTTTCCTGAATGAGAATATGCGCCAGGATATTGGCAAAAATGAGTTCATATTTATCAGCTAACTTCGCTTTATCTTCTTCTAGAAGCAAACGATGTTCAGATAATTCTAACTGATTAATTTTTAAATTTTCGACCGTATTATCAAGGGCCTTCTGATCAATATCGTAAAAATCAACTTCAGCTACTGGATCTAACAACAAAGCAGCGATACCTAAAATACCTGACCCACAACCAAAGTCTAAAACCTTTGGATAAACTTGGCCTTCGCTGCTAATTTTTTTGAATTCAGTTAAACATAAAAAAGTTGTTTCGTGCGTTCCTGTTCCAAATCCCATGCCAGGGTTAATATAAAGCGGGTAGGTATCAGATATTTCATTTGATTTGTACCAAGCAGGATAAACAACAAGTTCTGTATCAATATGAATGGGTGCATAGTGCTTTTTCCATTCACTATTCCAATCACTCTCTTCCACTTTTTCGAGTTCTATTTGAAAAGATTTTTTTAATTCTGATAAATAATCTTTAAAATCAAGCGCATTATTGTGAGCTGATTCGTTCGTGAAATAAAATTTGAGCATATTTTGTTGCTCGAAAGTTGCAGCATCAACTTCTTCAATCACTTCTTCCGGTAAATCGCCGCCAGAGTAACTACGTTCGCCTAAAAGTTCATCCACTTCAGATTCCACCAGTGCATATTCTTCAACACCGCTACAATCATAACGATTCATAGCGATTCGAATGTATTCTGCACGTTGCTGAGAATTTTCTCGATCTAAAGTTAGATTAACCACAAAGCTAGTCGGGGTCTGCATATATAACCTCTTGAATTTATAGTATATTTTCATTAACCGTAGTTTTTTGCAACACAATGCGGCGTATTTGAAAAAATTATATGCGCATGTTGTCATTCTTCACAAATTTGTTATCATTTGGACATAAAAAAGTAGGTTTTGTGATTATTATTGGTATCGCAGGTGGATCCGGCTCAGGTAAGACAACTTTTGCAAAAAAGGTCTTAGATAAAGTTACCAAAGGTAAATGTAATATCCTTCATATGGATTCATATTACTTACCAACGCCAAGTGCGAATCTTAAGTCACCAAAAGGTCATCCTAATTTCGATCATCCAAAAGCTTTTGATTGGAATCTTTTACGTGAACATTTAAATGATCTTAAATCAGGTCTTTCAATTGAAGTTCCTATTTATAATTTCACTGAACATCGCCGAACTCATCAAACTCACATGATCGAGGCTTCAGATATTATTATATTCGAAGGGATCTTTTCTCTCTACGATGAAGAAATTCGTAAAATTTTAGATATTAAATGTTTTTTACATGTGGAAGCCGATATTCGGTTCACACGTAGATTACACCGCGACGTTAAAGAGCGTGGCCGTTCACTAGAATCAGTTATTGAGCAATACTACGATACCGTTCGTCCAATGTACCAAAGATATTTATCTCCACAAAAAGACTACGCTGACTTTATTGTAGGAGAAGAAACAGATGTTGCGGCTGATATTCTTTCCGCCCGAATCAATGAAATGTTAACAGATCGTCAAACTCACATAAATATGAGCGAGACTGAAACTTCTCACATCACACTGTGAGGCTAACTTGAGCAATCCATATTTTTCGATTCTACCACTTGGCGGCGTCGGTGAAATTGGCTCAAATTTAACCGTGGTCAGAACGCCCGAACAAACCATTATTATCGATGCAGGTATTCTTTTTCCCTATGAAGATCACTTCGATATCGACTATCTAGTCGTCGATGTAAAGATACTTGAAAAAGAAAACGTTACCGACATTCTTTTTACACATGCCCATGAAGATCATATTGGTGCCGTGGCGCATATTCTTAAAAAATTTCCTGAGATTAAAATTTGGGCCAGTCAATTTGCCACCTCACTCATACGTCATCGCTTGGATGAGCAAGGAATTGTGACACGAATTAATATTTTTAGAGAAAATGATGTTTTAAGTTTTAAACATCTTAATATTCATCCTGTGCATGTCACACATTCTATTCCAGAAACTTTTGGTTTCCTGATTGAAGATAAGAAAAAAAATGCCTGTGCCTTGTATATTTCTGATTTTAAGTTTGATCTCAATCCACCATATGAAAAAGCTTTTAATTTTGAAAAAATCGCGAAACACTTTGCTGCCGCTAAACAAACCTACGCTTTTTTAGACAGCACTAATATTCTCTACCAAACCAAAACTCCATCGGAATCTGAACTCATTCCTGATATTGAAGAAGTAGTGAAGTCGCACCCTGGTCGCCTTTTTGTCACTTTGTTTTCATCCAACATTCATCGTATGCAGAGCTTTATTAATGCCTGCAAAAAATATAAAAAACCTTTTTCTTTCCTTGGTCGTTCAATTGAAAATTATATGACCAATGCGCGTGAAACTGGTGTGCTTCAATATCATGAAGATGATTTACGGCATATTGATGAACTAAAGGATAAATCAAATATTCTGATTTTTGTTTCGGGCTGCCAAGGCGATCATTTCAGCGCCTTAAAGAAACTTAGCACCGGTGAACATCCGGATTTTAAACTAAAAACTTGCGATACGGTGGTTTTTAGTTCAAAAGTTATTCCAGGGAACGAAAAGAAAATTGCACGTATCTATAACAGCATCATCGCCCAAGGGGCTGAAGTTATTACGTCAAAAGATAAAAATATCCATGCTTCAGGTCATGCCTGCCAAACCGATCTGATTGAACTCATCAATCGTATTAAACCACAACACTATATTCCTATTCATGGTGAAACTTTGTTTCTTAAGCGACATGCACAGTTTATTCAAAAAAAATTCCCAGAAATAAAAACTTTCGAATTAAAAAACTTCGGCGAAATAAAAATAGCTGAAAATAAAACAGATATCGTTCAGCACGAAGTGAATGAACCACTTATTATCCACGGCGAACATTTGGAAATCGAACGCTCACAAATTTCTGAACGTAGAAAAATGTCGTGTAATGGCGCAGTCTTTGTCACATTTCAAAAAAAGAACCATGAGCTTCAAATAACGATGTATGGTCTACCGCTAGCTACTAATGAAAAGAAAATTCCTCTGACTGATCTGATCAGCAGTAAATATAATGGCATGTGGAAAAAATCCACCGACCTAGAATTGGCCGACAATATTAAAATTGAAATCAGACGCTATTTAAATGCGGATTTAGGTTATAAACCTGTTACCCACGTGCATGTTATCTAAAGTCTTTCGTTAGACTCAGAATTTCCATCACGTCTTAGGTAACTTGGTGTATCGAATTCACTTTCGTCAAAATTCATAAATCCAAGCTTCTCAGCAATCGTACGAGCACGAGTTGGAATTTCTTGTGCTACAACTTTCTTTTCAGCCGCTGAAGCTGTAGCTGTTTTTTCGATCACAGCTGATGGTGCTTCTGGCGCCACATTTTTATGACTTTCATATCTCTGAGCCGCTTCTTTAATCGCTTGTGAAAGATGTGGACGAGCTTCTACTGCTGGTTTCACTTCTTCTTTTACCACTGAAGTCGCTAGCAACTCAGGTTGAGAAACCGTAAGTTCTGCAGCGTATTTATCTTCAGATGCAATAGTTGCTGTTTTATTTTTACCACCAAGGCCAGTTGCAATAACTGTCACCTTGATTTCTTCATCCATGTTTTCATCGATAACTGTACCAAAAATGATTTCAGCATCTTCATCCGCAGCTTCCATAATTAAAGTTACAGCTTCGTTTGTTTCATGTGTAGTTAAGTTAGAACCACCTGTGATATTGATGATGATACCAGTTGCACCATCGATTGAGATATCCTCAAGAAGTGGTGAACTGATCGCTTCTGTTGCAGCTTTAATCGCACGTTCTGGACCTGAACAAACGCCAGTTCCCATAAGAGCTAAACCTTTGTTGGCCATAACTGTCGCTACGTCCGCAAAGTCTGCGTTGATAAGACCTGTATTATTAATTAAATCTGAAATACCTTGAACTGCATTCAATAGAACTTGATCAGCTTTTTTGAAGGTATCAACAAGTGATAAATTTTCACCAGCTAGATTTAATAATCTTTGATTTGGAATTGTAATTAGTGAATCGACACACTCGCGAAGCAGGTTCATACCCTGCTCAGCTTGCTTCATACGTTTCTTGCCTTCAAATAAGAATGGCTTCGTCACAACACCAACAGTTAGTGCGCCTAGTTCTTTAGCAAGTTTCGCGATAACTGGACCAGCACCAGTTCCGGTACCACCACCCATTCCGGCAGTTACGAAAACCATATCAGCACCTTCTAAAATTTCACTTAGTTTTTCATAATCATCAAGAGCAGCTTTACGACCTACGTCTGGATTGGCACCAGCTCCAAGACCCTTAGTCACTTCAGCGCCTAGTTGGATTTTCACTTTCGCCAAACTTGCGTTAAGCGCTTGAGCATCCGTATTAGCAACAATATATTCAACACCCTGAAGACCAGAGCGAATCATTGTATTAACAGCATTACAACCGCCGCCACCAACACCGATTACTTTTATTTTTGCTCCGCCGGAAAGTTCTTGGTTTTCAGAAATGTCAAACATGGTATCCTCCAAATTAAAAAATCTCTTTAAATACATTCTTTAGTGAACGACTTAATTTTGAAACGATATCGATTTCAATATCAGTATTCTTTTCTTTAACAACAAAACTTTTGTCTGATTCAAGCATAAGGCCTAAGACGGTTGAGAATTTTGGATTTTGCATAACGCTGGTCATTCCTCCAAAAGCATTCGGGTAGCCGATCTTCGCTGGACGCTCCAGGACGTACTCTGCGAGTTCTGCTAAGCCTTTAATTAAGGCCCCGCCACCAGTTATAACATAACCACCGGTAATATCGTCTTGCAAATTATTGTCATGAATAACATCTTTAACAATTTTAAATAGTTCCTCAGCTCTAGCACCTAAAGTATCGGCAATAATTCCCAGTTGCACCTCGCGCGGACGAGTTCCCGCTAGGCCCTGAACCGTCACATGTGCCGACTGATTAAGGGTTTCAGGCAATACAGAGCCATGATAAACTTTAATTCTTTCTGATTCGTTATGAGGAATTTTGAGTGCGACTGAAAGGTCATTCGTGAAATGATTTCCACCAACTGGAATAATTTCTGAATGAACCAAGCAGCCTTCTTTCCAAACCGCAATATCTGTTGTGCCACCGCCGATATCAACGAGGACAACACCAATTTCTTTTTCTTCATCTGAAAGAGTTGAACGAGAAGAAGCAATCGGTTGAAGAATAATATCATTAACAATGATTCCCGCTTGTTCTACACACTTCACTAAATTTTGAATCAGTGGCGTTAAACCTGTTACGATGTGAACCTTTACTTCTAGTCGAACTCCAATCATGCCAATTGGATCTTTAATACCGTCGGTATTATCCACACGATACTCTTGAGGAATGACATGAAGAATTTCACGATCTGATGGAATAACCACTGCACGTGCAGCCTCGAGTACGCGATCAACATCATCTTGTGTGATCTCTTTTCCCTTCACCGGCACAACACCTGTGCTATTGAAACTATAAATGTGATTTCCAGCAATCCCAACAGTTGCTGAAACCAAAGTAGTAATTCCCGCCATCAATTTTGCTTCCTCAACGGAAGAACAAATTGAACGAACAGTTTTATCGATGTTAACGACTGAACCTTTTTTAAGTCCGTAGCTTGGGTGTGAACCCACACCTAAGATTTCGAGTTCTGAATTTTTTTGGTATCCAATGATGGTGCAGACTTTGGTCGTACCGACATCTAAGCCAACCACAATGTGTTTATCAGTGTTCATGAGATTCCTTTCTCATTCTCCAAATGGAGTCAGATTCATTCTGCTGTGTGTGGAGGAAAAATCTTCCACTCTATTAAATGCTAGATGGTGTCAGAGAACTTGACAACAACTTTTTTGATATTGGTGATGTTAATGACAACGGGAATTTTCTTTTTTTCACTCATGTAATCGATAATCTTGTGTATTTTAGTCAACTTTTCATCCCAGCCATCGCTGCCTAAAAAGACCGTTGTTGGTTGATTACTTGATGAAAGAATGAGCATGAGTTCGTGTTTTTCAGTCACAATATATTCAGAAACAAGTTTCTTGAGGTTGGGAGAAATTTGCTTAATAAATCTCACTAACTCTTCTTTAAGTTCTTTATCAATTTCTTCCACTGGTAAAGCGAGCGATGGGAGGTCCTGCTCAATCTTATTCTCAGCGATCATAAGCTGCTCGTAAATTGAATCATAAAACTGGCCATTTTCAACCAAGATCGCCGAATAGGACTCATTGCCTTCAGATTTATAGAGCTGAACGCGGGCCATCGGTAGTGGGCAACTGTATTGAAATTTTAAGAATTTTGTCAGCGGTTCATAATTGATTTCATAATTTGAGATATAGTATTTCTCGGTCAGGTTACCTTTAATGATGTAATCTTTAACGTCTTTAAGTGATTGGTTTTCTTCGAAAGTTTTGACTAATTTTAAGGTTAATTGACCGACTACTCTTATCGGGCAATTTCCAAAATAGGTTTTGTATTTAACTTTGTTGACGGGTCTTTCATTGGCCATGACCAAATTACTACAAAAAAGCATCAATAATAAAAATTTCATCATCTTTTTTATCTTATTAGACTTTCACTTCAAGTTCAAACTCTGAGAAATAATACCTTAAAAGTAAATCTTGCACAAATTCGACGAAATGATCGAAGTCAGCATCCGTTGCTTTTCCCTTGTTCACAAAAAAATTGCTATGTTTAGTGCTGATTTCCAAGTCACCCCATTCTAAGCCACCAAGACCCAAACAATCGATCGCCATACCAGCGGGCAAGGTCGGTGAATAATTTTGAAAAACACAACCACAAGTTTTTAAATTGGTCGGCTGAGTTTTTTTTCGATAATCAGCATATTCTTGGATTTTTTTAGGTACACTTTCATCAAGACCATAATGTTTAAGTTTGGCGCCAACAATCACTTCACCGTCATTCACAAAATGATTATGACGATAGGAAAATGATTTCTCGTTGACTTGATGTTCGCGAATTTTACCTGCTCTATCCATGACACTAACTGATATTAAAAGATCTTTAATCTCGCCCAATCTCGTTCCTGCATTCATGTAAATAGCACCACCGAGTGAAGCCGGTATACCAGTTAGCACTTCCCAGCCTTTTAAGCCAAACTTCAAGGCGTGAGAGGTGAGTTGAGTAAGAGCAAGCGACGCAGGTAATTCATATTCATCACGAACTTGTTCAAAATATTTGGCATCGAAAGCAAATTCTAATTTTATGTAAACTTCGTTTTTGAGTGCACGCAAAATTTGATTAGCACCCCAGCCTAATAAACGATATGGTTTTTTATTTTTATTTAAATCTTTAAGCAGTGTCGACAAAGCCTCAAGACTTGCAACGAGAATAATATCACCCTTGGTTTGTAAACGCATGGTTGAGAATGTCGTGAGATCGTGGTTTTCTAAATAATTTGTGCCCGGAATATTATTATAAAGAGTCATTCTTTAACTTTTTCGCGAAGCTTCGAATTTCTTTACTAATTGGACCAGCTCCCATTGCGAGTACAATTGAATTTTTAGCAAATTTTAATTCCGCTAAGTTGCTTATTACTTTGCCTGCGACTTTACGTTTCTGATTAATTTCTTTTATCAATTGTTCAGAAGACACATTGGTAATCGGCGCTTCCCCTGCTGAATAAATGGGAAGTAAATAAAGCTGAGGGGCTTCATCGAAGGCGGTTAAAAATTCACCCCAACACTCATGAGTCCTGGTATAGCGATGAGGCTCAAAGACGACCACTAAACGATCTTGATATTTTTGTTGATAAGAAATAATGGTTTTCTTTACTTCGGTCGGATGATGAGCGTAATCGTCAATAATCAACAGATCATCTTCTTGATAAACAATATCTTGTCTGCGACCAACACCTTTAAAACCTTTGAGAGCATGTTGCAATTGCGCTGTCTCCCGTTCCATAATCTTGCCTAAAATAATAGCAGCTGAGGCATTATAGACGTTATGTAAACCAATCAGGGGAATTTCATAAGTTTCATTATTCAGTTTAAATGAAGTACTATCAGGTTTATTTTTTATTTCTGAAATCTGATAATCCGCTTTTTCACTTAGAGCAAACGAGATTGATTTGACCTCTGTCTTTTTCATGACTTGCGCTAGATATTTGTCATCTCGATTATAAATTATCACTGCCGAAGGCTTGGCCTTCGCAACAAAAGTTTCGAAGGCCTTGGCGATATTATCAATTGTTTTATAGTAATTTAGGTGATCGTTATCAATATTAGTTAAAATCGCAATGTCTGAGGCGACTTGTAAAAAACTTCCATCTGACTCGTCCACTTCCACGACGAAGTTTTTTGATTGATAGGTTCCAACTTGCGAACCGTAATTTTTTAAAACCCCACCAACTAAAAAATTAGAAGGTAACCCCGCATCGTTTAGTAGTACTGAACACAAAGAACTAGTTGTCGTTTTTCCGTGACTACCGGCAATGGAAATAACAAAAAAACTCTCAAGTAATTCCGCTAGAAATTGACCGCGTAACATGACTTTAATTTTCTCACGGCGGGCTTTTTTTAATTCAGGATTGTCTTCTTTAATAGCAGATGAGATAACGACTAATTCACAAGCTTGAAGGTTTTCTTCCTGGTGACCAATAAAAACTTTAATACCACATTCTTCTAAATCGGCCGTGATATAACTTTCCTTGGCATCGGAGCCGCTGACGATGCTTTGATTAAATTGGCAAATTTTGGCCAATCCACTCACACCGATCCCACCTATGCCAATAAAATGGATTTTCTTATTTTTATAGGGCCAGGTCTTGAAAGATCTGTTCAATGATGAAGTTTGCACTTTCACTCTTTGCATTAAGATTTCTGTTATCGAATTTTATACCATGCTTATGGCAGTCCGTAATGATCTCTCTCAGTTTTTTGACGTTCTCCTGAGCAGAAGCTTTCTGATCCAAGATATAAACAGGGAAGGACGCCTCTTCTTTGAAGTAAATAGCGTTGTAATATTGGTGATTATCAGTCGCCTGAGGATATGGAATAAAAACGCAAGCTCGTTCTAAAACTCGCAATTCTGAAACGGTTGAAGCCCCGGCCCGGCAAATAATCAGGTCAGCTTCGTTATAAAAATTTTGAATATTATCCAGATATTCATAGCTATAGTATTCGATATCGTTGGCCAGTTTTAATTCTTCTCTTTGGTCTAAACCTGTTTGATGTTGAATTTTGACTGGAAAACCTAGGCTCAACCCAACTAGTTCTTTAATCGTATCATTAATCTGTTTTGCACCTAAACTTCCGCCAAAAACCAGAATGTTAAATTTTGTATTTTTAGTTTTATCTGACTTATAAATCACACTACGTGTTGGGTTACCAGAAACCACAACCTTTTTTAATTGTGATTTTGAAACTCCATTAGTCTTTTTAAAATGTACAAAGATTTTTTTCGAAAAATAACCCAGGATTTTATTCGTTAAGCCCATGACTGCGTTTTGTTCGACAATGTAAACTTTTATACCTTGTAAATACGCCGCCATCAGGACCGGACCACAAACATAACCACCACAACCAATAACAAATGCCGGTTTGTTTATCAGGAAAAAATAAAAGATTTTGAAAAAATAATAAAAATTGCTCGCGATACTTTTAAGAATTTTAAAAGGGTTTTTATATCTCAAAGCAGAACTATTTAAATGCATACAGTTTTTGCCTTGAAATAATTTATAGTCCAAATGGCGTGTGCCTGAAATGTACTGGACTTGATAATTTTTGGCGCGCGCAACTTCGCCTAAGGCAATTGCCGCATTAATGTGTCCGCCGGTTCCACCAGCTACAATCACTGCCAACTTATTCATTATTGATTCCCGTCCAACGATATCGACTTTGCGTGAATTCCGCTTTCTTCTTAAAATCAGACTTTATAGTTTGTGATTCTTTTTTAATTTTTTCATCGAAATAATTGGCAGAAAAAAAGATTCCAATCGCCCAAAGATTGGTCACCATCGACGAACCACCGTAACTAATAAACGGTAAATTCAAACCTTTAGTCGGTAATAATCCAAGGACAACACCCATATTTAAGAATGCTTGAAAACCAATAGTTAAGACTATCGTGCTCATGAAAATCATTTGCAGTTTATTTTCTTTCATCATGGCAAGTTTAAGTCCCCAGTAAACCAACGAAACAAAGAGCAAGATAACAACGATAACACCAACAAAACCTAATTCTTCACCTAACACACTAAAAATAAAATCGTTATACGCTTCAGGTAGATAAAAAAGTTTCTCATTGCTATTTCCGAGTCCTAAACCAGTGAGCGACCCATTAGCGAAAGCTAAATAAGATTGAATTATCTGAAAGCCAGAGTTCTGTGGATCGGCCCAAGGATCAAGAAAACTTAAAAGTCGCTTCATACGATAAGGAGCTGAGATCAAGATGCCAACCACACCAACCGCCACCAGTATGAGTGATGGGTAAAAAATCTTTTTTGGGAAATCACTTAAGAAACAACTCACGACGATTACCAAGGAACAAATAACGAAAGTTCCAAAATCAGGCTGTAAGATAAGTGGTAAAAGAGGTGCGCAAACAATAGCAAATTGAAACATGCGTTGTTTTGCGGTCAGTGTATTAAAACAATCAAAATAACGAATGGCCGAAAAAAGTACGGTAAATTTTGCTAATTCACCAGGTTGCAAAAAGAAAAAACCTAATTTAATCCAACGACTTGACCCCTTCACTTGTAAGCCGAGACTACTAATCAACGTCATACTTAGAAAAATCACCACACAAATATTTAAAAAATAAGCCACGCGATACCACAGAGTAAATTTAGTATGGCTTGAAACGAAAGCGATAAAAGTACCGATAAGAATATAAATAAATTGGCGCAGAAAAAAATGGGAAGAATCACCAATGGCCTCTTTGGCGTACATATAACTTGAGGAATAAACCATGATAATCCCCAAGATAACTAAGAATGTAAGTGTACTTAAAAAATAATAAACTGATTTCTGTGATGCCTGAACGTCCATAGTATTAAAATTATACTATGAATTCTAAAGCAAATGGAACGAAAGTCTGCAAATATTATTAGAGTTGGAAGATCAGCTTTTTATAATAATTACCTTTCTCTTCGAAATCTCTGAAAATATCCGTTGAATCATGACCTGGGCATAACAGGATCACATCCCCTGTGCGCGACTTTTGATAAGCTAAGAGGATTGATTCATCAAATGAACCTACCATAAAAGTTTGTGTGGAATCACCAATCAAACGATTCATACCTTCTTTACTTTCACCAACTAAAACCATAATACGAACGCGTTCAGAAATTATTGAGCGGTATTTTTCATAATCTTGTTCAGATTCTTTTCCACCAGCAATTAAAATGACTGGATCTTTAAAAGCATCCAAAGAAATTTTTAACTGATCCATATTTTCTGACTTTGAATCGTTATAAAATTTCACACCATTTTTTTCCACGATAAATTCTAGTGAATTTGGAATACCTGGGAATTTTTGAATACAATTTTGAATCGCATCGTCTGAAACTTTAAGCGCTTTACAAGCTGTAATTGCTGCTAATAAATTTTCGCGATTTTCTGTTCCAACGATTCGCATTTTATTTACTTTAAATTCTGAATAATAGTGAATGTTTGAGTGAATGCGTTTTTCATGGAAATGAGTCCCCTGAATTTCGCTAATAACTCCCATGCTTACGAATGATTTTCTTGAATACCAATATGTTTGTGTATCAGCATTTCTAAGAGCTGAATTCCCTGATAATTTATCAAAGTTCACAATCATATAATCATCTTGGGTTAAGTTTTTTACAACGTTCAAACATGTTTCAAAATAATCTGTGGCGTTGGCAAATCTTCCAGGGGTAAAGCGTTCATCAATATTAGGGAAGATAGTTAAAACCGGATGAAATTTATCGATCGTTTGTAATTGCCATGGAGAAGCTTCAACTACCACATAATCAATTTCATCACGATTAGGAAGTGAGTAGAAATTAATAAATGGCTCTTCACTTGTTCCGCCCACGAAAACATTTTTCTTATCCACACGAAGTGTGAAGCCGATCATGTTGGCGATGGTGGTACGACCAATGCTACCGCAAACAGCAATAATAGGTTTTTTACAGTGCTTGTATGAGAAAGCGAATTCACTATAAACTTCGCGTCCATTCTGAATTGCTAACTGAATTTGAGGTAGTTTGGGATCAATTGATGAGCTATAGACAACTAAATCTGCTGACAAAAAATCTTCATCACGATGCTCACCTAAAGTCATTTCAGGGTTTGGCTGAATTTTCTTTAAGCGCTTAACTTGTTTGTTCAAATCAAATATAGGCTTAATATCTGTTACACGAATTTCGCATCCAAGATTATTAAAAAAATGAATCAAAGCAAAACCGGTTTTTCCTAAACCAACGATCAAAACTTTTTTGCCTTTATAAATACTCGATAGTTCCATTAGTTACCTCAGTTTTAATGTTGCAATTGCTAAGATGGATAAAATCATTCCGATAATCCAAAATCTTGCAATAACTTTTGGTTCTGGCCAACCCTTCAACTCAAAATGATGATGAATAGGGGCCATTTTAAAAATACGCTTCTTGGTCATTTTGAATGAGGCGACTTGTAAAATAACCGAAACCGCTTCCATAACAAAAATTCCACCAATAAGAACAAATAAAAATTCATTTTTTGTCATAACGGCAATTGTTCCAAGTGCGCCGCCTAACGATAATGAACCGCAGTCACCCATAAAGACTTCTGCAGGGTTGCTGTTATACCACAAAAAGCCGATACATGATCCAACAATACACGATACCAACACCACTAACTCACCGGTCGAATCAACGAATGGGACATAAAGATATGATGAAATTTCATAATGACCTGCAACATAAGCTAATAAACCTAAAGTCGAGGCGCTAATGGCGATCGAACCAGTCGCTAGACCATCTAAGCCGTCTGTCAGATTCACTGCATTACTTGAACCTACGATAACGACTGCCGCGAACGCAATATACAACCAACCCAAATTAAAGAGTGGAGCTTTTAAAAAAGGTAAATAAAGCTCTGAATCTGTTACTTCGTAAGCCAACATCAAGTAGCCCACGATCCCTGCGGTTAAAAATTGCCAAAGCAATTTTCCGCGGGCCGAAACACCTGCTGAGTTCTTTTTAAGAATTTTTAAATAATCATCAGCGGCACCTAAGAAAAAATATGAAACAAGTACAATTAAGCAAAGTAGGTACGGCATTGAATTGAAATTTCCAACAATCAATGAACTCAGCATGATGGAACCAATAATGAAAACTCCGCCCATAGTAGGGGTGCCTTGCTTTTTCTTGTGTGATTCTGGTCCTAGCTCACGAATCGATTGGCCGAATTGGCGCTCTTTCATATAGGCGATAAATCTTTTTCCCCAAAAAATGGCGATAAAAAAGCCCAGAATAAAACCAGCAAATGAACGAACAGTAATGTAACGAAAGATGTTAAAAAAAGCGATATCTCCGCTTAGCGGATACAATAAATGATACAACATAGAGGGCCCTCTTAAGTATGTTCATTTATATCTAGTAATGACTCTAGTTGTAAAGAGCGACTGCCCTTAATAAACAGATAATCGTAAGAAGCAAAAGCCTTAGAGAAGCCCTGACTTTTTAGTTGCCCCACATCTTTGAAAGTTTGGAATTTTTTAGAATATGAATCAGCGTAGAAATTGGCATAGCGCCCAACAAAAAATGCCATCGGAAAATCAAATTGAGAGAGAAAACTGGCGACTTCTTTATGGTACTGCTCAGTCGTTTTTCCCAGCTCATTCATATCACCTAGAACCACGACACTCTTACTCAGTGTCGACTTACTCTGGCAGTGTTCGGCAAAAGACTTAATGGCAGCCTTCATCGAACTCGGGTTCGCATTATAGGCATCCAAAAAAACATCTTTTTCGTGATGTTTAATCCATGATGACCGGTTGGTTTTTGGAACAAAAGTCCCTGCGGCTTTAACCAATTGCTCTTTTTTAGTTGGGAGAATTTTATGCGCCATTAGAAAACATGCGGCCAAGTTAAAATAATTATGACCACCTGTAATCTCCGTGTTTTTCAACACAACTTCATAATCTTTCGTCGTAATTTTCACTTGAGGTGCGTCAATCTGAATGACGGCTTCGCTCTTGTGAGAGAGACCAAAAGTTTGCACCCAGCTTTCTTTTTTATAAGTTTGGGTAAATTGATCATCCATATTCATCAAGAAGAATTTATTTTTATTCGGGTGATCTTTCACTGAATAATAAAGCACACCTTCTTCTTTAAATACGGCGGCTTCTGTTTCGAAGAATTCCAAGTGGGTGGCACCTATATTCGTCACAATTCCGTAATTGGGATTGGCGATATCACAAACAACTTTCATCTCACCAGGGTGATTACTACCAAGTTCAATAATCGCAATTTCTGTTTCACGTTGAATCGATAGCACGGTCAGTGGAACACCAATGTGATTATTATTATTAGCTTCAGTTTTAATGACTTTTTTGGGTGCAACGTAATCTAACAAATGAAAAAGCATTTCCTTGTTCGTTGTTTTCCCGTTTGATCCAGAAATTCCTACAATAGTTTTCTTTTTAGAAAATTCCTCGGTATGAATACTCGCCAGACGTTGCAAAAATGCGACTGAATCATTTGTAGCGGTAAAAAAAGTTTTCGGATATTTGGCCGAGATTTTTTTTACTTTTTCATTGTTACTCTCGCTTTCAGTGTACACAATATACTGACAACCCTTATTTAAAACTGATTCCAAGTAATCCACAGCATTGTATTTTTCACCAGTAATGGCCAAGAAAAGACCATCTTTATAGTGACGAGTATCCGAGCTAAAATTTAAATCCAATCCGCCTTTCAGTGTTTGGCATTTTTTAAATTCTGGCATGGTTATAAGTAATTCAGTTTTAATCATTTTCGACTCTCAATTATTTCTTGTACGACTTGATAGTCGCTATAAGGATGTTTGATATCTTCAATTTGGATGTATTCTTCATGACCTTTGCCTGCAATCAAAATGATAGCATTCTTCGAAGATTTTTCTGCCGCATGCTTAATGGCCTTTTTACGATCGAGAATAATTTCACAATCACCTTGCACACCTTTTCTCGCATCGGCGGCAATCACTTCTGGTGTTTCAAAACGTGGATTGTCATTGGTGATAATAATTTTCTCTGCGTACTTTTCCACTACTTTTCCCATGAGAGGGCGTTTGGTTCGATCACGATTACCGCCACAGCCAAAAACTACTGTTAATGGTTTCTCTGAAAAATCTTTTCTAATGGCTGAACAAATATTTTCCAAAGCGTCTGGTGTATGAGCAAAATCTATAATGAATAGCTGATTCGCGGATTCAAAGGCTGAGTAGCGACCGGCTGGCGGTATCAACTTTGTTAAATCTACTTTTTTATCTGAGTTCCATAAACTTTTATTGATGGAATAAGCCAGCTCGAAATTATTTTTATTAAAATCATTTTGAAAAAAAATCGGCAACTTTGAGTTGGTTACCATACTTGTAATATCCGCAGTCTCGCTCACGGGACGCTTGCTTAATTTTTTCAGAAGTTCTGTTTCACGATGAGGTACCCACATTTTATGTGAAGGCTTTACATGTTCGTAAATAAGTTCTTTTGCTGCAAAATATTCTGGAAGTGTTTTATGATAGTCTAAATGATCTTGCGAGAAACTGGTCCATGCAATCTCATCGAAAGTCAGCTCATAAACTCTTTTCTGAACGAGGGCGTGACTACTAATTTCCATAATTCCGACTTCGTGATTTTTACCTAGTTCGTATAAAAATTTTCGAATCCAAATATAGGGCGGTGTAGTTAGATTTGTTTCTGTGGCATTTCCTTCAGCGTCAATAACACCGAGAGTCCCGATAGAGAAAGCGCGATGACCCCACAGATTTGAAATTTGGCGGGCCAGATCAGTGGTTGTCGTTTTTCCATTTGTTCCAGTAATTCCTACTAATTTAATTTTTGGCATAGGGTAGAAATGATCGAGAACTATCTTTTGGGCCTTTAGCCAATTCGACTTTTCAAGCACAATAAGATTATCTAAATTTTCTGATAAAATATCGTCATTAACAGTGATCAAAACACCATATTTATTTTTCTCAAGGCGTTTTAAAAATTCATTTTTTTCGTCGATAGTATCGCGAAGATTGTAAAAGAGAACCGAACTTGAAGAACTATCTTCTGCTTTCCACGTCACATCGGTTAAATCTTTCGTTTTAAGATTTTGATGAATTATAAACGGTGCGAGTATTTTTAATAAGTATTTATCATTCATAGACTGGTGGGGACAAGATTAACCTAAGGAGTGATCCTTTTTCAAGTTTTGTTCCTGCCATTGGAAATTGGCTCTTCACGATACCAAATCCGTCGATGCGTATATTCAATGATAAATCTGTCGCAAGTTCTATGGCCGTTTTTTTATCAAGACCTACAAAACTCGGGATAGTTTCACGATCAACTCGTTTATGTGCAGAAAGGGAAGTTTTGATATTATTTATAATATTATTATTGCGAGTATTATCTAAGTCAGAAATATTTTGAAATTCTTTATTCTTAAATAGGATGTACTGCGTGAGCTTTTGGAATATAGGAGCAGCCACCAAGTTTCCGTAATAACCTTTTGCCGAAGGATTATCCACGTAAACAAAAATAGCAAATCGCTTTCGAACATTCACTGGATAACCAACGAAACCTGAAACATAACCTTTGTAGCCACCTTCAGGGGAAACACGCTGGGCCGTGCCAGTTTTTCCTGCAATAATAAAATGAGGAACTGAAGCATTTCCACCGGTACCTTTATTAACAGCTTTGATTAACATTTCTTCTAAGCGGCTGGCACTTTGTGTACTGATAATACGATTCTTTTCAATGTCGGCTTCACTACGATTTTTGATTAAAGTTGGTCGAACATAATGCCCACCGTTTGCGATGGCAGCGTAAGCAGAAAGAATTTGAATTCCGGTTGTAGCAATTCCTTGACCAAAACTTACGTTACTGAGAGAAATCTGTTTAATTTTTTCATCGTAATTAAAGATCCCGCGCGACTCACCTGGAATTTCGATACCGGTTTTACTCCCGATACCAAAATCCTCAATCGTTTTTTTCAAACGAGGAAAACCTAAATCAAATGCAATTTTAGTCGTACCAATATTAGAGCTATATTGCAGAATTTGTGAAACTGATAGCCATTCAAAAATCTTCTCATTGTCTGCTTCATTTATCGTATGCTTTCCAATATGAAATTTACCTTTTTCACAAT
The DNA here is from genome assembly GCA_016786485.1 of Bacteriovoracaceae bacterium. Lineage (GTDB taxonomy): Bacteria > Bdellovibrionota > Bacteriovoracia > Bacteriovoracales > Bacteriovoracaceae > JAEUWD01. The sequence continues at coordinate 116,616 of JAEUWD010000048.1, read as the reverse complement.
AATAATTAGTGCTCTCATTAACAATACGATTTTCTAAAGCCGACGCGACAGTGATGGCCTTAAAAACGGAACCAGGCTCAAATGGATCTGTTACAAAGGATAATTTGCGTGAACTTGGTTCGGCATTATTAGGTTTATTAGGATCAAAGTTAGGGTAGTTAGCAACCGCCCAAATTTCACCTGTCTCAACATCCATAACACCAGCGCCAGCCGATTTAGCTTCATGTTCAATCACGCCTTCTTTCAAGTATTTTTCGAGGGCCGCCTGAATATCTTTATCGATTGAAAGCACTAAGTCCTCAGTACGATTTTGTGCGTGGTGGGATTCAAATTTAATCGGACGCCCTTTAGCATCACGATAATATTTAATTTCCTCCGCTTTACCCTTAAGCTGTTCATCGAAATAATACTCCACACCTTCAAGACCAGAGTTATCAACGTTTACTATCCCTAACACTTGCGAAGAGATTTCTCCGTTAGGATAAAAGCGTCGTGTTTCTTCCTCGAGATAAACACCGTCTAGTTCTTTCACCGCCATCACTTGCGTGTCGGTTAATTCCATTTTGCGTTTAATCCAAGTGTACTTATTTCGATTTTTTAATTTTTTAAGTAATTGTGATTTATCAATTTCGGGAATGATTTTTTCCACCCGACGAGCGACGTCGTATTTGTTTTTAATATTTTTTGGTATAACAAATAATCCATACGTTTTTATATTAATGGCGAGTGGCTGTGAATTACGATCGAGAATATTTCCACGCTTAGGATATCTTTTTACTTTTCTGAAGAATTGGCTTTCTGAATACTGAATTAATTTATTTTTATTAATAACTTGTACGTACACCGCCTTCACTATAACTAAAAAGTAGCAAAGACAAAGTGACAAAAATAAAAAGATGATTCGTGTTTTCATGCTATGGAATAATAATTATATGATTATGATCCGGTTCTTTTAAATTATTTCTATCAGCAATTTCACGTAAACTTTTAACTGAAAGAAGTTCCGCTTTATGCGCTTTAAGCTCTTTCGTTTTTTGATTTAAATTATTCAAATGGGAATTAATATCATTGTAGACGTAATCTTGTTCCACTCGCTTCATCCTGGTCACAACATAACCTAAGCCTAAAAAGCAAAAACAAAAAATAATTGGAAAAAATTTGGATTTTATAAAGTTCAGGAGAAATTTATTTTCTCTTTGGGCCCTTGTTATACTTCTTCTCAACCTGACCCTCCTTGGTCTTCATCAGAATTCTCAGCTTGGCACTACGAGAACGTCTATTTTCAGCGAGTTCCTTCTCACCTGGAATAATTGGCTTCTTCGTTATTATTTTAACCTCTTCTGGATTATTCTGATAGATGTTTTTAAAGACATTCTTCACAATTCTGTCTTCTAACGAGTGGAAACTGATAACACAGATAATTGAATCATCTGCCAGAATATCATACATTTTTGGTAAAGTTTTTTCTAAGACACTAAGTTCTTGATTTACAAAGATTCTAAGGGCCTGAAATGTTCTTGTGGCCGGATGTGTGGACTGGTGTCGAGCTTTGGCCGGATATGCGTGAAAAATAATATTTTCGAGATCTTTTGTGGTCTCAATTGGTTTTATTTTTCGAGCAGCGACGATGTTACGTGCAATCACACGTGATAAACGATCTTCACCATATTGATAAATAATGTCTGCGATATCTTCTTCCGAAAATTCATTCACAATTTCTTTGGCGGTGACTTTATCCTGATCATCGTGGGCCATGCGCATGTCTAGCGGTCCATCATGTAGAAAAGAAAATCCTCGTTCGGGCGAATCAAAGTGGTGAGATGAAACACCTAAATCCATAACCACCGCATCCACTTTTAGTTCTGGAGCTTGCGATTTTTTCCAATCGTAAAATTGTTCAAAATTCATTTTTAAGATTTTAATTCGAGAGGCGTAAGGTGAAGCTGCAATAAGCTTCTGACCATTGACAAAGGCTTCGGGATCTTGATCGACACCAATGACATTAGCTTTTGGTAAGGCTTCGAGTGTCGCAAAACTATGACCACCACCACCGAAGGTTAGATCGACCACCATCAGTTCGGACTTATTCATTTGCTTAATATGCGAAATGATTTCATCTTTGAGGACTGAATAGTGGGCCTTAAATTCTTCCATGAGATAATTAAATTTAGAGTGCGCCGACTAGGTTGATACTCTTTCCAAGCGACTTTGATTGTCTTGCCACAAAATTAAGTGACTCATCACGCTCAGACTCTTCTTTGCAGTAAATACAAAGATCTGCTGTTGGTCTAGCTAGCAGTCGTTCAAACTTAATATTGGCGCCACAATCAACGCATTGGCCGTATTCTTCTTTCTCAATTCTTTTGAGAGCTTCATTAATTTTCTTAGCGTAAAAAACTTCGCGATTTCGAAATCTTAATCTTTGTGAATTTGAAAAATCAGCATTTGCTTGATCGACTTCATCGCTTCTTTCTTCTGAAGAATAAGCGAATTCTTCGTTATTCATGCCGTTGAAAATAAGACGTTGATTTTCTTCTAACAGTTTCTTCTTTAAGGAATCAACTTGTTTCTTAGTCAATTTTTTCTCTGTCATACTCTTCCCCCAAAACTCTGAATTATTGTAATCCACCTTTAATATTCAATAACACTAACTTACTAATCATTTTTAATGTTTCAAAAACCCCTTCACCGTTTGAAGCTACCGATTCAAACTCAGGGAAGTTATTTTTATTAATCTTCTTTTTCAATTCACTTACTGGCACAACATTCGGTAAATCTCTTTTGTTATACTGGATAACAATTGGGATTTTATCAAAATCGTAACCTTGCTCGATCAGGTTAGCTTTTAAGCCTTCTAAGCTTTCCATATTCGATTCCATACGTTCAACTTGGGAATCAACCACGAAAACAATTCCATCCACCCCACGTAAAATCAATTTACGGCTGGCCTCATAAAAAACTTGGCCCGGCACTGTGTATAAGTGAAAACGAGTTTTAAAACCACGAATCTCACCTAGGTCCAGTGGCAGAAAATCAAAGAACAGAGTTCTTTCGTTTTCTGTATTCAATGTCACCATACGACCCTTATTATCCGGGTTCGTTTTTTGATAAACGAATTGAATATTGGTCGTCTTTCCACCTAAACCAGGTCCATAGTAAACAATCTTACAGTTAATCTCTTTCGTATGATAATTTACAAATGACATAGTTATGTTCTTTGTGACTGAATGGAAAACAAACGATCCATTTCAGCGTCAGTAATTTCTTTAAACAAAAAACCTTCTCGATCCTTTGTTTTAAACTTCTTCATATTATTTTGTGCAAAAGTCTCAAGCTTGCTCGCTAAATTCTGAACCTGCATCTTAAGCTGTCCAGGATTCACTTTCCCCGAATATGTAATGCCAAAATAATAATCATCCTTTTGAACTAAAAAAGGGAATATGTAAAGGCCCTTAGAGGATGTGTCAAAGCTTAGTCTGTAATAATCATCCATTTTGAAACCAGGAATATAATGGCCCAACGCATGAGCTGCTTGCCACACTCCGCTAATTAACGCACCTGCTGAATGAGCATCCATGTTTTTTTGATTTGTAAAAAGCAAATGTCCATCACGTCGCGTGATAAAAATCTTTTCCTCACGGAACGGATGTTCATGATTATCAAAAAAATACTGAAATAATGTGTTCACACTCATTTATAAACTTTTTCTATTTTCTAATGCTTTGGAAATAGTTAACGAATCCAAATATTCTAAGCTTCCACCCATGGGTACACCAAAACCAATTCTTTCCACCTTGATCGTTTGTGGCAATTTGTGACGTATATAAGAACAAGTTGCATCACCTTCCACTGAAGGATTAATCGCAAGAATTAAATTTTGAATATTTTCGCTAGTGATTCGTTCAAATAATTTATCTAAACCAATTTCATCCGGGCCAATTCCCATTAAAGGATTTAAAACATTACCCAAAATGAAATAAGTTCCGCGAAAGTTTTTACTTTTTTCAATCGCTAAGAAATCCGTCAATGTTTCTACCACACAAAGCATTTTGGCTTCATAACGTTCGACAGAAGCACAAATATTACAAACAGTAGTGTCAGTATACACATTACACTTCTGACATTTTTTTAGTTGAGTCAATTGTGAAAGCGCATATGAAAAAGCCATCAGATCTTCACTACGCCAATTGGTTAATTGAAGTGTCTGACGAAAAGCCGTCTTTTCGCCAACACCTGGGAGTTTCGTAAAGAACTCAACCACTTCTTCGAGATGCTTTGGTAATTCAACCATTAAAACAATCCTGGAATATTAACTCCGCCAGTAATCTTCGACATTGCTGCACTTACCATATCTTGTGATGATTTAAGCGCTTGGTTCATCGCAGTCTTTACTAACTCTTCCAACATCTCAACATCGTCTGGATCAACACATTCTTTATTGATTGTAACTTTAAGTAGTTCTTGTTTTCCGTTAACCACGACTTTTACCATACCGCCGCCAGCGACACCTTCAACTTCACGAGTCGCGAGTTCTGCTTGAAGTGTCGACAACTTGGCTTGCATTTGCTGTGCTTGCTTTAATAAATTTTTCATCTTAACCCTCTTTATTTGTTAAAATAATCTTATCTACTTTAGTATTGAAGAGAGACTCCGCTTCTTTTACAAAACTATTGTCGCGAATCTCTTGTGTTTTCTGTTCTTGTAATTGTTCATGTTTTAATTTTTCTTCTTCGAATTTACTTTTAAAATCTGGTTTATTGTCAGTGAGCAAACTGACTTTAAACAGGACATCTCTTTCAAAATATTCTTTTAAGAAAGCGATCATTTTCTGTTCAATTTCTCTTTCACAGAAATAATCATAAAAAACTTTAGAAGATTGAGCGAACGCTACTTTTACGGCCACTTGCGTACTCGAGAGTGCGATATCTTCTAATAAGTTTCCTCTCTCAAGGTTGGCATAAATCGGAGCCGACTTTTGATTCAAGAATGCGAGAAAACCTGGCCAGTCTTTTTTAACTACTGGTTTAGCTTCTACATTATCATGTTGTAGTTTTTCATCTTGTGCCGAAAGAATTAAGCGACGTAGGGCAACTTTCTTAAGTAAAACACCAATCAACTGTGATGGATTGATAGACTTAAGTGCCCAATCAAGATCTTTCGAGAGAACCTCATAGATCCAGAAAAGTTCTGAAACTGAAATATCTCTTAATGACCCGTTTTCAACTAGGTTTTCAGCATAAACGGATTTCACATCATCAATCTTCTGAATCAATTCATAGAACTGATCGAGGATCTGTTGGCAGAAAACTTTTAATTCAATATTTTCGCTAATAACATTTTTATAAACTTCATTCACTTGCTTAAAATTACCCAAAAGAATTTTGCTACAGATTTCACGTACGGCCGAAGTCTTAGCAATACCCAAAGACTGCAACAGTTGCTCTTCACCTACAGTGTTATTAGTTGAAAGGCCAAGCACTTGATCCAGCAATGAAAGCGCATCTCGCATAGAACCGTTGGCTTGATGGATTAATGTTTTTAAAACGTAATCACTTTCAAATTTAATATTTTCTGTTTTAGCAATTTCACGAATATGTTTTTCCGTATCAAGACTTTTTACATTTTTGAAATCCATTTTCTGGCAGCGAGAAAGAACGGTTTCGATAAGTTTCTCTGGCTCGGTGGTGGCCAAAACAAAAATGACATGTGCAGGTGGTTCTTCCAAAGTTTTTAAAAGAGCATTGAAAGCACTAAGTGATAACATGTGCACTTCATCGATGACATAAACTTTGTATTTACCTTTGGTAGGCAAGTACTGAGCGTTATCAATAAGATCACGGATATTTTCAACACCGTTATTTGAAGCGCCATCGATTTCAATAAAATCCATCGACACCGAAGTTTCAAACGACTGACAGCTATTACACTTTAAACATGGGTTTCCATCTGTTTGTGGTTTCTCACACAGCAGAGACTTTGCAAAAATGCGTGCAAGTGATGTTTTACCAACACCACGTGTTCCAGTGAATAAATATGCGTGAGCAATCTTATTATGAGTAATAGCATTTTGAAGTGTTCTGGTAATATGGGACTGACCAATAACATCTTGAAATCGCTTAGGTCGCCACTTTCTAGCTAATACTTGATACTGACTCATTTTTCCCTCGTAAACCGAAGAGCATTCGGTTGGACACTTATAATAGGCCCATATACTGATGTCAATTCGCAGGTGCGCTGTAAATGATATGAATTTAGAGGGGATTTTAAAAGTGGTGACTTAAATTCACATAGCAAAAAATATCTACCGTTGCTTCCTTCCGGACCTGGCGGGGTTCATAATTTTCACTATTGAACCTAAATCACCGAGGGCATAATAAGCTGATAGGGATTTGCTGTCAAAATTAGACTGAAGGCGGGACATTATTACTATGTACTTTCACACTCTTAATGACTTCTTGATAGGGATCGAAGTTCTTCTCTCTTAAAACGACCTTCTGGCCAGGTAAAATCACGTTATCTTCTGGTATCCAAGTATTAAGTTTTTTCACCTGTTCAATCAGACCCATTTTTCCGTAAAGCCTACCCTCAGGAAAGTACATCCGGACGATATGAGAAAGGGTGTCGCCCTTTTCGACCATATGAAATAGTACGACTAAACCTTTGTTTTCACTTTCAACGGTATGAGTACTCATAGAATACGAGCCATCTTTTTCAGTGTTTTCTTGTTTAGTCACTGTTTTTACCGGTTTTTCGTCCGTATCTAAGGTATCTGTACGCTTAACTACGTTAATAATAGTGAGGTTTTGACCAATGATAACCTCTTGCCCCGGATCTAACTTGTGAACATCAGATAAATGAGGATTGTTGGCCGCAAACTGCTCAACGAGCCCACCTTCACCATATAGTTTTCCAATTGGCTTAAATTTTCTGATAACTTTTGAAAGCACATCACCTTTTTGGATAATATATTTTTGAGTCGATTCAACTCTTTCACTTTCAATCTTCTCAATCACCACTTCTTTTTCAGCATGAGCGAATTGTTCTTCGATTTTAATTTCAGCTGAGATTCTTAAGTCTTTGGCCAAAACTTTTTTCTGAAAGCCATGCATACGTGCTTCAGGTAATTGCATTTGAGCTAATTTTTTACGGATAAGAAATTGTTTTCCTTCTTCCGTTGTTTTTAATTGCTCAAGTACTACGCCCTCTTTTTCGAATTCTGTAATTTCTTTATCAACTTGGGCCACTTTTTTAAATTCTAATTTAGCTTCCGTTTCTTTTTCGTTAACATAGCTTTCCTCGGCTACTTCGATCACTGGCTCAACTTCTTCGACCACTTGTTCTGCAACTACTGGAGTCTCATTCTCGACTGGCGTAACTGAAGCCGGTTCTCTTTCCGTCTCTACCGCTTTCGTTGTTTCAGTCGCAACAACTTCCGGAACTTCTGGAGCAGATTGAGCAACTATTGGGTATGATGGTAGTGGCGGACGAATATTAGCTGGCATACTTAAACGAAAAGCCAATGCCTCAGGCGTAACTTTATCTTCTTCCGGTAATATAATTTTCATACCGGTCGTCATCATTTCTGATTTTTCTAACCATGGATTCAATTTTTTAACTTTCACGATTAAGCCGGTTGGCCCAAATAACTTGCCAGTTAATTCTCTACGCACTAAACGAGTTAAATTATCACCTTTGCGGACTTCGACTGTGAATACTTTTAACGGATGATTTTCCTGAGCAAAAACCATCGTTGCATAAAACATAAAAAGGATGAATGTTAAAAGGCTTCTCACCATTTTCATACTTAGCTTTTCGTCACCGGCAAAATTTTCCTTAGGTTTTTTGTTGGGTAGAAAAAAACTTTTTTATCGGACATCGAATTCAAAAATTTTTTCAAAAAAAATATTTTATCGAAAAACTCGATTATTTATTATCAGGCAATGACTCACCGGATTAGCCAGCGCCAAATTTAATACATTAAATCCCTAGGATATTGTCTAAAATGCAAAAAACCGCTTAAAACTATTATCGTGCGTGATTTTTGACTTCATTTTTGCGTCAAACCTTGTTTGTGATGACTAGCTAATTTTTTTTCATAATTTTTTCTAAGTTATTAATTTTAATCAGGAATTTTGAGTACTCAGGAGTTACTCAGGAGCAGAGTTCGATTTTTTTCGCTTTTTTTGATATTTTTTATGAATTCAAATTTTCCAAAATATTTTTTATAATTTTTTGAAAAAATTTTGTGATTTTTTCTCAATTTCGTACAAAAAACTGATGAGTCAGAATTATCGAGAGTTGAGTGAAGGAGTTTAGTATCAAAAAATGAAAAATTTCATTTTTCTAACTCGATCAAATAATAAATGAAATAACTCTGTTATATTTTCCATACCCCAGAGCTTAACTCCATTTATTTTTTAGACACACGAAAAAAACTACGGAGAGATTCGAAGTTTAAAATTACAATAATGAGTCGAAACAATTGGCATTAAATTTTTCGAACACGAAATGATCAACTTTCCATCGCTGCTTTTCCAAGTCTTACTCAGTTTTGCACCATTCTCAATTATCTCGAGCTGAATCAGTTCATACATAGCTTCAACTGAACTCCCCATTCTAGAATCAATTAATAAACTTAAATAGGTATTACCTGAATCTGTTGTGTATTTGCGAGGGTTCGTAACGGATTAGCAAATGCCAAAGCTAAAGGCATCAGAATCGGCAGACTTAAAACCCGAGACAGTGACTTAATTCGCAAACTTCGAGCAAGCGGTATGACTTACTGTCAGATCGCAACCATCGCAAAATGTTCATCCGGTGTAGTGTCAACTGATCTATGGGCGCTCAAAGCCGAAAAACTAAAAGTGATTGAATCACAGATTGAAGTCGTTGCGACACCATCAATTGCAGTGTCTCAGAACTTTAAAAAGCTACCCGCCATGATAGAACTAGAGTTTCCTATTGAAGAAATGAAAATTGAGCTCGATTTTGCATCTTAAAAAGTAAAAGCCGGATGGAGATTTTCAGGGTCTCCATCCGGCCTAATTTATTTTGTCTTTTAGAGCAAGAATCTAGTTAAAACCTAGTTATCGGTGGGTGGTTTCAAGTTTCCATTCTCTGAAAAAAACGATTCTGAAAAATCGAGAAAATTATTAGAAATTTTACTTATATCACTCATTGTATAAGTAGCAACAAAGCCACTACGTGTTAACTTTGAGCAGCCAACGTAAATCATAAAATTGGGTTTGTTTTCAATATTAAAAAAGACCTCAGCAGTCTCAAGATCAGGAAGTGAGTACAATGATTCTCTTACGACTAACTTTTCCTCGACCTCTAGCTTAGCATTTGCAACTGGTAAATAATCATCTCCATTTTTTTTGAAGTACGCTAAGCCGCAAACTCCGAAAATGCCCTTGTGAATTGTTTCTATGTTTGCTCTTTCGGTGTAAAGATGATTGTCTACCAAAATAGCATTGCCATTTTTATCAAATAATATCTCAGTCAAAATTATCACTGGCGAGCCAATGCTCAAATTATCAACAAGCTCCTCTTCTTGTGCGAACGTGTTAGTAGCAGCAATCAGTGCAATCAAGTACACTTGGAGGCAGAGAAATCTCATATATTACTCCTTTGATATGTCTAATCTTTCCGAGCATCTAACGGTCACGACTCCTTCGCGATTCAATCCAGGCGGACTCATGGGCTATAGCTCGATCAATCAATTTATTAAACATTTTTAATTAACATGTCGCATTATTTTACTCAAGACCAAACCATGACCCATGTATATTCTTTAGAGTCTGGCCCAACTGGAACAGGTGTTCCGTGTTCCACTGGTTCTGAACAAGTGTTTCAGTACTAGAATTTTCCGGCAGGACTTCGCTGAAACACAGTCTCACTAAGGAGATTCGAGACAGCCATTTTCGGGTTTTTGACCTATTTACGGCATTCAGTCAGGAAATTCATGAACAATTACTATCACTTGACGTGTCTCACAATTTCCGTGAGACAACTGTCTCATTCCAAAACCCCATAAAAACAATGACTTCTGAGTGACTACCACTGTCATAAAACTTGGCATGGGCTTGCAATAGGTATTTTTGCAAATTTTAGGAGGTCAAAAATAAAACACCCAACCGGGCACAAAATTTCTGAAAACGTTTATCAGTCGCTTCGGTTTGTAACGAAGGTCGGCGTGATGACGAGGGCTACTTGGTACGAGCTATTTAGTTCGGGGTCTGGATCGGAATCGCTGTTCGTGGGTTCGGCTACTATAAAAAATGGCGGAGAACAAGGGATTCGAACCCTCGATACCTTTCGGTATACACGCTTTCCAAGCGTGCACCTTAAACCGCTCGGTCAATTCTCCGCTAAAATTTGAGTCTTTTTTAATAACATAGCTAATATATAGGTTTGTTATAGTTAGGACGTCGCAACTTAAAAAAATCCGACATAAGTTTTGAAGCATCATAATGTAAAATGCCACCCATAACTGGATAGCGATGATTTAAACGCTTATCCTTGTACAAATTATATCCAAGGCTTATCGCTCCGCCTTTTGGATCGTAAGCACCAAAACAAAGCTTGCCAATACGAGCTTGGGCCAGAGCGCCTAAACACATCGGACAAGGTTCTAATGTTACATACAAGGTACATTTTTCTAAACGCCAATTACCGATTTTTTTCGCCGCTTCCTGAATAGCGAGGATTTCAGCATGACCGCAAGGATTTTTGGCATTTTCTTTTTGGTTACTGGTTCTGACTAAAATATTTTCTCTTTCGTCGATAATAATCGCACCAACTGGGACCTCGGAACTCTTGAATGCATTTTCCGCTTCCTCGAGGGCAATTTTCATAAACCAAACATCTTTATTCATCGTCTAAAACCTTAAATCTGCGACGGACTTTACCACGACTTCTAAAACTCCAATAGCGAGAAAAGCGCTCGTACATTCTTTTATCTTCGTCGTGGCTCAGATCAAAGCGAACTCCATAAGTGATTCCCCGACCTGGAACCGGTTCACGCTTACTAATGACTTCAGTGTTAAAATCAATCGTCTTGTCCAAAAAAATTGTTTCAATGGTAATGACTTGACCTATTTTTACGGTCTCAAAAAGCACAACACAACCAGCACCACGTCTCAAATCAGTCAGACGACCGTTATACGTTTGCTCATTAATGATGGCCTTAATTTTAATATCATCACGCACGCGAAAATCATAAATCCACCACTGAATGCGTGGATAAAAGATCGGCGAGGACATAATGTAGGCTTGAATCGACAAAAAAATCAGCGCGAGGAAATAAAGAAAAAAAGATGGCTGACTCCACGGATCAGATATTGTCGAAAAAAAACTGCTTAAAAAATAGACAGAAATGAATAAGCAAAGTGTCCAAAAAGTATAAAAAAGTTCGCGTAAAGTGATGAACATAAAACGATAAAAAAGAATGAAGAAAATCAGCTTCACTAAAAACCAAAAATTAAAGCTGGTGTCGCCTTGAAAAACATCCACGAGCATCGAGAAAAAACACAGACCCATGTGAACCAATTGAAGTGTGTGGGCCTTTTCATATTCTTGAGTGAAGCGAAACTGTGGAAAAAGAGCTTTCATAGTCATTTTATTGTGACGTTTTTCAAAAGAAATAGAAAGGGATTTTTGAAGCTAACTTATTAAAATAACATGACTACTCAGCAATAGTTCAGGTCCTATAGGGGCTTTTTCTCGAAATATAAGACGTCTTTTTGGTAATAATGACGAATTCCCGCTTTAATAAAGCCGCTTTTCAACAGTACATTTTGAGAAGCTAAATTATCAAAAAGGGTGATCGCACAGAGAGAATTTAATTTGAGTTTATTTTTTGCATAATTTAATAAAGCGCCGGTGATTTCCGTGGCGTAACCTTGGCCCCAAAATTTTTCTAGCAGACGATAACCAACTTCGATTGGATTTTCAGAATTTTTATCAATATGAATCACGATACCCCAGCCAATCGGCGTGTTATCAGATAAACGAGCAATCCATAATCCGTAACCAGGAAATTTTTTGGAATACTCCAACATATCTGAAATAACTTTTTCAGTTTGGGAAATTTTTGAATCGATCTCTCGAATATATTTCATAACGTTCGGATCAGAATTTAATCGATACATGAATTCCAAATCGGAAGTTGCTAGAGGAGTGAGTGTTAAACGCGAAGTTTTCATTAATTGAGCGCGTGATTCTCTTTGCGAATTTGTTCCAGATAAACATCTTTATTTACATAATAAGACATTCTATCCAATTTGATATAATTCATGCCGCCTGAGAGATCGACTTTTTTATTTTTCTTATTATGAATAAAGGTTTTTGTGCTTTCTGGTTTTGTTTGTAAATTTTTGATAAACTTTGCAATTAATTCAGCTTGTTCGAAGCGACCTTGCCAACCGATACCCAGTGCTTCCACCATGCCAATGACAAAAAGGTTATTGTACTCTGGATGAAATATATTCAAATACAGATCTGGACAAGCACCTTTCCAATTTAATTCTTTTTCATCAATAAAAGGAAACTTTAACTTATAGCCCGTTGAATAAACAATTAAATCATATTCTGCTGAGTGCCCATCTTCAAAATGAACTGTTTTTCCCTCGAAATTTTTAATATTTTTTTGAATTTTTAAATTTCCATGGCCAGCATGATAAAGCACTAAAGAATTAACAATCGGATGGGATTCAAATAATTTATGATCTGGCTTTGGAAAACCTAAGCGTGTAGCATCACCCATGACTAATTTTAAAATTTGCTTTTGAACAGCCTTCTTAATGACAGTTGGTACTTTTACTTTTCCTACAATATCAGCTGGTCGACCGAAAATATATTTCGGAACGAAATGATAACCACGTCGAAGACTCATATCTACTTTTGTTGCATTGTAAACAGCATCGACCGCAATATCACAACCCGAGTTACCGGCACCTACAATTAATACTCTTTTATTTCTAAAAATATCTGCTGACTTATATTGGCCTGAGTGAATAATTTCACCAGTGAATTTTCCTGGATAACTTGGCAGATTAGGGTAGTGTAAAGTGCCGGTGGCAATAATTACGCCCGCAACCTTCATCGTTTTTCCATTATATTGAACTTCCCAATTACCATCCGCTGTACGTGTGACTTTTTCGATCGTAGCATTAAAAATAAAATGTTTTTTTAGATCAAATTTTTCTGCGTAGTCTCTAAAATATTCACAAAGGTGACGATGAGAAGGATAATCTGGTGTTTCAGGTTTCATCGGAAATTCATGAAACTCGGTCATCGTCTTAGAAGAAATGAGATGAGCTGATTCATACATCGTGCTGTGAGGATTATCGATATCCCACAGACCGCCAACATTGGAATGCTTTTCAAAACCAATAAAATCCACCCCAAAACGCTGTAAATTTCTAGCAGCTGCCAAACCACAAGGTCCTGCACCAATAACGGCGTATTTAAGTTGAGTATTCACAGTCATGTATCTCTCCTAATTCATTCGACTTTTTCTATTTTTTAATACTAAATCATTATATGCATAAATCAACAAATTGGAACATTCTCATTACAGGTGCAGCGGGCTTTATTGGAACCTCACTCGTCAAAATGCTTATCCAAAAAGATATGCCATTTAAAAGTGTAATTGGTACCGATGTCAGACCACAAATTCCTATCACTCATCATAAATATCATTTTATCCATTTAGATATATGTGACCCTGATTTAGGTCAGTTTTTTAAAAAACATCAAATTACACACGTCGTCCATCTTGCTTCTATCGTAACGCCAGGAAAAAAATCGAATCGCGAATTCGAATATAAGGTTGATGTGCTCGGCACGCAAAATGTTTTAAAAGCTTGCGTGGAAAATAATGTGCAACAAATTATACTCACTAGTTCTGGCGCAGCGTACGGTTATCACGCTGACAACCCTGATTGGTTAAGTGAGAACGACGCTATTCGTGGTAATTATGAATTTCCTTACTCACATCACAAAAAATTAGTGGAAGAAGAATTAGTACGTTATCAAAAGTCGTCACCGCAATTAAAACAATTAATTTTAAGACCGGGAACTATCCTCGGAGAAAAAGTAAATAATCAAATTACGGATTTATTTAAGAAAAAAGTTATCATTGGAATAAAGGGTTCGAAGTCGCCTTTTGTTTTCATTTGGGATGAAGATGTTGTGGAAATTATTTATCAAGGTCTCATCCAAGAAAAAGCTGGTGCTTATAACTTAGCGGGAGATGGCTGTGTAAGCCTAAAGGAAATTTCTTCTTTATTAAAAAAGAATTATCTTCCCATTCCTGCTACAGCACTAAAATTTGCTTTAAGTGTTTTGAAAAAATTTCATTTAACTCAATACGGACCAGAACAAATTAATTTTTTACAATTTCGGCCCGTGCTCGATAATAAAAAATTAAAAACCGAATTTGGTTTTACTCCAAGATTTAGTTCAAAAGAATGTTTTCTGGAATATCAAAAACACAGTTCACTATAGAATTAATGTTTTCAAATAACTCATTTCACGAATAGCGTAGGCGACACCTTCACGACCAAGACCCGAATTTTTTACACCACCAAAAGGAATGTGTTCGGCACGAAAGCCAGGGCCATCATTAACCGCTAAAGCACCCACTTCTAGCTTCTTAAAAAGCAGCTTTATAGTCTGTAAATTCTGTGTAAAAACACCAGCTTGCAAACCAAAGCTCGAACTATTCACTTGTTCGATGACTTCTTCGATATCTTTGAAAGAAATTAATGGAATAACTGGCCCAAAGGTTTCCTCTTTAACGAGATCACAACTGGCTGGAACATTTTCCAGAATGGTTGGATAAATAATATTTCCTTCACGCTTATTACCTAAAAGAACTTTTGCTCCAGCTTTCACCGCTTGCTCAATTCTTCGCATGACTTCATCAGCGGCTTTTTTATTGACCACCGGGCCCACTATAGTTTCACCTTTTGTAGGATCACCAATTTTTAAGTTGATACTCGCCGCCACTAATTTTTTCTTAAATTCTTCGTAAACTTTTTCATGCAAAAAAACTTTTTTACTAGCGGTACAACGTTGACCTGCCGTCCAGAAACGCTGATTAACAGCTGTTTTCACCGCTAAATCAATATCTCCATCTGGCATTACAATCAATGGATCATTTCCACCAAGTTCAAATAATAATTTTTTAATTCCAGCATTTTTTGCAATCGCACGCGCGGCCACAACACCACCAGTGAAACTGATACATTGAATATCTGGACTAGCAACTAATTCACTTAATACTGGAATATCAGGATTAATAATTTGAAAATAATCTGGCGACATGCCTGCTTCCCAACACAGATTGGTTAACATTTGTCCTGAGAGAATATTTTGTGGGCCTGGCTTAAATAAAACCGCATTACCAGCAGCGATAGCAGGACCAATTTTATGTACTGATAAGTTAATGGGAAAATTAAAAGGTGTAATCGCTAAGACAACGCCGACAGGAAAATGTTCAACAATTCCTTTTTTATCTCGTCTTAAACTGGCAATATCGGTCGGAATAACTTCGCCATAGATTCTTAAAGCTTCATACGAGGAGGTTTTCACCGTAGTTATCGCGCGATCCATTTCAATCAAACTATCAGTTAATGTCTTTCCCATTTCTAAAGTAATTTGCTGCGCGATTTTATTTTTATCTCGCTCTAGTAGTTCTGCTAATTTCATAAGAACTTGTGAACGTTCATAAGGAGTCATATTCGCAATAATCTGTTGACCCTTAACTACTCTTTTTAAAATTTGTTGTGTTTCAGCCCGAGAAGTATAGGTAATTTCTTTAATCACCTCATCATTATAGGGATTAATGACTGAATAATCGCTCATGTGTGCTCCTGTTTTCTGAAACCTAAAAGATCTAAACGCATTAGCGCGCGGTAAAGAAAGCGCGGAAGAAGTCGTAAAATTTTCATGACAATCGCCAAGCGCTGTGGAAAGAAAACTAATTCTTTTTTGGCGGCAATCGCATTGGTCATGATTTTAATCGCTGTCGGAAGTGGCACGAGGGCCGGCATCTTATGTTGATTGACTTGAGTTAACGGCGTATCGATAAAGCCTGGCACAAAACAAGTCGTATGAATTCCATATTGCTTAAGATCGAGATTGAGTGATTCAAAGAAATTTAAAATAAACGCTTTCGATCCACCGTAAATCGCCATGCCAGGTAAACCAACCAGACTTGAAAAAGATGCGATACCTACGATGTGACCCGAGTTTTGTTTTTTCATAATCTCCACTGCAGGAGCAATGGTATTAAGCACGCCGATAATATTCACCTCGGCTACCATTTTGCCTTTCTTAAAATCGGGGATGGCCTTTTTTTCCATGGAAATCCCAGCATTACAAATGAGTAAATCGATGCCACTGACCTTCTGGTTAAATGCCTGAACCGCTGCCGTCATCGCCGCTTCATCACGCACATCTGCTTGAAAATACAGGAGATTACTTGGTATTTTTGAAGCCACATCGCTAGTTTTTTCAAACGAACATACTGCTACCATATGGCCGTGGGCCAGATAGTATTTGGCCAATTCCAGACCCAAACCTGATGTCCCACCAGTAATAAAAATTTTAATAAAAACCGCCCAGATAATGTCTAAATTGAAGAATATATTAACTTTTTAGAAGAAGTGGCGCAACCGGCACGATTCGAACGTGCGACCTCTTGATTCGTAGTCAAGTGCTCTATCCAGCTAAGCTACGGCTGCGCATGAAGTTAGGTTTTTAACCTAATATCAACGATTTTTCCACAGAAAATGATGCAGATTTCACCGTTTTTACGCTTTATCTTAGCCTTGCACCGAGTTTTGCCAGCTCTCTGACGTCATAACTACTAAGTTTGGTGAGCTGTTCGTAGATATAAACCTTAACCCCGACCTTAAGCAGTTCCTTTAGATCGTAGTAAGAAAATTGGGACTTGTGTTCCACCACCACAACTCGTGCACCTAATTTGGCATATTCTTTCAGATCAAAATACGAATATTTTTTTCCATGGCCCAAAATATAAACATCGGCCCCAGCTTCAAGCAAAGACTTTAAGTCATAATAACTAAAGCTTGTGAGGTGAGCGATGATTCGTACTTGTATACCTTCGCTTAATAAAGTTTTTAAATCAAAATAACCAAACTTTGTCTGGTGAGCATCAACACGAATAACCGCGCCAGCTTTTTTTAGATCTTTGATGTCGTAATAATCAAAACGAGTTTTTTCTCCAAAGATGAGAACTTTTGCCTTTTTTTCTAAGAGTATTTTAAGATCATATTTATCAAATTTTAGTTCATGGGCGAGAAGACCAACTTCAATATCTTTATCCAAAAAACTTTGAATATCGTACTTATCGAACTTTACACTATCTAAACATAAAACAACTTTAGTTGAACGTGCGATATCTAAGATGTCATATTTACTAAGTTTAGTTTTACTAGAATATAAAGTGCAATCAAGATCGAGATAACGAGCGAAAATACGCCTAGGAGAATCATCATCTCTTTCGTATTCGTCGTCATGTTGAGCAAATAAATTCAACGAAGCCATTAGCAAAGTTAGGGATAAAAGTAACTTCATGCACACCTCTCTTAAGTATGCACAAATCCTAGCATTTTCTTTTTATGACTGTGAACTTACAAAGACTTTCAAGAGCTTGGTTAAGTTGCTTCATATCTACTCGCGCTTATATACATGCCGGCAAGTAAATGGTGAATGTAGTGCCTTTTCCAAATATGCTCTCAACAGAAACGCTGCCCTTAAGCTGATGTAGAATACCATAGACAAGAGAAAGTCCTAAACCTGTGCCTTTATCAGGTTCTTTGGTAGTGAAATACGGCTCGAAGATTTGCGCCACAACACCTTCATCCATTCCACGGCCATTATCATTTACTTTTATTGTGATATAGGATCCCGGTTTAACCAGAATAAAAAGATTAGCGGGAACTTCCTCTAATTGTATTCTTTCTAATTTTATCGTTACTAAACCTTCTTGATTAGTAATAGCATCGCGTGCGTTCATGGTTAAATTTAAAAAAATCTGTTCAAGTTGAGTTTGATTGGCCATAACCATAAGCGGTACCTCTGGAGTCTCAATCGTTAAATTAATCTTATCACTAAGCAAGCGTTTTAAAATTGGCTCAAATGTAACAAGAGCTGTTGTTACATCTATCGGGTGCACATTCGTTTCATTTTTTTGACGACTAAATTGTAAAACTTGTCCGATAATATTGGCCGCTATTTTTTTTGATTTCAAAATCGATTCAATATTTGATCTCACTACCTCTGTATTTCCTGCATCTAATTGCTTGATCGCCATTTCCGCGTAAAGTGTGATTGCCGTGAGAATATTATTAACATCATGGGCGAGTCCACCGGCAAAACGCCCAACCGCTTCCATTTTTTTTGATTGATTTAAATTATGTTGAATCCGTCTTAAAATTTGATGAGATTTAGCTTCATTGATGGCGCGTTCTATAACATTTGGCAATCGACTCAAGTTACTTTTTAAAACATAATCTGTCGCTCCCGCTTTCAATGCGCCTGTCGCGACATCCTCACCGATGGTACCCGAAACCAGAATTAACGGAATATCTTGACCCGATTTTTTTAAAACTTCAAGCGCCTGCAATCCAGAAAAAGTCGGTAAATTATAATCGGAGACAATTAAATTCCAATTACCATCATCAAGTGCTTTAAACATCTCCACTTCGTTTTCGACACGTAAAACTTCGATTTGTTTTTGATACTGTTGAATAAAACGCAGAATTAATTGAGCATCTTCTTCAGAGTCTTCGACGATCAAAACTTTCAAAGCACTACTCATAACTATTCTTCATTTTTGCGTCATCAACTAATAATATTTTTATTGGGTGCTCCTCATTTATTTTCCCCATAAAAAATTATAGAGCGGTAAGCACTATTTTCAAGGCACTGAAATTCAGTCACTCGTATTAGTTAATTAGAGATAATTGAAAGTTTAATTGAGTTAATTTTTCTTAGGCACTACTAGATTAAAAGTGGCGGAGACGGAGAGAATCGAACTCTCGGAACCGGTAAAGGTTCGGATCCTTAGCAAGGACCTGGTTTAAGCCTCTCACCCACGTCTCCGCACAAATTTATAGATGGCGGAGGACTAGGGATTCGAACCCCAGGAGGTCGCAAAACCTCGACAGTTTTCAAAACTGTTGCCTTAAACCGCTCGGCCAGTCCTCCGCAAAGTAAGAGCTAATATATTTCTAATCGATTAAGATGACAATAATTAATGAGCTTTTATGACCTTCACACCGTTCATATATGGCCATAATTTTTCAGGTATCGCTACGCTTCCATCCGCTTGTTGGAAATTCTCCAGAATTGCCACTAAAGTTCGCCCTACCGCCAAGCCTGAACCATTTAATGTATGAGCAAATTCGGGCTTACTTTGCTTATCACGACGAAATCTAATACCCGCGCGACGAGCCTGGAAGTCCCAACAGTTTGAAACTGATGAAATTTCTCGATATGTATTCTGTGAAGGTAGCCAAACCTCCAAATCTACAGTTTTACGAGAACCAAAGCCCATATCCCCTGAACATAATAAAACGCCTCTGTGAGGCAAATTAAGCTCTTTTAGGATATCGCTAGCACTTGTAATCATCGACTCATGCACTTCTTCTGATTTTTCAGGGGGAGTAATGTTCACCATCTCAACTTTATTGAACTGGTGCATACGAATGAGACCTTTCGTATCTTTGCCATATGAACCGGCCTCACTTCGAAAACATGGGGTGAGTGAAGCATAGCTTAACGGAAATTCAGAAAATTCAAAAATTTCTTCACGTTTAAGATTGGTTAAAGGTACTTCCGAGGTGGGAATTAAGTACCAGTCACGACCTTCAATTTTGAATAAATCATCCTTAAATTTTGGCAAATTACCGGTTCCATAGAGTGCTCGCTCATGCACCATGAAAGGCACCATGGTTTCTTGATAACCGCGAGCAACATGGAAATCGAGCATAAAGTTTGAAAGAGCTCTCTCTAAACGAGCAAGATCTTTTTTATAAACCGCAAAGCGTGCACCTGTGATTTGGGCGGCTTTTTCAAAATCCAACATTCCAAGCTTCTCACCTAGATCAGCATGATCCAAAGGTTTGAAAGCTAATTGAGTTGGTTGACCCCATTTGAAGATTTCTTTATTTTCAGCTTCACTTTTTCCAACAGGGACATCGTCTGCTACTAAATTCGGAATACGTGATAAAAGATCATTTTGTTCGATTTGAATTTTTTCTAAATCTTGGGCACCTTGTTCACTTAAGCTTTTTTGTTCCGCTACTTTCGCCATGATATCAGAAGCGTCTT
This sequence comes from Bacteriovoracaceae bacterium, assembly GCA_016786485.1. Taxonomy (GTDB): domain Bacteria; phylum Bdellovibrionota; class Bacteriovoracia; order Bacteriovoracales; family Bacteriovoracaceae; genus JAEUWD01. Next base: position 96,246 of record JAEUWD010000048.1, on the reverse strand, counting down.
TACCAGCTTTTTTCAAAACTCCAATTTCTTTCGATAAACGATTGAGTTCTGCTTTAATATTTTCAACTTTGGTCGTTAAGTCTTTGCGATTTTTATTTAAATCGAGAATTTTATCGATGATTGAAACATCAAAGTTTCTTCGGCTTAAGTTGCTAACGACCTTACTCTGTTCTTGTTCAATTAATTTAATATCTAACATTTTACTACCTATTGAAGTGTCATGATGTACTTTTCAATTTCACTTCTATACTTTGTTTCTGGAGAAAGCTCAAGGAATACTTTATAAGACTCAATTGCCAATTTGCCCTGACCTAATTTGCGATAAGTATCGCCCATTTTTTTATGCAGTTCAGGATTATTTGTATCTCCACTTAAGGCACGACGATACAAATCGAGTGCGACTTCATACTGATTTTTCTTCTGAGAAATATCTGCGATTCCAATCAAAGCATCAGGTGAATTTGGATTAATGGCCTGAGCACTTTTATAATATTTCTCTGCTTCGTTATATAATTTTGGATCAGATTTTGTTTCTGCTAAATCTTTGTAAATATTCCCCAACAAAATATGTGGTTCCGCTAAATCTGGGTTTTCCGTCATTTCTTTTTTAGCAGCTTCAATCGCCTTATCACTTTCACCGGCCATTAAATACAATTTGCTAATATAAAACATCAAACGTGGATAATTTGGTAAACGATCTTGAACGCCTTGGAACATAGCAAGTGACTCGTCTAGTTTTCCTTGCTCCATTAAAATTTTCCCTGAAAGAATTCTGGATTCAAGATCACCTGGCTTAAGTTCAATTTTTTTCTTACTGTATTCAACGACCTGATCAAACTTTTGGTCCAACATAGCAGCGTTTGCCATAAACTCGTAGAACTTATAATTTTTTTCAGGAAGACCTTCGATATAACCTTTTTGTTGTTCAAATTGCATCATCTGACCACTGCGGTAATAAAGAATAGCAATTTCACCTTGGACTTCAGGATCAATACTAAATTCTTGTGAAATTCCCCTGAGGTATCCTAGTGCTGTATCAGCATCTTCCATTTCATAAATGACCCGTGCGTAAGAAACACGATAAGTAGGTTTTTTTGGCTCTAGCTCTATTGCTTTTGATAATAAAATTTTTGCTCTTTTAAAGTCTTTGCGTGAAAGATAGATTCGCGACAAAATATCATAAGGCCTATCATCTAACGGATCGGCATCAACGGCTTTACTTAACCAAGATAATGCTTGAAGAGAATCATTCATTTGATAGTACATTTCACCAACTAAGCGTGTGAAGTCGGCTTGATCGCGGAGATTGGTATTTGATATATTACCAATGTGTCGTTTGGCGTCAGCAAATTTGAATGCTTTGGTATAAGCATCAAGTAGGGCAAAGTTTGCGCTAGGATCAAGTGAATCATTTTTTACGATTTCAACTAAACTGTTAATGGCTTGTTTGAAATAACCTAATTCAATTTGCACTTGTGATAGCATAACCCGAGCTGGGGTGTAATTTTCCGCTAAATCAACTGCATTAATCAAAAGCGCCAAGGCTTTTTCGTAAGCTTCGTTTTTAATTTCAACGGAAGCTTTATTCATTAAATTAATCGCCTGGCTTTGATTAATTAATTTTGAAATTTCAGGGGTGTCCGTTGTTTCAACTTTGAGTGAAGCTAATTTCGCGCGCAGTTCTGGCGATTCATGAATCTGAAGCGCCTGTGTGAACATTTGATAGGCTTCTTTTGGTTTTGATTGGCGGGCCAGATACATCCCGGTAAATTCCAATAAATTGGAGTAATAATGAGGGTGATAATCAGCTTTTTGCTTATTAATTAAATCTAGTGTTTTACTTAAATCGCCATATCTATCAGCATGGATATCAAGCCGCGCCTTAAGCAACAATAACTCCACCGAAGTTGGATAAGCCTGTAAGCCTTCACTTAAATTGATAGCAGCTTCATTAAAATTTTGATTAAAAATATCGAATTTTACAATCTCAACATATGCTTCACGTGGCTTTTGTCCTTGTTGTTTAATCATATCGTAAACTTTTTTGGCATTTTGCAAGTCACCGGCTTGCGCCAATGAATCGAGATAGATTGCAAAAACTTTCAGTGATGGTTTTGAAATAACCAGATAACGACTAATCGCCTCTGTAGAAGCGTCATATTTTTTTATAACATTAAAAAATTTTGCTACCCCATAAACAATATTTGGGTCTTCAGTTAAGCGCGGAGTAATGACGTTAATTAATTTATAAATCATATTCGCGTCTTGCTTTATATTTTTTGATGCTTCCAGAATTTCAGCATAACAGCTCAGTAGCATTCCCATCGCTGAATTATCTAAAAAGTCATTTTCGACTGAATCCTTAAAATATATCGCCGCCCGGATTTTTTCTTTATAAGTCCCGAGATTGTAAACATCCATACCTTTCTTAAAAAGACTCCGAGCTTTCTCGTGGTCCGGTGGATCGAACTTTATCGGATAATGAATTTGTGGATAAGAAACTGGCAACTCTTTCTGCTGTTTTGGTTCTTCAATAAGCAGAAGTATTGCCAATAAAGCCCCTGCGATTAACAATAGCTTTTTTTTCTTTTTTGGCGGTGGGGCCACTTTCATTGTTTCAAACAAAACTTTTTTTTCTTCAACTTCAATTTCTTTTTCAACAACTTGTATTTCTTTTAAAAATTTGTCTTTTTCTTTCTCAAAACTAATAAACTGAGTAGCATCATTTTTTATATCGGCTTCAACTTCTTCCTCAGATGGCGTGGATTCTGTAGCTTCCGTTGATATTTTCGGCACACCGACAGCAGGTTCATCGACAACCTTCATTTTTTGACGAGCAATATTGACTCGCGTTTTTTCATCGTCACCAACTTTATCCATCAAAGCTTTTTTCGAAACCACAACGGTCTTGATATCATCGTTAACAGCGGCTATCTTTTCAATATCAGGCTTTAAGACAACTTCTTCTGAGGCGTTGGCCGGTGAATTTTCTAATTTTAATTCGGTAGGTTCATTTTTTTTGAATTCAAATTCATCTGGGTAATTTTCTGGGGTTACTGGAACCTCCGGCGTGCTTGGCAATTCTACTGGCGAAACCGCAGGAATCTCTGGCTCTGGCTCACTAAAAGTGGATTTATTTTTTTCTAAATCAAAATCAGCAATTTTTCTCATGAAAGTCGCATCTTGATTTGAAATAGTAGGGGCTTTTAATTTTTGAAATATTTCGCCGATACTTTTCCAGTCGCCCGCTGGAAACTCTTGAATTTGCTCGTTTCCTTGAATATGTCCCTTATCACGTAATTCCTGAAATTGTTCAGGAGCAAAGGGCCCGATGATACGATTGTTGGATAGTTTTATTCTATATTTCATTTTAAAAATATATCTTTGGATATACTCCAAATATTACAATTAAGATTGAAAATAAAATCAAAAAGAGGGTCTTGTTCATTCCAAAATTTAAGACCATTGATTCCTTATTAATGCTAAATAACGACGAAATTACTTTCATCACATCTGGTAAAACAAAAACAGATGAAAGCAGGATGACCAACATTGGATAAATATAACCTTCTTGGAAATAATTTAATAAGAAGAAAAACTTCGAAGAAAATCCATAGGTAAACGGAATTCCGACTAAATTTAAAACAGCTAAGATGAAAACCACTGTCGCTATTTTATTACGACGATATAGTGCTTCGAATGGATTCTCGTTAATAATGCTAGCGTCGGTGGAATTTTTTGCTAGATCATAAATTTCAGAAATAAGAATATATGAAATAAGAATACTAATAAGATAGTAAATTAATTCTGCTTTTATTGAACCTGACTTCACAACAATAACTGATAATAAAACCAAGCCTAGCAATGATGAAATAATACGATTAAAAAACTTTTTGATATCAGATTGATTGATGGCAAGGAAATTATGCATAAAGAAATTAATTGGGGCATAGTACTTAATAAAACTCACGATACTACGCTGAAACTCAGGCTCTGCTTCGATTAACAGATTGTTAATAACCAGTATGAGCTTATACAGTACGACCACAATACCATAAAAGAAATACAAGCTACGGGCCGGACCAGTCGAATCGCTGAGTATATGTGATTTTAGGCCCATAAAAATACCGCTGGAAATTTCAATGATCGTTACAACTAAAAAAATCATTGCCAGTGAATAAAGTTGGTAGTTTTCCACTTCGATATCTACAAAAACTGGACTTTTTACTGAGATTGAGAAGAAAACAGCGAAGAGCAATAAGAAGCCAATCGAGATCATTTCAATAATTTTATATTTTCGAAGCTGGTTCATGGGTAGATTTTTAGAAACTGAACTAAGTAAGATAGACTTGGTTGCAATTGCCGAACCTAATAAAATAAAAGCATCTTCGGTCGTTACAAAAATGTACGAAATAGGTAGCAACAAAAAGTTTGCAACACGATCAAGAAAATATTTTTCACTTCGATAAAATATCACCACGAAAAGTGTCAATATACCCATTAAACGTGAGTAATTGGAAATATTAAAATCAACGAAGCGATCTGAGGTAAATGTTTCGAAATAAATACCACTTAATAATAAAGTCGCAATAACTAAACTTGAGGATAGCAAAACGACTTCTTTTATTTTGCTATCTTTATACCAAAGGACGATCGCTATAAGTGCGAGGTAAATATAAATAAAGTGGGCCGAAATATAACCAAGGTTCATAATATAAGTTCCATAATAATGTGTGGATATAAACCCAGTAATAGCATAATCAAAGAAATCACTGCCGCTGGTAAGCGCACGAAAATATTGAATTTATCAGTACCATTCTGGATTGTCACAAAAGCATTCTGATAGAGGAAAGGTACTATCGAAGCTAGTACGAAAAGAAATGAAAAAATAGAAATCAAACCAAGCGCATTGTTTTTATCCAAAAAGAACGAATAAATAGAAATGATTGAAATAAAGAAACTTGAAACAGGAAAAAACATCGTCGATAAAAATAGATAAATATGACTAAAACTATATCGAGTTCCTTCAAATGATTTAACGCTTTTTTCTTCTTGGTTTTCTGAGAAAAGCACACCTGAAGCCAAAAGAGTATAACTCAAAAGAAAAAGAATCGAATATTTAATTTCATCTACTTTCATCGAGAACAATAGTAAATATAGAATGGAATTACATACCCCAATAAAACAACCGATTTTAGCATGAATTTTTTCTTCACGAATAATAAGCACAGCGTGATACAGACATGAGAAGAAAATTAAATAATAAACAAGTGATTCATAGCGTGCCATATCGTTACGAAAAACTTCTGTAATTAATTTATAAAACACACAGAAGATAAGCTGTGGATAAAACCAAGAATACAGAATATTAATCGGGAAGATATTAGTTTTAATAAATTGTAGTCCCCATGAATGAAATGGAAAAATACTTCCACGCACCAACAGAGCACCCAATAAACATCCTAGAAATAATTCTTTATGTGTGAAATAGGTAATCTCTTCGACTAAAACAGGAATAGAACTTACCGTCACATCAAAAACGCCTTTTGATTCGCCGAGTACTGATGCCAGTATAAGAATTGAGAAGAAGATAAGGGCGGAGCTCGCTCCCCAGAAAAACATAAAAAGTTTTACTGGACGCAGAACTTCTTTTTCTCCTACCGCAACAAACATTAACATGAGTAAAATTCCAAAGAGCTCAAAACAAGAAAATAACAGTATCAAACTATCTGATAGAATCGTAAATTGCGTAATGGAAAATTGAATAAAAAGTAATGCAATAACTAATTTTAAATTCTTAGTAGAAAAATTATATAAACGTACACAAATCAGTAATAATGCCGTACTGGTCGAGAGAATTAACAAGTCCGTCAGCCTTGTTCTAAAAAGTAAAAAATCAAAAGTCTTCTCTTGATTTGAAACAATAATCCAATTAAAAACTTCATCATAAGTTAAATTAAAGAAAAAGAGTGCTCCGAAAGATAAAGCAAAAATTCCTAAAGAGACCACCAGGGCCATTTTTTTAACGGCTTTTTCGCTGATTGAAACCGCCAGCAAAATAAGTCCAAAAATAAGCGGAAAGAAGAGCTGTAAATATTCAACGATGTGGTTTATTTTTATCATTTATACAATCCCACTAAAACAATAATTAGAACGGCAAGACTCATAAGAAAAAGTGAATAAGTTAATTCATATTTTTCATAACGACGAATCAGATATGAGGTATTTAAAAAGGCATATTGTAGTGTTTTTGCTGCACCTTTAAGTGATGAATCAATCCAGTGAATTGACTGGGCGGCTAAAAGAATTGGCGTCGTGACAAAAGCTAGAGAGCGGTTGAAGCCCTTAAAATAGTTGTAAAATTGAGCATTTGAAGCACTTTCCACATACTTATTTTTACGCGACCAAAGAATGAAACAGAAAAGGAGGCTAATAAAAACCAAAGAGACAAGAATATTATCAATTTTGATTTTTTGCGTCCCAAAAAGCTTAAATGTATAAAGACTATCAAGATGTCTAAAAATAAAAGTCACTGCAATTAATAAACCAAAAATGATAAAATAGATCTTGTTATAATCAGGATTATCAAACGGACTTTCTTTTTCATCTTTATAATCAATATCAACTGCAGGCTTTACTGACATGAGTATATAAATGATACCAATAATTAATGCCGCCAAGTTATAAAAATTATCACTGTCAAAACCTATTACTTTTTGTAATTGATGATTAAGTCCCATGAGTATGGCCACACTACCCACTACACATGCGACTATGGCGCGGATGATATAAACATCGGCCGAAGAACTGATCATGCTTTGTCTTAAAATATAATAATTTTCTTTGATAAGCTTCTTGATAAAAACTTCAACCAATATTTGATAGCTGAAAATTAAGAAAAGACCAAACTTAAAAGTTTGTTCGTTTTTATTAAGTAGGTTCATAAAAATAACAAAGAACAAAACGACTACCCCTAACATTGAAATACGATATTGAATTTTCCTGAAGATAAAACAGCCAAAGAGCACCGACATTATTGTTACGCCCATTAATTGCGAAACATGATCAGGTAACGTGCCTTGAAAAAAACCTGCTTTTAATAAAAAACAAAGAACATAGAATGGAAAAAGGACAGAACGAAGCCAAAATTCAGAGCTTGAAACAACTTCGGTGTTTTTATATATTGAAAACTTTAAAACTTTCACCAGCATGACTGCGAATAAAATATAACGATAATTATTCACAAACATTTCGTTTAGGTATAGAACTTCAAAACTACTTGAACCTGTCATTTTTGCAGCATGGGTAATTAAAAGTGCTATTACCAGGTTGATACCAAACTCGACAACGTAATTCAAAAAAGAAGATTTTCCAGACTCCGCTCGCACAAATTGTTTTGTATTAATGGCGGTAGTGGCAATAAAGGTTGACATAAAAACGAAAAGGTCATTAGCGCCAAAGGCAATAAAAGCAAAAAAACTCGACAGTATATAGGGAATAAAGCTTTCATCTTTGCTCTTCTCAAATATGGCCGCGCAATAACAAGATACAAGAATTGTGACAATAGATACAAAATTGAGCATAGAATATTTATATTCGAGAAAAATTTCAGTTTTAATATCGATAGGGAACCAGAAGTATTTTAAGGCCGTTGTATCATAGGCATATATGCCCCAAGCAATGAGAGCAATTTGCACTAAAGTTGAGATAGCAAAATATTTTTTGAACACATCCCAAGACAAGAAGCGATAAAGCAATAAATTGCAGAAAAGCAGAACGATACAATTAAGAATAAAGAGATTACTCATTATTGCTTCTTTTCATCTTTTTTACCGTGGTTGAAAGATAAACCAGTGATATCACTGTGAAAATATTGATAATATTATTTGGGATATCTGTTTTTTGCGCCCAATAGTGTGTCACTAAGAAAAAAATAAAATAGATAGTCGTCATTTTTTTCTGGTAGTTCTGCCCTAGTACCGTCGCTAGAAGCAAAAATAATAATTCTATAATTAGAATTTTTTCACTCATTGCTTTCCTTAAATAAAAATAATGCAAGAAACGAGAACATCACAATAATCACCCAGGATGTGGTGTTTGCGCCGCTCATTAATATCTTCTTTTCCTGAATAACATATAATTCTGGCAATAAAGCAATATAGAGTAGGTACATTAAAACGACGGAAATAATAATGAGACCATAGAAATATGGGCGCGGTTTAAGCTTAACCCCAACGCCTTTTTTCGATTTCAAAACTCGATTATTAATAAGAACTGAAGCCAGCATAATTATACCTAACCATACCGTATCAAGTGATGGCTTTTGCAGATAAAAATAAACCATATGAAAACACGAGAATAAAACCAAATAAAGAAAGAAGTGCTTTCTTGAGAAAACATATAAAACCATCAATAACGTCATCGCACTTAATAAGATATTATCAATCATTTAATATACCCATTATGCTCGAGCACAATTAAAAACAAAGTAATGCTTCCATAAAGCATCATAGTGTTTTTATTTTCGATTTTAATAAAACTTTTCAAAACAAAAACCCATGAAGTTACAAAATAAACAAACAGCGAAACAAGGGTTGTAATAATTAACGAAGACATTAACTGATAATCACCGTGAATTTTTTCAGGCAATAACCCTGAAACAGAATAAAGAAAGTTCACATAATAAAATGCAATACAGAAAATTAATACGTTAATAAGCAGTCGATTATTCATTCGTACAATAGTTTGGTTAAAGTAATCACTAGGATTAGAATCACCTCTTAGAAAAACTAACGAAACTAGTTGAAGAAAAGCTAACAATATGACTGAAAACTTATAATGCGAAATTTTTTCAAAGAAGGTCACGTAATCCATGCTCCTAGAGCTATCAATTTTATTCACAATAAAAGAGAAAATGATCATACTTAAAACCATTAGGAAAATAGAATCAAATGTATCTTCTTTTTTCTCAGAATATTTCTCGAGGTGATTATTGACCAATTTCGTAAAGAGTAAAATTAAAAGAATGAAATTAAGGCTTTTTACACTTTGTACGTTAATCATGTGATCGATCAAAAAAAGTAAACTGAAGGTAACAAAAGATGAGATGAGTAATTTTGAGAAATGTTCACGTTGTGAACGTCTGCTAAAAAATTTAATAAACTTCACCATCGGAACTGTCAGTAAAATATTTAACACTGTACCGATTTTTAATTTTTTATTTAAAATCTGTGAAAAAAGTGCATCAATTCCCGTGGCGAAATAACTCAGGGCCAGAAAAATAGTAACGGCATGAAAATTAAAATTTAAACTCATGCCTGCGGCCTTTTTCTAAGGGCAATTAAGAAAAGAATAATAATTAATAAGACGATCGGTATCTGTCCGTCGTTCTTGTCCATTTCAATATAACCAGTGCTTAGTGAATAATAGACCCAAAGAATCGACATGAGTGAAACGACAGAAACATTAAGCTTAAAAAATGCTGATTTTTTTAAGCTTTTCGCTGATGAAGATAATTTTCTGCTAAAGACATAAAAAATTATGAAAAGATAAAGAAGCGTAAAAAGTAAAACATAAATACTTATATTCATCCCTGATGTCTTGTTGTGCTCTTACTGCTGAATAAAAATTTTAGCTCCCTCAGACAGCAGCATCAATTTATCCCAAAATAAACCTAAAATTATCACTGGCAATGTACACAAAGCTATTAATGCCTGATTAGAAAATCTAAAAGTATCAATCGGGCCTTCCATTTCAGCTTTTGAAAAGATCATAACTTTTACAACTTTAACATAGTAATAAAGTGAAATAACTGAGTTCACGGCCGCTACGAATGCCAATCCATAATATTTTGCATCCACTACCGCTGCGAGCATATTGAACTTCGCAATGAAACCGCTAAATGGTGGAAGTCCTGCAAGTGAGAATAGGCTAATACTCATGAGAATTGCCATGAATGGATTCTTCGTTACCAAGCCCTTGAACGAGGCTTGCGAGTCTGAACCAAATTTATCAGACACAGCCGAAGTTATATAGAACGCAACTAATGTCATAAATAGATAATTGATGCCGTAAAAAACAATAATTTTGGGTCCAACGGTATTAAGAGTTAAAACCCCTAATAACATCATACCCACGTGGCCGATAGATGAATAGGCCAGTAGACGCTTCATAGAATCTTGCCCAATAGCTGAAATATTTCCCACACTCATTGTTAGTGCTGCAATAATTTGGATCAAACCGAACCAACCAATTTCCACTGCGCTTTGACTTTCGCCAAAGAAAAGTAAACTAACACGAACGAGAACTGCTATCCCTGCCATTTTTGGAACAATCGAAAAGAAAGTTGTAACAGGGATTGGAGAACCTTGATAAACATCAGGTGACCACATATGAAATGGAACACAAGCAATTTTATATCCAATACCAACAAAAAACATGATGAACGAAGCCATCATTAACCATTGTTGACCAGCTTCTTGAACCTTAGCAAATGCAGGTAGCATTTCAGCAAATTGAATTGTACCTAAAAGACCGTAAATATGGCTCATACCAAACAACATAACACCTGCGCTGATACCGCCGTAAAGCGCGTACTTAATTCCAGCTTCAGTTGAAGTTGCTTCGTGACGCTTAAACGAAGTTAGTACGTAAGATAAAATCGAAAGGGTTTCAATTCCTAAGTAAACCGTAAGAAGATTGTTGGCTGAAGCTAGCAACATACCGCCAACCAGAACACCCATTACCATAATTAAAAATTCAGATTTTAAACCTCGGTAAATATCAAGCGATGATTTACTTAAATAAACCACACCCAATGTGCCTAGAACCATAATCATTTTTAATAAGGTTGAAAATTTATCAATAACTACAGCATTAGCAAAAATGAGTTTTGATTCTTCACCTAAATTGAACATCAAGGAAACGAAGGCCAAAACTAAACCAATCGTAGCAGCGATAAAAACTAATTTACGTTCTTTCTCGGCTGGTCCGTAGCTCGACTCGATAAAAAGGAGTGAGCACATGGTTATAATCACCAGGACTTCTGGAATATAAAAACTTAAATTACTAAATAAATTTAAGATCACTTTTAATCCTTTTAGTTATACTTCGCTAATAAAGTTAAAAGTTCACCCACTGATGCTCGCATAATATTTAATACTGGCATTGGGTAAATTCCAAAAAAGATAACCGCCACACAAAGAGGAATCATATAACCAATTTCTCTTTTGTTCATGTCATCATATTCTTTTACTTCATCTGATACTTCACCAAAGAACATACGTTTGAACATCCATAGAAGATATGCAGCACCAACTAATAGACCAAGAACAGCAATAACTGTAATGGTTGTGAATTTATTAAAGATACCTAAGAAAATAAGTGCTTCAGAAATAAAACCTGAAAGACCTGGTAAACCAAGAGAAGCAAACATACCTATAATAAAAATAATTGAATATTTTGGCATATGAGTGTAAAGACCGCCGTAACCTTTTGTACCGTCTGGTTTTACAATCCAACGGTGGTGAGATCTTTCATAAAGAACTCCAACCATCAAGAACATCATGGCCGTCGAAGTTCCGTGGTTAAACATTTGCAAGACAGCTCCGTTCATACCTTGAGTTGTCATGGCAGACATACCAAGCATAACAAAACCCATGTGTGAAACTGATGAGTAAGCGATAAGTTTTTTTACATCGTTTTGTGCCATCGCGCAGAACGCTCCATAGATAACCGAGATACAACCTAGAATCGCCAATACGTGTGCATATTCAACTGCTGCAGACGGAAAAATAGGGAAGGCAATTCTCAAGAAACCGTAAGTTCCCATCTTAAGTAGAACGCCAGCCAGAATAACTGAAACGGCGGTTGGTGCTTGTACGTGAGCATGAGGTAACCAAGTATGGAATGGGAAAACTGGTACTTTAATCGCAAAACCCAAGAACATGGCCCAGAAGAATAATCTTTCAAATGACCAATCAGTTCCAAATAAATGAATCGTCATTTCAGTAAATTGACCACCTTGAAGCGCTAGAATATTAAATGAATCTTCGCCTTTTCCGGTTGCATAATAAAGGGCGATGATACCAACCAACATAATAATTGAACCAAAGAATGTATAAAGAAAGAATTTAATCGCAGCGTATTCTCTATTTTCCCCACCCCAAATTCCGATGAGAAAGAACATTGGAAGGAGCATAACTTCCCAGTAGACATAGAATAAGAAGAAATCAAGCGCCATAAAAACGCCAAATACCGAAGACTGAAGCATTAACATAAGAGCGAAATATGCTTTTACGTTTTTCTCAACCGTCCAAGAACTGAGTGTACAGATTAAAAAAAGTAAACCCGTAAGAATAATCATCGGCAATGAAATCCCATCAATGCCTAGAGAGTAATTAATATGGAATTGTGAAATCCATGGCATTTTGAAACTTAAGTGCGGTTGCATTCCACCAACTTCAGTATCAAACGAAGCATAAAGAACTAGCGTAAGTAAAAAAGTTATCGCGGTTGTTACCAACGTTACATATCTTATGGTTTGTACTTTCGTACCAGGAACACAAAGAACGGCTATCATACCAATAACCGGAAACCATAAAACCCAATTCAATAGACCACTCACTTTAGACTCCTTAGAATTATGAAATAAAATTTAACGACCAAATATATCCTGAAAGAACCACAATCAAGACAACGAAATAGAACTGTATTTTTCCTGACTGCAGAACTCTCAATACTAAATTAAATAAATTAACTGCTGTACCTGTACCATCAACAGCAATAGAGTCAACGATAACATCGTCAAACCACTTACTTGCACGATAGATCCAATTATTAACTTTCGCCCAACCATCAATAGCTATGCGATCGTAAATTCCCATATCCAAAAACGCTAGGGCATTATTGAAAACCAATAAACCCTTTTTAAGCAGGATACCTATATAGAAATCATCGAAATAATATCGATGAGTCGTAAGTCTATGTAACGGCTTCAACATATTGACGAAGAAATCTGGCGACATCAGTCTTCTGATATAAAGGAAGAACGCTAATAAAACACCGCTGAAGGCGATAATAACTGAAGCTACGGCACCATTAATGTGAGCATGGTGAATACCTTCTTCATTGTCTGGATTTACACCTGCATAACCACTCTGGTGGTGATAATGAGCTTTTTCCCAAACTTTTTCTTCGCGAGTATCAGCAAAATCGAATTTTTCTTTCGTATAACTTTCAAAATTTTTCACTTCTGGAGCAGCAACTAAAATTTTGAACCACTCTTGCGCAGCTCTTGGAAAAATTTTAATTTCACCTTGGCCAGTTAGTGAGCCAGAGTAAAACACACCCAATGTTAACGCTGCCAAAATAATCAGCGGTAACGTGCGGTTAAATTCAAAATGTTCATGATGGCAATGTTCATAAACTTCTTTGTCTTTTGGCTCACCAAAGAAGGTGAGGAACATCATTCGGAACATATAGAACGCCGTTAAAAAGGCTCCACCAAAACCAAGCATTGGCACAATGAAGTGAACTTTATTTTGACCAGCGTATAGACCCCAATAAAGAGCATCACCTAAAATTCTATCTTTTGAAACGAAACCCGAGAAAATCGGAATACCGGCAATCGCCAATGTACACAGAAGCATTGCCAAGAATGTAATTGGTAGTTTTTTACGTAAGCCACCCATTTCAGGCATTTCTTGCGTATGCGTAGAGTGAATAACCGAACCAGCCGAAAGAAATAAACAGGCTTTGAAGACTGCGTGAGTAATTAAGTGCATAAAAGCAGCGTTGTATGAACCAACACCAATACCCAAAACCATGTAGCCTAATTGAGAAATAGTGGAAAAAGCTAAAACAGCTTTGATGTCTGTTTGAACAAGCGCAATCGTGGCCGCTAAGAAAGCTGTAATCGCACCAACGTAGGCGATAATATGAGTGACTTCACCAAGCTCCATTAATGGATACATTCTTAACGAAAGATAAACTCCAGCAGCAACCATAGTCGCAGCGTGAATAAGTGCTGAACATGGAGTCGGTCCCATCATCGCATCTGGTAACCATACTTGGAGAGGAACCTGAGCTGACTTACCAACAGTTCCCATGAAAACACAGAAAGCGGCGAAGCTTGCTAGTGAAATTCCCATGACAGTATGACCTTCAAATAGTCCTTGTGAAATCGCTGCATAAATATCAACGTAATTCACATTTCCGACTACTGACCATATACCTAAAATTCCTAACAACAAGAAAACGTCACCAATTCTGGTGGTCATGAAAGCTTTAAGAGAAGCATTACCCGCTTCTTCTTTTTCATAATAGAAACCAATTAATGAATATGAACAGAAGCCCATGATTTCCCAGAAAACGAACAACAGGAGAAGGTTGTCAGCAAGAACTAGACCTAACATGGCCGAAGTGAAGAGTGAGAGATAAACGAAAAATTTTCCGTAGCGCTCATCACCTTTCATATACCAAGTCGAGAAAAGGTGAATAAGTGTTGCGACACCTGTCACCATCAACAACATAATCGCAGTCATGTTATCAATATAAATACCAAGATCAATTTTAAAAAATTGATCACCATAAGATAAATCAATCCAATTAAAGACTTTATGCACGTAATAGTCTGTTGAGAATTTGTTGAAAATAAAATCCCCAAAAATTCTTAGGGTATATAAGAACGAAGCGAAAATTGCACCAACACTTAACCAATCACCCTGACGTGGCAACTTGCGACCAAAAAAAGCATTCACCACAAATGCCATAAATGGGAAGATGAAAATAGGGGCGATGGTCGAAATAGTATATTCCATAATAACTAAACCTTTTTACTAATTACGAAGTTCCGTAGCTTCATCAATATGTATCGTTTCTTTAATTTGAAAAAATCGAATAATAATCGCTAAACCAACTGCAGCCTCTGCGGCAGCGATAACAATAATAAAAAGAGCAAAAATATGTCCGTCTAAATTCTTGGTAATAAATTTTGAATAAGTCACAAAACTTAAAGCAGCAGAATTGAGAATAAACTCAATGCCCAAAAGAATGGCCACAATATTTTTTCTAGCCATCATAATGATTAGGCCAATAACAAATAAAAAAGCTGAGATTAAAAGATATGAACCATAAGATATCATTTTACTTCCTCTTTTCTTGGTCGAGCAATAATCGCAGCACCAACCAAGGCACCCAGTAATAAAACTGAAGATAATTCAAACGCTAATAAGTGATCGGTAATAAGTAATTTTCCCAGCTCGTCGACAGTTGAAGAAAACTCGGTGTTATCTACTGTCTTAAAAAATTCTGGTAGTTTAAAATAAAGCTGAACCGTAACTCCAGCGAAAACTAGCGAAGCAAGTGAAGCAATTAAAAAAGTCCACTTGTTGCCCATGAGTGGAACTAAATTGAGCAACTTTTGTGCCTTGCTCACAAACTCTTTTCCGCCAGTTAACATAACGGCGAAAAGCATCAGAATAACGATCCCGCCAACGTAAACCATAATTTGTGTAACAGCGACAAAATCCGCACCCAAAGTCATATACAAACCAGCGACACCAAGTAGTGCACCTAATAAGTAAACGCAGGCATGCATAATATTTTTAGTAAAAACACAAAGGAGGGATGATGCGATAGTGAGAACTGCCGAAACACCAAATAAAACGTTTAAAAATAACATTCAAAATCCTTAGTGACCTAAAATCAGTTGAGCTAGTGATTGACCATGGAAAACAACTTCCCAAACAGACACACCAACTAAGTTAAAAATTGCTAATGGGGTGAGATACTTCCAGCAAATTGACATTAATCTATCAACTCGAATTCTAGGAAGAGTCCAACGAATCCAAATAACAACATAATATAAAAATAAAGACTTCATCACGAATACAACCGACTGAATAACTTGAACTGGAATTTGTGGAAGATTAGTAACATCTAAAGGTAGCTGGTAACCCCCAAGGAAAAGTGCAGTTGCGACACCACAAAGAACAAAAACTTCAGCGTATTCAGCTAAAGCAAAAAGACCAAAACGCATTCCAGTATATTCTGTGTGATAACCTGAAACGAGTTCTGACTCAGCTTCTGGTAAATCGAATGGTGCACGGTTGGTTTCTGCTAAACCGCCAACAAAGAAGACGAAAAAGCCAATAAAGGTAAATGGGTTATGAAGCAGGAACCACTGATGTGGTAAGCCACCTTGAGCACCAACAATTTTTCCAAACGACATCCCACCAGAAATTAATGTCACGGCTAGAATACTAATTGTAACTGGAATTTCGTAACTGATGATTTGTGAAGCACCTCTCATGCCACCTAACATTGACCATTTTGAGTTTGAAGCGTAGCCACCTAAAAAAACACCCACGCCAACCAGAGAAGAGATTGCGATCAAGTAGAAAACACCCACGTTAAGATCTGTTAAAATTAAACCACTTGCAATCGGAAGCACGGCAAGAGTTGAAAAGACCCCAAGGATGGCCAGAAATGGCGCTAGATAAAATAAAAATTTATCTGCGGCCATTGGAAAAATATCTTCTTTTGATAAAAGCTTTACTAAGTCAGCAAGTGGTTGCAATAAACCATAAGGACCTACACGATTTGGGCCAATACGAGCTTGAATATCAGCTGAAATTTTTCTTTCAGCATATGTACCGTACCCACCGATTGTTGCGACAACCAAAGTTAAAATAAGTGCCATGACTAAAATAATAGTCAATGAAACAAGAGGTAGGGTGTTAAAACCAACTTTTTCTGAGAGCGTAACAATCGCTTGATTTACGGCCTCAATGCTGGTGAAAAATGTTGCGGCAGTTGAATTCATCGTGAACCTTCACTTTTATTTTTTTGATAACTCATAACCCAGTTCAGATCGCCTTTTTTCCAACAATAAGCGATCCCTTCAAGTAAAACAGAAATGAAACTTAAAAAGACGATAAGAATATAACCACCGTTACCCATTTCATTCATTTGTTTAAAGATGGCAGCAATCGGAAACATCAAAACTGATTCCACATCAAAAATAATAAAAATCAAACCGACGACATAAAATCGAATGTTAAATTGTGACCACGCTGTACCAGTTGGTTCTTCACCACACTCGTAAGCAGTGTTTTTTTGTTTGTTCGGATGACGAGTTGATAAAAGTTCACCAACCAACAAGGCTCCAACAAATATTGCAACTGCAATGATCCCCATGATTAAAACAGGCAAAAACACATCTATATTTTGAGATGACATTTACAGTCTCCAGGTATATTAAAAGAGTTTTTAACAGGTTACACGATACTTACGATCTTGAAAATAAAAAATGGTAGCAATTATCATTCCAAATTTGCCCGAGGTGTCATGTTTTTTTCTGCTCTTGGTCTAAGCCTACGTGATTGGCAAAATTCAAAAGATAAAAAAATACAATTTGATGGAATCAATTTTTCTCAATGGTCATTTATTTTCCAATATCTTACTCGCCAGGAAAAGCCGCGATTTTTTGAAAATCACCAGGTGTTTGTCTTGGATTCAATGGAAGAAATTGAAAAATTTGCAGAGTATTTTGACCCAAACCTGAGCGTTTCAGTATACCCCGGGCTCGAACACGGCCCGTACGGCCAGGTCTATAGTAGCGAAAAAGATTTATTTCAAAGATTTAATATCCTCGATCAATTAGCAGTAAGTAAAAAGCCACAAATTATTCTCACCACTCTTGATGCGTTGCTATTAAAAAGCCCGCCTATTCATTTTTTTAAACAAAACCATTTTATTGTTAAAAAGAAACTGATCCTTTCGCCATACATGTTGGCAAAACAGTTAGTTTCCATCGGCTACCAAAGTCTTCACAATGCGGATGAGCCAGGAAGTTTTTGTCAAAAAGGGGAGATCTTTGATATTTACGCCCTCAATGGCTCCGCTTTTCGTTTGCACTATTTTGATGACGAAATAGAAGAGATTTTTGAAATTGATTTAGCTAGTTTTAGAACTTTACGCGATAAACCGGTAGAAGAGATTCATCTCTGTGCTTCGCCTTCACATTTATTAGCGCCTACTTATATTTCGACCTTAAGAAATAATTTACCAGTACCTCAACCGCGCTTCAAAGAGCGTTTCGATAAAAGAAAAAAAATCTTCGATCACTTGGCACAAAATCAATTATTTGAAGATTATCCAGCTTATATACCACTTTTTTTTAATGATCCGATGTCACTGTTGGATTTTTTACCTAACAACACATGCTTTCATTTTGCACGACCTGAAATGCAGAAGTTTGCTTTCAATCAAATGATTGATGGTTATCAAGAATTTTACCTAGAAGAGATGAATAAAACCGATAGTGAATTAGTTTTACCAGAGGTTCCTTTTTTTTTCGAAATCGATTGGCAAAACAAGTTGACCCAATCTCGACAAATTCAAATCGAAAATACCCACGACGAATCTGCCATTCAGCAAAAAATTAATACGGTTGAATTAAAAACATATCTGCTGACACAAATTCGAGATAAAAATTTTCACTTTAATAACCATGGAATTATTCAGGGTTTGATTCAAACACTTAGGGATTCAGGACAACTCGTTTTAGTTTACCAAAATGAAAACTCACTAAAAGAATTAGAAAATATTGTTAAAGTTTTTGAACTAAAAAATATTTTCGGAAAACGGCTTGAATTTTTAAAAGGCTCACTCAAAAGTGGATTTTATTTAAGTGACGAAAATACTTTTTTCTTGGCCGATAACGACCTTTTTACCCATAAAGAACGTAAGGTAAAAAAAATCAAAGAAAAGAATTTTGATCTCTTTGCTGAACAACTTTCGACCATTAAACCTGGCGATTATTTAATTCATCGAGATCACGGTATTGGTAAATACATGGGTGTGGAATCAATTGAAATCAATGGTAGAAAAAATGATTTTTTAAGCATTCTTTATCAGGACAATGATAAAGTTTTTGTCCCTGTTTATAAAATTAATTTGATCCAAAAATATGCTGATTCAACTTCCCATGCAACTGTTGCCAATTTAAAATCTAATAAATTTGAAAGTGCAAAAAAGAAAGCTGAGCAATCAGTTAAAAAGTTGGCCTTTGACCTGTTACAGCTTCATGCTGAACGTAAATCCAAATCCGCTCCTATTTTCGAATTAAAACAGGAAGAATTTCACGAGTTTGAATTAAAATTTCCATTTGAAGAGACACGTGACCAATTAAAGGCCATTGATGAAGTCGTTAATGACTTGCAAAAAAATACGCCAATGGAGCGCTTAATCTGCGGTGATGTTGGATTCGGAAAAACTGAAATTGCCATGCGTGCCGCTTTCATGGCCGTTTTAAATAAAAAACAAGTTGTTATCCTAGTTCCAACTACTGTTTTAGCTTCGCAACACTACAATAGCTTTGTTCGACGTTTTAAAGATTTTGCCGTTCGTATCGAATTTTTATCAAGATTTAAAACTGCCGCCGAATCCAAAGAAATTATCGCTGATTTGGCCAAAGGAAAAATTGATATTATTATAGCTACTCATAAAGTTTTAGCTGAATCGATCCAATTTCATGACTTAGGATTATTAGTTATTGATGAAGAACATCGTTTTGGTGTTGGTCATAAAGAAAAGCTAAAATTGCTTAAAAATTCCATTCACTCATTAACCATGAGCGCAACACCTATTCCGCGAACCTTACAGCTGTCATTTTTAGGGATTCGAGATTTTTCCATTATTCAGACACCGCCGCCACGACGACAAGCCATAAAAACTTTGGTTGTAAAGAATGAAAATGATATTTTAAAACAAGCCATAGATAAGGAATTACAAAGAGGTGGACAGGTCTTTTTCGTCCATAATCGAGTTCATGATATTGAAGAAATATCGCATAATATTCGCCAAATTTCACCTGCTGCAAAAGTTGTTATCTGTCACGGCCAAATGAATGAAAAAACACTCGAAGATCGCATGAATGCTTTTTGCAGAGGCGATTATAATATTTTAGTTTGCACGACGATTATTGAATCTGGCATTGATATTCCAAATGCTAATACAATGATTGTGAATCGTGCAGACACTTTCGGTCTGGCCCAACTTCATCAACTAAGAGGACGTATTGGTCGCTCGGAACGAAAATCGTATGCTTATCTGGTTGTTGACCAACGCAAAATTTTAACCGACATCGCTCAAAAACGATTAAGCACATTACAAAATTTTTCTGATTTGGGTGCGGGTTTCTCGATTGCTTCTGTTGATTTAGAAATTCGTGGGACAGGAGATATTTTAGGTGCCGAACAATCCGGTCATATTAATTCAATAGGTTTAGAACTTTATTTAGAATTACTCAATGATGCGATTAAAAATTTAAAAGGCGAGGAAAAGAAACCACTTCATAATATTGAAATCCAAACTTATTTTGATGCCTTTATTCCAAATACCTACATTCAAAACATGTCACAGCGTCTTAAGTATTATAAAATGCTTTCAAATGCTAAAGACGGTCCTATGATTAATAAGATTGCAGATGAAATTATCGATTTATTTGGACCTGCTCCAAAAGAGTTAACTTCACTTATTAGTGTGCTTGAGCTTAGAAATATTTTGGCGCCACTTGGTATTGAATATTTAAATGTACAAAAACATACTATTTTCATCAGATTTAACAAAGCTATCCTTGCCGAGAATTCAAAACTAAAAAACTCGGTTGTTGATTTCTTTCTTTCACAACCTCTCAAATATAAACTCAATCCAAACTACAGTGTCGACTGCCACTTCGAGGATGAGGTTAATGAACCTCAACTCATTGAATTTTCGAAATTTATTGCTCAGAAAATCGTTCCGTGATAATTTTTAATTAGGAATAAAAAAAATCAGGATGATGAACATGAAAAAACTTTTGTTAATTTTTCTTTCCGTATCAGCAGTATCACTCTTTGCGATTGCACAAAACAAAACTAATGAAATTGCCGCCACTGTTAACGGCATCAATATTCATGTGGATGAGTTAGACGCGTACTACAAAGAAAATCTCTTTACTGCCAGCAACCGTATTGTAACGCTTGAGACTTCACTTGATGAACTTATCAATCGTCAGCTGGGGATTGAAAAAGCTAAAAAAACTGATCTGCAAAATGATCCTGTGGTAAAAAAGAAAATGGAAGATGTGCTTTTCCACGCTCAAATCTCAAAAGATCTTGAAAATGAATTAAAAAAGATTGCTCCGACAATTAGTGATAGCGATGTAAAAAAGTATTATGATGAAAACAAAGAATATCGTACTAGTCATATTCTTTTCCGTGTTCGTGCCCTTCCTTCTCCAGAAGAAGTTAAAACTGCATATGACCAATCAATTCGTATATATACGGAACTAAAAGATGCTCCACAGAAGTTTGAAGAAGTTGCTAAGAAATATTCACAATCAACAGTTGCGCAAACTGGCGGTGACCTTGGTTACTTACCTCCAACAGGTTTATCTCCACAATACTTCGAGGCCATTAAAGGTCGTAGCGTTGGCCAAGTAGTGGGTCCAGTTCGTACCCAATTTGGTGTGCATGTAATTAAAATTACAGGTGTTAAAGAGTATTCTGAAATCAACAAAGACGTGTATAAGAAAATTCTTTATGACCAAAAGCGCGATAAAGTAATTGCTGATTACTTTAAGAAACTACGCGCCGATGCGAAAGTCACAATTAACAAGCAATTTTTAAAATAATTCTGTATAAATAAAGCTTATGAAATTTGTTATTCTCATAAGCTTATTTTTCTCATTAAATTCCTATGCCAAACTGTTGGATAAGATTATTTTTGTTATTAACGAAAAAATCGTAGTGGAATCAGAAATTCAGCAAATCATGAATACCTTAAGCGCAAGACGCGAAATTTCTCCTTTTATTTATGAAGAATCAAAACTCACACACGAACAAGCAATCGATAAACTTATCCGTGCTTATATTATACGCGATAAACTTTCAAAACTTGGCTATGTGGTAACAGATGATGCGGTCGAAGGCCGAATTCAAACCACTGAATCAAGACTTGGTTTAAAACGCGATGAACTGATAAAATATCTTAAAGGCCAAGGCTTAAGCTTTGACGAGTATTTTGAAATTATTCGCGAATCAACTGAGCTTAATATTTTTAACGGTCGTATCATTGCTCCGCTCGTATCAATTACTGAACAAGAAATTAAAAATGCCTTTTACCGCGAGAATAGTAAAAACATGGCATTAACCTTTAACTACTCACTGATTGATTTCATGTTAAAAAAAGAATTGGTTTCACCTCATGCTGTAGGTGATTTACAAACTGTTTTTAAGGATTACCAACTGACAGGAAATATTCCTGAATTATACGCAAGTGTAGAGACAGCAATTTTAGAAGATATCTCAAACGATAGTTTGGATAAAGGCTTAGCTGCTATTTTAAAACAGACTGATGAAGGCGATTTTTCTAAACCGATAGAAAAAGACGGTCGATATCACGTTTTCTTTGTTAAAAAGAAAGACCTCAAAGAATCTGAAAAATTCTTAAGAGAAAGAGACCGAATTCAGAACGATATTTTTTTGAAGTATTCGAAACAAGTGACACAAACCTGGTTTGAAAAAGAAAAAAGCGATTATTTCATTCAAATCTTAAAATAGTAAATTATGATCTATATTACACAAGGACACGAGCGAGGAATTGGACTCGAGGTTTTATTTAAATCTCTATTGTGTCTATCTGCTAATGAACAAAAGAAATTCAAACTTTTTTGTTTTAAAACTTCTGCCATAAAAACTTTAGAGAGCTTAAAAATTTCCTATAAAGTTCACACCAAAGAAATTGAAGTAGGTCCAGCCAGTATTGCCTGCCAATTCTTAACTGCTGAAGATAATAGCTCTGAAACCATGAGTTCGATGTTACATGCGCTTAAGATAATTAAAAAACAAGATATTCTGATTACTTTGCCTTCTTCTAAGGATGCTTTTGTTTATCATTCCACTCGTTATGGTGGACACACAGAATTTTTTAGAAAGTTTTATAAAAAGTCTGAATTAGCGATGTTGTTTTATACCGAAAAGTTTAAGTGTATTGTTCTTTCGGATCATGACCCTTTAACAAAAGTTGCTGGTAAATTAAGCCAAGATTTTGTTTATAAGAAAATTAAACTTTGTCTTAAGACCAAGCACCCAATGTTAACCAATGCTAAACAATATATTTTCGCGGGAATTAATCCCCATGCTGGTGAAGCTGGTTTGATTGGTAGCGAGGACACGACAATTACCGGTGCTATTGAACAATTGAAGCTCGAATTTAAAGACGTAGAGTTCATCGGCCCCCTTTCTGGTGATACCTTATTTTTTAAAAATAATCCTGATGCCCTTTTAGTTTATACTTTTCATGATCAAGGTTTAGGTGTTTTTAAATCACAAAACGGTTTATTGGGAATCAATGCTACTGTTGGTTTACCATTTGTCCGACTTAGTGTTGATCACGGCACTGCCTTTGAACTTTTCGGCAAAAACCTAGCTAACTACCAGGGTTGTCTGTACCAATTAAAAGCTGCGTTAACATTAAGTAGGAAAAAATGAAAACCATCGATATTGTAAATGCTAGAGTTCATAATTTAAAAAATATCAGTCTTTCGATTCCTCGAAATTCACTGACAGTTATTACTGGTCCTTCGGGCTCAGGAAAATCATCACTGGCCTTCGATACTATCTATGCTGAAGGACAGCGACGCTATATTGAATCATTATCATCATACGCAAGGCAATTTCTGGGTCAGATTCAACCACCCGATGTCGATAGTATTACCGGGCTTTCTCCTGCTATCGCTATTGATCAAAAATCAACCACACGCAATCCTCGCTCTACGGTAGGAACGGTAACGGAAATTTACGATTATCTGCGCGTTCTCTATGCTAAAATTGCTACCGCCCATTCACCGGCCACAGGCAAACCTTTAAATGCCCAATCAGCTCAACAAATGGTGGAAACAATTTCTGCACTTCCTAAAGGTAGTAAAATTCAAATTCTCGCACCTATTGTAAAAAATAAAAAAGGTGAGCATAAAGAGGAACTGGCTAAGTATCAAAGCCTCGGTTACAGCAAAGTTCGCATTAATGATCAGTTCACCACATTAGATGAGAATATTTCTATTAGTAAAACGAAACACAATAATATCGATTTGGTTATAGACCGTATTATTATTAAGGATGATATAACTAAACGACTCACTGATTCAGTGGAACAGGCGCTGCGCTTCGCTCATGGAAGTATTATTGTTAACATTAATGAAAAAGAAGATCTCTTCCTGTCTGAAATTAATTTCTGTCATGATAGTCAAAAAAGTTATCCTGAACTGGAGCCACGTTTATTTTCTTTCAACTCCCCACTTGGTGCCTGCGAAACTTGTAATGGATTAGGGGAATCTAAGGTTTTTGATCGTAGCTCTCTCGTCTTCGATGCGAGTTTAAGTATTAATGACGGCGCTATTCCCGCTTTGGCCAAAGGACATTTTCTAGTCCAGATGATTAAAAGCATCGCTAAAGCTGAAAGTGTAAACTTAGATACACCACTAAATAAACTTCCTAAAACTTTTCTTAATATTCTCTTTGATGGAACTGATAAAGTTTATACCTATAATTTTGAGTCGGAAAACTCGAGTTATAAATTTAAGAAAAACTTTGCGGGTATCGTCGAGTGGCTTAACAAAAAATATATGGAAAGTGCTTCTGACAAAATTAAAGCTGAACTAGAAAATTATATGCGTATTGAATTATGCCCATCATGTCAGGGTAAAAAACTTAATCCTTATGCGTTGGCCGCAAAAATTCAAGACTATGGCATCATGGATATTTGTAATCTTTCAATTGATGAAAGTTTAGATTTTTTTAATGGTCTCAAATTAACTGGACACAAGCTTCTTATTGCTGAAAAACTTTTAAAAGAAATCAAAGACCGTTTACACTTTTTACTAAATGTTGGTTTAAATTATTTAACACTTAATCGAAGTGCAAAAACTCTTTCAGGCGGTGAAAGTCAGCGTATTCGTCTTGCCACACAAATAGGTTCTGCACTCTCAGGCGTTATCTATGTTTTGGATGAGCCAAGTATCGGCTTGCATCAACGCGACAATACCAAGCTGATTAAAACTCTGCGTTCACTTAAGGACATTGGCAATACCGTTATTGTGGTCGAACATGACGAAGAAACGATTCGTGCCGCTGATTACCTCATCGACATGGGACCTGCAGCTGGTTTACACGGTGGAAACATTGTGGATTCAGGTACTTTTAAAGAAGTTCTTAAAAACAATAAAACGTTAACCACGGAATTTCTAAACGGCTCAAAAAGTATCGAGATCCCAAAACGTCGTGAACCCAAAGAGTGGTTACAGCTTAAAGGTGCTCGTGAACATAATTTAAAAAATCTGAATCTTAAAATTCCACTTTCTTCTCTGGTTTGTGTAACAGGGGTGAGCGGTTCTGGAAAATCGACTCTAGTCCATAAAGTTTTAGTTCCTGCTATTCGAAATATTTTAAATAATAATTCATCAACTAATACTAATTACCAAAGTCTGACTGGCACGGAAAAAATCGAATCAATTATTGAACTGGACCAATCACCCATTGGCCGCACTCCGCACTCAAACCCCGCGACCTATACTGGGCTTTTCGATGATATCCGAAATATTTTTACTCAAACAAATGAAGCTAAAATTCGCGGCTATAAGGCCGGTCGATTTAGTTTCAACGTGAAAGGTGGTCGTTGTGAGACTTGCGAAGGTAATGGTGTTTTAAAAATTGAAATGCACTTTCTGCCTGACGTTTATATCACCTGTAATGAATGCGGCGGCAAAAGATATAATCGCGAAACCCTCAGCGTACTTTATCGCGGAAAAAATATTTCTGAAGTCTTAGAAATGTCGATCGAAGAGGGTTGTGAGTTTTTTGTCAATCATCCAAAAATTTTTAGAAAACTAGATACACTCAACCAAGTCGGATTGGGCTATATGAAATTGGGCCAACCGGCAACCACGCTTTCAGGTGGAGAAGCGCAACGACTCAAGCTTGCCAAAGAATTATCACGTCGTCCGAAAGGGCATTGTTTTTATGTTCTGGATGAGCCAACGACTGGCTTACATTTCCAAGATATCAAAGTTCTGTTAATCGCCATTCAAAAATTAATCGAAAATGGCCATAGCGCATTGGTTATCGAACACAATCTAGATGTTATCAAGACCGCTGATTATGTGGTTGATTTAGGACCTGAAGGTGGTAAATTCGGTGGAAATTTATTGGCCGTTGGTACACCGGAAGAAGTAGCTAAAGTTGATGGCTCATATACTGGTCAATATCTCAAAACTATCCTCAAGAAAAAATAAAGACCCTCCGCGAGGGAGGGTCTTATTAACTTTGAACAAGTTTTATAACAAAAAAATTATGAAACAACTGGCTTAATTAAGAACGCAATAACGAAAGCGTAGATAACTAGTGACTCGATTAGAGCTAGAGCAATAATCATTGGAGTAAATAGTTTATCAGCAGCAGCCGGGTTTCTTGCGATACCATCTAGAGCAACGGCAGCGGCCTTACTTTGTGCAAAAGCACCACAAGCAGCAGCAATAGCGATAGCAGCAGCTGATGACCATGCAAATACGCTTGCATCAGTTGTGTCAGCGAAAGCAAGTGAAGGGATTAAAGTAGCAACGATAATGAAAAAGTTTCTCATGTTTATCTCCGTAGTTTTAATGGTGAGCCCCAGCCTCATCATGATCGTGATGTGCTGTTGCTAAGCTTATATAAACCATTGTTAATAGAGTGAATACGAACGCCTGAATAAAACAGACGAACAAACCTAAAACCATGAACACGATTGGAACGATGTACGGTAAAAGGTTTGAAAAGATTGATAGAACTAAGTGGTCACCAAACATATTTCCGCGCAATCTTAGCGCAAGTGAAACTGGGCGAACCGCATGCGAAATAATTTCGATAACAAAAACTAATGGGGCCAAGTACCAAACTGGACCAGCAAAGTGCTTGAGATGGCCAATGATGCCCATCTCACGAATCCCTTGATAGTTATAGTAAATGAAAACAAAAATACCTAAAGCTAGTGTTGTATTAATGTTATCTGTTGGAGGCAAAAAGCCCGGAACTAAACCAGTAAGGTTACTTAAAAAGATGAATAAAAAAATCATCGCAAGCACTGGAAAATATTTATGAGCTTCTTTTTCACCCATCGTTGATTTCGCAAGATTAAACATAAACTCACCGAAAGCTTCAACGATGTTTCTAAAAGTAATTCCCTTATCTGGTACTAGTGATTTATCGAAGTTCGTTACTTTTAAACGATAAATAAATCCAAAAATGGTGATTAGAACCGCAAGAACTCCAAAAGTGATAACATGCTCAGGAACATGTAAGTCATGTGCTACGTGAGAAAGGAAAGTATAGCCTGAAGCTGATGCATTACTTGGAAGCAAAAACACTAGCGACAATAGACCTAAGAGCATTTTCATATCAATTCCTAACGTTATTTTTGTATAACACTTTTTTTAATACTTATGACGAGGATTATCAATTGAAAAATATATAAAAGAACCGCATAAATCACGTCTTTTGGAAGCAACCTTGACGCGACATAAAAGGAAGTGACCAAAAAGGCGGTTTTTCCTACGAAAAAGATGAAAATTTTGATTTTTTTATAGGAAACCTCAATACTTTCCTGAAGCAGCAGCCTTAGCCCAGCGAATAGAAAGTAGTGGTTGATGATGGTTGAAGCCAAGATGGCCAAGTAAATATAAAAATGATTAGCATCATTATGCCATTGAGGAATAAAGAGAAAAAAATTAATAATGGTTAAACCAAGATAGTATTTAAGATTAATTTTTTCTTTTAATAACATATTTAATCATCAAGAAGAGTGTATTACCGATAACCGCTAGTAAAATAATAAGTCCGACAGTCCAGTTTATAACATGGTTCTGAACTAATTGATAAATCAAAATAAAAACTCCCAGAATCGTCGACGGAAGTCCGAGCGCCAGTGCTAGGATAACCAGATTTTTTTTCATAGGATTTATCTTTTTCGAGAAACTCGACGGGCATAGAGCGATTCAAGACGGCTTTTGACCACTTCCGGATTGGGGTATTCGTTCAAAATGGAATAGTAGATACCATAAGCACGTTTTAATTCTTCGTTTGTCTCATAAGCATTGGCGATTAAAAATTTGGTTAAAACGATATCCTCACGATTTTTTTCGCGTTTAATATATTCGTACCAAATATCAATCGCCTTGGTCCAATTCTTCATATAGAAGTAGCTCAGCCCCACGTAATAGAACGCTTTGATGTGATACTCATGTCCCTGATTTTGAATCATTTCGTTAAATTGTTCGATAGCAACAGTGTAATTTTTTAGATTCAAATTACTAAGGGCAATCCGAAAATTATAAAAATCCTGTCCTTGAAGCCTTGGAGTAAAGTTGACTAGAACGTTATACGCATTAATTGTTTCTTTATAATCCTGAACATATTCAAAATTGATTTCTGCGATTTTCTCGAGTGATTTTACCTGCCAAAGCGGTTCATCTGATAGCTCAACCACTTGTTTGAAATATTTCAATGCAGGCTTATAGTTATTCAAGTAAATAGAATAAATTTCACCTAATTGATAAGTGATTTTAATTCTTAAATTAGGCGAGAGCTTCTTTTTAAGAATAATTTCATAAACTTCAGCCGCCTTACTATATTCTTGTTCTTGAATATAATCTTGTGCCAGAAGAATTTCTTTATGTAACCCAGATGAAAAGTCACAGGATATAAGTGTGACTAACGAAAAGATAAGAATATTATTCTTCAGTACCTTCTTCACCTTCATCCGTTTCAGCAATCTTTTCAACCGCAACAACTTTTTCTCCCTCATTAAGATTAATTAATCTTACTCCTTGAGTGTTTCTGCCTAGTAAAGAAATTCCAGAAATTTTGGTACGGATAACCTGACCTTTATCAGTGATAATCATTAAATCATCTTTATCGGTTACTGGTTTAATCTGTACGATATCGCCGTTTTTCTCTGTCAGCTTCATCGCGATAATTCCCTTACCACCACGAGACTGTTTACGATATTCAGAAGACATACTTCGTTTGCCGTATCCATTTTCAGTTATTGATAAAATTTCGACTGTGTCATCGATAATTTCCATACCAATAACTTTTTCTTTCTCATCAATGTTAATACCTTTAACACCTTGTGAAACACGGCCCATCGGTCGACAATCTTCTTCTGAGAAACGAATAATCTTACCTGAGCTAGCACAAATCAGAACGTCTTTCTTGCCGTCTGAAACACGTACACCGATAACTTTATCGCCATCTGTAATCTTGATAGCTTTTTTACCATTTTGATTTATTTTTTCGTATTCTGCTAAATCTGTTTTCTTAACAATACCTCTTTCTGTTGCAATAATTAAGAAGCCAGATTCCATATTTTTCGGGAGTGATATAATTTGTTGAACATGTTCACCGGCAGGAACTTGAATAAGGTTAACAATATTGCGTCCTTTCGTCGTTCTTGAGCCTTCAGGAATATTATAAACTTTAAGCGAGAAGACCGTTCCTTTATCCGTGAAAAACATTATGGTGTCATGAGTATCGGCGGTAAACATCATTGAGTAGAAGTCATCATCCGTCACGGCACCCTTTACACCTTTACCACCACGTTTTTGCGCGCGATAGGTGTCACTTTCCATACGCTTGATATAACCCTTGTGAGTTACCGTTACGATAACTTCTTCACTCTTAATGAGATCTTCGATTTGAATTTCATCTTCCATCGCAATAATTTGTGTGCGACGTTCATCACCGTAGCTTTCTTTAACTTCTTTAAATTCATCTTTAATAATGCCGTAGATAAGTTCATCAGAAGCTAAGATACCTTCAAGTTTTGCAATCTCTTTCATCACCATTTCGTAATCAGCGATAATTTTATCACGCTCAAGACCTGTCAATCTTTGTAAGCGCATATCTAATACAGCCTGAGCTTGTTTTTCACTCATTGTGTAGTTAGACATTAATTTTTCACGAGCTTGATTTGGACCTTCTGACTTTTTAATTAGTTCAATAATTGGATCGATATTTTCAACCGCAATTTTTAAACCTTCTAAAATATGTGCGCGCTCTTTCGCTTTTTTTAATTCGAAAGTTGTTCTTCGAATAACAATTTCACGTCGATGTTCGATGAAATACGCTAATTGTTCTTTTAGGTTCATGACCTTCGGCTGACCGTTGTATAACGATAGGAAAATAATCCCGTAAGAAACTTGCATCTGAGTTTGCTTGTATAGATTATTTAAAATGACACTCGCAGGCTCGTTACGTTTAATATCGATAACAACACGAATTCCTAAACGGTTAGATTCATCTCTGATATCTGAAATACCTGTGATAACTTTTTCACTTACTAGCTCAACAATCTTTTCGATAAGTTTGGCTTTATTTACTTGGTACGGTAATTCCGTAATAACAATTCGCTCTTTTTCGCTCTTGCCTTCCACTTCAATTTCAGCTTTCGCACGAATTTGAATAATCCCTTTGCCAGTATGGTAAGCCGATTTTACACCTGAAGTTCCATGAATCGCACCAGCAGTCGGGAAGTCCGGACCTGGAATAAATTTCATTAATTCATCGATGCCAATTTTGGGATTTTCAATAAGGGCCAATAAACCATCCATAATTTCATTAATATTATGTGGAGGAATATTAGTCGCCATACCAACAGCGATACCAGTTGAACCATTAATTAATAAGTTTGGAATTTTAGTCGGTAATACGACTGGCTCTTGAAGAGAGTCGTCGTAGTTTGGTTGCCAATCAACTGTTTCCTTATCGATGTCTTTCAACATATCTTCAGCTAATTTCTTCATTCTGATTTCGGTATATCGCATAGCTGCTGCGCTATCTCCGTCGATTGAACCAAAGTTACCTTGACCATCAACGATCAAATATCTCATCGAAAAATCTTGCGCTAGTCTGACAATGGTACTGTAAACGGCAGAGTCCCCGTGTGGGTGATACTTACCGATAACATCACCTACGACACGCGCTGACTTTAGAAATGGTTTATTGTGATAGTTATTTAACATGTGCATAGCATAGAGAACCCGACGATGAACCGGCTTCAACCCATCACGAACGTCTGGAAGTGCACGGCCAACGATAACCGACATGGCGTAATCAAGATAGCAATCACGCATTTCATCCTGGATGAGAACCGGGGTTACGTTTAAAGCAGTGTTAGCATTTGTTTCATCAGTCATATATTTTTCCTAATAATTAAATATCTAGATTACGAACGTTAAGCGCATTCTTTTCCACAAAATCACGACGAGGCTCAACATGTTCGCCCATTAAAATTGAGAAAACTTGGTCGGCATCAATCGTGTCTTCAATTTTTACCTGAAGTAAAATTCGATTATTCGGATTCATAGTTGTTTCCCAAAGTTGCTCTGGATTCATTTCTCCTAGACCCTTATAACGTTGGATATAGGCACCTTGGCGTCCTTCAGTGAAAATGAAATTCGCTAAATCTGTTAATGAATCGAAGTCACGCTTAATTTCACCTTTTGAAAAATTAAAACGCTTATCGAAGAATTTTTTAATACCATCGTAGTAATTTCTTAAATCTGCAAAATCAGCTGATTCCAGCATGTGCTTGGTTAACTTTAAACGCTTTTGCTTTAAATTGGTTTTAATCGAAGCACGAATAAAGTTTTCGTTGGTTAAAGAATCAGTCTCTTCCTCAAATTTAAATTTTTTCTGAGCAAGTGCTTCTTGTGAGCCGAAAAATTCATTTAAATATTTAATCGCTTTATCCACATCTTCAGCTGATTTTAACTTATTTGAAGCGAAGAAATCAGATTCAACCAGGTTTTTCACCAGGTCAGAATCAAAATGCTGCTCATACGACTTGATAGAATTATTATAGTACTTAAATTTATTAATAATCGCTTTGATTTCAGTTAAATCCATTTTCGATTTATCGACTGTCACTTCCGAGCCATCAATCGTCGTGCTAATTAAAAAATTCTCTAATTCACGTTCATCTTTTAAATATTTTTCAACTTTCCCTTTTTTATAACGGAAAAGGGGTGGTTGGGCGATGTACATATGTCCACGTTCGATGATTTCTGGGAATTGACGATAGAAAAGCGTTAACAATAAAGTTCGAATGTGTGAACCATCGACGTCCGCATCGGTCATAATAACAATTTTATGATAACGAAGTTTTGATAAATCAAAAGTATCTTTCCCGATACTCGTTCCCATGGCCTGAACGAGCATTTTAATCTCGTCGTTTGCTAACATTTTATCATAACGAGCTTTCTCAACATTTAAGATTTTACCTTTAAGTGGCAGAACCGCTTGAGTTTTACGATCACGACCTTGTTTAGCTGAACCACCCGCTGAATCACCCTCTACAATGTAGATTTCACAATTTTCTGGATTTTTGTCCTGACAATCGGCCATTTTTCCAGGCAAACCCGCAAAATCCATAGCCGTCTTACGACGAGTCATTTCCCGCGCTTTTCTAGCAGCTTCACGAGCAGCTGCAGCGTCGGCTGATTTCTTTAAAATGGTTTTTGCTGTATT
Organism: Bacteriovoracaceae bacterium; assembly: GCA_016786485.1. GTDB lineage: Bacteria > Bdellovibrionota > Bacteriovoracia > Bacteriovoracales > Bacteriovoracaceae > JAEUWD01. The sequence goes on along the minus strand of JAEUWD010000048.1, from coordinate 63,640 downwards.
TGGATTTTCTTCTAAATAAACTTTTAATTTTTCCCCTACGAGTGAGTTCACAATCCCTTCAACTTCCGAATTACCAAGCTTTGACTTCGTTTGCCCTTCAAATTGTGGCTGAGAAAGTTTAACTGAAACAATCGCGGTTAAACCTTCACGCATATCTTCACCAGTTAAAGTGATTTTGGCATTTTTTAAAACCGGACTATCTTTCGCATAATTATTAAGCACTCTGGTTAAAGCTGTTTTAAAACCAGAAACGTGTGTTCCACCTTCAGGTGTATTAATATTATTGGCATATGAAGTTACTGATTCAGAATAACTATCAGTCCACTGAAGTGCTACTTCGATTTCATAATTTTTTTGTGAGTTAGTAAAATAAATCGGTGTTTTATGTAACGGAGTTTTAGCGCGGTTAATATAATTTACGAATTCTGAAATCCCGCCTTCATAATGAAATGTTTCTTCTTTCGAACTTCTTTCGTCTTTCATCGAAATACGTAAACCTTTATTTAAAAATGCCATTTCGCGGAAGCGATTTGCGAGCGTATCATAATTAAATTCATGCACTTCGAAAATTTCATTATTTGGCTTAAAGGTTACCGCGGTACCAGTTTCATTCATCTGACAATCACCAATAGCATGTAATGGTTCACGAGCAACACCTTGAATGAAATTCAACTGGTGAACTTTTCCGTTCTTTTTAATTTTTAGAGTTACCCACTTTGAAAGGGCATTTACAACCGAAGCGCCTACACCGTGTAGACCACCTGAAACTTTATACGCACCATCTTCTTCGTTAAACTTTCCACCTGCGTGAAGTTTTGTATAAACAATTTCAGCCGCAGAAACTTTTTCAGTTGGATGTAAATCGACTGGAATACCACGGCCGTTATCAATAACAGTAACGGAATTATCTAAATGGATAACAACATTGATACTTGTACAATATCCAGCCAAAGCTTCATCGACAGAGTTATCAACAATTTCATAAACACAATGGTGGAGACCGCGAACGCCAGTATCACCAATATACATACCGGGACGCTTTCGTACCGCTTCTAAACCTTCGAGGATTTTAATTTTGTCAGCGCTATAATCACCGCTTACTTTTGAAATAGATTCTTGCCCTTGCACTGTCATTGGTTCACCTTTAATTCATGCTTGAAACGTGTCCAGCTTCAACGTAAAAATTTTTAGCACGTGTTATTTTTAGCAGATCCTCTTGAAAATTTTGATTAGCGGTGGTGATCATAACTTGAAACTCTTTTTCACTTAGATACTGAATAAGATTATTCCATCTCACGGTATCTAATTCCCCCGAAACATCATCAATTAAAACAATTGGATAAGCCTTAAATTTATACCTAAAAAGCTCTATATAAGCAAAAATTAAGCTCAAATAACTCATCTTTTGTTGACCTAAAGAACAGAATTCGTAGCTATTAAAACCATCGAACTGGGTAAGGTAATCATCGCGGTGAATTCCGAGGTGGGTGCGGCCTAAAATTTCATCTTGTGGTAGCTGCTCTTTAAGCCTTTTCTGCACTTGTTCCGGAGTTAATTTCAAAAAATCAGATTTTAATTCAATTTCCAGTAAATGGTTTTCAGAAAATATCTGTTGAAAAGTTTGCGCACAGTATCCCTTTAAGCTTTTCAATAACTCAGCGCGTTCGTTGGAAATATAACAAGAATACTGTGCCATCTGCTCATCTATCGCCAAAATCTGGTCTCTAGAGCTCTTAGTTTTTGATTTAAGCAACGAATTTCGCATTTTAAGGCAATGACCATACTGGGCCAGTTTTTTTTTATAAATCGGATTTAAAAGCCCCAACATAAGATCAAACCAGTGGCGACGAAACTGGGCCTGGTTGTGATACGAGTAAGAATCGAACGGGTTAATGAAAATAGCTGCGGCACCAGGGTTTTTGGCTTTTTTACCATTTTGCATCCAAGCCGCACTGGTATTACTAATACTGGCATTGAACGGGACCATTTCTTGCTCTTCACTCATGAGCACACTGTTAATTAAAATTTCTGAATTATTCCCATCCACACTTAGGTATTGGGGATAACCAGTATTTTTACGAAATGATTTTTTATTTAATAAAACGTAAATGGCTTCAAGGAGATTGGTTTTTCCGTTACCGTTATTACCAAAGATACAATTAATTCTCGATGAGAATTCAACGATACTAGTGTTTAGATTCCGAAAATTGGTAACCTGCAGGCGATGCAGTTTGTGGCCAGACATATTTCCAATTAAAGTTTAAGTGGCATGATAATGCCCAAAAACTCTGGAAGTGTTTCTGACTTAATAGCAACTGGGCTTAGTTCATTATTAAATTCGAATTTGATTTCTGTATCTGAAAAGACCGATAAAGTATCCATTAAGTACTTTGCATTGAAACCAATTTCAAACTGATTTCCAGCATAAGCAACAGGCAGAACTTCACGGGCCTTACCAAGTGACGGGTGATTCGCAGAAATTTCTAATTCACTGGCCTTTAGTAAAAATTTGATACCATTAGTTTTTTCATTTGATAGTAAACGAATACGTTTAACCGCATCTAAAACTGCGCCTTTATCTACTTGCATAGAGAAGCTTGTTTTACTTGGAATAACTGATTGGTATTTTGGATATTCTCTCGCAATTAAACGAATTGATAGATCATATTCTTTCTGAGCATTGATATACATGAATGACTCATCAACTGAAATTTTTAAATCACTTTCAGGATACGACTCGGCAATCTTGCGAAGTTCAGTAATCCCTTTTTTAGGAATGATAACTCCATCAACTAAAGCTTTGCAGTCACCTAAAAATTCCGTTGTATCGAGTAGAGCTAGTCTATGACCATCGATAGCAACTGAACGTAATTTGTTATCTACTAACTGAAGGAAAATACCATTGAGATATAATCTTGTTTCGTCTGTTGATATAGCATGTGAAGTCTTGTTGATAATATCGATAATTTCTTTAGTTCTAACTTTGAATTCATTATTATGATTTTCAAATAATAAATGAGGATATTCCTCAGAACTTGTAATTAAGAGTGAATAACTAATACTCTGACAATTTAATTTTAAAAGATTTTCACTATTTTGAATTTCTAAATCCACAACGCTATCTGGTAATTCTCTCACTATATCAAAAAAGTTTTTCGAGTTTATACAGAAACTACCTTTACCATTGGTGATAGCTGGAATAATTATTCTGCTCGAAACCTCTAAGTCAGATGCAATCAAAGTAATTGAATTGTTATCAACATTAATTAAACAATTTGTTAGAATTGGACGAGAGTTTTTACGGTCAACAACAGTTAGAATTTTATTAAGAGCATCTCTCAATTTATCTGACTGGATTTGGATCTTCATAACTCTTCCTTTGGTAGAAGGCTTAAGCCTAATTAATTCATTTTTTAGCCTTACAAATTCATTTATGCAAGTTCAGATATAAGCGTCTATAGATGAGGATGTTTAGGGTATTTAAGTAATATAATTATATAAGAATTAATATATACCTGGGAAAACTGGGATAAAACTAGATAAACTTAATAATTACTTATAGTTATGATGTGACAATAACTGTATGAAAAAGGATAATTATCAGTTAATTTTGGTTAAACCTGCGTATATCTCGAATTTTTTACCAAAATAGCTGTGCTAGATACGAGAAACTCACAAAGTTTTACCCACAATAGATAGTATTTAAGTCTGCTGAGTGGATTTGCTTTTGCGGCTATTTATTTATCCCCAAAATTGTTCACATGTGGATTAATTTGATCAAGTTTGAGTTGAGTACTCATATCCCCAAAGGACAGTTATGGTGAAAACTCCTATAAAAACAATAAATTAGAATGATTTATAAAGAAAAAACGACTAGAGTCGGCTTTCGATTTCGAATATTTCTTGTTGGAACGGGGTGTTCTGTTTCACATTAAGCTTCACTTTATCAACAGCGTGAACCACTGTCGTGTGATCGCGATTACCATAATACTTGCCAATATTTGCCAAAGTTTCTTTCAAGATTGAATAAGAAAGGTACATTCCTACGTGTCGGGCCTGAGTTACTTCTTTTAAACGACTCTTTGAGCGCATGTCTGGTATTGGTACTTTGTAATAATTTGAAACTGCCCGTGCGATGGATTCAAAACTATGTTCTTTGCTTTCGGTTTGGTCACTTAACTTTAATTGTGTTTTTGCAATTTCCAGGTCGATGTCAACTTTTAAGAGTGAAGAGTAAGCCCCTAGGCGGATGAGCGAGCCTTCTAAATCACGAATATTAGTTTTTACTGAGCGAGCAATTAGGTTGATAACATCATTTGGAATAAATGAATCAATGCTTTCAGCTTTGCTCTTTAAAATAGCAATTCTTGTTTCAAGATCAGGTTGTTGAATATCAATAACAAGTCCCCAGGAAAGTCTGGTTTTAATTCTTTCTTCAATTCCATCGATTTCTCGAGGATGTTTATCTGAAGTGAAAATAAGTTGTTTTTTCTTATGATGTAATTCATTAAAAACATGAAAAAATTCATCCTGTGTACCGGTGCGATTTTTTAACTCGTGAATATCATCCACCATTAGTACATCAATTGTTTCAGAGTATTTCTTGCGGAAATCCTGAATTTTTTTCTCTTTAATTGCATCAATCATTTCTGACATGAATTCATTGGCAGTTGTGATGTAGACACGTTTTTGTGGGAAATTCTCATTGATATAATTGGCAATCGCATGGATTAAGTGAGTTTTTCCTAAGCCAGAATTTCCATGGAGATAAAGGCAAGGATACTCTTCGGCGGGCTTTTTTGAGACCGCAATCGCCGAAGCATGGGCCATGTTATTTGATGGTCCAACAATAAAATTAGCGAAAGTTTTATCTTTATCAATACCATGTCCGTAGCCTGAAGAATTCAGAGAGTGCTCAAGCACCTTACTTTGAACTTCTTGAATGAGATCAGATTGAGTGGGTAGTAGTTCATTCATAGTGAAAGTCATTTCTTTCACAGAACTAGCTTTTTTCACTTGGTAATCATTCACGGGCTTATTGAATTGGATTTTTTCATCGATCTCTTGCGGCGAAAGGATTTCGATTTCGAAATTTTTACCCAAGATATCCGTGATAATCTTCTCGAGCGTCGGTAAATACTGTGAAGTGATCATTTTCTTGATGAAACCGGTTGTCGTATAGAAAGTAATACGATTAGTATCGATGTTTTTAACAGAAAATGAATGAGCAAAAAATGAATTATATTTTTGTTCTGAGATAGCGTGTTTTAGCTGTTCTAAAATTTCGTTTGAAATAAGACTTAGTTCTTCATTTGAATCATTGCCCATAACAGGAGGAGTCGGCTGAAAAATAGGCATTTTCTCAGTTTGTGGCGCAAAAAAATGTTGGAAAGGAAATTCACTCATTTTTACTCACTCTCTCTTAGTTCCCAGGGCGGGGTAAGCTAGCATGGTGAAAATTGAAATTCAACCGAGTTGAAACGAATTATATATTGACCTGCTGTGCAATTTAAAGTAAGGATACTAGCTCATTAATTAATGAATATTTCACAAAGGTGATAGATATGAAAAGAACATGGCAACCTAAGAAAATCAAGCGTTTACGTACTCATGGCTTCTTAAAGAGAATGTCGACTCCAGGTGGTCGTAGCGTTATTAACGCTCGTCGTGCGAAGGGCCGTAAGAAACTGACTGTTTCAACTGGTACTAAGTAATCGATTTCATGAACAATAAATTTTCTGCTCACTCAAGGCTTAAGCGTAAGTCTGATTTTTTATCGTTAAGAGATTCTGCGCGCAAAGGGCAGTCACGCCTATTTAAGGCTTTTTATAAACCAAATCCGAATTTAGTCGTTTCTTCACGTTTGGCGATCAGTGTTTCAGCTAAGTCCGGTAACGCTGTGATGAGAAACCTGGTTAAACGTTTAATTCGCGAAAAATTTCGTACATCGAAAATTATGTCCAAAAATATTGATTGCTTGATTGCTTTTGATAGATTCAAAAAGGTTTCAGATTTTAGTCATGAGTTAAATAAAGATATCGATGCACTTATAAGTAAATTAGAACATGAAGCTTTTGGTCATCCAACTCATAAAACTTTATAAAACTCTTTTCTCTCCTTTTCTGGGAAAGAATTGTCGTTTTCATCCAAGCTGTTCATCCTACTGTTTAGAATGCTTTGAAAGATTGTCTTTTTTTAAAGCGCTATGGTATTCAATTAGGCGAATATCTAAATGTCATCCTTTTCATCCTGGTGGATACGATCCACTGGAGAAGTAACTCGAGGTTTATAATGGGCGAAGATCAAAAACGTGCTTTTGGGGCAATTGTACTTTCTGGAATAATTCTTTTTGCGTGGCAAACATATTTTGCACCAAAACCGCAAGCCACAGCACCAATGCCAAGTACCACCACAACAGCAGCAGCGCAGGTCCCTGCTCAGACAGCTACAGTGAGTGAAGTTCAACCCTTAGGTGTTAATGACGCCAAGACGGAAGAATTTACGCTTTCTCATCAAGGTTATTCAGCACGATTAAGTAACGCGCTGGAAGTTATTACAATGAAGGGCACGGACACTGTTTATGATTTTAATGATGTGACTGGTTCAACCAAACCCTTTTATATCGAATTTGAAAATAATGGTGTTTTCCAAAAATGTTTATTTTCAACAATAAAACTAACCAACAATAGTTTTGAAGGTTTATGTAAAGCTTTAGATATTAAAGTTCTAGTGACTTTACATGAAGATTCACGGGTAAGTGTTGCTGCGACTTCTTCTAAAGAATTTAAATATCGAATGAATTTTGCTGCGACCGCAATGAAATTGGACAATGGTTCATACCGAGAATTCAGTGTTTATACCAATGATCTTAAACGTTACGAAGTAGGCGATGAAGAATCTAATGAAGGGAAGCTAAAGTGGTTAGGAATTGATTTTAATTATCATTTGTTTGCTGTCGTACTTGAAAATAAAGAACCAAGTTTCTTTAAAGCTGATACGACAACGATGCATGCAGGTTTCAGCCAACCAACCAGTAAATTAAATTTTGATTTTATTTTTTCTAAAAAAGAATACGACCATTTGAAAAAATTTGGTAACAATCTGGAATTAGCGGTTGATTTCGGTATGTGGTCAATCCTCGCGATTCCTATGTTACGTATTCTTCAGTTTTTCTATGAATTTATTCCAAACTACGGTTTAGCGATTATCTTCCTCACAATCCTGATGAGAATCATCACTTTCCCTCTGCAGTACAAGTCATTCAAGAGTATGAAGAAGATGCAGGAATTACAGCCGCAAATGAATGCGATCAAGGAAAAATTTAAAAATGATCCACAAAGAATGCAGCAAGAAACGATGATGTTGTTTAAACGCGGTGGTGCAAATCCTTTGGGTGGATGTTTACCGTTGTTGGCGCAAATGCCATTTTTCTTTGCTTTCTATAAAATGCTCTACACTTCAGTTGAGCTCGTAGGTGCACCTTTTATTTTCTGGATCAACGATTTAAGTATTAAAGATCCATATTTCGTACTTCCGGCGCTCATGGCGGCAGCAATGTTCTTACAACAGAAAATGACTCCATCGGCAGTTGCGGATCCAGTTCAGAAAAAGGTTCTATTGTTTATGCCACTTATTTTTGGATTTATCATGAGTTCACTGCCAGCAGGTTTAACTCTCTATATTTTCATTTCGACAGTATTTGGCTTAATTTCTCAGGTAATGGTATTTAAGCGTATATAAGAATGGATATTTTATTTTCTGACGGACCGATTGTAGCGTGCAGTACCTCGCTTGCGAGTAATGCGGCCATCAACCTAGTAAGATTGTCAGGATTTAGGGATCTTGGTTCTATAGGACCACTTTTAGATTTTGATGTTCAAAATCTGAAACCTCGATATGCCCATTTCGCCAGAATTAAAAATTTAGCCGGAACATTCATTGATGAAGTGGTGCTGACGTATTTTCCTGCGCCAAAAAGTTATACCGGTGAAAACATTTTAGAAATTGCTGTTCACGGAAATATTTTAAATACTAATGAAATCGTCGAACTGTTTGCAGCACTGCCTGGCTTTCGTAAGGCCCTACCTGGTGAATTTAGCTATCGTGCCTTCAAAAATAAGAAAATCTCACTCTCGCAAATCGAGGGTTTGGATTCATTACTAAATGCTAAAACAAAAAATGTCATGGAACAAGGCCGTTCACTTATTTCGGGTGAACTTAATCAGGCTTATTTAAATCTTTATGAAAATTTTCTCGAGCATAAGGCCTGCTTAGAGCTCTCAACCGATTTCTATGAAGATGTCGGTGAGGAAGTGGCCAATGATAAACTTGAAAAGTCCTTCGCTGCGCTCGAAAAAAATATTCGATTTCTTTATTCGCGTGCAGCCGATAACTACCAATCACTAAAAGATCCTTCGATAGCTCTTATCGGTAAACCGAATGCCGGTAAAAGTTCACTCTTTAATCTTTTGCTCGCAGAAGATCGGGCGATTGTTAGTGATGAAAAGGGAACCACCCGCGATTTTCTCACTGAAAGAATTATGTTTGGTGAAAATTCATTTCGTCTGATTGATACGGCAGGGCTTCGCACGACTGAAAATAAAATTGAACGTGCCGGAATAGAAAAATCTTATCAAGTCATTAAGAATTCTTTTTTTAAAATTTTATTAATTAATCCGTTTGACGAGCATGATGACTTCGAAACGCAGCTTAAGTCGCTTACACCCGATTTAGTTTTATTCACCCACGCGGATTTGAAAGATTTTTCAGAAAAGCAGCTGCCGTTCTCAAAAATGCTTGGTTCTATAGGACCACTTACTATATCGTTGGTCGATTCAAAGAAAAATACGAATTTAAATAAAATTCATTCACTTGTAATAGGTAAGTATATGAAATTATTGAAAAATAATCCTATCTTAATTGAACGCCAAGTGGAGTCAATAAAAAACATTTATAGTAAATTTACCGCTTATGAGAGGGTTTTCGCTAAAAATGCCCACGATGTAGGGATACTAAGCTCCGAATTCAATATTTTGGGAAAAAAGATCGCCGAATTGATAGGAATCGTCTCGCCAGATGATGTTTTGCATCATATATTTGCCAACTTCTGTATCGGGAAATAGTTCCACGTGGAACAAGGTAAATTATGAAGTTTGATCTTATCGTCGTAGGTGGTGGTCACGCAGGAGTAGAGTCAGTCTACATTGCCTCGCAATTCCCAATGAAAATCGCCCTTGTCACGTTACCCAATGTTCCGATAGGTTCAGCTCCTTGCAATCCTTCTATTGGCGGGGTTGGCAAGGGTCAGGTTGTACGTGAGCTCGATGCACTTGGTGGGTTGATGCCACAACTGGCCGATATGGCCGGCATTCAGTATCGAACGCTCAATGAATCAAAGGGTCATGCCGTTCATTCAACTCGCGTGCAAATCGATAAAGAACTTTATCCTAAATTAGCGGAACAAGTTCTAACTTCACTACCGAACGTAACTATCATTCGTGAAAAATTAAATTCAGTTACAAAATTAGAAAATAAATTCAATGTGGAGCTTGCTTCGGGAACAATGCTTGAAGCGGAGAAAATTGTTGTTACCGTAGGGACATTTCTCAATGGGAAACTTCATTGTGGAAGTGAAGTGAATAAAGGTGGAAGAGTTGATTGTGATAGCTCTCTTTCGTTACAAGAAATCTTCTCACAGGTGAAGAAGCGTCCTTCGAGATTTAAGACGGGAACTCCTCCGAGAATCAGCAAAGCTACAATTAATTATTCTGAGTTAGTGGAACAGCCCTCTGACCCACAAACCGAGAATTTTCACTATAAAAACCAGCAAGGACGTCAAATTCAGCAGGTTTCTTGCTATTTAGCACGTACAAATCCTGAAACGATGAAGGTTATTCGAGATAACAAGGAAAAATCTCCTATGTACAACGGTCAAATCAAGGCCGTTGGGGCCAGATATTGTCCAAGTATTGAAGATAAGGCGTATCGATACCCAGATAAAGATGTCCATCACGTTTTCATTGAACCAGAAGGTTTAAATCTTGAAACCATGTATCCGAGTGGTATTTCTTCCAGTTTGCCTCGTGAAGTACAAGATCAATATGTAAAATCCATCAAAGGTTTGGAAAATTGTGAGATTAAGGTTTACGGATATGCTGTCGAGTACGATGTAATTGATACGACAGATTTAAAGCAAACGCTTGAGCATAAAGAGATTTCTGGACTTTATTTTGCTGGCCAGGTGAACGGAACTTCGGGTTATGAAGAAGCTGGCGGACAAGGCTACGTAGCGGGTGCAAACGCGGCTCTTTCTCATTTAAAAATGGAACCACTTATTCTTTCAAGGCATGAATCTTATATCGGAGTTATGGTGGAAGATTTAGTTTCAAATCACCGTGATGAACCGTATCGTCTATTCACCTCTCGTGCCGAAAATCGCCTTTTCATCCGCGAAGATAATTCCATTTTACGTATGGCTAAATATCGAAAATCATTAGGATTGTCTGGTGAGATTGATACTTATCAGGCCCATTTTTTAAAGCAAGCCGATTTGCTTTCAAGGCACTTGGATGGAACATACATTAACGTCACAGACTGCCCCTATAGGGACATCGAAGGCGTTAAAGATATCGACAAGCAACGCATGACTCTGTCTGAATTATTAAAGCAAAGCTGGCTTAATCCAGTGACGACTTTAGATTTCATTTTAAAGCATTACAATGTCTATTTTCCGGCGAATATCGTGAAGGCCGTAGCAATAAGCAAAAAATATGAAGGCTACGTTAATAGAGCGAATGAAGAGCTAGAAAAACAGAAGAAAATGGAAACAACCCATATTTCATGGGAAGAAATCTGCAATTCCAGCAATGTTTCATTCGAATGCAAAGAAAGAATCAAAAAAATTCGTCCAGAAACCTTTGGGCAGCTAATGCTAATTGATGGAATTCGCCCGGCAACGCTGGCCGTGGTGGCAGGAAAGAATTTGTAGTTATGTCCGACGATAAAATCTTTGCAGAAAAATACTTTAAGGTCCTAAATACTGAGCTCGCTGGGTTAAATCTAACGGCGATTGATGATTTCGAAGATTTTTACGCAAAACAGATATTAGATTCTATTAACCCTTTGAAAATACAATCATTTTATAACAACTTAACTTCAGCAAAAGCTGTCGTTGATATTGGTTTTGGTGGTGGTTTTCCTATTTTACCACTCGCTTACAAGCTCCCATCACAAAAATTCATCGGGATTGAATCAAAACGTAAAAAAGTCGATGCTGTTGCGCTTATTGCAGACAAATTGGGCATCAAAAATACCAAGCTGCTCCACTATCGACTTGAAGAAGTAAACTTTGACCAAAATTTAGTCATTCTCTCGAAGGCAGTTATGACCGTCGAAAAAATGCTCACAAATTTGAATTTTACGAGTGATTTATTGGTTTATTTCTACAAAGGACCTAACTTCTTAGAGCTTGAGGCAGATGGTTTAAAAAAAATAGAAAAGAATTGGGAGTTGGTTGAAAATTTCCCAGTAGAAGTTCCTTTAACAGAAAAAAGAATAGTGGTAGGATTTCGTAATCGATTTGTTCCACGTGGAACAACGAAAAAACTTGTCAATCTTTCTGCAATTCTTTAATACTAAATCTTCCAGAGGGGGATTTCACATGAGTAAGGTCATCGCAATCACAAATCAAAAAGGTGGAGTTGGTAAAACAACAACGGCAATCAATTTATCTGCGTGCCTTGCTGTTGCTGAAAAGAAGACACTTTTAATCGACTTTGACCCTCAGGGAAATGCCAGCGTTGGATTAGGAATTGAAAAAGAAAAATTTGAAAAAGCTAATATTTACCATGCCTTAATTGGCGAAGAGAGCCTTGAAAGCGTGATATATCCAACGGCAATACCGTGGCTAGATATAGCACCTTCGGATAATAATTTAATCGGCGCAGAAATTGAGTTGGTAAGCGCTTTTGCTCGTGAGGCAAAACTTAAAGCTGCGATCGAAACGGTAGCGGATAAATATGACTATATTATTATTGATTGCGCTCCTTCGTTAGGGCTATTAACCGTAAACGCCCTAAATGCTTCAAATTACTATATTGTTCCAATGCAAACAGAATATTTCGCGATGGAAGGTCTCTCGCAACTATTAAATACGGTACGTTTGATTCGTTCATCACTCAATCCAAGTCTAGACCTTCTTGGTATTCTGCTTACAATGCACGATGTTAGAAATAATTTATCAAAACAAGTGGCTTCTGAAATTAATAAGCATTTTAAAGAGAAAGTCTTCAATGCCATCATTCCAAGAAACGTAAAACTCTCGGAATGTCCTAGTTTTGGTAAGCCAATCATCCTTTATGACATTAATTCAAAGGGTAGCGAATCTTACCTTAATATGGCGAAAGAAGTTATCCAAGCACTTGAAAAGACTGGGGAGTATCCAGGGATTACTCCATCGTTAAACAACAAGATTCCTAAGTTTGAAGATTATTTAGGCCTATAAGAGGGGTTTTTATGACAAGAAGTAGTTTAGGTAAGGGTATGGGCGCGCTTTTAGGTGGAGGAGAGACCACTAACGCCGTTATGGAAAGATTGGGAGTAGACAAGAAAGTTACTCAGGAAAAAATCGCTGGTGGTTCTATAGGACCAGAATCAGCGGTGGCCATGATGCTTGAAATTTCAAAAATTAAAACCAATGAAAATCAGCCTCGTAAAATATTTAAAGAAAAAGAACTGCAAGAGCTAAGTCAGTCGATTCAAGAGAACGGCGTGATTCAACCATTAGTTGTTCTACAAAAAGATAATGGCTTTGAATTGATCGCTGGTGAGAGACGCCTACGTGCTTCGAAGTTAGCTGGCTTAACAAAAGTTCCAGTCATTATTAAGAAAGCGACTAAGAAAGAGTCACTAGTTATGGCGATCATTGAAAACGTTCAAAGATCTGACCTGAATTGTGTGGAAGAGGCGCTGTCTTACTATCAATTAATGGAAGAGTTCAGCTTAACTCAAGAAGAAGTGGCAAAAAAAATTGGCAAAGAGCGATCTACAATTGCTAACTTCCTTAGAATTTTAAAGCTACCACGTGAAGTTATTTCGATGGTGCAAAAAGAAGCTTTAACTTTTGGTCATGCTAAAATTTTAAGCGGACTAAAAGAGCGCGAAGATATTATCCGTCTTGCTAACCGCGTAGTGGCAGAAGGCTTATCGGTTCGCGAATTAGAAAAACTATCAACTCAGCGTTCAAAACCGCTTTCTGATAAAACCAATCCATTTTTCAATCAGTCAGCGCAATCATTTAAAGAAAAACTCGAAAAAAGAACGGGATATCATTTTGACATTGCGAGTAAATCGAATGGATCTGGTACAATCAAGATTAAATTTGAAGATGAAGCTCAATTTAATGATATCTTCCAATTTTTAATGAAGTAATACCGCTAAGGAGTTTTTGTGATTGAGAGAAAAGGCGATGTTTGCGCAGTAATCGAGGAAGGGTGTCGCTTTGAGGGCAACTTATCGTTTAACGGCGTGGTTCGAATCGCTGGTGACATTAACGGAAGCATTTTTTCTAACGATACATTGATTATTTCAGAGGGAGCATTAATTAACGCAGATATTAATGCCAATGTTATTTTAATTTCGGGAACGGTAAAGGGTAATATCAAGGCCACTTCACGAGTGGAAATCCGCAAACCGGCCCGCTTTGAGGGAACAATTACGGCGCCTAGCTTAATTGTTGAAGAAGGAGTTATCTTCCACGGGGTAACTAAAATGAAAGAAAAAAATAACTAGTCTAAAAACGTCAAGTCATATATAAATTTCATAAAATTAAAGTACAAGGTTTAAGGTAAATCATGGATGCCGTTTCTGCCATTTTTACTCAGCTTGGAGCTGATGCTTCAGTAATTTGTCAATTTGCTGTCGTAATTATTTTATTTCTTTTAACAAAATTTGTTTTTCTAAACCGCCTTCAAAGTGTCATTGAAACTCGAGAAGCTAAGACTTCTAAACTGGAAGGTAGTGCAGATTCGCAATTTCTGAAAGCAGAAGAAGTTCAAAAAACTTATCAAGAGAAAATTGAAAAAGCTTATAAAGAAGCGCAGTTATATTCGTCACAAAAGAAAAATGAAGTTATTAAAGAGCGAGATAAATTAGTAAAGGAAACAGAAAAAGAAGTGACCTTGTTTATCGAAAAATCTCGTCATGAAAATGTAAAAGAATTAAATGAAAGAAAAGTTTCATTATTTAATGAAGCAGATTCTTTAGCAAGTTCACTCGTTGATAAAATGATACATTAAGGAAATAATCCATGTTGTTTTGGTTTGTACTTTCACAATTTTCTCAAACAGTAATGGCCGCAAGTGATGGTGCTCATCACGGTAGCGTTTATGACTTGATTGCACCTGCAGTTAACTTCTTGATTTTATTTGGTTTTTTATCAATAAAATTAAAAAAACCTATTTCAAATCATTTCACACAAAAAGCGACAGATATCGAAGCGAGCATGAAGCGTGCGAGTGAGAAAGCGAAACAAGCAGAAAAGAATTTAGCAGAACAAAAAGCAAAGCTAAGTAAAGTTGATGCTGAAGTCTCTAAAATTATGGAAGAAGCAAAAACAGAAGTAACGACTTTTGTAAAAAATTACGATGATGAAATTCAGGCACGTGTTAAGAAAATGCGTGTCGACGGTGTAACCAGAGTTGAAGCAGAGAAAAATTCATTAATTATGGAAATCAATGGCGAGTTAATCGATAAGGTCGTAGCGAAGACAAAAGAAAAAATTTCCAAAGATTCTTCTTTGCAAACTAAAGTCGCAGCAAACCTTCTGAAGGAGTTGAGGTAATGAAAGAGCAAAATATTGCTAAAGTTTATGCTCAAGCATTTCTAGCACTAGCAAAAGAATTTAAATTCGATGCCGCTGCGGAACTAACTAAGTTTACTGAAGTTATTAATACTTCAAATAATCTTGAAAACGTTCTCTTCTTAGACGTTTTCACGAATGAAGAAAAAAAATTAATTATCGATGATATTGCAAAGAAGCTAAAATTAAACACAGGTCTATTAAATGGTCTGCACTTTTTAGTAGATGAGAAGCGCCTGGCACTCCTACCTGTAATTTTTAAAGAAATCGTTGTTCTTGATGACCATGAAAAAGGTTTCTTGCGTGGTACGATTCAAGGTTTCGAAGCTCAAATTCCAGCAGCAGTTAAAACAAAGCTCGAAAATTATATCGAAACTAAAATTGGCAGAAAACCAGTTCTTGATTACGTAAAGAACGATGAAGTGACTGCTGGTTACCGAATTACGGTAGAAGATATGCAATTAGATGCGTCGATCGATAATCAATTAAACCAATTTAAAGAATCACTTTTATAAAATAAAGGAAGAGAAAAATGACAACAGCGACATTAAGACCTGAAGAAATCACAGGAATCATCAAGAACCGAATTGCGAATTTTGAAACACGTTTAGACGTGAATGAAATTGGAACGGTATTAACTATTGGTGACGGCGTTGCCCGCGTTTTCGGCTTGAAAAATGTTATGGCCGGGGAACTAGTTGAATTTTCAGATGGAACAAAAGGCATGGTTCTTAACCTTGAATCAAATAACGTAGGTATTGCAGTTCTTGGTTCGGGAGATATTAAAGAAGGTTCAGTCGTTAAGCGTACTGAGAAAATCGTTTCAGTTCCAGTTGGCGACGCTCTTCTTGGTCGCGTTGTAAACGCAATCGGTGAGCCAATTGATGGTAAAGGTGAATTAAAAACAAAAGAATTCAGAAACGTAGAAATTAAAGCTCCAGGGATCATTGCTCGTAAATCAGTTCATGAGCCAATGCAAACGGGTCTTAAGGCGATCGATGCCATGATTCCAATTGGCCGTGGTCAACGCGAGTTAATCATCGGTGATAGAAAGACTGGTAAAACAGCGGTTGCGATCGATACGATCATTAATCAAAAAGGTAAAAACGTAGTTTGTATTTACGTAGCCATCGGTCAGAAACAATCAACTGTTAGACAAGTATATAGAAAATTAGAAGAAGCTGGCGCACTTGAGTATACAACAATTGTATCTGCAACTGCTTCACACATGGCACCTCTGCAATATCTTGCTCCATATACAGGTTGTACAATGGGTGAGTACTACAGAGACAGTGGTAAACATGCACTAGTTGTTTATGACGATCTAACAAAACAAGCTCAAGCTTATAGACAGTTATCTCTTCTTCTTCGCCGACCTCCAGGCCGTGAAGCGTTCCCAGGGGACGTTTTCTATACTCACTCAAGACTACTTGAGCGTGCAGCGAAAATGAGTGACGACGCGGGTGCAGGTTCATTAACAGCACTTCCAATTATTGAAACACAAGAAGGCGACGTTTCGGCTTATATTCCTACAAACGTAATTTCAATTACAGATGGTCAGATTTATCTAGAGTCGGATTTATTCAACTCGGGTGTTCGTCCGGCGGTTAACGTAGGTCTCTCAGTTTCTCGGGTAGGTGGTGCGGCCCAAATTAAAGCGATGAAAAAAGTTGCTGGTACACTTCGTCTCGATCTTGCTCAATATCGTGAATTACAAGCTTTTGCTCAGTTCGGTTCTGACTTAGATGAAGCGACACAAAGACAGCTAGCACGTGGTGAGCGTTTAGTTGAACTTTTAAAGCAAGGCCAATACGCTCCGATGGATGTTATCGAGCAAGTTATTTTAGTTTTTGCTGGTACTAAAGGTTTATTAGATAAAGTTCCAGTTTCAAAAATTAAAACTGCAGAAAAAGACTTATTGGATTTTATGAAGTCGAGACAAGCTTCACTTTATACAGCTCTAAAATCTGAGCAACAGATTTCAGCTGAGAATGAAGTGAAACTAGTAGAGGCGATTAAGTCATTTGTTCAAACTAACAAGTACTAATTAAGGATAACGGCGATGGCCAATATTAAGGACTTAAAAAAGAAAATTAAAAGTACCAAAAGTACTCTTAAGACCACTTCGGCGATGAAACTGGTTTCAGCGGCGAAGTTAGCGAAAGCGCAAGATAGAATTCTTAACTTGCGTCCATACGCTAATGAACTAGAAACGGTTGTCAAAACTGTTTCGGCCCTGACATCAAACTATCGTAATGAATACTTAATGGAGAAAGAGTCAAAGCAGTCTTTGCTGTTGGTGATTTCTTCAGATAAAGGTCTGTGTGGTGGGTACAACAGTGGCCTAGCGAAAGCCGTTCGTTCATTCTTTAAAGAAAATGATCCAAAAGATTTCAAATTACTTTTCATCGGTAAAAAAACTCGTGATTTACTAAAGTCAGAGTTTAATGCTGGAAAAACTTATACTTTTGAAAAAGCGGAGCCAACATTTGATGAAACCCGTAAGCTTGCAGGTGAGTTAGCCGATCAGTTTAAAATGGGAGAGGTAGGTCGAATTTTTATTGCCTACAACTCTTTCAATTCAGTTATCAGTTTTACTCCAACGGTTAAACAAGTTCTACCAATGGGATTAGCTGAAAATGATATTGAAAATTTAAAGCAAGCTTTCCCGTTTGATTTTAAATATGAGCCATCACCAGAAAGTATTATGGATACTTTAGTTCCAGAAGTTTACATCAATACAATTTACACTGGCTTACTTGATGCGATTGCGGCTGAGCACGGATCACGTATGAGTGCGATGGAAAACGCGACGAAAAACTGTAAAGAAATGATTCGTGAATTAACGATAAGAATGAACAAGTTGAGACAAGCAGCGATTACAACGGAATTAATTGAAGTTGTATCTGGTGCAGAGTCTCTCAACGCATAAGGAGTTAACTATATGACCGCAAACGTGGGAATTGTTAAGCAAGTTATGGGTCCGGTTATCGACGTTGAATTTCCAAATGGAAATTTACCGGCGATTTACAATGCCCTAAAGCTTACCAACAAAACTATTTCCAATGCTCAAGACAACCTCGTTCTTGAAGTTTCTCAGCATCTTGGAAATAACATCGTAAGAACCATTGCGATGGATTCAACTGAAGGTTTATCAAGAGGTCTTAAAGTAACTGATACTGGAACACAAATTCAGGCACCAGTTGGTAAAGAAGTTCTTGGTAGAATTATTAACGTAACCGGTGATCCGGTGGATGAACTTGGACCAGTTAAGGCCAAGAAACATTATTCAATCCATCGTTCAGCTCCGAAGTTTGAAAACCAATCAACAAAACTAGAACCGTTCTATACAGGAATTAAAGTTATCGATCTTCTAGCTCCTTATTTAAAAGGTGGGAAGATTGGTTTGTTCGGTGGTGCGGGTGTAGGTAAGACCGTATTAATTATGGAACTTATTAACAACATCGCTACTCACCACGGTGGTTATTCGGTTTTCGCAGGTGTAGGTGAACGTACACGTGAAGGAAACGATCTTTATCATGAAATGAAAGATTCAGGCGTTATTGATAAAACCGCACTGGTGTATGGCCAGATGAATGAGCCACCTGGTGCTCGTGCTCGTGTTGCTTTAACTGGTCTTTCAGTTGCGGAATATTTCCGTGATGAAGAAAAACAAGACGTATTATTTTTCGTCGATAACATTTTCCGTTTCACCCAAGCAGGTTCTGAAGTTTCGGCCCTTTTAGGTCGTATCCCTTCAGCGGTAGGTTACCAACCAACGCTTGGTACAGAAATGGGAGCTATGCAAGAGCGTATTACTTCGACCAAAGATGGATCGATCACTTCGATTCAAGCGGTTTACGTTCCGGCGGATGACTATACCGATCCAGCTCCAGCAACAACATTTGCTCACCTGGATGCAACAACAGAACTTTCTCGTCAGATTGCCGAGTTAGGAATTTACCCAGCGGTAGATCCTCTGTCTTCTTCTTCAACGATTCTAACTCCAGATATCGTTGGTGATGAACATTACCAAGTAGCACGTGACGTTCAGAAAATTCTTCAGCGTTATAAAGAACTACAAGATATTATCGCCATTTTAGGTATGGATGAATTATCTGAAACAGATAAGAAGATCGTTGCTCGCGCTCGTAAAGTGCAAAAATTCTTATCACAACCATTCTTCGTAGCTCAACAGTTTACTGGTATTCCAGGACAATTCGTTAAGATCGAAGAAACCGTTTCAGCGTTCAAGGCTATCTTAAACGGTGAAGTTGATCATTTACCAGAACAAGCATTCTACTTAGTTGGAAATCTTGAACAGGTTCATGAAAAAGCTAAGAAGTTACAAGGGAACTAAAAATGTTTAAATTGAAACTTTTAACTCCAAATGGTGCAGTCGTAAAATCACTTGAATGTAGCGAATTAATTATTCCTACGGTTCGTGGTGAGATTAACGTACTACCAAACCATACTCATATTTTAACTGAGTTATCTACTGGGGTAATGACAGTTAAAACTAAAGATGGAAATAAAAGTTATCATGTGACTCATGGTCTTTGTAAAATTCTCAAAGATGAAGTGAGTATTCTCGCGATTACTTCCGAGCCGGCAGAGAAAATCGATGTTGAGCGTGCGAAACTTGCGAAGAAAAAAGCTTTAGAAAAATTGTCAGGTAAAGATTCACTCACGAATATTGATCTGATTAAGTTTCAAAGAAAGCTTCAACGTGCAGAAGCGCGCTTGAGAGCTGGCTATTTACATCAATAAAAATTCTCAGATGTGGTCCGATAGGACCACATCTGAATATTCACCTAAATCTATGTTGAAAACTAAGTAGTCAGCAGATAAATTGCGATGATTACTCACAATCTTAAGTCCTGAAAATCTTTTCTTCTTTCATCTGTTCTGAGTAGTGATAAAATTATTCTTAGCGATGAAAAAGTTATTACGGACGATAACAAATTATTTCGATGTGCTCGCCATGGTTTCCCTATTTGGGTTGGCGATAATCGCTATTGAATCAAATCTAAATTCTACACAAAAAATTTCTCTTAAAAATTTCGCGAAAAGTGAAACACAAATTCACATCGCAAAAGCTATTGTTTCAGAGGAGAAAATCTCGCGATCACCAGCTGTTGAAGCTGAAGTGATTGAAGTAAAAACACAACAAGTAAAGGCCGTGAAGAAACAAAGCATCGTGATTGCAGAAGTCGCAGGCGTCGTAAAAAGTGCGGACGAATTAGAATTGCTACAAATTGAAAAATTATATGCGTTTAAAGCAAAAGAATTAGTGGTGATTAACTGGACTGCTTATTTCGAAAAATTCTCGAACGAGCAAGCTAACAAGGAAATTATTGCCGACCAAGTTCAAACTGAGCAATCAAAACCTGTTGTAGTAAAAGCACCGGAAGCACAAAAGACTTACAAGTTATCTGAGTTATTCACAATTCCTAAGATTTCAGATTTAAACCTTGGCTATAAAGCGTACTCAGTAGAACAAGTTAAACTTGAATATGAGCATGATTTAAAGTTAGCTGCTCACGCTAAAGCGCAAGCATTGGCTCAGCTGAATATCCAAAAACAAGAAATGCTTAGGGCCGCTGAGGCTCTGGCCGCAAGAAAGGCCATCGAGACAGCAGCGATAGCAAAACAGAAAGAGCAACAAGTAAGAGAGTTGGCCGAAAAGAAGGCAACGGAAGAGAGACGGAAGAATCGAGTTCGTACTGAAATCCGCGTTCAAGCTACATCATCACTTGAAAAGCTGACTACTCAATTAGATGGAAAAACACTGAGTATTCAAGGTGTTAGCTCGCCACTCGTGGCTGTGACTACTCAAGAAGTGATTATGCAGTCAGATGAAGTTCTCAGTAGAAATAGAGCAGATGTGGTTCATAAAGTAGTGGCTGCGCCAGTCAAGAAAATCACCATGAAGGTAGTTAAGGTAGCGAAGCCGGTAGCAAAAGCTGCAGTAGTTGCACAAACAAACTTCAAAGTTTCTGACTATATATATAGTGTCGCGAAAACATTAAACGTTAATAGTAGTGAAGAAGTTCTCACCCGTGCACCACAAGTAGCAGATTCAAAAGTTTTCACCCAGTTAGTAGCAAATATTGTTGATAGCACTGAAGAAGTTGTTGTTGGTGAAAATGAAAAACAAGTTGAAGACGTGCAAGTGATCGATCTTAAAGATATGATCAATGATAATCGCGCTGAGTTTCAAGCAACAGTAGCGGAAACAGTTGAAACAACTCCAGCTGTAGCAGAAGTGGTGACAGAGACAACTCCTGTTGAGCCCGCAGCTGAGCCAGTGAACTACGCTGACTATATTGATAACTTTAATGACTCAGAAAATACTGAGGCTGAAGTAGATACGATTGCAACCTATGAAGCTAATTATGAAAAAGAGCAAGCAGCGCAAACGGCAGTAACAGAAGTCGCCACAGAGTTAATTGAAAATAATAACGAAGTCGAAGCTGGTGAAGTCATTTCTGAAATTGTAACGGAATCAGAAAGTAATACAGAATTAGTAGAGCCTTCACTTGGTAACCCAGCAGTAGAAGAAGACAGATTATTAGCTAAGAAGCAACAACTTGATGGCATTATCTCTCAAATGAATCAAAAATTTGAAGAGACAGCGCCAGCAGCAGCGCAGTCACCTAAGGCTGAAGCACCATTAACGATTGTAACGGCCAAAGAAGAAGCAAGTTCACAAGTCGTAGCGGCGGCACCTGCACTCGAATCAGCAGAGACCAAAAAAACAGTAAAGGTAGCACAATCGGCAGCGGTCACAGCGGCTCCAGCGGCAGTAGCACCTACAACACCAGTGATTGCGGGCCTCTCTGAGAAAGAAGTAAAAAATTTGATGCACAATCTTGGTGGCTTAGATCAAAAACAATTAGAACAAACACTTAAGTCAATTCAGAGTGCGAATAAAAAAGAAGCTGATAAGCCAAAGAAAGTGGCCATCAATTACGTTAGCAAAAAACCAGTGAAGTCTGAAATTCGAATTAACGTCGATAGTATTGAGTTAAATAAGAAAGTTGCGAAAAAACAAACCAACTATGCACTTCGTTTTAATGATGACATGAATGAAGTTTATTCGGACCAAGGTACAGGTAACATCGTGGTTAAAACGAAACTAAGTACACCAATGGCGATTCGTGCTGCTAACATCGTATTACAAGGGCACGTTCCAACTAACTTAGATTTAATTTTAGAAGCTGATAGCTATGACTTAGATGTTCCATTACTTGAAACACGTGCGCTGGAGCGTTTATTAGATGAAAACAAGCTAACTGGTCGTGGCGGTATATTGTTAGTGCAATTAGATGGTTCACAAGTGACTGATGATCTCGAAATCGATAAAAAATTCGAAGCGAAGTTTTATCTAAATGAAAAACTTAAAGTGGTTGATCCTGGTAGCGATAATTATAGTTACTTATTATTTATTGGAGTTGAAGCTGGTAACACACTTTTAACTTATAAAACCAAAGATAATGAGATCGCGAATAAAGTCGCTTTTTTAACTGAGAACGAAGTTTATTTTGAAATTAACGAGTATGTTCGCAAAAATAAAGATGAATTCAGCTTGGTTGAAAATCAAATCCTTGGAACTGAGCACTTAGAGCTTAATATTGCGCCAAATGAGATGTCATTACTGGCCAGCGATGTTTCTCCGAAGAAGAAAGGTCAGAACGTTTATTACTATAATAACGTGCTTTATCCCGTGGGAGCACGCCAATATAATGAGCTACGTCACCTGGGCGAAAGCGTGTTCATGGGCCGCTGGAATGATTCATTAGTTGAAATTCCAAGCAAGGCATACATGCAAGCGATTTACACCGGCTTCTCGATTTCAAACTTAAATAATATGTGTCTGGTGCAAATTAACCTCAGTAAAAAAATTATTGATTTAAAAGTTTCAGGGAAAAATACGAAAGGCGAAATGGCGATTGAAAAGAAAATCTTAGATAACGATGGTCAGTTCTATGATGAACAATCAGAGAAGTCGAGAAAGGTTTTCTTAGTTGGTGAACCACAAGGTGTTATCAATGTGAAAGCGGCATACGCAGATGGTAGTTTCGATTATCTCCAGTCTTATTGTTCAGATGATACTTATCTAATTGAACAGCTCTAGATAGCTTTCTTCTATGGACATTTAATCGCTTTCTTCGTTTGGTTTTTCCAATTAATGGGCCACTTACGTCTGAGTTGTTCGTGAGTGAGCTGGTGATAATACTCTTTAGGTAGGACCTCTTTAGATGCAATAAGGGCTCCAAAGTCATGTCGCTTATTTAATTGCAAAAACTGCGGATTGAGATTTTTGATTTCTTTGCTGTGAATTTTAAAAAACTTTGAAGCGGTCAAAGGACATTTACAAACATAAATATTAATTTTATTTGCTGCTTTGCTGAGCGGATAATTTTTTTCATCTTTGATAGGAAAAATAGATTCTTTGTAGGCCAGAACGTGAACGAGTGCTAAAAACTCCGAATAGAAATTCTTAGATGCAAATCCGTGGTGCTCAGCTTCGTAATGAATAAAAATATTTTCTAAGGAGTGCTCGTATTTATCACCTAGTTGCTTTTTTGCTTCAAACAGATGTTTAGCACCCGAGTTGTAGGCGGTGACTGTAAGATCCCAGCGCTTGAGACGTTGAAAGTCTTCTTTAAGAAGGTGAAAAGCTGCCAGGGTCGAAATTGGCATGTTGTAACGTGTATCCAAAACACCACTTTCATAAGGCATTAAATTGGTGGCTATATTCGGCATGATTTGCCAAGCACCGGCGGCGTTTACACGAGACTTTGCCATATTATTAAATGATGATTCCAAAAATGGTATGGCCATAAGTTCAGTCGGTAATTCAAAATTTTTGAAATGCTCCTTCATAAATGGTGTAAAAGCGAAGGAGTTTTTAACACCCTGATGAATCATTTCTCTTTGTCCAGTCTGCGTTCGAATATTAAGTGAGAGTTCAGTAAAGAATTTGATCCTATCATCTTCATCATCAGGAATTTTACTGGATGCTGATACGATATTGAGAACTTTTTTTGTTTTTTCATCACTTGGACTTATATTGTGAGAGAGTTCCATGAGACGAGCTTTAATATCTAAGACTCTGGCCATCGCAAGCTCATCTTGTCGCTTGTAGCGCGTAAATTCGTCTACCACCTTCTTTTGCTCAAGATCTGAAAAATCAAGTGCTTCGTACACAATGTCTAAATTGTTTTTATCGTGAATGAGGACTTGATGAGAGCTGTACTGAGTGTAAACGGAAAACCAAAATGTAACATTAGGCCTAAAGTAATCCGGGATTTCAAAATCAGCGTGAACAAGATCTTTTTCGTCTCTTAAAACACCATCAACCACTTTTCTTGAAAGTGCTGATTTTGCTTCGGTTAATTCAGGTGCAATCTCGTTTTCAAAAATAAGATCTTGCATGATGATAGTATCACCATCAAGGATAGCATCCAGTGCCTGCGCAGATATGTTCATGTGGAAAAGTAGGCTAATTAGGTAAATCATTTATCACCCAATTTATTCATGACTTCCATCGTTCTTTTATATCCTGCTTTTACGGCGTATGCTGCAGTTTTTGGGTTAAGCGAGAATGTACTATGGAAAAAGAACTTAAAGTCGCTATGTTCTGGATAAATATCAATAAGTTGCATATTGGTTTTAAAATGTAGCTTACTCTCGAGAATAGATAAAATCTTCCGTCTGTGTTCGTTGGAAAAATTCTCGTGTTTCATATAATCACTAACCGTTTGGACAATATCCATAGCAGTCGAGCGGTGGGCACGCGCCGATATAATTTTCTTTTGGATCATAAGTAGAATCGATTGTACCGCAATGGTTGGCAAACCGTAATGTATAAGTGAACCCACTTCATCCTGGTAATGATATGGCGTATGTGTCCACGAACTAATTGCGACGTCACAATTATTATCTTCGGCCACGTGAGTTGAAAGTGTTTCGCGAATTTCCCCATCGATATAATAATCAATTTCACCAGTTAAAACGTTTTTGATCGGATAAGGTGAGTAAATTGGTGGGACACTCATGCTGGCGGTAACGGCGTCGGCCAGAGCAGTACCGGTGTAATAAACCGAAGTCGGATCATGGCTAGGATTAGGGTAGTTATATTTACTGAAAATGACTTTACGAGAGTGATCAAGCTGAGTTGCCACGACAAAGAGATCAGATCTTAAATCTTCAAAACGAGTAAGTTTATTATCAATAACATGTTTCACTAAATAATTTTTAATTCCCTCGGTAGAAAAAATGCCTGTGAAATTATTAAGCGGCATTAAAAGCTTACGAATAAGAGTCGGGAAACCTTCCATTGGATTATACAGACTATTCTTAGGTGGTCGCATGACACTTTTCTTCAGATACAACATGTCTTTATAAGTTAAGCGTTTTAGTCTGGAATTCTTGCCGCCGAAGGCTGAATCGGTGATTTCTTGCGGGGTTAAACCAAGTGCCAGATACAAACAAATCATAGCACCGGCACTCGAACCAACGTAGGTAGAGATTTCTAAACTCTTTTTTTCCTGAAGGATATCAGTGGTGTTATTTTTGAAACTGAATCCGAGCTCTTCCAAGGCAATGGCAACACCTAAATGCCATGAAGCGGCCTTGACTACCCCACCTGAAAGTACCAGGGCGATTTTCTTATTTTTCATTTCGTTTAGATTCAACTTCGGCATCTCAAATATTATAAGCAAAAGTTCAGCTTTAGAGAATAGATACTATTCTTTTGCGCTCTTAATCGGAATTCATTATTATATTAAGATACAGGAGGTTATATGAAAGGGCCGAAGGAGAAGTGGCTCTCAGTAGTTGAGTATTCTAATTTTAAGAAGATTTCAGTATCTTCTATTCGACGTTATATAAAAGCCAATCGCGTAAAACATAAACTCGAAAACGGAAAATATTATATTCTTTGTTCAAATTTTGTGGATGAAACACAAATTATTAATGAAGACTTAGAAATTATTAATGATCTTGAAGCTGAGAATAAAAAATTAAGAAAACAAATCCAGACGCTTAAAGAGGAAACTCACGAAATGCGGATGCTGATTGAGATATACGAAAAACAAATAGGAATGAGAAAAAATGAAGAAAATATTCCCGATCTTCCCTAAGATATTTTTCTCGTTCATCGTATTGATGACATTATTCGCTAGTGCTGGCCACGCCGACTATTCAATGCGCCGTTGTTTACTATTGCCCATTACTGATAGTGTTGGCGGAGGGATCGCCTATAAAGTTCACGAAGAAATTGAATTATATTTAAAAACCACCAGCTGGTGTTTTTATGAATCAAATTCAGATCTCATTAGTATTTTTAGTAAATATCGTGAAAATTTAAAAAAATATTTAAAGACCCAAGAGGTTTTAAAAGTTTCAGCGGATAAATCTAAAGCCGGCTCACTTATCCGTATTGATCTGATTTCTCATATTTCCGGGATAGAAGTACAGATGGATATTGTAGGAGATAATGGCGAAGATCTTTATTTTAGTGAAAAAGTTCTGATCAATAAAGACGATATTGAGATGATTGTTCAGACTCTTAAGAATTGGCTCGAGCTTTATGAGCGCAATATTCCATACGATGGAAGAATTATTGGAATCTTAGGTGATCAAATCACTATTGATATTGGCAAAAACTATCGAGTCGCCGTCGGTGATGAATTCACCATTAAGCGTCCACAAGCGAAGAAGCGTCACCCATTACTGAAACGAATTGTTGAATGGGAAACGCTGATGCTGGCCAAAGGTAAAGTTTTTAGTATTTCAGATAAACAAGCTCTTGGAGTGGTGAAGCTATATACCAGTGCTGAACGTTTAAGTGTGGATGACTGGGTACGGGTCGAAAAAGTACAAGCTGAAGATAAAATGCAGAACATGGATTACCCCGAAATTAAAGCGAGTGAGTTTGGTAAATTAGGAACCTTAGGTATCAATCTCGAATTATCAAAATCAGAAGCGGCAACAGTTGCGCCAACCAATAAATCAGTCAGCGCGATGATTCTTGGTATGAGTGTTGATAGTGAAGTTTGGGTGACGCGGGAATACTTTGGGATGTTTGAATTTGGACGACGTTTTGGTAGTTTGTCTAAGCGTTCTGGTGCACTTACGGATGATTCAGTCTCTACAACAGAAGGCACGTTTAAACTGATGGGTGGCTATAAATACTTACCATTAGGCTTTTTCTATGGCCCACAAATCGATTTCTTAGCAGGCTATGGGACTTATACTTATAATCTTGAAACGGTTGCGGCCGACGGCTTTGGCGAAAATGAATTTGGGGGAATTATTATGGGGATTCGCGCCAGTATCCCGATTCAAAGGATTTTCAGAGGTTTTGTAAGAGCAGAAATTATGCCGTTTCCGAAGTTTAAAGAATCCACCACTACCTTTGGCGGCTCGAAGAGTGAATCGTCGATCCAAATGGAAATCGGTGGTAGCTACCAATACAATCCACTCATTACGCTGGATGGTTCAATTCAAATGACAAACAATAAGGCCAGTTTTAGCGGTGCAAACACCGATTTAAATTACAAATCCACGGCATTTAAATTTGGCGGTTCGTTCAGTTTTTAGTAAATTAACTGAGCATGGCCAAGCAAGATAAAATAAAAAAATTAGAAACAGAAATCATCAAACATAAAAAACTTTATTACAGCGGTAATGCGGTTATTTCAGATTTTGAATACGACAAACTAGAAGAAGAACTAAAACAGATCGATCCAGCAAATCCCGTGCTTGAGCTAGTCGGGACATTTCTTAGCAGTGAAAATAAAATTCAGCACGATAAAAAAATGCTTAGTTTAAATAAGACATATGTCCTAGATGATCTTATTTTTTGGCAGGATAACAAGGAGCTACTTAGTACATTTAAAATCGATGGTTCGAGTTGTTCTATTGTTTATCAAAAAGGACATTTCTTATTAGGAAAAACCCGTGGCGATGGAGTTATGGGTGAAAATATTAGTCAGAAAATTCTATTCTTAGAAACAGTTCCACAAAGTTTAAATACCGAACACGAAAAGATCGAAGTCCGTGGCGAAATTTATTGTACCGAAGAAAATTTTCTTCATCTTGCGACAGAAATGGAAAAAAGAAAATTAGAAAAACCAAATTCACAAAGAAATATTGTGGCGGGTTTAGTGGGTCGAAAAGAAAATCATGATCTTTGTAAATACTTAAGCTTTCAAGCTTTTGACGTTGTCGGGATGGAGCGCGAATTTTCGACTGAAGTCAAAAAGTTTCAGTGGCTAAAATCGCAAGGTTTTGAAATTCCAGATATAACTTTGCATAAAGAGCAAGCAGACATCGAAGCCAGACTAAAAGAAGCCCAAGAGTTTATGAGTAACGGAGATTACCTTATCGATGGCCTAGTTTTTAGTTATAACGATTTAAGGCTGCACGAAGAACTAGGAGAAACCGCCCATCATCCTCGTTATAAAATGGCCTTCAAATTCGCGGGAGAGGCGAAACAAACCACGATTCATAGTATTACATGGCAAATCTCGCGTAATGGAGTGGCAACACCTGTCGCTGAAGTGGAACCAACAGAACTGAGTGGTGCCGTTATCTCGCGCGTGACATTACATAATTATGGCATGGTAAAGCAATTTCAATTAAAAGCAGGGGATATCATCGAGATTATTCGTTCAGGTGAGGTTATTCCTAAGTTTGTCTCAGTTGTGAAATCCTCAGAAACAAAATTCAGTGTGCCATCCAAATGTCCAAGTTGTAGCGAAAAATTATACGAAGAAGATATTCGTTTGATTTGTAAAAATCCTGATTGCCCAGATAAAAAATTGGATGAAATTCTTAATTTCGTCAAGAAAGTTGGAATCGAAGATTTTAGTGAAAAAAGAATTGCGGAAGCGATTCAGAAAAAAGTTATCAAAAATATTCAGTCACTCTATGAAATTAATCAGGAAGACTTATTAACGCTAGAAAAAGTAAAAGATAAACTGGCACAAAAAATTTATGCCAATATTCAAAAATCAAAAGAAATTGATCTGGTCACTTTTTTAAGCGCACTTGGAATTAGCGGCGGTGCTTATAGTAAGTCACAAAAAATTGTGGAAGCAGGATTTGACACGGTTGAAAAAATTTTAAAACTCGAAATCTCAGATTTAGAATCAATTGCTTCGTTTGCTGAAAAGTCAGCACAGCAATATGTTGAATCACTCAAGACCAAATATGATTTAATTAAGTCACTTTTAAAATCTGGCGTAAATCCGATCAGCCAAAAAATTCAGCAAGGTACAAAACTTAAAGGTCTTAAGTTTTGCATTACCGGTACCCTTTCAATGAAGCGAACAGACATTGAAGATATGATTAAAGGCCAAGCCGGGGCGGTTCAAAACGGTGTTTCGAGTACGACGGATTACGTGATTACCAATGATACAGAGAGCACTTCATCCAAATTTAAAAAGGCGCAAGAACTAAAAATACCGATTATTTCGGAAGAAAAGTTCTTAAAACTTCTCAACGATTAGAAATATTCAAGGCTTATCTCGCTCCCTTTTTTTACCAAATTGCATACCGATATATGGAGGCAAAATGGCCAAAAAAAATCAAATTCAATTTGCATGTCAAGCTTGTGGTTATCTATCTCCGAAGTGGTTGGGGAAATGTCCTGATTGCCAAGAATGGAATAGTTTTCAAGAAGAAGAAAAATTAAAACATAGTCATTCACGACAGGTGACGAATATTTTAGGCTCGCAAACTTTAAGTGAAATCGAAACGACACAAGAAATTAGAATGAAAACCGGAATTGAGGAATTTGATCGAGTGGTTGGTGGCGGTATGGTGGAAGGTTCATTAACGCTGATTGGAGGAGAGCCGGGTATTGGCAAATCCACATTACTTTTAGAAGTCAGTGGAAAAGTAGCTGAATTATTTCCAGAACAGAAGGTACTTTATATAAGCGGTGAGGAATCAACAGCACAGGTTGCAGGGCGTATGAAACGTTTAGGCATGGGTATCGAAAATCTTTATATTCTGCATGCCAGTAGCTGGCAGAATATACTGGAAGAAATTAAAAAAATTAAACCGATTCTCATGATTTTGGATTCAATCCAAACCACGGTTTCTCATGAAGTCGCGAGTGCCCCAGGGACAGCGTCACAAATTCGCGAAGTGACTTATGAGCTTATGAATTATGCTAAAGCCAATAAACTCACATGTTTGATTATTGGTCACATTACCAAAGAAGGTAATATTGCAGGCCCTAAGATTTTGGAGCATATGGTAGATGCCGTCGTTTACTTCGAAGGGGATCAGCAAAATCAATATAGGCTTTTGCGCGTGATGAAGAATCGTTTTGGTAATAGTCATGAGGTAGGAATTTTTGAAATGCACGGGGAAGGTTTAAGGCAAATTCAAAATCCTTCACAGTACTTCTTGGAAAGTTCCCTTGGGGAAAGTTATGGCCGTGCGCTAACCTGTGTGATGGAGGGAACACGCGGGATATTTGTGGAAGTTCAAGCTTTGGTGGTGGAAAATAAGTATGGAAATGGTCGGAGAACGACTCAGGGAATTGATGCTAATCGCTTGTCGATGTTAGTCGCCATAATTGAAAAATATTTTGAATTGCCGCTTTCCTATTCTGATATATATCTCAATGTCGTTGGTGGAATAAAGCTTCAGAGTCGTGATTCCGACCTGGCGGTGATTGCTGCGCTTTTAAGTTCGTATTATAAACATGCCATTGGCGATACTTGTGTTTTTCTCGGTGAAGTTGGTTTAACCGGCGAAGTCCGAGCAGTGCCATTTATTGAACGACGGATAAATGAAATTGAAAAACTAAATTATAAAAAATTATTTATGCCTAAAAAGCAAATGGAGAAAAAGATCGGCGGGCATTTAGAATACCAAGTAATTCGGAAAATAACTGATTTAAAAGAAAATTTGTTTTAAGCACTTAATTGAGCAGTTGTTGGTTGGGCGGCCACTGAAATGATTTCGCTGAAGATAATGAGGTAAACATTTTCTTGGTTATCATTTTTAAGTGGTAAACATTGAGCTTCAAATTCTTGTTTTTCGCCAAATAAACGAAAGCCGTAACGAGCGAAGTTTTCACCACCGAAGTAACGGGCCGAAGTAACTGGATCAAACTCATTAGCGTAGCTGTGATTGGTTAATTCATCCCAAGTTTTGCAAAGAGGGGCAAAGTCGGCAAAGACGCTGGTAAATTGATCATTGGTATTTAAAATATTACCTTTTGAATCAACAAGAATCGTTGGTTCTGCCACCATTTTCTGAATGACTTGTTGGTAGCGAGGACTATCTTTGATGTTTTTGATAATAACATTCTTTTTTAAACTTTCTTCGTCGATAAAATCTTCAATCCAGAATTTAATTTGGCTTTGTGCAAAGATCGTCGCGGATTTATTTTCCATCAGAATTGAAGCATAAGAAGACGGAGTCGCGACCTCATCTGATTTTCTACGTGCGCGTTTTCTCACTAAACCGACCAGCATAAAGCATAAAGCGATGGCGGTACCAAATAAGCTATAGTCTTGAGTGATGATTACGGCCTTTGGTGCAAGTCTTTTTTCTAATTCAGTTTTTTGTTGTTCAATACTGGTCAGTAATTGCTTTAGTTCACGGTCAAGGAATTCAGATTTTTCTAAACGTTGATAAAGCTGAATAGTATAGAGAATTTTAGCGTTCAGCGTTTCTTTAATGTCTGTTTTAAGTGTCGATTTATTAATAATTAAAATTGCTGATTTTAATTGCGGTAAGTGATTAGAAGTTTTTGGTTCTTCTGTTTCTAGTTTTTGAAATAAAGGATGCAGAGTTTTGTATTTATTATTTTTTGCATTTAAAGTCAGGTCACTGATCTGTTTCTTGATTTCAGATGTAAGTTTATTTGGATCATTTTGGTTCAGGAAATCGATTTCAGCTTCAACTTGTAAAACGGTTTGTTTTAGATTCTGTACAAAAGCTTTATCAACACTGCTACCTTGTGCTTCTAATTGCTCTGCTTGAGCCATGATGCTTTTGAGATCAGGTTGAACACCTAAAGCTGTGAAAGAAAAAAGAGCTGAAATAATGAGTATTTTCGCTTGCATAACAGCTTTACGTCGAAAAACAGTTGGAGAATGAATGTGGAATTGGGTTTAGGTAAAGATTGCCGCCTGGAAGCTTTATGAGACACTTATTCTGATTTAGCTTTAGTCCTTTCTAGCTCGATTTGGGCCTTCTCAGTCTCATCTTGAGTGAACACATCAAGTGTTTGATTGTCACGTAGACGGATTTTGGCCACGTTATTTTTAAGTCCTGGCGCTAAAATATTTTGAACATGTTTTTCAAGATTTTTATCAATAGGAATGATGCCTAGTTTTTGTTCGTTCTCATCAAAGACTAAAAGACTTTCGTTGGTAAGTTCGATCTGTGAGGGTTTTTTTACCATGAGATCATTTTTGTCGTAACTTCGAAGTTTAATCGGTTTTTGACTGTCAATTAACATGCGTGAATCGCTATCTTCGCTAACCGCGAAAACGTCATAGGTTTTACCATCGAGAAAATAGATTTCAGCTAAACTTTCGTGGAAGGCCAAGTCGATAATGTTTTGAAATTCATCTCCAGCGTAAACTTTATAAGGGGCTATGTTTCCGTTACGATTTGTAGGGAAAACTAAAATTTCTTTTTTATCAGCGTTGTTTTGGATTACTGCCAACCATTTTTCGTTTTGTGAAATTTTAATCGAGTGAATTTCTCCAAGATTAGTTTTGTCACCAGCAATGACAAGTCTCTGTCCTTGGTTTTCAGCAAAAAGGAAATTCTTATAAGCAAAAGCTTGGATTTTTTGACTTGAACTTTTTTGTTCTGATTGTGCCGCGGCTTTGACCAGTGAAAAACATTCAGCTTCAATACCATTTTTATTTTTAAAGTCTTCGGCTTGAGTCAAACACATTTCCATATCGGCAGCGTGCAGAGTGAAAATTGGAAGTAAGAATAATAAGATAAACTTCATACTAACCTCTATGGAATACTTCCCGTTAAGTTAAGCGTAATTGAGCCATCTGTGGCACCAGTAACCGTTAAGACTTCTGGGCCATAGGCTCCAGAACCACCACCACCAGTTCCAGCATTAAATTGAATAGTAATTTGGCATGTACCACCACCACCAGCGATGCTTGCGCCGTTGCAGCTATCAAATGTTTTGGTCCACATCGCATTATTAGTCCAAGAAACATTCAAGATACCGGACGCGATATTGCCATTGTTTGTAATGAAGTAGTTCTGTGCAGTATCGATGGTTTGTGGGCCGTAAGCGACAGGGTCACCAGTATTAGCTAAATCAACACCGTTAATATTGATATTATCGTTATCCATCGAAGCACCACTATCAGTAACACGGAATGTATCGGTCGTACCTTGAGTTAAGCCCGCTGTATAATCCCAGCAGCGACGATTGGCCGGACATAATCCGCCGGTGTAACCAGCAGCGGCCGATAATGAGGCACCTGAGTTGTTAACAAAAATAGATCCTGTTAGAGGAGGAACCCCACCTTGAACTTCAATACGGCTCACAGTGTTTTGGATGACTGAGGCTGGAATACTTGTTGTAACTAAAGCATCGTAAACGGTGGTTGGTCCTGCGCAGGCATCGACAGTTGCACCTGAGGCGCGGATATAGATAGCTTCGCCGGCACTATGACGAAGTGTCGGGAAAGCTCTTTGTCCTGCAGTAACAGTACCCGTATTATTGGCAAGTGAGCCAAGCGGTGCTCCCGCACAACCAGCGCCACTGAATGCGGTCAAGGTAATATTTGTAGCAGCATCTGCCCACACTCTGGTTCCAGTACTATCACGAACCTCAACCGTTGGCGTAGTTGAAAAATTGGTATTCACAACGACGTTAGCAACTGGTGAAGTTAAGTAGACAAGAGTATGTGCGGGACCGGTGAAGATAATATCTTCAGTATCAGTACAATCTGGAATTACACCACAACTAGATAAACTCATCGTCACTGTTTCACGGACGGCATCATTGATTGAGAAAGTGGCATTTCCTCCAGCAAAAGTAACACTATTAGAACTAGGTACTGCATCGACTGTCGCAGAACCAGTGGCATCTACTGTGATTGTTCCGGCATAGTTTACATCGAGATTTCCGTAAACATCTTGCGCCTGCATCGTTACGTTTTGAGCAGTTCCAGTGATGCTTTCAGGTGGATTGGCAAAAATAATTCGATTAGTAACGATAGGATTTAAGGTCATAGCATTTTGAATATCTCGATTAATACTATTGGTTGTATCGGTGACACGTACCCAAGTTGTATTAACGGCCCCGTCATTAAAAAATTGATAACTAGCTACAGGTGCCACACCGGCCGTAAAGGTGTAACTTTGTGTACAGCCCGTATTACCGCAAGGAGCTTGTGCCGCAGCACCGAGTGGTGCGTTTAGTGAGGCGTTAACCAAATGACTGAAACTAATTGAGTTTAGTGTGGCTTGATCTCCAACATCGCTAATAATATTTCCGCCACCATCATAAGCTGTGAGTTCAGCCGCGAGTAAGTCACCGACATTTGCTGGTGATGCTGTTGTCCAATTGAAGGCATAACTATTAACAGTTTGAGCAACTAAATTCCATGAAAGTGTTGCTGGTACCGTCGTTCCGTTTGTAACAGAGGCATGGGAAGCGGTTAATTCGATATCTTGTTTTACTTTGTAACTAAAGTCATAGAGCGTTCGTTGAGAAGCGGCTGCAAAATTTAAAGTAATGCCTGGGATGTTTGCTAAGCCTCCGCCGTCAGTCGTTGCTGCTTGTAAGGTGCCTGTATTGGTGTAACCACTTAAACGAGTAAAACCTAAAGTCGCAGCAGTGACCGCAGCATCTGTGGTTAAGTTTTGATAAGTATCATAAAGTGAAACCGTTACGGCCGTCGCATTTTGACGAGTGCCCGAAGCGTTGGCAGCAAAACCTGCTAAGCCAGAAAATTCAAAGTGATCTCCGGCGGCTCCGTTGATCGTCATAATATTTGCGCCTGCATTGTTATATGAAATAGTTCCGTCTGAAACTCTTAAATAACTGGCTTGAACATCGTTAGCGACATTGTAGAAAGTAAATTGAATAGGAGCAGTACCAGTAACGGCTGACCAAGTAGTGGTAGCGGTTGTACCACCTGGAAGTAAATTTGATCCAGCCACTTTCACCGTTTGTGTAGCGTTTGGTGCATTCATAAATCCACCCGCACCACCATTTGAAATATCAGAATAAGTATAAGTTAATGCATTTAATCCAGCAGCGTTGTTTGCCCCTGACATAATATTTCCGGCAGGGTCGAATGCGCGTACTGTCCAGTTCGTCGCAGTACCTGCAGTTCCTGTCGCAAGGTTTGGTGTCATGGTATAGCTAGCAACGTTAACAGGTGAAGGTACGGTCCAAACTAAATCTGAAGCAGCAGCAGTCGCTGTAAGAATAGCACCAGCAGTTGCTCTGAGTTCAATATTATGTGAAACGTTGTAACCAAGATCATAAAGTGTGTATGATGAAGCAGCATTAAAATCCAAATTAATACCAGTAACGTTTGCTGTTCCACCACCATCAGAGGTAGCGGCAGTTAGTGTGCCAAGGTTAGTACCGTGGCCAGCAGCAAAGAGTGGTGCTGCTAAATAAACCGGTGCAAGTGTTACGGCCGTGGCAGTTCGAGAAGCGTTACCGTAAATATCTTGGAGATCAATTTGTACGCTTGTCGCAGTTTTAGCAGCGCCGTTGGCCGTGTCAGTTCCAGTGAAGCCAGCTGAAGTTGTGTGGAAGTGGTTAGCAGCGGCGTAGGTAATATCAACAGTGTCTGTGTTGTCGACAGAAATTGCGGCTCCAGTGAAACGTAAATCTCCGGCGATAATATCGTTAGCCGCATTGTAGGCAGTTACACTGACTGGGGCCGTGCCAGAGCCTGATACCCAAACGAGTGGACCAGCAGTATATGAAAATGTTCCTGATTCTGGTCCATTTAAAAATCCTCCGGCCCCCGCATTAGATCGATCTGTCACATTGAAACTAACAGCATCAAGCATCGTTTTGTTAGCTGCTCCACTCATGGCGTTCCCTGCACCATCAAGTGCAGTTAAGGTCCAACTGGTAGCAGTGCCCGCGACTTGAGTAGCAGCAGAAGATCGAGCTACAGTATATGAATTAATGGTCGCAGTGGTTGGATTCCAGGCGAGATCGGCCGCTTGTAAAGCACTGGTTGTTACTCCGCCATTAGTTACAATAACTTCAATTGTATCAGCTACGTTGTAATTAAGGTCATAAATGCTTACGGTATTTGCAGCACTAAAATCAAGTGTCATACCTGGGATGTTGGCCCGGGCAACACCACACGCATTTCCACCTTGACCTGGGCCACAACCTTGGAGTGTTCCATTGACCGTAGAGTATCCCGAGACTTTAGCAAACGAAACGCTAGCTGCGGTAATTGCTGGATCTGATCTCAAGTTTCCATATAAATCATGAAGTCTTACATTAACTTGTGTTGCTAGTTGTGCAGTACCCGCAGCTGTTGCTGTGGCAGGAAATCCAGCAGTGGCATCAGTGTGAAAGTGATTTGAAATATTAGGATCAATTGCCATGGTTGTTGAATTGTTACAAAAGTTAGTTCCGTTTATTTGCACTCGAATACTATTAAGTGGAATATTATATGTATCACTATATGCAATAGGTCTCTGTGCTCCAGTTAAGCTTGCACTACCGGTTAAACCATCGAAGCCAGAGCCTGAATTAAGTGCACTACCGAGTGTGTTAGCTGTCGTTGCTAAATTGGAAGCGCCGGATTCTGGTCCATTAAAATTTCCGATGGCAGTTACATTTC
Organism: Bacteriovoracaceae bacterium; assembly: GCA_016786485.1. Lineage (GTDB taxonomy): Bacteria > Bdellovibrionota > Bacteriovoracia > Bacteriovoracales > Bacteriovoracaceae > JAEUWD01. Next base: position 26,923 of record JAEUWD010000048.1, on the reverse strand, counting down.
GAATTCTAAAATTTTGTGTGTTTAAAAAAGTTCTATTATCTGAGGTTGGTAGTCCGTCTACCATATCATTACCAGCAAGATCTCTAACAACTATTCTCCAGGTCATAGGATTACCTGCTAACTCAGTTGATGTTGGATGAACGGTAGTATCAACGGTTAGAGTACATGAAGCGATGGTTGCAGCAACCGGATTCCACTCTTGTTCAACGTTATCTCCCACTGCTGTCGTGACAGCACCTTGAGTAGCGGTGATACGTGTGTTGTGAGCAACACTATATTGTAAATCGTGAATCACTTGAGTGGTTGAAGCGTTAAAATCTAAACTCATCGCTGTTATATTTTGGCGTGCTCCTGCGAGACATCCATCACCTGCAGTTGGTGGACAGCCGGTCATAGTACCAAGACTTGCTCCATAACCTTGAGCTCGAACAAAAGTTAAAAGATTTCCAGCAATTGATCCATCAGTGGCAGGGTTACCGTAAACGTCTTGGAGTGCGACCGTAATCGAAGTTGTGGTAATAGGGGTATTAGAAGCATTAGCTGGAAAACCTGCTTGTGTAATGTGGAAGTGATTTCCAGCGGCATTGTTGATGGTCATCGCTTCTGCTGCTGTTATGGTGTAAACAAAAGCATTTTGGTTATTTGTAAGTCTTAAATACCCGGCCTGAACGTCGTTAGCTTTATTGTAAAAAATCGGTCGGTCCGCACCAGTAAATTGAGCTGTACCAAAAGCGGCGTTGAAATTGAGTGAAGCTAAATTTGGAAGTGAAACTACACCAGCTTCTGGACCATTCATATTAGTTCCAGCGAGATTCACAATCGAATATAAAACTCCGGGAGAATCTAAGAAGGCTTTATTGGTTGCACCACTCATCGGGTTAAGTGCAGGGTCAAAAGCTCGCACAACCCAATCAGTCGGGGTGCCAGCAGTTCCGGTAGGACTCAATGGTTCGAGTCTGTAAGAAGCAACGTTGGTGGCAACTAAGTTCCAATTGATATTGGCTGAATCAGCCGCTGCTGTATCAACCGCACCTGCCCAAGCCCGAAGCTCCATCGTGTGCATAACATTGTAACCAAAATCATAAAGAGTAATTTGCGAAGTAGCTGAGAAGTTGAGTGACATAGTTGTTACGTTGACCACACCACCACCGTCAGTGGTTGAAGCGGTTAAGGTACCAACATTGACTCCATCACCAGCGGCAAAAAGTGGTGCTGCGACAAAGCGAGGTTGAACTTGTACCGCGGCAGGACCAGTTGTTAAATTTCCATAAGCGTCTTGTAAATCAATTCGAACATCGGTGCCGTTATTACGAGCGGTATCAGCATTAACAGCAGCAAATCCTGTGGCATAAGTATGAAAGTGATTTGCGGCTGCTGGTAAGACATCCATGTTATTCCCAATAATGTTAGCTGCTGTAATTGGTACACCTTGATTGTCTTCAAAGCGTAAGTACCCAACTTGAACATCATTGGTGGCGTGATAAAAAGTTAAATTAACGGTTGCTGTCCCCGTCGCAGGGTTCCAATCAAGATTAGCAAATGGAGAAGAGAAAGTACCTGTTTCAGGTCCGTTTAAAGCAAAGGTTCCTGAGTTATCAATCACACGGTGTTGGAGTCCTTCAAGTACAGCTTCTGCCACAGCGCCTGTAAGTGGATTGGCGGCTGCATCGTAAGCGGTTACAGTCCAAGCGATTGGTACGCCAGCTGTTACACTTGGAGCTGTTCGAGAGATGCTATAACTATTAATTGTCGTTGCTACAATTTGCCATGGTAAATCAGCACTATCAGCGCTAGCGGTTAAGACCGCGCCACTGGTAGCAAATAATTCTATTGTATGTCCAACCGTGTATGAAAAATCATAAATCGTTTGAGTGGCGGTTCCTGTGAAATCTAATATGACGTTAGTAATTGATTTTCGATCTCCATCTAAGCACCCATCACCATCAGCAGGTTCACAAGCAAACAAAGTACCATTATTTAAAGCACCTGCGGTTTTATCAAAAGTTAAAATATTTCCATTAATAGTAGAGTCATTTTTTGGATTTCCATACTCATCATATAAAGTCACAGTAACTTGTGTCGTATTTTGTCTGGTGTTATTAGCTTGTGGCACTGGACCAAATCCTGCTGCAACCGTTCCAAAGTGATGAGCGACACCAGGAAGCACAGTAAATATTGTAGTGTTTGAAACGGGACCAATAGCATTTGTTGTATCAGTGACTTGAATATCTCCAGCTGTTCCACAGGTTGCTGCAATATTAAAGAATGTATATGGAAGAGTTGCTACACCATTAACAAATGTTTTTGTTCCATTGGCCGGATCGTTATTGGCTGCAATCCATGGTGCACCTAAAGGCGCATCACAATCGGCAGATGTCGTAAAATTGAAATTGAGTGTTCCGAGTACCGCATCTTCCGCTAAAATGATATTTCCTCCACCATCAAAAGCAGTAAGAAGAATATTAGTAGGAACACCAGCATTGATACTTCCGGGCGTGGCAGGCTCAAGCGTGTAAGACGCTACCGTTGCTTGATTCATTGCCCATGTAACAGTGGTTGAAAGTGTATCATTTATGGTTATTGAAGGAGCGGTTGTAAAATCAAATCTGGTGGTGTGAGCAACTTGATATGTGAGGTTGCTTCGAGTGACGGAAGCACTGGCTTGAAGATTAACACCAGTGATAGTTCCGCCAAAAGTATCTACGTTAGCAACACCAGTCACTCTTTCTGCTCGAATGGTTAAGTTACTGTCGGCAGCATTTCCTGTAGCTCGCAAGTTCCCGTAAGCATCGCGGGATTCAATTGTGACAGAATAGGTGGTGGTGGCATCAGCTGTACCACTATTAGCACCTAAGAAAACGATATGAGTAGCGGTGTTGGCTTGAATGGTGAACGGTGCAGTGTTGGCACCTACAATACCAATATTATCAGTTACGGTTAAAGCACCAATCGCCAAAACTTCGGCTTTAGTAAATGTGACAGAAGCCGTTGCTACACCAGCGGTGAAAGCGTAAGTCTGTGCTGTTAATGGTGAAGGGTTCATGCCCTCAGGTGAAACATTTAATCCACCCCAAGTAAAATTGCGTCCATTAAGTACCGCGTCTTCTGTTGTGACGGTATTGTTAACGGCATCTTTGGCGGTAATTGTAAAAGTAAATGGAGTACCCGCGGTAGCAGGACCACCGGCCGGAGGACCAGTGAATGTGATTTGATAATGATCAATGTTTCCTGGAACCGTTCCAAAGATATAGTCAACTGAACGAGCGGCAGTCATCGGTACAGTCGCGCCACCAGTCGCAGTTAATTCCATCGTACCCACAACATCGTAAGTTAAGTTGTTAATGGTCGTCGTACCACTGGTCATATTAATAGTAGTGGTTGAGCCACCAAGATTACCTGGAATAACTACGGGAGAAATATGGTTAACACCAAGATTGATACTTGCGTCTCCTGTTACGATATTTCCGTAAAGATCGCGTGCGGTAACAACTGCCTGGAAAGTATCAATACCATCAGCATCGATAGGAAACGGAGTACTAGTCACGTTGTTATAGTGATTTAAAATATTTTCTTGAACGTTGATATCATTAGTAGATGTTCCGGTATGACCAGCACCATCGTTAACAACAAATGAAGCAGCCGTTACTGTTTGTTCGTTATAGAAAGTAAAGTTAACAGTGTTCGATGTACCCGCGGTAAATGGGATCGTGCCAGAGTGATGAGTTGGTGTATTGCCGTAGGCAGATGCTGTTGCACCTGAAGTCACGCTGAAATTATATGTGCCCATTAATGCGTCGATACCTGTAATGGTATTGCCTGCAATATCTTTAGCGACAAATCTACCATTAAATGCCCCGCCTGCGGTCGGAGTCGTGGTTGAGAATGAAGTTAACTGATAATTGTTAATGGTTGCTGCTACTGGAGTAAAGGTAATCGGTGTGCGGTAAGCAACCGGGGTTGTTTTTGTACCTGTATCAGTTGCAACGATTGCAACTTGATGTCCTACTCTATAGGTTAAGCCTGACATCACTTTCGATGAGCCTGGACCAAAAGTTAATCCAGTACCACCACCAATTGTTCCAACCACTGGTTCATCAGCTAACCATACTGGAGTTAAATTAATATTTGCGCCGATACCTAAGGTGGTTGGGTTACCATATTGATCGCGAGACTGAACGGTCACGCTAAATGGACTTGCTCCATCGGCGACATAGGGACCAGTAGGAGTTAAGGTAGCATAGTGATCTAACGTTTTTGGAGTCACAGTAATGGGAACGGATGTTCCGGTAGTTGTACCACCAACTGTCTCAGTCGCTGTCATCGTAAATGTCGCTGCAGTATTGAAAACTTGTAATAATGGAATAATAGCTTGGCCTAAAGCAAAGTCACCGGCCACAAGTCCTGGCACAATCGGAGCTACGCCCTCAGGCGAGTTTACAGCTGAAGTGGTGAAGCTATAAGTTGTAACAGGTGTGTAATTTGTCACTCGGTTACCGTCAGCATCGCGAGCGGTAACAACGACAGTTAAGAAATCACCAGCACCAACAGTTGTCACGCTACCAGCAAGTTTTACTTCAAAATTATTTTTTACACCATTAGTAGCAGTAATGTTTCCTGTGTTGTCGAGCACACCGCTACCGTGACGTGCGGTAATATTACAGTTACCAACCAAATCTGGATCGTAGATAATACCAACAGTATTTGTGACTGGAACAGGATTACCAGAAATATCACCCACACTACAATTTCCTGAAGGCGCAACAAAAGTCCAGTCAGTATTTTGATCACCAATATAGTTCCCTGAACTATCATAACCTGCTGAGAATAAATTAATTGGTGTATCAGTGGTTGTCGCTAAGCCACTGGCCATAATGCCAGCATTGTTAGCAGCTGTGCGGATCGATATTTGTGATAAAATATTTTGATTAACACTAATAATACCCGAAACACCACTGGTTAAAACAGCAGCGTTATCCTGAACAATTAAGGTTGGCTCATCTAAGTTTTCAGTGTCATTAATTAATTTCATGTTCGAAAGTGTCGCCACACCGCCAACAATATTTAAGCTCATTGATTTTGAGTTAGTGGCGGTATTGTCTATTAATGCTGAAGTATGAGTTGGAGTAATTTCTGAAGGGTATGCAGGGAAAACAGCGGTCGAGCCTAAATAGCTAGTGGTTACAGCGTGAGCAGCATTGGTATAATTGGTACATAAGTTATTATCTAAGTCGTAAGTTCTAACAGTCGCTGACCAAATATTTCCGGCAGTAACTGTGAATGGTAAACCTTCTCCAGTACCACCATTAATTCTAAAACTCTTCGGCGCGCCTGGAACAACGTTGAAGTTACCAGTGCTATCTGCAATCCCAAGCCCATTAACAACACCGTCAACATCACAATAGACTGAACCTATTCCGGCCACACGTGCAGCGTAAGTGACATTACTTTGATTAACTAAGCCTGGTGAAATATCTGGCGCTGTAATAACTCCGGCGACACCCCAGTCAGCAGTAGCATCATCTTGTAGGTAGTTTCCGTATGTGTCGTAAGTTGCGCAGTAAAGTGCAAAAGACTGATCAGCGTTTGGTGTTAATGCTGGAGCATTGAAAGTGGCAGGATCACCACCGAGTCCATTCGCACTTGAACGAACAAGAGCGTATGTCAGAGCAGCATCATTAACTGTGATTGGTGTTGTTGTGCCGCAAACACTTGTTCCACAACTTGCGCCATCATAGACAGTGAGTGTGGGGGTTTCATTTGAATCATAAGGTCTAAATAATGGGTTTGGTGAAGTTAAAACGCCGTTAATAAATTGATAATTTCCGTTAGTTGGAGTCACAGGTAAATTGGCCGGTAATCCTAGCGCTGCTGGAGCGTTGGGGGCGGTGGCATTAGTGGTCCAAGTTAGTGAATGTGTACCCGAATAGCTAGAAGCCAAGTTACCAAAAATATCTCGCGCTTCAACTTGAGCAATGCTGTTAACGCCAGGATTGATAGTGTAATTACCGAGCGAATTTAAACCAATAATAACAAAATACGCAGCGGTACCTGTAACGTTAGTAATTGTTCCTGTGCTATCCGAAAATGTTCCATCAGTGATACTAACAGTACCGGTTGTACCAGCTTGAATCGGAGTATAGATAACACTTGGTTGTCCAGTGGTAGGAGGATCGATTGTTGCTTGTGTGGCCAAGAATGAAGTGGTCCAGTCAACGTTAGCAGAAGAAACGCAGTTCCCCCATTGGTCATAGTAGTACGAATATAAAATTTGTGGAGCTGGGACTTGATAATTAATATTTCCAATAGCATTAGCGGCACAAGAGTTTGAATCAACGACTCGCACTTCAGTGACGGCATCATCCATAACCTGAATCGGACTTGAAACAGTTAAGCCAAGACCCGAACCGTCTATGGAGATGGTGAAGGTGTTCAATGCACTCTCAGAACTGTCATGGAAAATAACAGTTAACGGTGTATCGATCACTCCATCGGTAAAATTATAAAGTCCATTGGCAGGCAAAGTAATTGGTGTTCCATCAGGTGAGTTACCAGCGGTGGTAGTGAAAATTAAATCTTTAGGACCGTCAAAATCAGGATCAGGGAGAGAAGTATTTAATAGGGCACGAATAGTAAGTGTGAACGGCACACCAGCCACTGGAGTTAAAGTGCTTGGAATAATTTCCCAATCTTCAGCATTACCACTAACGAAGAGTGTGAAGTTGGTAGTGATATCACCATTGGCCAGCGGGAGTGAAGCAGTGATTTGCATAACACCAGGTTGATTAAGGGAAGAAACTGTAACTTGGGCAAAACCGTTAGCGTCAGTATAGGCAATACTAGAAGAAAAAGTTCCGGCGATGGAAATAGCATCAAACGTAAAAAAGACTGGAAGGCCTTCGATACTACCAGGGTAACCCACTGGCTTTACAACTTGTACCACGATGGGGCTGGTGAAAGTCGAATTAAGCGGGGCAAACTGTCCATCACCACTAACCATGCCGACAGTCATGTTGTCGACGGAGTTGCCGAGTTTATCCGTGCTCACTGAACACGCAGCTAGGAATGAGATTACTAAAATCCCGTTAAGATATTTTTTAAATGTGTTAAAGATGAACCACATAATTTTATTTATAAAAGCGCAACCTAAGCTTTCTCCCCTGCTTAAATTGTACTTCCAGTCACTTAGCAACCAGAAATCAGCTACTTATAATTCCCTGTAATCTCTTCGGCATTTTACGCCGCCTACTTAAGCGGGCGGTTTGTAAAAAAATTGAACTTAACACTTTGAAATTAATGAGTTTTCATTAGTAAATAATCGACTCAACGATTATTATAGAACTTAAGTGAATTCAATACTTAACTTTCTATTCGTCTTTTTGTTTATCCCGATGGCTTGGTCACAAGTTCAGCGCGATAAATTAAGCAAACATTATTTAGTTCTAGGTTTTGTATATTTTGATCAAAATCAGAATGGAATTCGTGAGGCCAATGAACATGGCATCAGTGGTGTGCGTGTTTACTGTAATGATGGCCGCTCGGGCATCAGTCAGACTGATGGAAAATTCACTATCGAATCAGATTTCTTTGGAAAATATATTGAAGTTACTCTCGACGAAGACACCGTTCCTCCTGGAGCTTTTTTTACGACGACAACCAAGGAATTTATCAATGAATATTCGGGTGGAATGCGCCATTTAGAATTTGGTTTGTACTATGAAAAAAAGCACGAAAAATTTTTAGTGGATGAGTTATCACCGGAAGATAAAGATTTTTTTGTTGTTCCTTCTTTTTACAAAATTGAAATTGAATTAAAAGGCAGTGATTTGTATTTAAACAACTCACTTTTCGTGCAAGATTTTTTAAAAAATAAAAATGAAGAAGAAAAACTAGATCCACAAACAATAAATTTAAAAGTAGATGATGTGACTTTGGCGATTTCGCGCAAACATCTCAAAAATTTAGAAGATTTTGTTAAAAATTCCAAAGAAAAAGTTGCGGAGATTGAATTAAATATTTTAATTCCCGAAAATAAAACCGATCCCAAAACACGTCAAAGTATGTTTGAAATTTTACAAAAAGATTTTTTACAAAATTATAAAAATGAAAATACTGAAATGAAAATTCATTTCAACTTGAAAGGTGGAAACTGGGAAATCGTAGCGGATATTAAACGTAAAAAACCTGTAAATTCAAGTGCTTGTCAGGTTGAATATGAATTTGGAGAAAAAGAGAGTCACCCGTTAGATTTTTCCAAGGTCGTGCTGGCGCATCCGGTTGATCAGGATACCGAACTTGAAATTGTATGCCATGATCAAGAACCACTTTTGATTAAAATTCCAAAAGTTGAAATAAAAAAAGCAAAAACTGGAAAAAATTATTTTGATGATTTTCAAAAAGACGATAATTTTATTTTAGATTTTGAAATTTTAGAAAAAGCTAAAATTTATTTGGGCAAAGAAGTCTTTAAAGCTCATCGTTTTATCGAAAAAAACTATCGCTTAGATGAGAAATATAATTTTATTATTTATTTTGAAAATGGTTTTGGGATACAGTACCCAGTTGAAATAAGTAAAAAGCGAAATTACAAAACAGGCTTCATCCCATCTCAGATCGTGATCGAATCTTCACGTTATATTTCTGAAAGTCGTTCTAAGACAGTTAATTTTCGCATCAATGGTGAAAAATTTAGAACTATCGAAGTAAATGGGCTGACTTATACTCCCGAAACCACACCGCAGAACTACCTATATCAATGGCTTGATCGAGGGGATCAGTTTTTGCGTCTAAAAATTAAGGACGATCAAGGTCGTGAACGAGATTATCGTTATGACTTCTCACTTTTTGAAGATCCTAAAATGTATTTTGAGGCAAAGTGGATTACTTATAATCAACAAAATGAATCTGCCTTCAATGCGGTTAAGTACAATCTCGCTAATATTCAGGCGCTCGATTTGGGCGTGAAATATTTTTACCAGGAACGCTGGGGTGTAGCGGTTCAGTTTCAAAAAGATATTTCGGATATAAAAATTCAGAAACTTCCGACAGGTGAAGACCGTTCACATAATATTGATATGAAGTATCTCTTGTTACGTAGATTTTGGTTAAATGATGAAAATTATCACAGTCCAAAAGTAACCCTGATGGCCGGACTACAACGTAATACTTTTGATGCTACCACCTTATCAACCGTGTTAGTTCCCCGAAATTACACAGCTTTATTAGTAGGTGGCGAGTTTTTAAAAGAGCGTTTTTTTAATTCGCAAATTGACATGAATACGATTATGCATTTTTCCTGGGATATTAATCTGCGTTCAAATTATAACTTCAGGCTGGAACAACAACTGCGTTGGAGTTTAAATAGTTTGGGCCGCTTCTTTGGAATCGATCCTTATTACAGTTTCTATTATCGTTACGGGAAATTTCAAAACCTTCGTTTTGTTTTTGCGCCATTTGTTGACTATTTTGATCGGGATATCAAGACTCAAACCGAAGGTACGATAAACAGTTTAAATTATGGTGTTAAATACGGAGTGAGTTACTTTTTCTAATATCAATTAACCGACATACTCGGTTGTCTATTCATTAATATATTAATTTCTTTTAAGAAACTTTTGATAAATACCGATTATTGAGACGAGGAACATTATATAAGATGAAAAATCTTCGTTTAGTTTTATTAATGACTTGCACACTTTTAACGCAAAGCACTTTTGCGGTAGAAGATAATGCGCCCATCATTCACCAAGTAAAACCCGGTGATGAGCTCATGAATATTTCAAAAAAATATTATGGCACAACAAAAAATTGGAAATACATTATAGATGCTAACCCAGGTGTCTCACCGAGCTCTCTATCAGAAGGCATGAAAATTAAAATTCCTATTTTACCTAATACTAAAATTGAGTTTTTAGGCCAAGATGTTGCGCTATCACCTGAAGAAGCGAATAAACCTAAAGAGGAACAGAAGTCAGCTCCAGCTCCGGTTATTACGCGAGAAATTGCGAGTGAAGTTATTGAAGTTGAAATGAAAGAAGTGGCGCCTGAGGCGCAAGAAGTGATTGAATTTAAGCCGCAAAAAGTTTCAGTCGTTAAAAAATATCGTCAAGAATCAGAAGACGGTCTGCAATTTGATGAAACAGCGCCAGTAAAAGACAAATTTGAAATTCTTCAAAAAGAATATTTAAAATTGAAAATCAAAAACCAGAACCTGGTAGATGATTTAATTGATTATGAGAAAAAAGAAGCTCAATTTTCATCATGGGAACGTGATAAGCAAGATCTTGTTGGTAAAATGAAAGAGCTTGAAGGGCAGTTAAATAGTACGAGCAAACAAAAAGATATCTTAGAAGAAAGTAACCCATTATTTGTTCCATCAATGCTAACTTATTCGCAAGAACAAGTTTTAAAAGAGAAGAATCGCATTCTAACTCACCGTTTTTGGTTACAAAAAAACAAAGAAGTCGATAAATGTATTCTGAATTTCCCAGAAAACGATAATTATTCTGAGAAACGCTTCCAAGAATTTGTGGAATACTTAAACGAACAATTTGGTTCAGATAAAGTTTATGTCGAATTCACAGATAATAAGATCATTTTCCAAATGCCAGGTCGTTATGTGTACGGCAATACGAATCCAAAAGTTGTCAAAGAATATACTCCGATTCTCTTTAAAATTTCCGAGTATTTAAATGATTTGCCAGTCGAAGCTATTCACTTTTCAAGCTTCAGTCCTTTCGAAAAAGTAGAAACAGAGAGTAAATCAAGCGTCTCTGGCTTAAAATACTCTTTATCACAATCAATGGAATTACATCGATACTTTGTGGAAGATCTTGGTTGGTCATCACGTATGCTTTCTTCAGGTTCATATGGTTTTCAAAAAACGGGTGAGAAGAAATTAGAGAAAAGCTTTGATGTGATGGTGAAATTCAGAAAGAAAATGAATGCCGAAAGAAGTGTCGCCAGCATTCCAGCAACAGATAAAGTTCTACAAGATATCTCAAAAGAAATTTTTCAAAAATTACATGAGCCCAAATATGGTTCAATTGAACTTAAGGCCGACGAACTTCACTTAGAGTTGGGTCGTCATTATTTCTTTGATGAAGAACTACGCTTAACCGAAGAAGGTAAGTTTAAGCTAAAAACGTTATTTGAAATGTTCGCACTGGCAACCGATGTGAAGTACCAAGTTATTTGGGTGCCCGGTAGCTTAGAAATGAATAATTCAGACAATATGAAAAATGCGCTACACGGTATGGATACAATAAAAGACTATTTAGCTCAGAATTATGAGTGGAGTAAAAACCGTTTAGAAGTATTATATTTAAGCCGTCAAAACGTACGTGTGCCAGCTGAGACGCCGCATGAAGATAAAATCAACAAGCGTTTGATTTTCAAAATCATCCCACTGTCGATTAATGTTAGAAAATTTGGTGAACCAAGCACAAAATAACCTTCGGTTGTAATTGTCTCAATCCAATTTATAATATTTAAATGAAATTGATCTTACCCATCATGCTATTTCTGGTCAGCTGTAACATCGAAAAAACCACACTGATTTTTGAACAGACTAAATTAAGCCTATCTAATGTTAAAGTGATACATCGAACAGAAAATAAGCAGCTTACGACTTTAAGTCTTGATAGAGATAATCCTCAAAGCACAGGCCCTACAAAATTCCCATTAGATCCGACGCGAGTGGAGGCTTGGTTAGATGAGATAAGCCAAGTAAGTACACTGGATAAACCTAAAAAAACATTTAAAATCGCTAACTTAAGCCCGAGGACGATGCAGTTTAGTGGAGAAAATTTTACTTACGATATTACCGGTTTTGTGGTGAGTGACGAATGGGTCTATCTCGTGATTCGTAGTAAAATTAATGAGCAGCAAACTGGACGTGCTGCCTACCTTGAACTAAGCGAGTACAAAAAAATATTTATTGATTTTGACCAACTCAGAATTAAAAAAATACCAATTCCTGATTACGACCGAATTGAATATGTGGTTGATCAAAAAGTGGTTGAGCTCTCAAGCTCACAACAAAAAAAATTAGTCGAAATGTTAAAAGCGGTCGAAATTACAGATTATGCTCATGACGGTGAAGTGGATGTAGGTATTCTGAAAAACACCAAAGTTGGCGAACGTATTAATAAAAATATAAAAGGTTACTTTGTGTTTATTGATGACGAGAAAAAAACCAAAGTTATGTTTGGTCGTCATCATGAGGCTTATTTTCTCGCGCGAATTTGGATTGAAGGACATAATGAAATTTGGGAGGCTCAATTTCCACAGTGGCCCGAACTCAACTCCCTCGAAACCGAGCTGATAAAATGAACACGCTAGTCTTAATGTCCAGCAAGCCCTTACAGAAGATTCAAAAATTGGGTCAACGTTATGAACATGATGAACGCTATCGCGTGATCGAAGTCCAAGAGACCATCTTGGTTGAAAATTATTGCAAAAAATATTCGCCTTTAGTTTTGATTCAATTTCTAACCGAACGTGCCCAAATTAAAGATTTGGTAGAAATTTGTGGAAATTTCTATGATGAGATTGAGCGCAAAGACATTATTATCCTGGTGATGTCGTTTCTTAAAAACTCAGATTTAAATAAAAAGCTGCTTAACATCGGCGTAAAAAAATCTTTGAATCAGACGCAAAACTGGAAGAATTATGGGATGAAATTGAAGTTAATCACCGTTATCTCCGAGAGAAGAGTTTAAGTCTCCATATAGAAGAAAAACAAGCAGCGATTCCTGAGATTTCAAAAAAGAAAACGACGCTAGTACTAACAGAAGCGATGAAATGTCAGTACAATTACTGGCAAGCTGAAGGTCGTAAATCGTTTCGACGTTTGTTAGGCCGATGGGAGATCGAATTGTTAGGCCCAAGCTTATATACCGGCTCATGGGTGAAGCGCAGTACACTTTCTACTAAACGCACTGAATACGAATGGCTTTATTATAATAAAGAACATGAACTCTTTGCTGGGCAAGAAGGTAAATGGATTTTTGCTGGGGATAGGCCTCAATTAAATTCGGATAAATGGAAATTTACCGGCACCGCTCCTGAATTGTATTATCAAGATGGCGACAAACGTGAATATAAGATTTTAACGAAAGAGCAAGGTGCAGTTCTTGAAGTGGCCAATGAAGTTGAAAATCGTGAATTAAAAAGCCGCATCTATAACACTTATCGTGTGCAGTACAATAGCGACTACGAAACACCTAAAGAACCGGAAAAAGAAAGTTTTTTAGATCTGACGGAACAATATTCTGAAGATCTATTTGAAATGGTTAGCGATAAGAAAAAAATTGGCCAATACCTACTAGAAGCACAAAATGAAGAACGAAATATTTTAGTGTGGACACCTCATCGCCAGCATAAAATTTCGGCCAAAATAAAATACAACACAAGTACAGTGGAGTTTGAATTAAAAGAATCAAACCCAGCGATTGAGCAAAGTATTAATTTTGCTAATCACAAATATCTTTATTCAAAAATTGATTTACCTAAAGGACTGGTTTTTGTTCCGATCAAAACGCCAAAAGTGCGCGATGGCCGAATTAGTGTCAGTAAACCAGAGCTAGTTTGGAAAGTTCAACGTCGTAAATGGCACCGTCTTAATCTCGAAAAATCGAATGTTTTAAGCCAAGTCAGTAATGAAGATGAAAATCAAACAGCGCAATTATGCGATATAAGTGCTGGTGGCGCGCGAATCAAGCTGAAGCAAGGTGATCATCTGGTTAATGAAATAAAACAGATTAAATTCAAATTAAACGATAAAGAAATTGTGAGCGACGTGGAAGTTTGTTGGCTCGATACGCAAGGTGAGCAACCAACAGTCGGACTTCGTTATGTTAATCTCAGTGCCGATGCATCACGGCACATCAATCTCTATGTTCTGGAAAAAAGCAAAAACTACTTTGATAAGTACGGCGAAAACTAATTAGAGGTAGAGTTTTTCAATAATATTTTTCCACTGTTCATTCTTGGCTTTGAAATATTTAAGATCTTTTTCTGGTGAAAATTCTTGATCGAACTTCCAAAGATCTGCGATAGCGTTAAAATCAATTTTCTTAATTCCAATCATGGCCGCCAGCGCAGCACCATAAGCAGTCGTTTCAATAATTTTAGGACGGATAACTTTTTTACCAATAAAATTAGCTTGAATTTGCATCAAAAAATTATTGGCACAAGCTCCGCCATCCACACGCATTTCACGTACAGAAATTTTGCCTTCAAAAGCGCTCACGAGATCTGAAACACTTAGGGCAATTCCATCAAGACAAGCTCTGGCTACGTGACTAGCATTCGTATCACGTGTAATCCCCGTAATCGCAGCTTTTGCTTCCGACACCCAGTAGGGAGTTCCGATACCAGTAAAGAATGGATGAAAAAGCAGATTTTTCATTTCGTCGAGATTGCTTACTTCCCTGGCAAGTGCTTCAATCTCGCTTGCTTTCTTAACCAGTTTTAGATTATCACGTAACCACTGAACGGCGGCACCTGCAATGTAAGAGCTACCTTCAAGCGCGTAGGTCGTTTTATTTTTATAACGATAAGCTACCGTCGTGAGTAAGCCGTGATTGGAATGCAAAATTTTATCTCCGGTATTTAAAAGTGCAAAAGCACCAGTACCGTAGGTACATTTAAAGGCCCCTTTTTTCTGTCCGGCTTGGCCAAAAAGCGCAGCTTGCTGATCACCTAAAATACCAGTTACGGGAATATTATCTGGTAAAAAATCCAGACCTTCTGTCACACCGAAAACACCAAAAGAATCTTTGATTTCAGGTAGCAGTTTTCTTGATATTCCAAAAAATTTGAGAAGTCCTGCGTCCCAATCCGTTGTTTTAAGATTCATCAGCAGTGTACGAGAAGCATTGCTGGCCTCAGTACAGAAAGACTTATGTTTGGTCAGTTTATACAACAAAAAAGTATCAATAGTGCCAAAGCGCAAATGCCCTGATTTCGCGGCCAACTTCACTTCAGGATTATTTTTTAATAGCCACTGCATTTTGGTAGCTGAAAAATAAGCATCCAGTGGTAGTCCGGTCATTTTTTTATATTTTTTCTCGAATGATTTCTTATTTTTTTTGCAAAAACTTTCCGTGCGACGATCCTGCCAAACGATAGCATTGGCCAGTGGGTAGCCATTCTCATGGAAAGCACAGGTTGTTTCGCGCTGATTAGTAATACCAATGGCGATAATCTGCTGAGGATTAAGGTTTTGTTTCTTAATAAGTTTAGAAATCGTTAGCTTAACCGTATTCCAAATGTCGTTTAAGTTATGTTCCACCCAACCAGGTTCTGGATAGATTTGAGGATATTCTTGACCCTCGCTGCTGACAATTTCATAGGATTGGGCATCCACCAAAACGGCGCGGGTGCTGGTTGTTCCATTATCAATCGCTAAAATATAATTTCGTAACATACTTAGTAGAATTCCAATGTCACCGATGGATCTTCAATAATGAGTCCTACGATGGCCTTCCAATAAGGAATAATAAACTTATCACCAACAAGATAGGTGAAGAGAAAGGAAAAGCCAAAGAGCACAGCGACGAGCAGTACGAATTCGACGATAGACTGACCCTTTGCATTCTTGGTAAGAGTAGGTGGCTTTGCCAAAAACCTTAATAACCGAGTATAATACTTACGTGTGATTGGGAATATTTGTACGGCATGTATAAATTTAAGCATCTATAGTATTATTTTTTAGAACTATTGGATTTTCCACAATGAAGAAATTTTTTCCATTACTCATTATGATAATCGCTTTCCTGGGCTTCCTGACTGGGCAAATCTTCTTTGAGATGGTCGATACCCGTGCAGGTCAGTTTACCCAGTCTAAAGAGAAATTTGGTCTTTATGAAAACCTTTATAGTGAACTGTCATTAGTAACGACTGATGGAGCTAAACACAAATTAAAAGAAGTGAAATCTCCGGCAGTACTTTTGAATTTTTGGGCCTCATGGTGTCAGCCTTGCTTAAAAGAATTTCCAACGTTAAATGCCCTTCGTGAAAAATTTAAACCCGAAGAATTATTAATTTTAGGCATTAACAATGATGAAGAAAATCAAGATAAGTTAATCAAAAAGATTGAAAGTGAATATGCGCTTAAATTTAAATCAGTGAAGGATGCCAATAACGAAATCACCAGTAAATTTCATATTTCTGAAATTCCTATTTCGATTCTTTATGTGAAAGGGAAAGTGGTAGATGTTTTTTATGGTGAATCAGATTTTTCGTCTGATAGTTTCGCCAGCAACTTAAAAGAAGCTCTTGCCCGCTAAATTCTGTCCCCAAGAATAAGTAATTTTATCAATGCTATCAGTATTAAAAACGCTAAAGCGCGGTTTTAATCCTGCGACTAAAGCACCTTGGTTCTTAAATCCAAGCGCGTGAGCTGCATTCAGAGTGATAGCTGCCCACATTTGAGTTTGATTCATTTTGTAAGTGGGAGCGGCCATACAAGCAATTTGTAAAACGTTGTCCCAGTGACAGGATCCCGGATTGAAGTCACTAGCGATAGCAACCTTACAACCGGCATCTAAAAGTTTTTTTGCGTTAGCTTGAGGTTTGCCTAAAAAAAAGGCGGTGCCGGGTAATAGTGTCGCAACTGTTTCAGCAGTTGCAAGGGCGCGTATACTATCATCAGAGGTTGATAATAAATGGTCCGCTGAAAGCGCTTGAAATTGTGCTGCTAATTTACCACCACCATCTTCCTTAAATTCATCAGCGTGAGATTTACAAGGCAACTTGTATTTTTTGGCGGCTTCAAAAAGCTTGATAACATCGGCTTGCGTGAAATAATTTGGCTCATGAAAAATATCAACAGCATCTATCAGTTGTTCTTTGGCCAGTTTTTGCAGTAAAGGTAACACCACTTCTTGCATATAAGCCGCTGAACTTGGAAAATTTTTTGGAACAGCATGGGCCGCCATATAAGTTGAGCAGATTTGGATTTTATTTTTAAAATGTTTTTTCAGTTTATGAATAACTTTGGCGAGATTGTATTCGGCTTCGAAACTTAGACCATAACCACTTTTAATTTCAATTGTACCAATACCGTACCCGCGAATCTTTTCTATCCGTTTTACGGCTAGTTTAAAAAGTTCATCGATACTTTTATTCTGTGTTTGCGAAACTGTGGATAGAATTCCCCCACCCATGGCTGCAATTTTTTCATAAGATTCACCATTGAGTCGCATCACATATTCATGCGAACGATCTCCACCAAAAACTAAATGCGTGTGACAATCCACAATTTCAGGAATAAGACATTTACCCTTAAGACTTTTCCCTTTCAGTTTTTTATATTTGCCTGGGAGTTCATTTTGAGCACCGACCCACAAAATTTTGTCTTTATTATAAACCAGTGCTGCATTTTTAATGATAGAGATATCTTCAGCTTTTAAATTTCGCCCATCTTTTTGATGGGCCTTTTCCAATGTTAAAAGTTGAGAAATGTTTTTTAATAAATACATATTTATAAAGAAGGAAATTTAATATTAGTTTTTTTCATCTCACGCATAGCTTCTGGATAACCAGCATCCACGTGACGAACAATTCCCATTCCAGGATCAGAATTTAGCACGCGCTTTAATCGAACATCCATTTCAGCCGAACCATCAGCTACAATCACCATGCCGGCGTGTTGTGAGAAGCCAATGCCAACGCCACCACCGTGGTGAAAACTTACCCACGAGGCGCCATTGTTAATATTGATAAACGCATTTAAAATCGGCCAATCCGAAATAGCGTCACTGCCATCTTTCATAGCTTCCGTTTCACGATTAGGACTTGCTACTGACCCGCAATCGAGGTGATCGCGACCAATTACGATCGGGGCTTTGACTTTTTTCTCACGCACGAGTTGGTTGAATAATAATCCAGCTTTTTCACGTTCGCCGTATTTCAGCCAGCAAATTCGAGCTGGTAGACCTTGAAACTTCACCATGCTTTGGGCCTTATCTAACCAATTATGGAGCGGTAAATTATCTGGGAAAAGTTTTTTTAAAGCTTCATCCGTCACTTTAATATCAGCCGGATCACCTGAAAGTGCGACCCAACGGAAAGGGCCCGAGCCTTCGCAGAAAAGCGGACGAATATATGCCGGAACAAAGCCCGGGAAATCAAAAGCATTTTTTACTCCCACCGACTTAGCACCTTGGCGCAAATTATTTCCATAATCGAAAACGTGAGAGCCACGTTTTTGAAACTCCAGCATCGCCTTCACGTGATCACCCATGGTGCTATAACTTTCTGCTTTATATTTCTCAGGATCTTTTTTACGTAACTTATTCGCTTCAGCAATATCATAACCACGAGGAATATATCCGTTAATCGGGTCATGGGCCGAAGTTTGGTCAGTTACGAGGTCAGGTAGAATTTTCTTTTTTAGCACATATTCAAAAAAGTCAGCCGCGTTACCCACACAACCAATAGAAATGGCTTCACCATTTTTTTTACTTTTCTCTGCCATTGCGATGGCCTCGTCAAAATCTTTCGCCAATACATCGAGATATTTAGTCTTTAATCTTTTTTCAATTCGTGATGGATCAATATCACAAGCGAGACACACACCTTCGGCCATTTTCACCGCAAGTGGCTGAGCGCCGCCCATACCGCCTAGGCCTGCCGTCAAAACTAATTTACCTTTCAGCGTTTGATTTTTACCATAATGTTTTACCGCTGCCGCCATGAACGTTTCATAAGTCCCTTGAAGAATTCCTTGGGTGCCGATGTAAATCCATGACCCGGCAGTCATCTGGCCATACATCATAAGGCCTTCATCTTTTAACTTATTAAAATAATCCCAGTTGGCCCATTCTGGCACAAGATTTGAGTTAGCAAGTAGGACGCGAGGGCCTTGAGGATTACTTGGAAAAACCGCGACTGGTTTTCCGGACTGAATGAGTAGTGTTTCATCATTTTCTAAATTTTTAAGGGCCGTGATAATATCATTAAGGGCCTTAGGGTTTCTTGCTGCTTGTCCATTTCCACCGTAGACAATTAATTCATCACGATCTTCAGCCACTTCAGGATGAAGATTATTTAATAAACATCTTAATGCGGCTTCCTGATGCCAACCTTTACAGGTAAGAGTGGCGCCAGTTGGGGGTAGTGGAATATTCATATAGGCTCCTGTGATTTATGCTAAATTACCTGTTACTTCTTCGACCGTTTGTACCAATTCATTACTACTGATAATTTCTGAAAGAACTTGGATATCACGGTGATATGTTCGATCTTTTTCCGCAAAGGCGACATGACGGCGAATGAGCGCGTGAACTTTTTCTAAGGCCGGTGAAGTTTTAAGTGGTCGTAAAAAATCTAAGGCTTGAGCCGCGCAAAGTAGTTCAATCGCTAAGCACGATCTGAGGTTTTTCATAATTTCATATAATTTGCGTCCGGAAGTTACTCCCATGGAAACGTGATCTTCCTTGTCAGTTGAAGTCGGGATAGAATCCACCGAAGCGGGATGGCATAAAATTTTATTTTCAGAAACCAGCGCGGCACTTGTCACGTGAGCAATCATAAAGCCACTATTTAAACCAGAATCTTTAGCTAAAAAGGCAGGCAAATCTGAAAAGGTTGGATTCATCATTTTTTCCACACGACGTTCACTCATATTCGCGAGTTCAGCCAAGCCGATGGCCATGTAGTCCATACACATCGCCAGTGCTTCACCATGAAAATTTCCACCAGAGATTACTTGTTTTTCTTTAACGAAAATTAAGGGATTATCTGTGACCGCATTAATTTCAATCGAGAGAACTTCTTCAGCGTGGGTAAAAGTTTGTCGACATGAACCATGCACTTGCGGAATACAACGAAGTGAATAAGGGTCTTGAACTTTTTTGCAATCAAAGTGAGAATTTAAAATTTCAGAACCTTCTAAAATCATATTCATATTTTTAGTCACCGCTAGTTGACCCAAGTGTGGTTTCAACTTTGCAATTTTGGGATCAAAAGCCTTTATCGTTCCTCGTACACCATCGAGCGTAAGTGCCGCTATAATATCAGCGGAGATGGCAAGCCTTTTGGCCTCAACCAGTGAAAGACAACCAAGTGCCGCCATAACTGCGGTGCCGTTAATAAGCGCTAATCCATCCTTCGGTCCGAGAATGGCGGGTGTTTTTTCAATTTGTTCGATGGCAAAGAGCGAATGAATACGTTTACCGTGAAAAATAACTTCACCTTCACCGATCAAGGCCAGTGCAATGTGAGATAAAGGCGCCAAATCGCCCGAAGCTCCAACGGAACCTTTTTGAGGAACAATGGGATGGATATGATAATTTAAAAAATCTAAAATAAGTTCAACCGCGTCTGGAGTTACACCAGAAAAACCTTGGGCTAAACAGTTAGCACGCAAAAGCATTATCGCGCGAGTAATTTCTGGTGAGAAGGGTTCGCCAACACCTGTACAGTGCGAACGAATCAGATTGTATTGCAATTCTTTTAAATCATTTTTTGAAATAAATTTATTTGAAAGGGCCCCAAAGCCAGTATTAATCCCATAAGTCAAAACTTCTGATTCAACAATTTCTTGAACGTAGTCATTTGACTCGTGCATTTTTTTGAGTGAACTTTTTTTAAGCTTTAAAAAATACTCAAAGGGTTTAGCGTGAGCAATTTTATAGACATCGTCGATAGTAAGTGTGTCACCATCGATTTCAAAGATTTTAGAGTTTTTAAATAATTCTTTGTTCATCGCAATTCTTTTATTTTAAGTTCGTAGTTCTTATTAGGTTCGGAAAAAATAAATGAGCCAGAGACGAGATTATCAGCACCATGTTCACGAAGTTTTTTGGCATTGCTAGCATCCACGCCACCATCAACTTGAATTTGAAATTTACATTTATGTTTCTTTCGAAGATCAGCTAAATAAGTAATTTTATCGTACACGCTTGGCATAAATTTTTGCCCACTAAAACCAGGGTTTACTGACATTAAAAGCACTAAATCTAATTCTTTTAACCATTCAAGTTTTATTTCTTCTACGGCAGTGGCAGGTTTAATTGAAATGCCAACGCTTGGATAATATTTCTTTGCTTGCTTTATTAAAGCAGCACAATCCTGAGTCGCTTCTAAATGGAAAGTAAAATTATGAATCTTAATATCTTTAAAATTTTTTATAAAAAATTCGGGATTAGTTACCATGAAGTGAGCGTCTAGCGGATGTTTACTTAATTTATGAAATTCAGTCAGCACAGGTTTTCCGAAGGTTAAATTTGGCACAAAATGTGAATCCATAATATCTAAATGTAGCCATAAATTTTCAGATTTATTTAATTGAGTCAGCTCAACTCGCAAATCGAGAAATGATGCCGACAGAATGCTTGGTGCTACTATATTCATAATGTACCTAGGTTATAATTAATTTTTCGCGAATGCCATTTAACAAGTCAATATCTTCACAAGCCTTTTTTCCTTCTAGTTGGATCTGTTTGAGTCGAAGCGAGCCGTTTTTAGTACCAATAATTAACTTTCCGCTAGTAATATCAGCGACGCCCGGTTTTAACGACTGAGCGCTAGGTTCAAGCTCTAATATTTTTAAACGCTTTTGGTTCAGAAAACAGTAAATTCCAGGCCAGGGGTCAAAAGCTCTTAGGCGACAAATAATTTCTTTGGCTGTCGCTTCAGCAAAGTGAATATGGCCAGCATCTTTAGAAAGTGTCGGCGCGAAGCTGACTTGGCTTTCATCTTGAATTTGATATTGAACTTTTCCTGCAACTAACAGATCGAGAAGTTCCGTTAGTGTGGTCGCGGCAACTGTTTTTAATTTTTGATAAAGTTGTCCGGCTTTTTCATTGGCCATGATTGAAACTTCCGTCTGGTGAGCAATATCACCAGCATCCATTTTCTTCACCATCTTTTGGATGGAAACACCCGTCGTCTTATCATCATTGAGAAGGGCGTACTGAATAGGTGCAGCTCCACGATATTTTGGTAGTAGTGAAGTGTGAATATTAAAACAGCCAAGTTTAGGCAGTTGCAAAATTTTTTTTCCTAAAAACTGTGCAAAGGCAAAAACAATAATCAAATCAATTTCTGGTAATTTTTCTAAAAATTCATTTTCTTGATTGATATTTGTCGTTTGAAAATAAGGTAGAGAATGATTTTTAGCAAATTGAATAACTTCTGGAGAAGTTAATTGATGCCCGCGACCTGCTGGCCTATCTGGCATCGAAATAACCGAAACGATTTCGATTTGTGGGTGATTCATCAGCGCTGAAAGTGAATCGAGCGCAATATCAGGCGTGCCCATAAAAATCGTTTTAAGCTTTTTCAAGAGAAAGCCTTTTTTTGTTTAATCATTTTGTTACGATAAAAGTTATGTTTGAGTTGACTCAAATGATCGATAAACATAATACCATTTAAGTGATCAGTTTCGTGCTGAATACAAACACCTAAAAGTTCACTTGCCTCAAGTTCATGTGTTTTACCATCAAGATCTTGATATTTAACTTTGATCGTTTTGAAACGATTAACATCTTCATAAATTCCCGGAAGGCTTAAACAGCCTTCTTGATTTTTAACTTTTTCGTTACCCATAGGAGTAATCTCTGGATTAATAAAAACCATTGGGTTGAGATTGTTAAAGATGTAAGTCATCCCGTCGGCTGATTTCTCACGATCAAACTCCACATCTAAAACAAACATGCGCATATCGCGATTAACTTGCGGAGCTGCTAGACCCACACCAGGGGCGTGATACATCGTATACAGCATATCGATAGCAAGTTTTTTTAGCTTGTCATCAAAGATAGTAATGGGTGCGGTCTTTTTGGCAAGAATAGCTTCAGGATATATCACAATATCTAGTGGGCTGCCTTGAGTGAGAGCATTTTTTAAATTAACTTCCATAATGGAAAGACTTTAGCATGAGAGAAATAAACAATAAAACTATACTTTCTGATGCCGATAATAATCAAAATAAATATAACCGCCGCAAAAAAATGGGACTAAATTAGCGGCCAAAAATGGTGGCATTTTCCCAGAAGTTCCTAGGGCCAAAGTTGAGGTATGCGCCACCCAATAAGCAAATGAGAATGAAAGGGTATAAATGACGTTTTTAGCAAAAGAGCCAGTTCTTCGGTTCGGAGTGTAAATAGTTGAAATGGAAAATAATGCGAAAACATAACATGTAAAAATCAACGCGATTTTGTCGTAAAAAATAACTTTATATTCAGAAACGTTAATACCCGTTTGCTCTAAGCGTTTGATATAAGCATTAAGACTGTACAACGAAAGAGTTTTTACCTCAGATTCAAACTTTTTAAAATCTTCCGGTGCTTCATGGAGTGTAATAGGCATTTCTGAAAATTTGCTTGGCTCAGAAAAAACTTCACCTTCCAGTTTGTTTAACGATAAGCCTTGTTTGAGTAGCCACTGATTTTCATTCACATATTTAGCTTCTTTGGCGTGAATAATTTTACTGTTTTGATAAGTCGGCGAAAAAAAATAGAGTGAAATTTCTTTCAACGCTTTCTTTTCAGCATCGAAACCACTAAAGCTGGCAAAATAACTTTGACTGCGATACCAAACCTTACCACCTTCGATGGAAGCGGATTTGATTTTCGACTTGGAAGTTGAAAGTTCATCTTCATAACGAATTTTTAATCGATTTGAACTAGGCTCGATATTATTTACTAAAAGAAATTGAATAAGTGCGGCGACCAGTGTGAGTGATGTCACGAGTTGGATCATTTTCGTCACCGAAAACCCAGAAGCAAAAATGGCGATTAGTTCACTATTATTTTTGAGATTATTAAAGCAAAAAAGGGTTGCGAGTAAACAAGAAGCCGGAAGCATCTTGGTAATAATACTTGGCATCTTGATCATGTAGTAAGTTAGGATATAGGTGTCATCTTTGCCACGAATAAAGCCGTTAACCAGATCGGCCACAGTAGTGATAAGTAAAAGAATAATAAAAGAGCCGATAAAGGCCTTAAACCATTCCTTAATAATGATCCGATCGATTAATCCCATGTGAATATCTTAAGAGTTTAAAAAAACTTTGAAAATATATTTAGCGTTGGTCGGAAGATAAATCGTAATAAAATGTTACGCAAGCGTGGTCGTGCTCGTAACCAATCAATGAAAGTAGGTGAAATACGATAGTAAAAATGCACGAAATTAACACCGAAAGTGTAGTTCATAAGTAGCGCTTTAAAATGACGAATTCTCTCTGTGGTTGGATGTAAATCACCAAAGCATTCGGTGGCAATAAAACAGGATTTTGATGCGATATAAATGGAATTGTAAGCTTCTTGGTAAGCAGAAACATTATTCAGTTTTCCGCGCTTAATAAACCGCCGCATGATTTCGGCATTTACGATTTGATATGGCATGTTATTTGAGAAAAAAATAAATTGCTTTAAACAACTCATAAATTGTGGCTGAAGTTTAGGTGTGAGGTCATACATTTTAGTTAATTCCCAGTAGACCTGACTGATTAAAAACATCTCGGCCACGTTGTTGTCGCGATTGAAATAAGATGGTTTTAACTTGTAAGGATCGCACTCATGTAGATCGCTCAAGACTTTAAGATATTCATGATATTTTTTTACTGCCTGAAGAAAATTTCCAGATTTTTGTGCTTCTTTGGCCTGTTTCACATGCGTGAATCGAAATTTATAACGCTTCTCAAGCCCCAACAAATTCTGGCGACGATTTCCACCGTTAGGTGTAACGGGTAGTTCTTCTTCTTTAAAAAGGTCTTCGGCTAACTTTTCTGGTTTTGACATAACTCTCTTTCGGCTATCTACGCAAAAGAGTTAAAGTTAGAACATCAAATTCACGGCAAATGAAGTTTCCTGAATTTTTTCTTCTTCATAAAGTAGAGCAGACTGATTGTCTATTGGTCGTGTGCTCTTCATCGCAAAATCTAATGAGAGTTTCGGACCACTCCAGCTTACACCCCAGCCGTTACCCTTAACGCCGAGTTGTTTATCTGTAAAAGTCCCAAAACGAACAAAGACTTCCGAGAAAAATTTCATCTGAAGCGCGCCTTTGTAGACTGCTGTTTCTGATAATTCTTCTGAAGGGTTGGCCCCAACATCGATTAAAAACGAGATCATATCGAAAACATTTAACTGGGTACCTAAAATAACTTTGGTATCTTCCGGAATCGTTTCAAATGGGTCGACATAGATTATTCCAAGACTAAAACTGTCAGTTAAGATGTGGGTGGCGCCTACGACTAATTGATGATATTTTTTTTCTGCTAAAGCCGTGCTCATGTCGGTCTTTTCCCGACTGTAACGATACAAAAAACCGAGCGATGAGTTTCCACCAACCAAACCTGAGGCAGTAAAGGTAAGACGTCGCCTTTGAGCATCAAATTCTTTTTGGGATTGATAACTGAAGGCACCTTTAGCGGCATTTGAAGTGTCGGTAATGATCAAAGCCTGAGATTTTTTTTCACTCGGGAAAGGTGGACCGGTGACGGTTCGATCAGCGTCTTTTGGGTCGATTTCAGTATTTGAACTTTGATAGTATAAAGAGGATTTGTCGTAAAAGGTGATACTTCCTGGGTTTAAAACCGAAGCTTCGTTACTTAGCACTGCGCCGACACCCGCACCACCAAATGACATAAGTCGAGTTGTTTCAAAATCACGTACCTGTGAGGTCTTTTGCGCATAGGAAAATTGTGAAAAAAGGCTTATTATTGATATGATTATAACAATGAAAGATGGCATAGAGCTCCTGTTTTTTAGATACTAGCTTAATAAATTAGTCATCGTTTTATAAGAGAAATATGAAAATAAAAAAAGCCGTTATCCCAATTGCTGGAAAAGGCACAAGATTTTTACCAGCGACCAAAACCATTTCGAAAGAAATTATCCCGATTATTAACTATCCGATGATTTATTATGTGGTGAAGGAAGCGGTAGAGGCTGGGATCGAAGAAATTATTTTTGTCACGGCTTCAGGTAAAGAAGAAATTGAAAATTTCTTTGATAGAAACCTGGAGCTCGAAGCTTTTCTAGCTGAACGTGGAAAAAAAGAAGATTTCGAACTTATTAAAAAAATTGGTGAGATGGTCAATATTATTACCGTTCGCCAAAAAGAGCAGTTAGGTTTAGGTCATGCTATTTTAATGGCCGAGGCGGTGGTTGGTTCTGAAACCTTTGCTGTGTTACTGGGTGATGACATTACCCTGGGAAAAACGCCAGTGACGAAACAATTAATTAATTGCTCGCTTCAAAATTCTTTCAAGTCAGTTATTGGTGTGATGGAAGTTCCAAAAGAACATACGCGTCGTTACGGAATAGTGTCAGGTAAATTTTTAAAAGACGATAAGCAAACTCTGCGTATGACCGCTATGGTGGAAAAGCCTGCTCCAGAAAAAGCGCCAACAACACTAGCAACACCGGGCCGTTATATTTTAACGGCAGAAATTTTCGATGCTCTTAAAAAAATTCCGCGTGGCGCTGGTGGTGAGTACCAATTAACGGATGCGATTAATATGCTTTGTGAAAAGGATGAGGTTTACGCGCACGTTTTTGAAGGCGAACGTTTTGATACCGGTGATATTATTGGTTATATCGATGCAACGATCGAATTTGCTCTTCGAGATGAGAAATACAAAAAACAAGTCTATAAATTAATTGAAGAAAAATATTTAAAATATAAATAAGGTTGATTATGAAATTATCTTTAATTCTCCTACTTAGTAGTTTTGAACTTTACGCCTACACTCCTTCGGTCGAATCTTTATTTCGTAATGGGGCAAACGCTGAAGTTGAAAATTCAAATTTAGCGGCCAACTTTACCGTAAAAAAAATCGAAGTTTCAACCAGCGAAGAAATAACTTCCGCTGCAGCTGAAGTTGCAAATAACTTAAATCTTAAAAACTTTCAGAATGCGAGTTTCAAATTGCTCTACCAAACGAAGGGTAAAAATGCTGAGT
>JAEUWD010000042.1 GCA_016786485.1 Bacteriovoracaceae bacterium | reverse complement strand
TCAATACCAATGGGCGTAGTTTGTTACTAACCCTTAAACAAAGTGTTCTACCAGTGGATGATAGTGCTTTAAATATCAATTTACCTGAAGTTCTCAATAGTTTTAAACCTAATGCTATTATTTCAACTGGGTTAGGCGGTCACTATACTTCTGAAATTCGTGCCAGTGATGCTGGTTTAGAAATGGTGAATGGACAACAAGTTCATGCTGATAATTCACCAGTCACTTTTGAAACAACCAATCTTTCTTTATGGAATGCGATTTTGAACGGATCAAAAAAGTAATTACGACTAATGGCAATTTTAAAATAACTAGTCTACTTTTTCAAAAACCGGTAGATGAGCTGAACACATTCTTCGAAGACCGCCTCGTCCTCGATTGTATAGCGTTTGGAGAATAGCAAAGATATTGGCAAAAGCTTTGCCATTTGTACCACCAAGTACAAAGACATATCCAAGTTCTCCATGCGAATCTCAGCTTCATAAGGCTTGATATTGCGCTTAAAAACCTCGACCAAGTAATCATCGGTTTTAATCATCACGTCCAATTGATTTAAGGCCGCAAATCTTTGCGCTAGAATACGATTAATCTTAGGCGAATTACGCTTCTCTTCAAAGACAACTTTCAGCAAGGCCCTAATCGTTTCTTCTAAATTAGCAGTAGTTAAATCTGCCACACGCGCTTCAAGCTTCGCAGCCTGTTTATTAATATGGCGTTCGAGCATCATGGCGATAATGGATTCTTTATTGGGGAAATATTGATAAAGACTTCCTATACTCACCCCGGCCTTTTCCGCGATCTTATTGGTCGAAGTTTCTTCAAAACCTTTGGTATCCAAAATGTGAGTAGTGGCAGTCAGGATGGCATCAACAGTGGAAACTGCCCGGTCCTGATTCGGCTCTTTTCGGCTACTTAGACGCTTTTTTTTCAAGACCATGGCCCTTCCTTAATGCGAGTCTCTAATATGAGCGATCGCTCATATACTTATCTCTGGAGGTACTTTATGGAAAACAGTACAAGCTTGTCAACACACACACAGACCCCGAAGAATGAAATACCAGGTCCACGAGGGATGGAACTTTATTCACTAGGCACTTTGATTAAAAATCGTCCTTTGGAAACTTTTCGTTTCCTTCACCAAACCTGGGGCGACATGGTATTAGCACCTTGGTGGAATCGTGAAACGATTTTTGTGAATAACCCAGATGCTTTCCGCTATATCCTAAAAACCAATCACACGAATTACACAAAAAGTTATGAGTATAAATATTTGCGTCCACTCCTAGGTCGAGGCCTCGTCACTAGCGAAGGTAAAGAGTGGCGCAAAAATCGACAAATCATGTCGCAAGAATTTCACATGAAACGCGTCGAAAAATTTCTACCGAGCATGGAAAAATTAACCGAGGAAATGTTAACCAAATGGCGAGAGCGGGAAGATAAAACTTTCGATATTTCAGAAGAAATGATGGCGCTAACCTTTAAAATTGCCGGCATTGCTTTTTTTGGAGATTCGATCGAGCAGTATACTCAAGTAGCTAAAGAATCGCTTGAGATCGAAGTCCATCGAGCAGCTCAAAAAATCAATTCGATGTTACCTATTCCAGACTCCATCCCAACGGCTGCCAACCGTCAGGGACAGAAGGCCATTAGTAATTTAGAAAAAATTATTTTTACTTTAATGGGTAATTACCGCAAAAAAGCCGGAGGCGAGCCAAATATTTTATCACGCTTGATGGATTACCGAGATGAAAACGCCGCAGGTCTTCCACCAAAACAAATTCGTGATGAATTAATGACTTTGATGTTGGCCGGACATGAGACAACCAGTAATGCGTTAACTTGGACTTTTTATTACTTGGCTGAACATCCTGAATATCAAGAAAAGATTTTTCAAGAAATTCGACGATTAGAAGGCAAAGAAAATTTTACACCTGAAAAATTGGAAAATTATCCTATGCTTAATGCTTGCTTATATGAATCGATGCGTTTGAGTCCACCAGTACCGGGTGTTTCCCGTTCGAATGTGGAAGACGATGTGCTCAATGGCTACTTTATTCCGGCCGGAAGTACCATTGTCTGTTCAATTCATGCGATTCACCGAGATGCACGTTACTGGAATAATCCAAGTGCTTTCAAACCTGAAAGGTTTATTGGGCGTGAACAAAAAGCTGATGACTACACTTATCTTCCATTCGCTAAAGGGCCGCGAGCTTGTATTGGAGAAAGAATGGCGATGTTGGAAGCACAAATTATTTTACTAAAGATTATTAAAAATTATCGATTCGAATTAGTAGAAGGGTTTAGGCCACAACCCGAGCATAGTATTACTCTACGTTCGCGTAATGGCCTGAAAATGAAAATGCATGCGCGTGGTTAATATTTACTGTATTACGAAATAGTAATACGTAAGTGTATATTTTCTAACTTCATTCTGATCTTTCCAAGGCTCTTTACTATTGTCGATTTTCTTTTCTTTCTTGAAGACTGCTTCTTCAATAGTACAGCGTGGATTATTAACTTGTTTTCTCCATTTAACACCAAGAGCTTTTTTCGGTTGAAGTTCGATACATTTAATAACTTCTGTCCCATTATCATAAACAACAGCATGATCTTCGATTGAATATGTGAGACCTGGAACATTTGCTAGTAAATATTCTGACGTCGAATCTTCACCGATTGTATAGACATACTCAACTTCTACCCAAGCTGTGCCTTGTTCTTTATTAAACTTAATTTCTTTTTTAATGAAATAACTATCAGCGTCTTTCAAAGAGCCAATTTCTTGTTTTAAAACTTGTGCGTAACTACTTTGAGCTACTAAAATAAAAAGTGAAATCAATAAAACTTTCATGGATAACTCCGTTTTTTGTTTATATCTCCATCACTTTTTAACAAGCTCATTTTTAATTGAATATGGTTAAACTTAGGCCCACTGATTCTTAATAAAAGGCCCACACATTCTTAATAATTCGCTAAAAATTTTACAAATGAACGCACTTATATTACATCTAAGTCCCCATTTTAATGAGGAGATTTAATACGAAAAAATCAACTGACTTCACTAAAAACGTTATTCGTCTTATTAAACGTATCCCCAAAGGGAAAGTAGCAACCTATGGCCAGCTGGCAAAGCTAGCAGGGAAACCTCAAGGCTCGCGTGGCGTGGCGTGGATACTACACTCTTCATCTCATACTCAGGCGCTACCCTGGCATCGTGTTGTTAATTCGAAGGGTTGTATTTCTTTTCCGGCAGAAACTGAATCATTCATCAAACAGAAGGCACGCTTAGAAAGAGAAAGAATTAAATTCGATAATAAAGACAAAATTTCACTGAAAAAATTCCAATGGAAAGCCTGAAGGCATTGCGCAAAAAATCAATTGCACGTAAAATTAAGCCCATATGTTATTGTTTATTATGGCCTTTACATTGAGCTTTGCCGCCCACAATATGCCTGTTGCTGTCGTTGTTCATGGTTTAAATAATAAACCGAGTAGCATGAAGCCTTTCGCCCAGACCTTAAAAGATGCAGGGATTAAACCTTATATTGTTACGCTCACTGGCCACTCTGATATGACCAACCAAGAAAAGAAAAAAATGATTTATGTTAAGGCCCAAAATTGGCTGGATGATGTCAGCAAAGTTTACAATCAGGCCAAGAGCGAAAATCCAGACTCACCTATTTATCTTTTGGCACACTCTATCGGTGGTTTGATTGGTACTGTTTTACAAAATGAAAGCAAAGTTGCATTTGAGAAAATGATTTTGGTCGCACCAGCACTGAAACTGAAATGGGGTTCACGTTTTTTATTAAGTATTCCACTCGACCCACTCAATTACATTCCAAGTTTCACGCCCGATGATTATGCCGCCAATAGTTCGCTAGTCGTAGGAGTTTATAATCAATTATCCATACTGCTAAAACGATTTAATCATAATATTCAAACTCAAAATTTACATGTTCCGACCTTAGTTTTAATTGATAAAAAAGATGAGCTCGTTTCAGGGCCAGGATTAAAAAAATTAATTGAAGATGAGGGCTTAGAGACTTGGAAATATATCGAGATTACTAAATCAAAAGATGCCGCCATTCAATATCGTCATTTAGTCCACGATGAAAAGGCCATGGGAAAAAAGGGTTGGAAATCAATTCAGAAAAAAGTTAAAGCTTTTCTAACGACAGTAGAATAATTATTTTTTATCAACTTTGATAGGTTTGATGTCGCCACAATCAGCCGACTTGAATTTACCATCGAATTTCATTTTGCCACTCTTACCATCTTTCAGTGTCACTTCAGCTTCACCTGTGTAAGACTCTTGATTTTTAAGTGTCCACTTACCTTTACCCTTAGTCCCATCTTCACAAGTAAAATCTAAGGAAATGGTATTGTCTTTGCGAACCACATTGGTTTGCTTACATTTATCATTCTTCATTTTAGCGATATTGTGATCTTTCTCGAGAAGTTCTTTGGTGTAGCACATTTTGTAACCTTCACCATCCATCAAACCTTTACTTTGGCCACCAGCTACTTTCTTGAGTGCTTCTTCAGCTTTCTTTTTTTGCTCAGCATTCATCTTGGCCATTAAAGTTTTGGCCATAGCAGATGGATCAACTTCTAAACCACCTACATTTAATTTCCCTGTCACTTCCCATAAACCAGGTTTCATATCCAGTTTGGCATGGGCATTCGCAAAAATAAAAATGCATGAGAATAAAGCAATAAATTTCATAAGAACCTCTTAAGTCTAAAGTTGATTTAGCTTAAGATATCTTCAAAGAAAGCGCCAACATTATTTTTTTCATCAATGACATGGATTTCCAAAACCCATAAATCTTTCGTTGGCACGGTATCGATTTCAAATAATTTTTCAGAAGAAAATAATTTGTGCGGAAAATCACCTAAGCGATGGCCGGACATTAATGGATTCAAACGTAAATTTCGTGCATAGGCCAAATTAGATGCATATTGATAAAGAGCAATACCGTTCAAACCTTCGCTCTTCCATTTCGCTGCCGTTAATTGAAAAATGTCTTCACTACTTTGAATTAAATGATTGGTATTTTTTGTCCCAAATAAAAATGTTCGACCATAATCAGCTTCGTGCTCATCTATGATGGGTCCAAAATCCACAAAACAAATTTCATTTTTTTTGACTCTCAAATCAGGGTTGGATAATTCACGAAAAGTTTTGACGGTATCTTGGCCAATGCGAATTTTGGTCGGATGCCAAAACTTCTTCACTCCGACCTGACGAAAATTTTCCTCTACCATCTCTTTAATATCGGTTTCGTTCATTCCCACTTCAATCTGAGAAATAATTTTATCAGTGGTTTGAATGCATAATTCGCGGGCCTTAAAATATGTCGTTAAATTAAATTTTTCACCCGTTTGTTCATAAGCTAACATCTTAAATCCTCAATAACTTTCCCAAACTTTACCAAGTCATCATCGTGGACTTGGTCACGCCAAGTTTCCTTGAGCGCACTTTCATACCATGCCTTCATCGCTGGTAGCTGCCACATCGTCTGCATATACTTTTTTGTCTCTGCACGAACTGGCAATTGATAGGTTTGAATTCTAAAAATAATGGGAGCGTAGAAAGCATCGACTGCGGTAAACTTATTACCAGCTAAATAAGGACCGCCGAATTTCTTAAGACCTTCTGACCAAAGATCTTCAATGCGTGCCATATCTTTTTTTAAATCTGCGCTGATTTCGTTTAACTGAACTCGTACACCACAATTCATACTGCAAATATTTCGAAGCGTTTGAAAACCTGAATGCATCTCGGCCACCAAACTTCGGCTCCAGGCCCGAGTCGCTTTATCACTTGGCCAAACCTGAGGATGGGCTTCTGCCAGGTATTCAACAATCGCCAAGGAATCCCAAACCAATTGCTCACCATCTTGCAAACAAGGCACTTTCCCACTGGGTAAAATATTTCGAAATTTCTCCCACTCACCAGGAGCTGCAAAGGGAATAAGATTTTCCTTGAACGGAATCTGCAGAGCTTGCAAAAGAATCCAAGGTCTAAGTGACCATGAAGAATAATTTTTATTAGCAATATTGAGTGTATACATTTTTTCCAATTACATCGGTGAACATATTTCGATTAATAAACCATTACAGTCACGCACGTAACTGACTTCTTGTCCCCAAGGTTTTGTTGTTGGTTGACTGACGGCACTCGCTCCAGCTTTCACTGCGGTCTGATAAGCTTTCTTCACATCTTTTGTGACGAAACCGATTTCTATTCCAGGTGCGACTTTTTTTGCCTGAATTTTTTCATACTCAAATCCATGTGAACCAGCTGTCTCATGATTTACAAAACCTAATTTCGTTTCACCAGTTATCATCTCACCATACTGATGACTTTCATGTAGAAAACCTTTTTCTAAGCCGAAAGCTTTAGCATAAAAATCCATGGTCTTGGCGACATCATCCACATAAATTAAGGTGTAACCCATTTTCATATTAACGCTCGATAATCGCAGCGACACCCATACCGCCAGCGGTACAAATGCTCACCAGAATACGACCTTTGCCATGCTCTTTAAGAATTTTAGCGGCTGACGCCACGATACGACCACCGGTCGCTGCAAAAGGATGTCCTAAAGCGAGACTTCCACCTTTCACATTCATTTTATTTCGATCGATGGAACCAAGTGGTTTATCTCTTTTTAAAACGTTTTTACAATAATCAGGCGATTCCCAAGCCTTAAGTGTACACAACACTTGGCCAGCAAAAGCTTCATGAATTTCGTAAAAATCAAAATC
The DNA here is from genome assembly GCA_016786485.1 of Bacteriovoracaceae bacterium. Classification (GTDB taxonomy): domain Bacteria; phylum Bdellovibrionota; class Bacteriovoracia; order Bacteriovoracales; family Bacteriovoracaceae; genus JAEUWD01. The sequence goes on along the minus strand of JAEUWD010000042.1, from coordinate 60,880 downwards.
TTGTAAACTCAATTTATTTCGCTCTAACAATCTTGAAACCGCTACGGTGGGGGCCATTAGTAAACCTGCACCATGAACAAAATCCACTGCTGCGACTTCACAATCCACAAAATAGGCCATCACTTCTAAATCGTGTTCTTTCGCAAAAGCTGGTGAAGCTAATAATACTGCTGAAGCTCCGTCGGTCAATGGTGTTGAATTTCCTGCAGTTAGTGAACCCGCAGCTGATTTATCAAAAGCTGGTTTCAATTTGGCCAATTTTTCAATCGATGTTTCTTTACGAGTAATAGTGTCTTTCACTAAGCCCGCTGTTTCCACAATCAAATCATCATGAAAACCCTCATCATAAGCTTTGGCTGCTTTCTGATGAGATTCATAGGCCAGCTGATCTTGATCAGCGCGACTAATTTTCCATTCTTTCACCATCAATTCACAATGTTCACCCATCGAAAGACCAGTGCGTGGTTCTCTGACGACTGGCAACTGTGGCTTCAAAGTTGAAAATTTAAATTTTAATAATTGTTTAAGTTTTTCTGCTGTCGTTTTAGCGTTTTGTAATTTAATTAAAAAATGTGTGAGCTTTCTTTGACCAATCAAAGGAATATCAGAGTTGGTATCACTCCCGCCGGCGATGCCCGCTTCAATTTGTCCGCTAGCAATTTTCAAAGCGATCAAATTCGCAGCTTCTAAACCTGTCCCACACGCGCGCTGAATATTCATGCCTGGAGTTTCTGCCGCAAGTGCACTGCCGAGTACGACTTCACGTGAAAGGTTCCAATCGAAAGGATGATTCATAACAGTCCCGGTGATCACATCACCAAGCTCCACCCCTTTCAAATTCGTTTTTTCCACTAATTGATTGAAGGCCGTACCTAATAAATCCTGGTTTGATTTCCCAAGATAGTTGGTTTGTGACTTCACAAATGGGGTTCTGAGACCTTTAATGATGGCTACTTTTTTTGAAAAACTCATATTTTACTCACCTTTTAATTTTAGCTTTATTTTACACAATTATAGGTCTAAAGTACACCCGTTCGCTACTGTAGTTGAGGATGTATGCATAAGTTTCTTTGGTTGATTTTTCTTTGCTTCATGACAAAAAGCTTTGCCTATCAAAATGAAGAAATTTTCTGCTATGAGTTTCTTGATATAACAACAGATTATGAAGCTTACCCGGGTAACGGCAAGATAAGAGTATGCACTGACGTAAACGATAAACTTACTACTCTTATCATCAATAAACCTGTCGCCAATCCCTATACTTCACAAACAGATTCCGGTTACTATGATGAGAGACACCCTATTATAAAACTAAATCTCGATACTATTAACAAAATAACTAAACCAATACCTTTTATGCGGCCACGCCGTTATGGCATTGAAGTGGATGCTGCTTGGATCAATCTTTATAAAAATACCAAAATTAGTGATGCCACTGGTGGTATACTCGAAGTACAAATATTAAAAAATGTTTTAACCAATGCAAAGCACACACTTATTTTTAAACTGGAAAAAGTTCAAGACAACTGGGAAGTGACCTTTTGGAATGAGTTATCAAAAAGATGGCAAGCCATTAGCTCGATTCACCTCAATGGTAGCTTTACTGGTGTAAAATCGATTGACCCGAGATAGTTACTTTTTTACTTTTTCAGCTTTCATGACTTTTTCTAAAAGTGCATTGCAATCATCGACATTTAAATCGTATAGCGGATGATTATCTTTAAGCTCTTTTAGTTTACCTGAACCTTGAAATGAACTAATTCTATTTTTGATAGTCATACGTAGTTTACGTAATTCTTTTTCGTTCCAAGTTTCTAATTTATTCACATCTTTTGCTTTAAGATCTGCCACGGTATATCTCCTAGTTTGTTTTTAATTCACTTAAACTTGTTTCTAAACTCGACCACTCTACCTCGAGATTTTGGATTTCAATACCATTATCCGACATTTTTTTTACAGCCTCTTGGGAATTTTTAACACCAGAAACGATCTTAGCATTCAGCTCTTCATTTTCTTTTTCCAGTTTAGAAATTTTCTCCTGGCATTGCTCTATTTTACGTTCTAAATTTCGAATTTCTTTGGAAAGATCTTTACGTGGATTTTTTTTAGGTAATTCAACTTTCGGGATTTCTATCGCCGACGACTCTTCCTCGATTTCATTATTGGCCAAACGCTGTTGTAAACTCCAAACATACTCATCATATGTTCCGGGGTAAACATTTACTTCACCTTTAGTGACTTCCAGAATTTTTGTTCCTACTCGTCCGATAAAACCACGGTCGTGGCTAACCACGATGACGGTACCAGTATATTTGTTAAGGGCCTGAATTAGTGCCTCTACCGTTTGAAAATCTAAGTGGTTGGTAGGCTCATCGAGAAGTATACAAGGAACTTTCTGTAAAAGAATTCTCCCCAGCGCAACCCTCGACTTTTCTCCACCAGATAAGACTTTTATTTTTTTTGTGATGTGATCATTTGAAAATAATAAAGAGCCGGCCATGGCACGAATCTCTTGAGGTGTGATGGTAATATCTGTTACTTCTTCCAAGGATTCATAAACTGAATGGGCAGGATTTAATACTTCCACCACGTGCTGATTAAATATGGCCAGTTCAACCTGGTGGCCCAAAGTACGTTTTCCGCTGAGTGGTTCAATTGTTCCGGCCAAACCTTTAAGTAAGGTCGATTTACCCGCACCGTTAAGACCCACGACGGCCACGTGATCACCACGACGAATTTCCATGCTAACTTTTTTTAATACGGTTTTATTAGGATAACCAAAACTCACATTATCTAATGTCATCACCGTTCGGCCGGTGTGATTGGGTTGCGGGATCTGAATTGCCGCGCGAATCGGAACGGGTTTAAATTCGATCACTTCCATTTTCTTTAATGACTTTAATTTACTTTGGGCCTGTTTCGCTTTCGTCGCTGAAGCACCGAAACGAGCCACGAAATCCATAACAGCTTTGGTTTTCTGCGCCTGGCTTTGCGCTTTTGCCGCCAGTTGAGTGCGCATCAATTCTTTTTGTTCAAAATAATCATCGATATTGCCGCTATATTTTACCATCGCCCCACTTTCAATTTCTAAAATATGATCCGTGGTTCGACGAAGCACTTCCCGATCGTGAGAGATGAGCAAGAACGCACCTTCGTAATTCTGTAGAAAACGCTCGAGTAAAAGTGTCGTTTCTAAATCTAAGTAGTTGGTTGGTTCATCTAATAACATCAGATTAGGATCCATACCGAGTAATCCCACCAACTTAATGCGCATGCGATAACCACCGCTTAAGCTTAAAATTGGTTTCTCATAAATTTCTTCAGGGATTTGCATGTCTTGTCCTGCCATCTTGGCTTCCCAAACAGGAATGGTACAAACACGCTCGAGATAATCATTACCGGTTTCATTTTCACCCCAATGATCGTGTTGTGAAAGATAACCTAAACGAAGCGCATGGGAACGAATAACCTTTCCGTCTCCCAAATCTTCAGAACCAATTAAAATTTTAAATAGTGTCGATTTGCCAGCACCGTTCGGACCAATAACTCCAACGTGCTCGCCCTCGTTGATCGCAAAGGTTGCATCTTCAAACAACATTTGTGTGCCATAGGCTTTATAACCGTTACTTAATTGCAATAAACTTTGTGGAGCGGCCATGTGATAAAATTCCGTTTAAAGTCGTTTGATAAGATGATAACCAAATTGTGTTTTAACGACATCAGAAATTTCACCTGGCTTAAGTTTTAGTAGCGCTTGCTCAAAACTTGCCACCATCGCTCCTCTCGGGAACTCTCCAAGATCTCCCCCATCTTCAGCTGAGCCGCAAAGAGAGAAGTCCCGAGCAAGATCTTCGAAGCTTTTGCCTTCGGCCAGTTTACGCTGAAGATCTTTCGCTTCGAATTCTTGTTGTACCAAAATGTGTTTAGCCTTTAAGCTTTTAGATTCCTTTTTGTTCATAGTCAATTTGTCGTATCTATGCTATACAAAGTCAAAATGAAATTTTTTAAAATGGGCTTTATATCAGTTATTCCAATTGTCTCAGGGATTATTCCCTTTGGTGCAGTGGTTGGCTCAGCTTTTTCTGAAACCGGACTTAAATTTTGGCAGGCCATGCTAATGGATTGGGCGCTCTATGCAGGTGCAGCTCAATTAGCTTCGGCCAATCTCATGAAAATGAACGCTGCGATTTTTGTTATCGTTATCACGGGTCTTATTATCAACTCAAGATTTTTACTTTATAGTGCGGCCATGGCTCCTTATCTAAAGAGTGCAAGCCCCCTCACTAAGTTTTTGTGTGCTTTCTGTTTAACTGATCAAAGTTATGCCACCATGAACGCCAATCAACATAAATTTCATAGCGACAAAGACGCAACCGATTTTTATTTAGGAACCGCAGTTTGTATGCAAATGGTTTGGCATACTTCAGTTCTCATGGGTTATATTTTCGGAAACTTTGCTCCGGCAAGGATCTCATTGGATTTTGCGATCGCTTTAAGTTTTGCAGCGCTACTCATTCCAACCCTAAAAAGTAAAAACCATAAATTCGTAGCGCTCTTTAGTTCGGTTTTATCCCTACTCCTTTATGAACTCCCCTTACGGACTGGTCTCATGGTGACAGCGCTCATCTCGATAGCTCTGGCTTGGTTTATTATCAATCGTAGGAGAAATCATGATCGACAATAACTATTTTCTCATCATCACTTTCTTACTTTGCGTTGGAACACTTCTTATTCGAGGCTCTTTTATTGCGTTCTCTGAAAAAATGAATCTTTCACCGCGAGTGAGAGAACTCTTCACTTATATTCCGGCGGCCATTTTCCCGGCACTTTTTGTGCCAGCAACTTTTTTTCATCAAGGGATTGTCGAAGCCATTAGTGGCAAAGAAAGATTTCTAGTGCTGATAGCGTCCAGTATTCTTTGTTATTTCGTTCGTAAAACTATTGTGGTGATTGGTTTTGGGATGCTATTACTTTATTTTGTGACCGCTCAATAACCCAAACCAAACAGAGCAAAGCCCCCTCGAATTAAGCTTTTTGACTACGCTTAAACCAATAAAAGACCGGAACACCAGCAAGAATCAGGATTAATCCAATGAGTGACTCTTTTGGACTCGACCAAACAGTATTGATCAAAAGCAAAACACCCAAAACAATAAAGATAATCGGAAGCACTGGGTAACCTAAAGTTTTATAAGCTCGTGGAGCATCTGGACGTTTTTTACGAAGAATAAAAACAGCTCCCGTACACATCGCATAGAAAATCCAAGATGAGAAAACAACATAGTTAGTTAATTGATCAAAGGTTCCAGAAATCGCGAGGAGAATTGAAACCCCAGCTTGCACCAGAACTGAAATCATCGGACTGGCTTTTTCATTTACGTTCGCTAGACCTTTAAAGAATAATCCGTCTTTTGCCATGGCATATGGAACACGAGCACCTGTTAAAATAGAACCGTTCATGGCACTAATAGCAGAGAATGCAAAGGCCAGTGATAGGATGACTAATCCGTAAGAACCTAAAAAGGTCATCGCAGCTTTAGTCGCAACAGGAAGTGCATCTGGGAAAGCATCTGAATTGGAATTCACAATTTCAGAAAAGGGAAGTGCATAAAAATAAGCGACGTTGACCAGACCATAAACGACTAAAATAACAACCATACCTAAGGCCAAAGAAAGGGGGATATTTCTTTGCGGATTCTTAATTTCCCCTGAAACCATCGGTAGATTATTCCAACCATCGTACGCCCAAAGAGCTGCTAGTAAAGCCGAACCAAAAGCTGACCACCAAGGCAATCCACCTGGCACTTCAATCGCTTCAGACATGTGTGACATCGTTCCAACGTCAGCAAAAAAGAAAATCCCAACACTAATTCCTAAAAGCATGAGTATTTTTAAAAAAGTCATCCCAGATTGCAACATCCCGCCGAAAGCAACGCTCAAACAATTTAAAGCTGAGAAAATAACAATTGAAATAACGGCAGCACCTGTCTTGCCACCAACAGCAGACAAATCAACGGCACCGCTTAAGAAAGTCATGGCACCAACAGCATATGCGGCAATCGAGCCAGTTGAACCAATCCAAAAGCGCATCCATCCGTATAAGAAACCCCAAATATCTCCATAACCTTCTTTCATGTAAACATATTCACCGCCAGCTTCTGGCATTAAACTTCCTAATTCACCGTAGGCCAGTGCCCCTGTCAAAGACAAAATCCCTGCCACAACCCAAACCAAAAGAACCATTCCAGGACTACCGACCAGCGCACCAATCGTAGCGGTTTTCAAAAAGACTCCGGTTCCAATAATTGAACCAACGACAATACCGATACTGTCAGTAAGAGTGAGACTTCGAATAAGTTGCTTTGCAGATGTCATAAAACTTCTTTGTTAAAGGTTTGGGATTATACTAACCAATTTTTTTTGAGGTGCCTATCATTTACTGAAATTATTACTATCTTAAAGATAGGTAATAATCAGGAAATTTAGCGGTATGAACGCTCGAATTCGAGACAATTAAAACTTACAACTTTGGACAAATCTTCCGTCTCTTTGAAGACCCGTAGCTGCCTCAAAGCGCTCGTTGATTTACGCATATTGATTAAATTTTTATGAAATTTATCATTACGCCATTTTTGGTTACTTTTATTGATCGAAGTAATGAGCTTATCAAAAGATTTTTTAAAACTGACCAATTTATAATTAGGTGTTATCAAATCAGCCGCGATACCATCACGACAAGCACGCCATTTATTTTCTCGCATGATCCAATTACTAGGAAGCATGGCTGGCAGCATAGGCTTTTTCTGATGTTGAAAAAGATGACATAGACCTTGAATAAGATAACAAAGTCCCATGACTTCTTGAATGGTATTAAGACCATCGCAGGCACGCAGTTCTAATGTTCCGTACTCAGGACTAGGTCTTAAATCCCACCATAAATCTTTATGCGAATGAATTGATTTAGTTTTAGTCATGAAATGAATTGTTTCCTCAAAATGCTTCCAATTTTTGAAAATCTCTGGATGCCCACCAGTGGGTAGGGCCTCAAAAATAGTAGGTCGTGAAGACAACAAGCCTGTTACCTTTCCTTGCCAAAAAGGTGAACTTGCCGTCATCGCTTGCATTAATGGTAAATAATGAATAAAAAAATTATTTAGCTCAATAGTCTCAGATTTAGAAGTACAACCAATATGAATATGCACACCAAATATAAGAAGTCTGCGCGCTATTAATTGTTTTTTTATAATCAAATCTTTGTATCTTGGTTCCGGTGTTACGATGCGTTCATTATATCGGGCAAAGGGGTGTGTACCGGTACCAGATAATGCGACATCCATTTTTTGACAACTCTGCTGAAGTAAATAAACTTGTTCTTGAAGATCGCTTTGTAAGTCGACCAGCTGAGTGTGTGGTCTTGAATTAATTTCAATCATACTTTGAAATAATTCAGATTTAACTTGCTTGGTTTTTTGTTTCAAATTTTTTAGGATTTGTTGACTACATGGACGTAAGTCCATAGTTTTTTTATCGATCAGTTGTAGCTCGATCTCAACGCCGAGAGAAAATCGATTTACATTTTTTTTAAAACGCATTAACTCAGCTTAAGCATATTTAAACTTTATGCAAGACACATAACGAAATGCTACGAGCTATATCCACCGTTATTCGGTACTCATTCATCATTTTCGAGAAGGCCTTGTAAGTTAGTAAAGCTCAACCGTCTTATTCATCACTTCTAAACATTTGTCTGAAATTTGTTTTGAAGAAAGTTTTTCTGGATTATAGTCTTTATAATTATTGGCCAAAGTTTGCCCTACTTGAGTCGCAAGTGCACGCTGGTCATGGGTTCCATGATGACCTTTCTCAAAAATTCCTAAATCACCTAGACCATAAGCAAAGATTTTCGATGAAGCTTCAACTGAAGCTTGGTCATAAAAATACATCCCATGTTGGTGACGATCAATGGTGATGAAAAAACCGGCCATACAATCGGCGTGTAGTTCTCGTTTTTTATCCGTCCCAGCTTTTAAATCTGGTTTATGCAGATACTGAACGATGTGTGAGAATTCGTGATAAAAAAGAAAATCTTCCACCGCTTCTTTATTGAGTCCACTCACTTCAAGCCCGTGTTTAATTCTTTGCAGTTTTTGCGAGATATATTCATCAGCTTTATAACGAATTTGATTGACGAAATTTGCACCTAAAATCAGGTGATACTTCACATCACCTTCGGTTTGCATGGCCAGTGCATTATCACCGGTGGTTTGAGCATCGTTATAAAAACCATAACAAAGTTCAGTTGATAACATCAGAATGTCCATGTTCTTGGCCAAATGGTCCGTGATGAAACTGAGTTTCGTTTCCATTTTATCGTAAGAAGTTTTCAAAACACCTTGTGAACTATAAACATCGAGACGCAAGTTACTACCGTCTTGATTTTTAGCGATATAGGCTCCCGGGCATTTACCAGTTCCCGCAGGATACAAGAACATCGACCACGCTGGAGTTGTTATAAGGAATAGAATTAAGAATTTCATATTTTCTCACTGGTTTTTTGTGTGTCGTTTTATACGCCGCAACACATACATTATCAAGCTATTTTTGGAATTTTATTTGGTCTTATAATTTCTCATATTTTATGATTATATTTCCTCTCAAAGGGCACAAAATGAAAACAATAATTATTCTTTTACTCACTCTCTTTACTTCAGCGTATGCCGTTGACGAAAAAAAATGGGTGATTAATAAAAATCATTCAGAAATTCTATTCGTAGTTTCCTACCTCGGAGTTTCTGAAGTAACGGGAAGTTTTCAATCATTCGAAGGTTTTGTGGATTTTGCAACCAATAAGATTAGTCTCTCTATTAACGCGGCCTCGATTTCAAGTGGAAATGGCATGCGCGATGGTCATTTAAAATCAAATGATTTCTTGCAGGCAAAAGAATTTCCTCTCATCTTATTTGATTCAAATAAGGTGACATCAATAGGTAATAATAAATATCAAGCGGTAGGTGAGCTCGTGATTAAAGACAAAAAGAAAAAAATCACTATCGACTATACCCTTACCGATGAAGTTAAAGATACTTGGGAGAAAGATAATCGCTTCGTGAATTTCAATTTTAAAATTAATCGAAAAGATTTTGAATTAACTTGGAACAAACCTTTACGCAATAATCAATTCCTGGTTGGTGACACGGTAGAAATCAAAGGTGTCTTCCAGCTTCAACCCATCAATGCTCTCACTGCTTCAAGTAAGCACATGATACCAACGACGAAATATATTGAAATGCGCGACAAGCTCAGACTGGGTGAAATTGATCAAAAAACTTTTAATGAATTTAAAAAAATAGAAATTGCAGAACCAACAGTAAGTGAACCGCCTATTACAGACGAAGAAGCGGCAGCTGCGACGACTGAAGATAGTAACTTGATGACGGCCCTTAATGTCGTAAGAACTCCGATATGGATGTTGTGGTTTTTAGTTTTAAGTTTCTTTGGATTTATTGGCAGTATTCTGGCCATGTTCAAAGTTAAAGAAATTTTCTTCAATAAAATTGTTCGATATGAAGAAGGCAACAAATGGGGAGTCGTTTCAGATCTTCCAACCGTTGTGGTCGGTATGATCTACGCTATGGCGGTTTGGCACGTTGGATGGGGTTGATAGTAGTACCAATTTTATGTTAGTCTCAGTCCATGTACAAGTTACGCCCCTATCAACAAGATGCCGTTAATAGCACGATTGAATATTTTAAGCGCCATCGCGCACCAGCACTGATTATTCTACCGACGGGGGCCGGAAAAAGCCTCGTTATCGCAGAACTGGCCAAGGTCGCCAAAGGTCGCGTACTAGTTTTGGCACATGTGAAAGAACTGGTCGAACAAAATCATAAAAAATATACAAGTTACGGTTTAGATGCAGGAATTTTTTCAGCGAGCCTTGGTAAAAAAGATTGGGATCACAAAGCCATTTTCGGGAGTGTCCAATCAGTGGCGCGCGCGCCTAATGAATTCTTCGAAAATTTTTCTCTACTCGTTATTGATGAATGTCATCGCGTCGCAGACGACGGTGATACTCAGTATCAAGAAGTCATTACGAAACTGCTTGATCGCAATCCACGACTTTGTATTTTAGGACTGACCGCTACTCCTTATCGCACGGGACTAGGTTGGATTTATGAATACTCTCATCAAGGTGAATTAAAAACTGATCAGCCACGCTTTTTTAAGCAATGTGTTTATGAACTCCCGCTCACCTACATGATCAAAAATAAATATCTTACGACACCTGTTCGCGTCGATATTCCTGTTACCTGTTATGATTTTTCTGAATTAACTGAAAAAAATCGCATGTACACCCAGAGCGAAGTGGAAGAACTGCTCAAAGCACAGAAAGCACTGACACCACTTATTGTAAAAAATATTGTGGATATCGCAGAACGTTTTCAGCGCAAAGGCGTGATGATTTTTAGTGCGAGTATTAAACACGCCGAAGAAATTATGTCTTCTTTGCCTAAAGGTGATGCTCGTTTAGTTATTGGTGATACCGCACTCACAGAACGAGATGAAATTGTGGAAGACTTTAAAAATAAAAAATTCAAATATCTGGTAAATGTTTCGGTACTTACGACAGGTTTTGATGCTCCTCATGTGGATGTCATCGCGATTCTGCGTCCAACAGAATCTAATAGTCTTTACCAACAAATCATTGGTCGTGGTTTACGTTTAGATACAGGTAAAACCGATTGTTTCATTCTCGACTACACTGGCATGGGACACGATATTTACACGCCTGAAATTGCTGATAAAAAACCAAACAAAGACTCGGTACCTGTCAGTGTGCCCTGCCCTGATTGTAGTTTCGAAAATACTTTTTGGGGCCTTGTAACACCTGATGGCGATATTATTGAGCACTTCGGCCGCAAGTGCCGAGGCGCAACTCACGATCCACAAACTTATGAAATTCGTCCTTGTGGATATCGCTTCCGTTATAAAATCTGTCACGTTTGCCAAACAGAAAATGATCTCACAGCGAAAGCTTGTTTAAAATGTAGCGCAACTCTGGTAGATGCTGATGCTAAATTAAAACAGGCCAAGCTTTCAAAGAATGCTCATGTGCTCACGCCGGATAAAATTACTTTTGAAGAGCGTCTGGATAAAAACTCAAATCCTTATTTAGAAGTTCGTTATTACGATGCCGATGCTAAGTATCTTTCTGAGGCGCATTTTTTCAATGGTCATTCATCCATGAAGAAATTTCAGATTAACTTTCTTCGATCGCATTTAAGAAGGCCTGAACTTAGTGGCGAGTTTTCCAGCGCTCAAGACGTTATAAAGTATCAGAAGCTTTTAAGGCTTCCAGCCTTCGTTATTGCCCGCAAACAGGAAAAATACTGGAAAATCACCGAAAAAGTCTTCGCTGAAGAGTATTTTTAGAATAGCAAAGACCGACCAGAGCAAATTTCACCTACTTTGACCCCTTTTAATTCGTGTTATGATGGAGGTGTTATGATGTCGAAAAGTAAATTCATCTTCATTTTTGGTTTATTAAGCTCACCTCTTTTGGCCTCAGACTGCATTAAAGAGGGTGAATCTGTACCAGTTTACCCGGGTGCTCCCAATTGCTGTCAGGGCCTGCATTTTGAAGCGCCAGCTAATAATTTATTAGGCTTTTCAGGCTCATGTGAAAAAAACACTAAACGCCACCCTTCGGCCGATCAAAAAAACGAAGAAAAAGTGGAAATTACCCCAACGCTCCCAAACCAAAAAATTAAATAAGCACTTCTCGTTGTCATTATCGAACTCAAGTAGTAATTGATGGTCTTCAGTTAAATGAGGAGATTACATCATGCGGCAGCTCGCCCTACTGCTTCTTTTATTCACAAGTTTTACCCAAAATACTTATGCCAATTATCTTTGGGGATTTGGGGATATTAGTATGAATTACTTGGACTGGGACACAGCGACTGAAAATAAAGATGCTTTAAAAAGAGATTTCTCTTACGTGGAAATTGAAGGTGGTGCGCAGTTTGATTGGGGTGATCTTTACGGCTTCTTTGATTTAGAAAGATGGAATGATGCCGGGATTGACCAAAGAACCGCTTCGAAAGGCATCATGAATTATTATATTGGTGAAACTCCTTTCAGTGTTTATGGTCACGTTTATTCTTTTCATTCAGATGGCTTCAGTGATCAAAGTCGCGTAGTAGGTTTAGGCTACCGTCTGATGAAGAAGAACTTCTTTTTTAAACCCTTCCTAGGCTTTCATAATACTGTTCAGACCTTCTATACCGGTAGTAATGGTTATATGACTGGTTGGTTTATGATGTACATGTTTAGTTTGGCCGAGCAAAAATTCAGGATTGTCAGTTGGCATGAAACAGAATTTGGTCGTGACCCGAGTTACGCTTCTGGTAATGGAAATAAATCTCATAGTTTGAACGGCGCTATCAGTTTATGGTGGGACTTCACTCACAAAGTGAATTTCGGAGTGCAATATCGTTATGCAGAAGACAAGCTTGGCACGGCGGGCGCGATGAAAGCAGCGATTTTCAGTCTCCGTTATAATCTGTATTAATAATCGTTCTAAACGTTAAATTAATTCTTGGTTCGTGAATTTTTTTGGTGGGCGGTAAACGATGTAACCAATGATCTTGTGTCGTGCCTTCCATCGTAAGCAAGCTGCCCTTTTCTAAAATAATATCGATTTTTTCTTTTTCGATTTTATGTTTGAAGCAAAATTTTCTTTCAGCACCAAATGAGAGTGAAGCAATCGTACCGTGTTTTTTTAAATCTTTTTCTCCATCGCTATGCCAGGCCATACCTTCGGAACCATTGTGATATAAATTTAACAAACACGAATTGTAAGTGGCACCAGTTTTCCCTTCGACCTCTTCTTTGAGTTCACTTAAAAAAGGCAACCAGAGATGTGCATGCTTAGTCACTTTTGAATAAGTATAAGAAAATGGATGTGAGCCATACCACGCTACTTTTCTTTTGGTCGTTAAATGTCGACCAAAAATAATCGCCTGATCATTTTCCCAGAGTATATCACGCATCAGAAGTTCGAAATATTTCTGACTCTCGAGTTGATTCCAAACTTGACCGTAATATTTGACCACACCATCGTAAGGTAAAATATTTTTCATTCTTTTTGGCTTCCTTCCCAACCAATCATGGCACACTTACGATCCGCTCCCCACATATAATCGCCAAACTCACCCGTGGAACGAATTACGCGATGACAAGGAATGATAAAGGCCACAGGATTTTTTCCAATTGCTGAACCGACAGCACGCGCAGCCTGTGGACTCTCGATAAGTTTTGCAATGTCTGAATATGTAACTAATTCTCCCATTGGAATTTTGAGCAGGCTTTCCCAAACTTTAATTTGAAAAGGCGTGCCTTTGAGATGTAATTTTAATTCATTTAAGTGCGACCAATCTTTTTGGAAAAAAAGAAGAGCGTCTTTTTGAAGCTTATCTGATTTCTCACTATATTTAGCTTTAGGAAATTCTGCTTTTAATCTTTTAAGTCCTGGTTGCTTGGAACTTTCAAATCCCATGTAGCAAATACCCTTGTCGGTTGAGGCCAACATCATTTGCCCAAAGACCGTTTGTGCATAACTATACTTAATGGTTAAACCACTTCCGCCATTTTTATATTCCCCGGGAGTCATACCTTCGATATTGATGAAGAGATCATGCAAACGACTCGTGCCAGATAACCCCGTTTCGTGAGCAGCATCCAATAACGGAAGTTTATCTTCTCGTAATAAATTTTTAGCGTATTCCACACTGATATAGTGAAGAAATTTTTTGGGGCTCACTCCCGCCCAATCAGTAAACATACGTTGAAAATGATAAGGGCTTAACGCCACCACCTTGGCAATATCTTCTAATTGCGGTTGCTCTTTAAAGTGAGCCTTTATATAAGCAATAGCTTTCGCAATCTTGGTAAAATCGTCGAGTTTATTCTTTTTCATAGGACCATTATAAATTTAATGACTCACTATTTCGACCCGAATCTTGCGCTTTTTCGAGCTATTGTCGGCATAAGTAAATTGCCTTTAATCTTTTTTTGCTGCAGAATTTAATTATCGATTTATTTTACCTTTAACCGGTGTGGTCACATTGAAACTTATACTTTTAATTCTCGTCAGTTTTATCACTCTTCAAAGCTGTGGTGATAATCCGCAAATTGAAAAACAAGTGGAAACCATTATTACTCCTGTTGATCCAGGTGATGAACCCGTTGATCCAGAATTACCAACACCAGATGACCCCATTGATGACGTAAGTCCTGAGCCGACAATCAAGCTTTATAAGATTGATGCACGTACGATAAACGAAGAAGATGAAATCGTACTGCCTTACTCAACTAAACATTTCAAAGCGGTTGCTCCATCAGCAGCATATGAAAATAATTCGCTAAAAAATGTGCAAACCGTTTTTGCCTTTGATTTACCAGAAATCGATTTTGATAAAGAAACTGTTTTGGATATTGTCATTCGTACCGACCTCTACACTCATAAGAAAAACAAAGGCACAGAAATTCTTTGTTCACTGGATTTAAGACTTTGTTCTGGTTTAGCAATTAAAGAAAATCCTAAGCTATTGCAACTCTTTAGAAAAAATCGCAATCCCGATTTCTGGACTGGGCCAACGGATCAAATGAGTACTTATGAATTTATTAATCTCCTTGCTCACGCTCAAGAACACGATAAAAAAACTTATAAAATTCTAGATGCCGATATCCAACTTTCAAAAGTCCTAGGCACTTCTACCGAAGACCTTATTGGATTATTAGTTCAAGAATCAATTTATTTTACTATCGCCGATGACACGATGGTAGTGAAGCCAACTCTTTATATTAAAGTAAGCGAGGAACAATAATGAAATATTTAATTTTTTTAGCTTTTACTTCAATAGCGCAAGCGCAAAGTATCAACGTGCAATCTTTCTCGCCTTCGCATTCGCACAACTTTACTTATACACAAGAAACACTAAAGCCTCGTAGTTCATTATTTACCAATTCTAAAGTTTATTTTTCTTCAAGTTTAGGCACACATCAATCACCGCTTTTGCAAAATAGTACCAATTCAAATTTCGTGAATCGCATTGATACCTTAGATTTACGTGCGGGATATCTCTTCAGTGCCAGTCACTACTTGGGTATTTCGACTTCGGCCAATAAAGTTAATATGCAAACGCAGAAAGAATCTGATTGGGCGATGGGAGATACGAATGCTGTTTATATTTATCAACTTCCATACACTGTCGCGGGAATTAACTTGGCCCTTTCTCCCCAATTAATTTTACCAACCGGCGATAAGGATTTATTACTGAGTGACTCTTCACTTGGTGGACAATTCTCAGTTATCGCCCAGAAGAATTACAAAGCGTGGGAAATGGCCGGAAACGCAGGTTATCGTTATACAGATAGCGCTCGTACACAGAACCTAAAACAATATAATCGTATCGTAACAAGCGTGGCTTTAAACTATTACATCAGTGATAAATTTTCGTTTGGTCCTGAGTATTATCAAGAATACACCATGGATAAAGGTGAAAATAATTTCTTGAAATTTACGTCAATCAACACGCATTATGCACTTAATAAAAATTCACGCCTCTATGCTTCGGTTGGTAGTGGTAACCTTCGTGACTTTACTGATGATCGTTTTCGCGTGATGGTGGGAATTAAAATTTCTGCGCCAAACACAGCACTCACGCCAATGCCAGAAATGTATCAAGTTAAAGCTCGAGAAGAAAAGGTTCACTCAGTTTATTTTGCTCGCAATAGTACAGAATTAAGTTCTGAATACAAAAACCAACTAAAAGAAATGAGCCGTAAATTATCTCCAGAACAAAAGATTCGTTTAAGTGGTCAAGCCGATCGCACAGGCACAGATGATTACAATACCCTTCTTTCAAAACGCCGAGCGATTGCCGTGAAAAATTATTTGGATGAAATTGGTGTTACCAACAAAATCATCCAAACGAGTGCGCTAGTTGATGGCGAATTACGTAAGGTTGATATCGTTGTGGAGTAAATAAACTATCTTGCTTCCGGCACGGCCATGCCTGGGAAACACATTGAATATGAACTTGGTTCCTGATTTCTTTCCTGATACTGCATTAGAAGATATTTTGGATTTTCATCCCACGCTCGAAATGAAAAAGCTTCCATCACAAAAGTTTTCACACCTTCATTATCTTCACCATTCGCATAGGCGCCGTTAGGATAAACGCCAATAAAATCACTCATCGGTAAAAATTCAAGGTCTTCACTCAAAACTAAACCATAATATCTTTCGTATCGAATGATATATTGTTCAAGTTTCATTTTTGAACCATTAGCATCATAAGTATGACAATCAAAAATGACAAACGCTGAACCAAGTTGAAATAAATGATGACCAGCTTGTTTCTGAAACTTTTCTTGTAAAGATTTGAAATCTTGCGCTTGAGCCGAATTAACCAATAAGATGAGTAGAATAAGTCGCAAAAAACTCATAAAAAGCTTGATAGCATGGCCCTGGAATTGGATCAATCAATAAATAGATTCCATGACAACTGTTTCCTAGCAAACTATAGTCAAAGTTAGCAGAGTTTAATAAATTCAATACTCTGCCGATTGAATAGGGAGTTTTTATGACTAAAGCAATTGATAATTTAATGACCGCCATCGCTCATGGGATGAAAATTCGACCTAAGGTGGGAGGTTTCCCTTACCTGGCCGAAACTTTATACCAAGCTGGTGTGACAAAAAATACTTGGTCACTACCGTCATGCCAAAGTGTTTACGTCACCAAACTTGGTCCTGTCGTCATGCAAGGCACACCTCTCATCACAGGCACTAGCGATATTGCCCCCTTTGATCGTGAAGCTCTTATTCACGCTCTCCGAAATGATCAAGCGGGCAAAAGTACTTTTCCTGAATTTCTGGCAGCTACATGGAACGCCGGTGTGGTTGGATACGAAGTTGATTTTACCAAACGTGTTGTTGTTTATTACGGATGCCAAGGTGAAGAATATTTGGAAGAATATCCTGAAGTAAGGATTTGAGCATGAAATTTATTATTCTGATTTTATTATTTTCTTGTCTGTCTTGCTCCCGCAATACTCTTAAGGGAGCGCTGGATGGTTATGAAAATAACCGTGCTTCAACAGAACGAGGAGAATCTGGTGTTGGTTATTATGAACGAACTCGCAATACACAGAATTATCGAAATTATAAAGAAAACGAAGAAGCAGAACAAAAAAAGAAATCAAATTTATTGTCGAACTAATTAATATTTACCATCAGCTTCAAGCATTTTTTGAACCGTACAGAATAACTTCACAGCCAGCAACTGCAAATTTTTTCATGTCAAATGGCATTTTTGGCATTTTGCTCATGTCCATTCCCGCATGAACTTTCTTATTAACTTGGTTACGATGCGCTTTCGATTTAAAAACAATAAAAGCAAAAATGGCAGTCTCACCTGATTTTAATTTACACATTTTTTTAAAACCGAGACCATACGGAAGAAAGTCATTCATGTAACACTCGTAATATTCAAGAGCACCATGCTTCATCCATAGTCTCTTTCCTTCCGCCGCCATTTTCTTATAAACTTTCATGTTTGTTTTTTTTATTGGAATAACAAATCCATCAACGTATCTTGCCATCATTTCCTCCGACTAATTAATATTGTTATTTATCTTATTTTCTTTCGTGCTGAACGCCAAGCATTCCTTAAAGGATGCGGTTAGATGACTTCCAAATTAATAAACTCAAGTATTTTTCGGTAATATTCCCCAACCAACTTCCCGATAATTATTCATGCTTAAATGTCCAAAATGTGATGCCGCTTTTAATGAAGTTCTCTCTCGTGCTGGAGTGATGATTGATGTCTGCTCCAGTTGCAGTGGTGTATGGTTTGACCAAGGTGAACTTAGCTTCTTTGTTAAATCTAGAAAATCACTAAATACTTATCGTGAAAAAGGTCTTAATGAAATTCGCCCAACCAACTATGCCTGTCC
This sequence comes from Bacteriovoracaceae bacterium, assembly GCA_016786485.1. Taxonomy (GTDB): domain Bacteria; phylum Bdellovibrionota; class Bacteriovoracia; order Bacteriovoracales; family Bacteriovoracaceae; genus JAEUWD01. The sequence goes on along the minus strand of JAEUWD010000042.1, from coordinate 42,854 downwards.
TCATTGCAAAAAAAAGCTACGCCAAGGACGAATACCTGAATTTAATCTGGAAGTGGAAGAATGTGAAACGTGTCAGGGGCTTTTCTTTGATCACAGAGAATTCGAGCACCTACAAAAATCCGATAAAATCTCAGCTAAAAAAATTGGCCCTGCCAAACCGAAAATTCCGATTAAAGTTTCTGTCCCCTCTTTTGGCTCGACTGCTTTATATGTGCTGACGGGAATGTATGCTGCTTTTTTTGCGTTGATGGTTTTTTTAGTTGAGTCTGAAATCCTTATCCACTCAGTGGCGATGGCGATTTCTATCGCTTTTGTTTTTATTCAGTTTTTCTTAGGTCCGATGATTATGGATTGGAGCTTAAAATTAATTGGAAGTCTAAGTTGGTTGGAGCTGCATGAACTACCAGAAAAATATCGACTCGCCGTCGAGAAAATAACCAAAGCACAAAAGATAGCGGTGCCACGTCTAGGCCTTATCGACGATATGACTCCCCAAGCTTATACTTACGGGCAAGGACCAAGGAGTGCACGTCTTGTTCTTTCAAAAGGTTTGGTTGAGCTTTTAGAAAAAGATGAGGTTGAGGCTGTTGTCGCTCATGAATTTGGTCATATAAAAAATTGGGATTTTCTCATCATGACCATCGCGCAGCTGGCGCCGGTATTATTTTATCATCTTTACCGCTATGCAATTCGAGTTAAGAAAGGATCGTCATCCAACAACAATGGTAAAGCCGGCAGTGTCACGCTCATCGCGGGGATTATTGCATACTTTTGTTATCATATTTCTCAATTTTTGGTTTTATTTATTTCGAGAAATCGTGAATTTCACGCTGACCGATTTAGCATTACTGTCACAAAAAAACCTAATGCTCTCGCTAAAGCGCTAATTAAAATTGGCTATGGGTTAATGGGAAGTTTTTCGAAAGAAAAAAATGAAGGCGATAAGAAAGGTCATGCACTTTCAGTGCAAGCTTTTAATATTATGAATATCGAGACCTCAAAAAGTTTAGCGGTTGCCAGACGCGTGCAAGACAATGATTACGATGAAGCTGTTAAACATATTATGAGTTGGGATCTCTGGAGTCCATGGGCCAGTTTTTATGAACTCTATTCGACTCACCCACTGATTGCCAAAAGAATAAATGCTATTGCCGCGCAAGCCGTGCAAATGCAACTCACTCCTGAAATTTATTTCGATTTGAAAAAACCAGAAAGTTATTGGGATGATTTCATTTGGGATTTAGGCATTTATTTTTTACCGCTTATAACTGCGTCGGCTGCTTTGTTTTATTATGGGACGGATTTAAAAACAGTTTTCACACATGTTATTCCGGCCTTTGCGGTAGGTGGAATTATTCGAACGATGTGCACATATCCTGGTGGCAGTATTGATCATTACAAGATTGCTTCGCTTTTAAAGCAAATCAAGGTTTCACCAGTGCGAACTTATGCGGTTAAAATTAAGGGAAAAATTATCGGTCGCGGCAGTGCAGGAATCATTTTTAATGAAGACATGATGTTGCAAGACTCAACTGGTATTATTTATTTAAATCACGAACCGATTGGATTTAACATTTTCTTCGGTTTATTAAAGTACCGTCAATATCTGGATGAAGAAGTCATTGTGGAAGGATGGTATCGACGGACCCCTTCACCTTTTATCGAAGTCAAAAAAATTAGCTCGCTAAAGAACAGCTCTCGCAGTTATACTTTCTTTTGGAAAATATTTTTCTGGATCTTTTTGATGCTTCTGCCTATGTGGTATTGGAATTACTTGTCATGAAAAAATTTTGCATTATCGGAGCTGGTATCACTGGTGTTTCACTGGCCAATGAACTATCAGATCATGTGATATTGGAAAAATCCCGCGGTATCGGGGGCCGTCTTGCTGCTCGCAGATTAACAGATATATCAATAAATCACGGCACTGATAGCTTTTTTCACCCCAAGCTTAGAACTATCATTTCAGACCCTCATTCATGGATTAAAGAAATAGCCACTAAGACTAACATCCGAACTAACTGGGAAGTGAAGTTCTGGAGAAAGGAAAATAGTCATTTTGAAATTTTTGACACTAAAAATAATTCTCTCGTAGCTCAAAATATTATTTTAACCACGCCCGCACCACAAACCCAAATCCTTCTCAAGCAATCTGGTCTAAATGCGGACTTTTTAAATGATGCAGAATACAAGCCTGAAATTCAGTTTATGGTATTGGTCAAAACACCTTACGATGCAACCAAACTGGATAAATTCTTATCGCTAAAGCAAAGAAAAATACACGGAAGTGAAGAACTACTTTTTTATCATTTAAAAAATGAATTTATGGGTGATTTTATTAATCGTGATAAAGACGAGATTAAACTCTATTTCAAGGATATGGTAGATGGTAATGTCCTTGATTGCCATGCTCATAAATGGCGCTATTCTGAAGTAACAAAAACGATTCCATCATCTTCGCAAATAATATATGCTAATCAAAATATTTATTTTGCCGGCGATTATTTTGAAAAAACTGGCATACCGGGCAGCTTATCCTCAGTCGATTATCTTTTGCCATTGTTAACCAGGACTTAATATAAAATACGAAATTGCGACTATCACATTTTTATTTTTAGGTATTTTTCTTCGCTATCTTTTTATGGCGTATACAATAGAATTTGTTTTTGAAAAATGGTTTAAGCCATTTGCTATTCAAAAAACAGTTTCTAAAACTCCACGTCAGCTTGAACAAAAAAAGCGAGAAATCTTTTTTTCAGCTCTTACCAGTTTAATATTTGCTTTTTTCACGCCCTTACTCTTTCTTTGTTGGCAGAACGGATGGACAAAAGTTTACATAGATGTGAACGATTATCCCCTTTGGTATATGCCAATCAGTCTGGCCTTAGCAATGTTAGTTCATGAGACCTATTACTATTGGCTTCACCGTTTTATGCATCTGCCACGGATTTATCGCTGGATCCATAAAGTTCATCATGATTCAATTACAAATTCTGTTTGGACGGCTTTTTCATTTCATCCCTTTGAAGCGTTACTTCAAATTGCTATTTTTTTTCCCATTATCATTTTCATTCCACTTCATCCGTTCGTTATTATTATTCAACTTATCTTAATGACTATTAGTAGCTTTATTAATCATCTCAATATCGAAGTTTATCGCCCTGTTGATGGCAAATGGTTAATTGGCGCAACTCACCATGGACTGCACCACCTGAGCTTTAAAACAAATTATGGTCTTTATTTTACATTCTGGGATAAAATTTGTAGGACAGAAGATAAAAAATACCCTGCACTTTTTAGGGAAAAAACGAGCAATATATGATTCTCACCTGGTTAATCTTTTCTCTAGCACAAGCCAACACTCAGACGCTTAAACTATGCTTTAAAAATCTTAAAGAGCAAAATGCCATCATTCAAATTGCTATCCATAATTCTCCTGAGACATTCTTAAAAGAAGATAAAACCCCATATCGCATCCAAAGCTTTGTTTATCATCCAGATGAACCTTGTACCGATTTAGAAGTTCCACCGGGTCGATATGCGATTGCATTTTTTCATGATGAAAATGACAATCAAAAGTTAGATGAAAATTTTTTAGGCATACCAAATGAAGCTTTTGGTTTCTCAAAAAATCCCAAAATTACCTTTGGACCACCAACTTTTAATGATGTGGTATTCGAAACTGAAGATGCATTAAACTTAGAATTAATTTTTAAAAGATTACTTTAAACGACTCTGTGAAATCTGCTCAACTTCAAGTTGTTGCTCAAATAATAAGAAAACAGAATCAACGATAAAATAACGAATTAACTCTTTTTCAGCTTTTGTATTACCTGAATAATAATAACGTTTAAAAATTGTGCCTAATAATTCAATCCTTGCTAATTCAACTTCAGAATAATCTACGCTTACCGCAGGATCGATGCGCATACCTTTTTCATTATTAGTTAAAAACTTTTTAAGCTTTACAGGATTTTCGACAGGGAGAAAGGCTTCTGCCAAATCAAGTAGTTTAAATTTATTAGCAAATTCTTCTTTTCTTAATTGATAAAGGGCCTTAACTCGTGTGTTCGTAAATGCTGGAACTTTGATTTGCTCACGGACTTCAAGGTTGAAAACCAGTCGTTTATCAACTTGCCATGCTTGATAATATGCTTCCCAGGAAGTCTTAAAAGTTGACCAATCTTGATCATGCTTATTTTCTAATTCAGCAATCTTTTCATCACTTAAAGCTTCAAATGTTTGACTTTGTTGACATGGGTGCGGTGCCAAGCTTTTTTCAAGCTCTGCAAATTTCTGACGAAGCTTAAATTCTTTTTTCTTTTTGAAATGATACCATTTTATTTGAGAATCAAGATAAGCTTGCTTCGCTCGCTCTAATTCATATTTTTTACAATCAATTTTTCTTTCTTCAATTTCGCTTAGGATATCCGCAATTTTTTGAAGAAATATATCGTCGTTATCTTCGATATAATCGACAACAGATTCTTTGGTAGATTCAATCTTTGTATCGATCATTTCTTCGACTGAAAAACACAGAGAATCTTCCTTTGCTATTTTTTTAACTGAACTTTGCGGTATTAACTTACGATACTGTGAAGGTATGACGTAGTACGCTTGATCGTCTTTTAAATAATGGATTTCTAATTCTTTTACAGGGACTTCCATAACCCATTCGCGTTCCTGCATAATCTTTTCGTCGAAAACTTTTTGAGTCAAATATATCGTATTCTTTTTTTGAGTGTCATACGGGGAAATAATGTCATGTTTAAAAAGATAAATGTAACAAGACTCTAGGAATTGCCCAACTTTATCATCAAACTCGTTCAATAACGCATTTGATGCTTTCATATTTTCATTAGTCTCTTCCATCAACTCAGGAGTCTTCTCAACACCACAACCAACCAAAAAAAACATTAAAAATACCAAAAGACACTTCATCACAACCCCAATATTAATGAATTTAGTATTAAGTACTCCAGCAGACTCTAATAGCCAAGATCTGAATAGACTTAAAGGCCTCTTGTCAAAATATTATCTAATTCGACTAGACTATGCATAAAGAATACACTTCTTCTAAATTTCATTTCAAACACTGACTCTATATCATTTCCACCGAGAATAAGACTTGTGGATTTTGGAAGTTTCTGATCGAGATACGCCAAATAATCTTTACTCGTAACGACTTCTAGCTTCTTAGGGAGTTTCATCAAGCCCAACAATATCATATCAGGTCGATAGCGATTGGCAGCTTCCAGCAGTTCATTGACTGGTAAATTAGGACCAAGGTAATAGTTACGATAGCGATGATAATTGCATAATATTGCTGAGATTAATATTCCAAATTCATGGATATCACCCTCCCTCGTGCTCATTAAGATTTTCTTTGAAGTTTCTCGATTCGAAAGCTCATAAGGTGAAAGCGAAAGATGAATTGCACCAAGATAATCACGCAAAAGCGCAGAAAGTAAGTGCTCCTGAGAGATGCTTAAACGACTTTGACCGACAAGACTTCCCACCTGTTTCATAAGGGGATAAATGAATTGGTTTATTAAGTCCAATAATCCCATTTGAAATCTGGCTTTTTGTAAATGCTGATTGAGTAGTTCGAGATCGAACTTTTCGAGTGCTTTAATAACAGCTTCGAGTCTATCGACAGCAGATGTATCCGCCTTCGCTAGGCTTAACATGGCCTCACTTTCGCCAAGCATTTTCTTTAGGACATGAGTGGATAGTTTGCAGATATTTCCAATATTATGTCCACGCTGTACCAATTCCCATAAATAACGTACACGCTCAACATCATCGGCTGAATAACTCCGCCGACCATCATCACCTCTTTGTGGCGTAACTGCTTGATAACGCCTCTCCCAACCTCTTAAAGTATTGGGATTAATACCTACTAGCTTTACAAGCGCCTTCATATTCACGTTTTTCATAACTTAGCTCTTTTTTGAATAGGCTTTGAACAACATATGAACACCATTGATACTATTCAAATATTGTGCAATAATTAAAGATATATTTCAACTCTTTTCAAAGGATTTCTTATGAACATACTTATGACGGGCGCGACTGGTCTTATCGGTAAAGAAATCGGTAAATTACTTGTATCTCAAGGACATGAATTAACGGTTTTAACTCGCAATACGAATGAAGCGCAAAGCTCACTACCCTTTCCAGCAAGGCTTGTGGAATGGAAACATTATAATAACCCACTCTCTCCTGAAGTTTTTAACGAGATTGATTCTGTGATTCACTTAGCTGGGGAATCTATCGCTTCCGGACGCTGGAGCAATAAACGTAAAAAAGAAATTCTAGAATCACGACAACTTGGAACAAGAAATCTAGTCAATGCTATTATGGCAAGCTCTGGACGTGTAAAACAATTCATAAGTGCATCGGCCATCGGAATTTATGGAGACACTCAAAATGAAGTCGATGAGAACTCATCACAAGCCAACGACTTTCTAGCTAAAGTCTGCGTAGCTTGGGAAGATGAAGCAAAAAAACTAAAACAAAAATCTGTCAAAGTTATTAACCCACGTATCGGAATTGTTCTCTCTCGCCACGGTGGTGCGATGGAAAAAATGTTACCGCTTTTTAGCCTAGGTATCGGCGGTGTGATTGGTAGTGGAAAGCAATGGATGAGTTGGATTCACATTGAAGATTTAGCACAAATGTTCGTTCATTTTGTAAATAACCCAAATCTTGAGGGAGCATACAATGCTGTTGCTCCAGAACCGGCAACGAATAAAGTTTTCTCTAAAACTCTCGCCAAAGCATTAGGAAAAAATTTATTTATCCCAGTTCCATCAATTGCATTAAAAATTGGCTTAGGTGAAATGTCAAAATTAGTAACTGGTGGGCAAAAAGTTTCCTCAAAAAAAATCCAAGGAACAAATTTTCAATTCAAATTTGCATCCTTAGTCAGTGCACTCAATGAGATATGCTCGCCTCTTACGAAGGGACAAAAAGAAGCCTTGTATGAGATCTGGTTGCCAAATAAAGTTTCAGAAATTTTCCCTTTTTTTAGTGATGAAAAAAATTTAGAGGTATTAACGCCGAAACATTTAAAATTTCAGGTTCTAAAAAAATCAACTCCTGACATGCAGAAAGGCACGCTGATTGATTACCGCTTAAACTTATATGGTATCCCTCTTAAGTGGCGTACACTTATTGAAAGCTGGCAAGTCAACAAACAATTTACCGATGAGCAACTTAAGGGTCCTTATAAAAAATGGCACCATACTCATGAGTTTATCGAATTTGCAGGTGGAACACTCATGCGTGATCGAGTGCACTATAAAATGCCATTCGGACTTTTAGGAGAAGCCATCACAGGGCCGTTAGTAAAATCTGACGTAAATAAAATTTTTTCATATCGCAGAAGAGTTATCGCGAAAATTTTCACGAGCAAATAAATGAAGGTTAAATTATTAATTTATTTTCTTAGTGTTATATTATTTATTATTTTAGATATCGCTTGGTTTAATTTAGTGACAGGTGATACTTTTTACCAACATCTCAACTCGATAGCGCGCATTCAGAACAACAGTATTGATGTCGCTTATCTTCCAGCGTTGCTCGTTTACTTGCTCCTCGCTTTAGGCATTAACATTTTTGTCTTAAGTTCTAAAAAAGTTGTTTTTTATGGGGCCACTTTTGGTTTGGTGACTTATGGAATTTATGATTTTACGAATGCAGCTATTCTCACACATTGGCCTTCAACCATTATAATAATTGATGTTGGCTGGGGTATAGTTTCATGTGCGCTTGTTTCATATCTTGTGAACAAACTAAAACTTGCTCTCAATAAATGAGGAGTCATTCTTTATGATAAGTTATCCACTCTCTTTTTCTGGAAACGCCACATCGCTAGAAGGAATTAAAACAAGTTGGTCATGTTCAGCTTCAGAACATCAAATTAACTGTGCTGTACCAAAGGAGTTTGATGGAAGTGGTGACGGACTTAGTCCTGAAGATATTTACTTGCTAGCACTCCAAAATTGTCTGATTGGAACCTTTAAAGTTTATGCGCATTATTCGAAATTAAATTTCAGCAAGATAGAAGTGAAATCTGAACTTATTGTCGATTTAGATGAAAACAAAAAACCATGTATGAAAAAAATATTTTTTCATATCGATATTCTAGAAGCTTCTGATTCAAAAAAAGCACAGATTATATTAAAGAAAGCTCTCGACAACGGATTTATCCTACAATCAGTGAAGACAGAAATTATACCCGTTATAACGATCAGTTAGTTATACCTAGCACATTTGCTGAATAAATTTTTCAGCCACTTCGGACATGCGCAGCTTTTTCTTATTATCCATTTTTTCAAAAGTTTTAACCATCATACTCATGCGTGGGTTTCGTAAAAAAAACTTAGAGTTTTTATCAATAAAACGCCAAAACAACCCATCCCAAATTTCGCACCAATCACCCTTTTTATAATCTGACATTTTTAAAATATAGTTACTACCCGAAATGTAAGGCTTAGTTGCAAATAAGCCTCCGTCAGCAAATTGTCCCATCCCGTAAACATTAGGCCCCATGACCCAGTCTGCACTGTCGACAAACATTTCCATAAACCACTTGTGAACCTCCTGAGGATGGATCTCAGTTAATAACATAATATTTGATAAAATCATGAGCCGCTCAATATGGTGGCAATAACCATAGCGTATGGCCTTTTTTATCGCATCGTCCACGGGGAGAATACCGGTCGTCCCTTCATACCAAGCAGGTCCGAGCTTGTTTTGGTGATTAAAAAAATTCGAGCTCTCTTCCTTCTCTGAATAATTTTGATAGATACCTCTAACAAACTCTCTCCAACCCATAATTTGTCGTATAAACCCTTCTACCGAAGCAAGCGGTATATCTTTTTTGGTACGATAAGCTTTGATCACCCTCTGAATAATTTCATCTGGTGTAATGAATCCATTATTCATCATCGGTGAAATGACCGAGTGATATAAAAAAGGATCACGTGAAGTAATAGCATCCTGATAATCACCAAAATTATCTAAATGATGATTAATAAAATGTTCTAGAAATTTTAAACTCTCTTCCCGACTTGTTGGTAACCAGAAATCATCCATATTTCCTGGATGAGATGAAAAATTTTTATTAACTAGTTCTTTTACATCATCAAAATGTATGTTCGGTGTAGGTTTTAGGAGTTTTTTATTGGTAAGTTCCTTGGGGGCTTTTTTGCGATTCTCAACATCAAAACTCCACTGCTCTCCTTCAGGCTTTTGATTTTTTGCCATCAAAACGTTCAAACGTTTACGCTCACCTTCATAGAAAGTTTTCATGAATGGTTTCGAATATTTTGCGAGATAATTTTTAAACTCTTGGCGTGAACAAAGAAACATGGGCGAAGTGATAAAATCGATAGTGACACTTTGTTCTTTTGAAAAATCGAGCAGGCTTTTTTCAAAAAACTTATCTTGCACTTCAGGCACTATCAGTTTTTTGATTTGATTTTTTTTTACAAAGTTTGCAAGGTTTTCCATAAAGTTCACTGATGACAATTTTTCATAATGAACCTGAAAACCATGTCGAGTCAGTTCTTCAGAATAGGTTCGCATCGAGATGAAAAAAAAGGCAATTTTATGCTTGTGATATTTAAAATGTGTAGCAAGCTCGAAATCTTCCGCCATAAAAACCGGAAGTTTCTTATATTGAGTATAAAAGGTATGCGGAAATAATTGATCACCTAGAATAATAACTGCGTCACTCATGCTTAACGATAACATATTTTATCTAGAAAGCGGCCATGAGCTCGGTAATAAATTGATTGTCTAAATCTTTTTTTACAATACCTAGCCAATACTCTTCCACTATCCCCGGAAGTTTACCAATCTTAACAAGACGACCTGACTTTACCCAGGCCTTAGCACTATCTTGACCTAAAAGAAGCAAACCAAGACCGCCCATCGCAAGCTCTTTTTGAAGTGCTGTATCTTGTGCCTCGACACTCACGTGAAATTTCATGCCAGATTCGAGCATGTACTTCTCAAAATCATGTCTTAATTGGTTTTGAAGACCCGAAAGAATAAAATCGCCTCCATTCAGTGAGCGCGGAAAATTTTTCTGAAAATTCGACTTACTCTTGGACCCCCAAACATAAACCTCTTCCTTACTTAGACTTTTATAAAGAACTTCTTTGGTCGTACTAAGTGGTCTAAAATTTCCAATAAAAATATCAATCTTTCCGACCGTTAATAAATTAAAAAGTTCATCTCCGGTACCTTCAATAACTCTGATAAAAACTGGTCGTGTTTTCTGGATCGTCATAATCGCCCTCGCCAGTACCGACTTAGGAACACTTTCCTGTGCTCCGAGAACTAACTCTCTTTCTTCATAGTTCGTGACATGGTCTAAGTTAGATAAGAGTTCATCTTCTAAACCTTTAATCGCTTTAGCATATTTATAAACATACTCTCCGACAGGAGTCAGGACCAACTTTTTGCCTTGTCGGATAAAGAGTGAGGCACCAAGAGCTTGTTGAAAAAGTTTAAGCTGAGCACTCAATGCCGGCTGCCCCACCAGAAGCCTTCGAGCTGCCTTTGTAAGGGTCCCTTCTTCTACAATGACAAAGAAGTATTTGAGATGATGTAAATTGAGCCACTTCATAAATATCCTTCCAAAAGTTATATATCATAAAAAGTGATAGATATGCTAATTATTATGCATTTGCGTGAAATAAGAAAATGAACGAAAATTCAGCATTGGCAATAATGCTGATATAAAAATGAGGCAAAAATGAGAACACTCACAAAGGAACTTCAAGAGCAAATTACACCAGACAGTGCTATTGAACTCTTAAAAAAGGGAAATGAAAGATTCGTTAATAATCTTAAAATTAACCGTAATCTGCTTCAGCAAGTTAACGAAACATCTGATGGCCAACATCCTTTCGCCGTTGTCATTAGCTGTATGGATTCGCGTACCACGCCGGAACTCATCTTTGACCAAGGTTTAGGAGATATTTTTAGCATACGTATTGCAGGGAATATTATTAATGAAGAAATTATTGGTAGTACTGAATTTGGATGTAAAGTGGTTGGTGCAAAAACGGTTGTGGTTTTAGGTCACACTTCTTGTGGAGCGGTTAAGGGAGCGATTGATAATGTCGATCTAGGTCACTTACACTTTGTCACAAAAAAAATACAACGCGCCATACCTGATGTGAAAATGTTAAAACATGTAACACCAAACGACTTGGTACAACAGGTAACTGTCGACAATGTAAAAAAAGGAATCCAAGATCTGATCAGTAGCTCGCATATCTTGGCTGACCTGGTACATAGTAAAAAGATCAATATCGTTGGTGGCGTTTACGATATTGCCAACGGAAAAGTTCAATTCTTATAAAATTAATTAAGCGAGGTACATGTGATTCATATTACAAACACAAAAGAGATCTTTTCACCGCAGAACAACTGGTTATGGTTAACTTCGGCCTTCAAGGCAGGGTTTATAAATTCTGCGGGTTTTTTGGCGACAGGTAAATTTGTTTCACATGTTACTGGCTTTGGAACCCAAGTTGGAATTGCTTTAGGCCACGAAAAATATTTTTTTGGTCTAGAGCTTCTCATCATCCCGATTGCTTTTATTGGTGGTGGAGTCATAACTTCTTACATGCTTGATAAAAAGTTACCCGAAGGTGAAACGCCACAATATCACATGGTTCAAGCTTTAATCACAATCTTGATCGGGTTACTTATCTTGATCGGAGAAAGCGGCTTAGTTGATAGCGGGAGTCGATTTGATGCAGATGAAAACTATAATATCATCGAGTTCGGTATTATTGGCTTGATGTGCTTTATTTGTGGACTTAAAAACTCTCTCGTAACATGGTCGACCTACGGGAAAATTAGAGTCACTCACTTAACCGGATTATCTACTGATATCGGACTGCACTTAATCCGAACATTTAAGCCTGAAAGACCAGGCAATCGCTTCAGTGAAGAACGAATTGTGAATATTACGCGCATATTAACTTTTGCATTCTTTTCATTGGGAGCTACTGCTTGTGCGATTATTTTCCCAATCATCGGATTTAAATGTTTTTTAATTGTCATGGTCATTTCGATGCTCATGACATTTGTTTCATTTATCGATTACCACAAACTTAAAATAAAACAATTTAGCAAAAAATCTGATTCAAAAACAGCACTTGCTTAGCATCTTGTTCAATCTTTTTTGTTTTGACCAAGGTGCTCATTAGTGAGAATGGCTTCAGCGAATAGTCCCGTAAACATCGCAAAAAGCGCTGTACCGACCAACATAAGAAAAATACCAACGATCTTGCCCGCGGTGGAAATTGGGACGATATCACCATAACCGGTGGTCGTTGCCGTAGCAAATGCCCACCATATTGCATCGATTAAACTATGAAGATTCGGGTTAATTCCCTGCTCGAGCCAAAAAAAAATGAAGCCCACGGTACCAATCAGTGCATTACCTAGAATCGTAAGGATAATAAAGGTCGGAGTTGAAATAACCGTTTTAATTTCTCGAAAAAAAATTTTGAGACTTGTTAAAATTGTCATGCCTTATGCTGGCCGATTAAACTTTTTTGTCTAACTTACAAGTTGAAATACCAAGCAGTTGGTACGGAGGGCACCAACCAAGAGCGCCAGTCAGCACAGGTACAATTCCCACCAAAAACCACTTATTTTCTGGACCAATGAAGGCCATTGAAATAAGACCTAATCCGAAAACCACTCTTACAACTCTTTCAATTGGATGAACATTTTTTTTCATTTTCTCCCCCCTGAGACCTAAGCTATAAATTATAGATAGGACTTATTTTAATTGATTAAAATAGGAATAACAAATGAAGAATTTTTTATGCCTTTAGGCCTTAGCAAACTAGCCTTAGTGTTTGACAAGATGTAGCGAATCTAGCTATTGCTAGATTATGAAATTACTCATTTTATTTTTTGTTAGTTTTAGTACTCTTTTTGCTCAAGAACGCGAGTTTGAAATTTTCAAAAAAAACTGGGAAAACCCAGATATTCAATCTTCATATTGTGGCAATAATTCTCAATTATTCATTAAATGGCTAGATGAAAGCAAAATCGACCTTTCAAACACTCAGCTTTGGCAAATAACCAATAAAGGTTTTGATTATTTTGGACTGGTTAAATATTATCAAAATCGTTGGGGTGGCTCAGTCCCTTCCCCTCTCGATCCGACTTATATAACTAATGGCTCGGGTGGATGGCACTACCACGCATTTGTTGTTCATAACGGCATGGTCTATGACTATAGCTACAAAAAAGAGCCTACCGTTGTTCCACTTAAAGACTATCTGACAGATATGTTCACACTCAGACATGATGTGGGAGATATGTTTTGGGAAAATAAAGCCGAAAGTATTGCGATGACGAAAAAGTATGAAGTCGTGGGTCTTAATGCTTACGACATTCTCAAGGCATCAAAAGAGAAATTAAAACTTTCAGATTTTGAATTTCATATGGGTTTTGTTTTCGAACACATCTTCGAACAAAAAAGTCTTATGAATAAAATCGCGACGAAACTAAATATTCTGCCAGTAAGTCGACTCAAGTTTAGTCGAAGTCTTAGCTGTGATTATTATTTCAATAGACCAAATCCGATGGTCATTCCTAAATTATGAAAAAACCATTAGAAGAAATGCGTGATGGCCAATCAATTGAGCTGCTGAAAGAGCTGCATATCCTCACGCGAGATGGAAAGATTAATCAGGATAGTCGTCGTAAACTAAAACAAGTTTATCATCTTTATAATTTCATTGAGCCATTACTTAAAGACTTGGCTAAATCAGATGCTGAATTAACTGTTATTGACCATGGTGCAGGAAAATCTTATTTGGGTTTTATTATTTATGATTTATTTTTTAAAACACTTGGTGAAAGAGGTCATATTTATGGCATCGAAACACGGCAAGAATTAGTCAAAAAATCCATTGAACTACAACAAAAATTAAATTTTCCAAAAATGTCTTTTCATTCTTTATCTGTATCCGATTCCATTCACTCTCAACTTTTACCTGAAAAAATAGATATGGTGACAGCTTTACATGCTTGCGATACGGCGACTGACGATGCGATTGATTTTGCCTTAAAAAAACAAGCGAAACACATCGTTTTAGTTCCTTGTTGCCAAGCCGAGGTGGCACAAGTTTTACGTCAAAATAAATCAAAACAATTGGCCAATCCAATGACTGAAATTTGGCGACATCCGATTCATACGCGCGAATTTGGAAGTCATATCACGAATGTATTACGCGGTCTTCGACTTGAGGCCCATGGTTATCAAGTGACAATTACTGAATTGGTCGGCTTTGAACATTCCATGAAAAATGAACTTATCATCGCGACACATATCGAGGGCCCGAGAAAACGCACTATCGAACGTGTCAACAAACTTTTACAAGAACTAAATTTACAAGAATTAAGCCAGCGTTTTTCACTACCTCAAAAGGAATAAAATGAATCTTGAACAGTACTTATCTCCCTTAATTGGTGGCGCCATGATCGGTGTGGCGGTTACCATGATGTTATTCTTCAACGGACGAGTCACAGGTATTAGTGGAATTGTGGCCGCATCGCTCGCGAAACCAACTCAAGAAGGATTATGGCGATGGATATTTCTCGCAGGCTTGATCTGTGGTGGTGTTTTCATTCAACTCATTTTTCCAGACTTGCTAGTAAATTTATCAGACCGAAATCTGACTCAAATCGCAATCGCAGGTCTATTGGTCGGATACGGTACGGTTATGGGTAGTGGATGTACGAGCGGACATGGTGTCTGTGGAATCAGTCGTCTTTCGGTTCGTTCAATCATTGCAACATTAACTTTCATGTTTTTTGGCTTTCTCATCGTGCAGGTGCTCTCATGAATTCAAAAATAATAAAAATAAATAGTGTTTCATTTTTTGCAGGATTTATTTTTGCAATTGGCCTCGCGATCTCTGGTATGACTCAGCCACAAAAGGTTATCGGCTTTTTAAATTTCAGTGATTGGGATCCATCACTCTTGTTTGTCATGGTTGGTGCCATTTGTGTCCACATGGTGGCCTACCCACTTGTGCGCAAACGTTCATCTCCTTTATTTGATGTGCAATGGCATGTACCCGATCGCAAAGATATCACATCACGTTTAATTCTTGGTTCTGCACTTTTTGGACTCGGCTGGGGACTCGGTGGCTTCTGTCCTGGTCCAGGATTAACGACACTCGCAACAGGTGATTTACGTACAATCATTTTTGTTGGTTCGATGATTGTGGGAATGATATTGTTTAAAAAGACTGAAATATATCTCAAATTTTAAATGGACTATTTGATGAAATATCTTGAGTTATTTCTTACTTCATTACGATTAGGACTCACTTCTTTCGGTGGGCCTATTGCACATTTAAGTTATTTTCATGTTGAATATGTCCAAAGAAAAAAATGGCTTAGTGAAAGTGCGTATGCTGATCTCGTAGCGTTATGCCAATTTCTTCCAGGTCCTGCCAGTAGCCAGGTGGGAATGGCCGTTGGTCTATCCCGAGGTGGGATTCTTGGTGCATTAATAGCATGGCTAGGTTTTACGCTTCCATCAGCGATTATTCTTATTCTCTTCGCATTAGGTGTGACTCAACTTAATATTTCAGAACATCAGCATTGGCTGCACGCGCTTAAAGTTATTGCGGTCTCGGTCGTGGCACAAGCTGTATTTGGCATGTGGAAAAAACTTTGCAAAGGCAAAGTACAAGCGATAATTGCCATCATCGCATGTCTTATCATTCTTTTTACAAACTCAGCGTTCGCTCAAATTTTAGTTCTTATCTTCGCTGGAATTTTTGGTGCCTTTTTTTTAAAAGCACCAGATTCGCTTCCCCATGAACCCATACACAGAAACTCTCACCGTACAGGTCTTATCTTTTTATTTTTGTTTTTTACTTTATTATTTCTTTTGCCTTTTTTAGCATCAATCACACAAATACCAAGCATTAAATTCTTTGATAGTTTTTATCGGGCTGGTTCACTCGTGTTCGGCGGTGGTCACGTTGTCCTACCTTTACTCCAAGCAGAAGTTGTGCCGAATGGTTGGGTCTCAAAAGATTTATTCATGGCCGGATATGGCGTGGCCAACGCGATTCCAGGCCCTCTTTTTGCCTTTAGCGCCTATCTCGGCGCCATCTCTACCCAAACCCCGAATGGTTGGACGGGAGCTTTTATTTGTTTAATCGCTGCTTTTTTGCCTTCCTTTCTTTTGATTGTCGGGGCTTTGCCTTTCTGGGAAAAGTTAAGAAGTATTCCAAAAATTCGCCAAGCCATGTTAGGACTCAATGCCGCGGTTGTGGGTATTCTACTGGCCGCTCTTTACAATCCCGTTTGGATCAGTGCCATTTTTTCTTGGAAGGATTTCGCACTCGCCTTGATTGGTTTTCTACTACTCGAGCGCTGGAAAGCACCTTCTTGGATTGTCGTCTTGGGTGCCGTGGCCGTTTCTTTCTGTTTATTGTTATAAAACCCTCTTGCCTTACCTCCTGCGTTTAATCTAACCTTATTGAGGTAAGAGGTTATATGCTTATCAAGTCGGCCATCATTCGATGGATTTCAGATGAAAAAGGTTACGGACTTTTTGCCAAGGAATTTATTCCCAAAGGTACGATCACGTTCGTTAACGATAATCTCGATCTCGTTATAGACCCAAAAGATAAGCGCTTTCATAAAGAACCTTATAAAACCATTTTAGAAAAATATGCCTATAACTCTTCTGATTCCAAATTGATCTTATGTTGGGATTTTGGAAAATACATGAATCATTGCTGCTACTCCAATACACTTTCGACTGGCTACGAGTTTGATGTGGCAGTGACTGATATCCATCCAGGAGAGGAAATCACCACTGACTACGGTGGGATTTCGACTGGTCACTACATGGTTTTTAGTTGTGATAAAGCTAATTGTCGAAAAAGTATTAGCGGCGATAACTTTGATAAATTAGTTGATACTTGGGATGTGAAGATCAAAGAAGCTCTTCAAAGTTCTCGCGCAGTCTCTCAACCACTTTGGGATCTCATTCCGAAAAAGACACTAACGCAATTAAATAAATTTTTGGAAGGTGATGCAAAAAAATATGTCTCACTAAAGAAGCAACAACCTAAATAATTATCAATTAATCGATTTCTCCAACCTAACGTTATAATTAAGTCCTTCTGATTTTAGTGAATCGCGAATTGAAAACTCAATCATGGCCTTTTCTGGTAAACCTAACTTTTTTGCAATCCGTGCTGTTCTTGAAGGTGACGGAATTCTTCGTCCCTTTTCAATGTCGCATACATTTTGAATAGAAAGTCCTAATTTTTTAGCGAAATCAGTTTGTGAAATTTCTTCAGACGCTCTGAAAGCTTTTAGAACATCTCCAAACGAAAGTTTGCCATACTCTTTTTCAAGTTCTTCAAAATAATTTTTTTTCTTAATAGTCATGTTTGTTCACCTTCGCATTCACTTACATCTCCCTTCTTTTTACTTCAAAATGAAGTACTTGTCAATACTTATAAGTTTATGCCTTATTAATAGACTCTCATTCAACTTTTAATCGATTTTTTTAATGTTTATTTCGTTTATGAAAGCTCAGCAAAAAGCAAAACCATGCCATAAGAAACCTGGAATTTTCCGGAACGTACATCTTCATCAATGAATCGTATTATCTCGGCTGTTTCAGAATCATTTTCTGATTTACCACTCATGTATGAATAACAGATTACTTCTTGTTTAAGATAAAGCGTGAGTTCATCGCGTGCAATTGTTTGAGTCGAAAATGGAATATGTTCTACCACGATATTTTGATAGCCAAGTTTCTGCAACAGCGGCAGCACATTTTGACCACCCATCGAATGTACGGAAATCTTCGAACAAAAATCTTTCACGAGCTTGGTCAGTAAATCAAAAGTCGGGTGTGGAGGTTCGCACTTAAACTGCGACCAATCCAAGTCAATAATCCAAAACCGTGAGGGTCGCTTCAATTTATTTTTCAAGTGCTCGAGTATTTTCTGTGAATTATCCACATGCAGGAGAAAATATCTCATCAAAAAACCATCGAACTGTGAAAAATCAAACTGACTATCACGGGAAAACATATCAACTTGTTGCGCCTGAAAATTTTCACTAACAAGCTTCTGACAACTCTCCACACATTGTTTGCGTTTATCAATTCCTACAAATTGAATTTCAGAATAATCTTGTGCCAGGCGCGCAACGAAAGTTCCATTACCGCAACCAATATCCAGCACGTGCGAACACTCATTCAAACCATGACGAAGAAGGAAATCATGATGTTCACGATAAGAAATCTTTACTTGGAGATTTAAATGATTTTCGACAAAGGTATCGAGCTCATTCATTTTCAACATTTTGGTATTAGACAAGCTCATCAAGTCATTGGTCTTTCGATTCGTCCATCGGGGTATTTCGCAAATCGTTCAATCTTATCTCCATGAACCATATCATTTCGCTGCCACTTCCAACCACCAAACTGGGTCTGTTGATAATCACGAATAGTTTGGATAATTTCTTGACGAGTATTCATCACAAACGGGCCTTGCTGCACCACCGGCTCTCCGATAGGTTTACCTTCCATCAGGAGAAATTCACAATCGGCCAGTGCCTTTATTTTTAATTTAATGTCAGGTTCAACAAAAAGTGCACGTTTTTGAGAAATCAATTCTTGATTCACTTCCACTTGTCCCATTTCAAAAAAGTACAGTGAACGGTTAACTTGTGATTTACTAGGATATTCAAAAACACCATTTTTCTTAAGCTTAACTAGTAATAAATTGACCTGGTTTTCAGGATCAGCCGCCCAACTATTCTTTGGTGCTTGATAAAATTTAGTATCACCATACTCTCCACTGATAATACTTATTTCAAGTTTATCTTTGTTGATTTTGGGAATGGTATTGGCCCATAACATTTTAAAGTCTGGTGATACCATTTTATTTTTCTTAGGAAGGTTGAGCCAAATTTGAAAAAGTTCAAGTGTATTTTCTTTATCTTTATTCAGCAGTGGAAACATTTCTGAGTGCTGAACTCCAGCTCCGGCCGTCATCCATTGCACATCGCCTTCGCCGTAACGACCAGCGGCTCCCAGCGAATCTGCATGATCAGCATAACCTTTCCTCACAATGGTAATTGTTTCAAATCCTCGATGAGGATGGACCGGAAAACCAGGAACCTCAGCTCCGTGATAAAGGCGGAAGCCATCTTTAACTTGAAAATCAGCACCCATTTGTCGACCAGCAAAGTGAACAGGGTCAAGACCTAAGTTTTGATTACCAGCAGGATAGTGGTCGTAGTGGTGAGCGCAAAATAAAAATGGCTCTTGCGTTGGCCAGTGAAAATCAATCGGAGCTGACTGCTTTATCATAACTGCTTCCTTCGATCCAAAAAGATGACTAAAGATATTCTTTGCCCAAGCGCTGAAAGGTATAATAAATAAAAAACCTAAAAAATGACGACGTTTCATGCATGCAGTATAGCTCAGGTCGTACTTCAGTTAAATTATTATTTTGTATTTAACATTAAAACATTTTTAAGTTTATTAACACTTTCACTATCAAGCTCCCATACCCAACCCATTTTTGATTGGTTGAATCGATCGACATCAGCTTTTTGGGTTAACACACTTATATCCACAATCGGGCCGAGTTCCGTGATGGTCTGGTTCATATTCGCTTGGGCCTTGGCCAGCCATCTCTCACCAACTTTGGCCCAACTTACATTATATAAAACTCCACTCTCACTCATTAGCTGTGCCGTCCATTCCCATTTTAAATTCACAAATTCTGGTGGAAGTGCACCGGTTTTAAAATGATTAAGGACCTTTAGAGGCGATAAAACTGATATCAAATCATCTTTTACAAATTTCTTTTCATCGACCTTCGCCACTTTGTTAGATAATTCAACTGACTTAATTTTTACCTTACTAAGGTCAAAGGCTATTTTTGAGATATACTCAGTATCATTGGTCGGAATATAAAGAAAATCTTTAGTCGCAAAAACTTCATTTTGCTCATTCAATCGAGCCGCTCGACCCGATTTACCATTAATAACTTTTCCAAGGTAGACTTTCCACTTAGGAGAATCACCTCTTGTGAAAAGTTCAACCTGTAGCTCATATTGAGAATCAGAAACATTCATTTTATCCCAATCCGCCTTACTGCCTTCAACGCCTGTAATTTGTGCTCCACCTAAACGTAAAATAACTTCGTTTATCTTCTGCATATCTGCAGGTGCAGAGTTTTGTGAATCGACAACAAAACCATCTCCTTGTTTTGAAATGGAAAATGTTTTTTCCTTAGTTTTAAATATAATTTTGGTTAGCTCTTTTGGTTCAAGGCCAGCAATCAAATCACGACCTTCCCACACTGTCTCAGGCAGTCTTTGATCATATTTAAATAAAATACCACCAAGAAGAAACACTACCAGTGCTAATGCGGGTAAAATGTGATCACGCTGTCTTGGCATGGTCATAATTTTCATAACCTTTTCCTCCTTCTTGTTTAATTAATTTTTTATGTTTGTTCTGTATAACAAAGTAAATGATCACCAGAAAAATAGGAACCGCAGCGACATTAAAAAAGTATAGAGCACTACCAATTTGCTCTACTCTCTCACGTCCAGCGCGTTTTACTTCACGCAACTCACGTTTCATACGTGCAATTTCTTGCTGAAGTTCTTTTTGTTTGCGCAATCCTTCGGACTGTATAACCCCTAAGTTATTTTCATTCGCTTTACTGGCGAGCCCGGAAAGTTCTGACTGGAAGCGCGCAATAGAAGCATTGATACTGGATACTTTGCCAATCGTTTCTTGATCAGAGGCCAACTGTATTTTTTGAATGGTTGTAAAAGGACGAGTCACGGTGCCTCTTGAACGGATCTCCATTAAATCTTGTGAGCCCGTTAAAGCATCCAAATTATTTAGTAAAAATGCGACGTTATCATTGGCAGGTCTAGCACCCAAAAATTCTCGAGAAAAAGCGAACTCATTTCTCAGAAAATCTTGGTCAGCAACTAGCACTACCGAGCCAGCTTTTCTATCGGCAGGAACTTTTGTCTCTGAAAATGCCGCAGGAAAGTTACCATCTAAACGAGCAGCGATGATAACGGGCTTATCACCTTCACGAAATCTCTCAATTACTGTTTGTGGCGAATGAAGCCCATAACCAGTATCTTCATACACATTTCCCTTAGCAGAAGTCTGAACTAACGGCTGTAGTTTTAGATCTTTTGATAGCCCCTCATTTTGAATAACTCCTGGGTAAACAAAAGTCAGTTGATTAAATGATGCCGTGGTTGGTGATTCAACCTCTTTTAAACATTTGCCCTGGCACTGAAAAACTGGTAACAATCTTTGCGCCGGCATGAAGGAGCTTGTTCTGCCATAAGCGGCGTACTGCAGGTCTCCAGCAAATTTATTTTCAGGTATGCTGAGTCCCCATGCTTTGAGTAAACTTACCAGAACAGATAATTGACTATCTTCCTGAGCGGCCCAGCTTTGTCGTGGGTCAACGGCCATAAAAACTCTGCCGCCATTTACGACAAACTGATCTAAGGCTTTAACCGCTTTTTCTTGCAGGCCTTTTGCCCCAAATAATAAAACAATATCGACGTCTTTAATTTCAGTAACATCTTTTGCAATGGAAGTTGTTGTGTAGAGATCGTCAAACAGCTGCGACACCCACCACTCTTGTCCGGAAGTTAGTTCTTCTTGAGAAATGATACCCAAGCGCTTTTTATTACTTTGGTAAAGTGAAGTCAGTAATTTAGAAATTTCATACTCGAGTTTTTCAGCATGCATTGGATCAAAAAATTCAATCACTTTCTGTGTCCCAGAACTTGATTGTGCGACTAAACCAAAAATATAAGTTTCGGTATCAGTCAGCTGAAACTTTTTTAAACCACTCATCACCGCTTCTTCTTCCTCGTTTGTATCCGGACGAGGATCGACCACGACTAGTTTCACTTTATTTTGTGAGTGTGATTCAAATAATTGTAATAACTCCTTGGTGTATTCATAATGATTGTTGAAAACACGAATTTGCTCAGAGCCTTTAGATGCTGCTGTCTTTGAGTAGTAAAATTTAAATGTCACAGCTTCAGGAAGTTTTCTAAGTATTTCTTTTGAGCCTTGAGAGAGCGTATGAAGTTTCTGTGCGGTTAAATCAAAAGTTAATGGTCGAAAAACTATTGATGAAACAAAACTCAATGCTACAAACAACAATCCCGCCCATAAAATTTTATTCCAATCTTTGTAAAAATTTTTCATATATACCTCAGCGTGTTTTAAATTTATCGATAACCACAGTAGTTGCCCAATTCCAGAAAACGATGCTCAATAACATTGGGAGCAAACTGCCGACGCGAACAACACCTTGAATCCAATGTCCAAAATGTCGTAAAAGTCCTAAGTTTTCGATGAGAGCTAATATGTACGCAGGTAACCAGTCATCAATCAAATCGATCAGGACTGGTGAATCGAAAAGCATAAAAAGTGTTAACAAAGCAGAGCCAAGAATAAAACTGGTGACTTGATTTTTACTTAACGAAGAAGCAAACAGACCCATCGCTAGCATTTGACCTGCCAGTAACCAAGCACCGAGATATCCCGTTATGATAGAAGGAATATCTGGACTGCCTAAAAAGAAAAGTGTCAGCACCATGGGAAAAGTAAGGACTAAAGCGAAGCCCATGAACTTCCACGCGGCCCAAAATTTTCCCCATACGGCCTGGGTGGTTGTCACTGGAAGCGTAAGTAAAAATTCAATACTACCTGACTTTCGCTCTTCGGCCCAAAGTCGCATGGACATTGCTGGAATAAAAAATGCCATCACCCATGGGAGATAATCAAAAAAAGGTTTTAAATCAGCCTGGCCTCTTAAATAAAAACTGCCTCGGCCTGGCTCAAAAGTAAGATGACCGATTGATGAAAGAAAAATAGCAAGGAAGACGGCACCTAAAACTGACGTAAGAAGATAGGTCCATTCACGTGAAGAAATAGCTTTAGTTTCATAGCTTTTAATTTCATTAATAAAATTCTTAAGCATATAATACCTCCTTACTTGAGCTCGTCAGTGCACGGAAAACCTCCTCTAATTTCCCTTTAGACGAATTCTTTTTAAATTCTTCAACGGTTCCAGAAAACTTAATCTTTCCATCGGCGATCAAAACGACTTTATTACAAATAGCATCGACCTCTTCCAGAATATGCGTTGAGATGACAATCGTCTTATTCTGCTGGGCCTGTTTTTTTAAAAGCTCACGTATCTGTTGTTTTTGATTTGGATCTAAACCATCAGTCGGTTCATCCAGAATCAGAAATTTGGGATCGTGTATCAATGCTTGTGCAATCGAAACTCTTCGTTTGTACCCTTTTGATAAATTTTCGATTTTTTCATCGAGCACATTTTCGATGTAACAAGACTTTGAAATGTCTTTTAGTTTCTCTTCTAAGTTCTGTAGGCCCCGAGCTTCGCCACAGAACTGTAAAAAATCCGCCACTGTCATTTCAGAATAAAGAGGGGCATTTTCAGGAACATAACCGATGATTTGCTGACACTCTTTAGTGTTTTTCTGCACATTAAGAGCACCGAAATTAACCGTACCTCCAGTAGGGTTGAGAAATCCGGTCATCATTTTCATGGTGGTAGATTTACCGGCACCGTTAGGCCCCAGAAATGCCAGTACATCACCTGGTTCAACACTAAAACTAACGTCATTCACCGCTAGTTTAAGTCCTTTTGAAGACTCAAAGGACTTTGAAAGATTCTTCACTTGAATCATTTTAAACTCCCTAGTTATAAACGGGTTACTTAGTCATACAAATGGTTATGCTTTTTTTTACGTCAAGGGACGTCTCAAAAAAAATTTATCATCACGAAAAAATTGACTAAAAAAATAGGAATTATACCCCTAGGGGTATAATTCATTAAACATGATATGTTCTTTGGGAATTGATAACTCAAATTCGTCATACCATGGATTAAAATAGTAAGGCCGCTTCATCTTTAAAGATGGATTGGTTGGTCCAATAAACTCGCGAATACTTTTTAAATGAATAAACATTTCACCATATTTATCTTTTCGAATAGTCCCGAGAGCTTGGACTTGTTTGTTGAGCAATTTTTTCAGTTTTTGTTTATGCGGATATTTTTCGATAATAATATCGTCCTTATCAAATGAATAAATAGAAAAGGTTTTTACTTCACCTTTTTCGTCCCATTCAATTGGATTAAGAATTCCAACGATTTCTTGATTACGCTTCATAAAACCTCCTTGTGAATAAAGCAATTTATTACTCAATGGCTTATTCCGAGGTCTTAGATATACGTCTTTCACAACAATCTAAGCTTGGAACTTAAACCATTGAAAAAAGATGGATTATCCATCACATTTTTAAAATAATTTGGGATTTTCTATCGTCAAGACTAGCTATCAAATTTTTTTACAAACCTTAAATAGTTCTAGCTTAAAACATAAGTAAAAATGACCTAATATTCAAAGCTTTATTGAACAGAATAACGCAAAGTGCTACACAGGCTTTATGAAAACACTTCATCTGTTACTAAGTTTGTTTCTTTTATCCTTACCCACTTTG
Source organism: Bacteriovoracaceae bacterium (assembly GCA_016786485.1). Classification (GTDB taxonomy): domain Bacteria; phylum Bdellovibrionota; class Bacteriovoracia; order Bacteriovoracales; family Bacteriovoracaceae; genus JAEUWD01. Next base: position 18,205 of record JAEUWD010000042.1, on the reverse strand, counting down.
GGTCAGACCCAAACACACCCTATAAATAACTGCTCAGCTTTTATTATGGCCTTAAAAAATGGCAATAGTTTCGCTGACAGTCTCGCCAATAATTTCGATGAGGCATTTCATTCACTTCGCCAATTACGCCTAAAAATGAGTATGGAAACGCCACAGGCAAAAATACTAAATCTCAATTTAGATTCCAAGCGACTCTCTTCTCGCCAAAAAGAACAACTTAAAAGCCAACTCTACGGCATTGAGTACATGTGGAAAAATAAAAATGAAGATGTAACCAAGAATAATATTTTAGCTTCAATCCAAATTAAAGGTCACAAAGAAATAAAAAAGTTTTATGACGAGTTAGAATTAATGGCAAACTTGATTAACGAATTAAAGATGACACCATCAAATCGTATGGCACAAGCCAAACGATTCATCAATACCATGGTAGGAGTTGGCTCTTTTACTTTAGGCGCCATCTCTAAATCACTTGATGCCGACTTAAGATTTGAAGATCTTTTTCTGTTTCTTGGAGGCTTACAGCTGACTGTCAATGAGCCGATAGCGCTTTATTTACATAAAGGTGAAATAGATAAAAATCTTATTAATATCAGAGAAAAACTCGACGCCTTTTTATCCAGAGATTCAGATAATGCCGAATGGATTTTTAATTCATGGTCGTACAAACCGCGATTTGGGACAGTTAGCAACTTATGGAATTACGGCCCTTATCATGAGAACACACGAAACAGCTTAGGGGTTCAAGAGCTGTGGGATTCGCGCGGATTCTTTTTTAAAAACTACCGTCCTTATGAAATTAAAAAAACTTACCCGAAGGAAAATGTGGCCAAAATGCTTGAAGAGGAATCTCAGGCCTGGGTTGGTATCGATCAATACGTTCAAAAAGATCAAGATGGTAATCCAACACTATGGCTTGTGATGCGAGCAACGACTCGAAAGCCTGAGTACCCAAAAACGGTGCCTCTAAAAGAAGAAAAGTTTGAGTTTAAACTCGAACTGGCCCCAACCTTAATTCAAAAGTAAGCTTTTAAAAACCTGGCCATCTTTTAAGGCATTTAAAGGTATCTAAACGTCACCTAACAACCTGAAACTACATGGTTTTGCCTTTTTACTCCCGTCCTCTCACGAACCCCTTGATAATTAAGCTATGAAGCTAAAATCCCGATATATATCTATGAAAATCAAGTCCTCGATTATCATCTTTGTAGCTCTGTTTAATGCCTGTGTTCCGGTGCCGGAAGCAGAGCCAATTCTGGATAGCAATCCAACTAGCGAAAACACGACACCTGAAATTCCAGAGATATTTGTTTGTACCGCAGGTACCAGTGAAGAACGCAGTTGCACCACCACTGCTGGCACAGGTAAACAAACACGCACTTGCTCAAACAATCAATGGTCAAGTTGGTCGAGCTGTATCGTACCTAACACTGCTCCAAGCTTAAGTTCAATTAGTAATGTGAGTTTAAAAGTTGGTGAAACACAAAATGTAAATGTCAGTGCGACCGATGCGCAAGGAGATAAAATTACTCTCACTTTCGCTCAGTCTCTTCCCAGTTTTATGTTCTTTACCGATAATCAAAACGGAACTGGCAAACTTGAAATAAAACCACAGGCGTCTTCAGATCAAGGCGTTCATAATCTTGAACTTTTTGCAGCTGATGATAAAAATGCGGAAACTAAAAAAACTTTTAGTGTCACCGTTAATCCGGCCAGCACCGTCACCAACACCCAACCTGAGGTTTATTTTTCCAAAGATTTTAGTGGTGCCTCAGTACGTATGACATCAGGTCTTGGATATCTTGATGGCTGGGGAACATCTTCATCGGCCAGTGGTATTTATAGTTCTGGAATTATTAATAGTTTCTTTTTTAACAATTCAGTCAGCGATCATAGAACGACAACATATGCTTATCAAGAGATACAATCATGCAGTGGAAAGCCTTGTCTCTATGCCAGAACGATTGAAAAAGATCCGAATGTCTCGTCAACTTCACGTGCGCAGATGAGTTTCAGTATGAAAACGGAGACTAATTTATCAGTTTATCATACAAGTCATCGCATGAAATTTGGGCCAGATTTAGTCGCGCTCAAACAATTTAGTGAAAAGATCACATGGTTTGTTATTTTTGAAGTTTGGAATAAACGTGATCCCAATATGAACGGCGATGGTGCCGGTTCAGCACGCTGGGATTTTAGTATTTTTAAAGATCAAGGAACTAATAACGAACTCTACTGGGCACTCCATGGAGAATACATGCAACCAGAAGGGCAAATGTTTAGAAAATTTTTTGGTCAAACCACAACAACCCCATACTATAACAAAACAATTCCGATACCGATCGACAAATGGTTCACACTTGATTTTTATTTAAAACGAGGCCAAGGCCAGAATGGTCGAATTACTATCAAGATTACTGTTGATGGAGAGACCACGAAAACAATTTTTGATCAGGCGGGTACTACCATTTATCCTGACCGCCCAGATCTTTATGTCGGAGCTTGGCAACCCTACAAACTCTATTTAGCACCAGCGATTTTAACTTGGATGAAAAATAATAACAAAAAACTAGATGTGTATTATGAAAATATTATTTGGTACAAAAACTAGACTGACTCAATAAATATTTTATATCACGCTGGTTGTGGCACAGGCGGCGGAAGCACAGTAACACTGACCATATTTTAAGGCTGGAGAAATATTCAAGCTAAACGGTAACTATTTAAAATTATTGATTTTTTTAGTTTTAAATCGGCCCTTTCACCAATCCCCCTGATAATTAAGCTATGAAGCTAAAATCCCGATATATATCTATGAAAATCAAGTCCTCGATTATCATCTTTGTAGCCCTGTTCAATGCCTGTGTTCCGATGCCGGAAGCAGAGCCAATTTTGGATAATAATCCAACTAGCGAAAACACGGCGCCTGAAATTCCAGAGATATTTGTTTGTACCGCAGGTACGAGTGAAGAACGAAGTTGTACCACTACTGCTGGCACTGGCAAACAAACACGCACTTGTTCAAACAATCAATGGTCGAGTTGGTCGAGCTGTATCGTTCCAATTACTCCTGTGGTCTTTGTTTGTACCGCAGGTACCAGTGAAGAACGCAGTTGCACCACCACTGCTGGCACAGGCAAACAAACACGCACTTGTTCAAACAATCAATGGTCGAGTTGGTCGAGCTGTATCGTTCCCAACACTGCTCCAAGCTTAAGTTCAATTAGTAATGTGAGCTTAAAAGTTGGTGAAACACAAAATGTAAATGTCAGTGCAACCGATGCTCAAGGAGATAAAATTACTCTGAGCTTTGCTCAATCTCTTCCAAGCTTTATGTTCTTTACTGATAATCAAAACGGGACTGGCAAACTTGAAATAAAACCACAGGCGTCTTCAGATCAAGGCGTTCATAATCTGGAACTTTTTGCGGCCGACGATAAAAATGCTGAAACTAAAAAAACTTTTAGTGTCACCGTTAATCCGGCCAGCACCACGACTCCAGTACCAACTGCTGCCGTTTATTTTGCAGAAGACTTCTCAAACGTTAGCATCAATCATACGGTCAATTCAGATAACAAGTTAGTTGGATGGGATAAACTTAAAGAGCTGGTGGATAATGTTCGGCTGAATAATGTTATTACCGATCACCGTTTAAGTTATGCTATCAATTATGCTTATCAAGATATTGTTGATTGTAATGGAAGAAAATGTATGTACGCCAGAACCATTGACGATGATCCAACCAAATCAACTGTCTCACGCACACAAATGAGTATCCGTTTTAAACCGACCACCAATCTGCCTATTTATCACACCAGCCACCGCATGAAACTGGGTGAAGAAATCGGGCACTTTGTAAATTGGAGTTCAAGAATTGAGTGGTTTACAATTTTTGAAATTTGGAATCAATTTGATTCCTCTCTGGGTGGTGACTCCGCAGGATCTGCTCGATGGGGATTATCGATACAAAAAGATGCTATCGGCTCTGATGGTGTAAAAAAACCACTTTATTGGCGCTTTAAAGGTGAACAGCGCCAGCCGGATGAAGAAAAATACGGCGTCCTTTATAACAAAACCGTGCCAGTACCTCTCGGCGTATGGTTTACACTCGACATGTATATGGTACGAGGTGAAGGTGAGAACGGCCGATTCGACGTGACCATCACTATTGACGGTCAATCGCCAGTGAAACTCTTTAATTATGTTGGTCACACTGTTTATCCAGGCAGACCCGATCTACCCATCAGCTCATGGCAACCATTCAAACTCTATCTTGATGATAAAAATTTAGACTGGATGTCATCACAAAATAAAAAAATCGAAGCTTGGTATAATGACTTCAAATGGTATGTTGAAAATTAAATTTTCTCACCACAATCCAGCATGGCCTTACCATAATAAGGATTTCTAAGTTCGCCGGGTTTCTGTATCCATTTAGCTTTGGCCATTGGGCAAGTCGCTTTTTGAAGCTTACCTATTTCCTTTTTATCCCCATGCTGAAAATACAAATCAGATAAAGCTTTGAACGCAACTCTAAGCTCTTCAATATTTGTGAATTTATTTTGACAGTTTCGATAGCTTGCTTTGTACATTGTAAGCTCATCCTTACAAAGACGTTCATGAGAAGCGAGTGCCGTTTTGAAGTCATCAGCCGCTAACGCTTCTTGCATTTGTAAATACGGCTGAAAATCTAACTGATGGGCCCAAGCTGAAAACGAAAAACTGAGTAAAAGAAAAAACACTAATTTCATAAAACTCCTAATCCAAAATTTTTGGTAAAATGAAGGCATAAAATGCACCTATTATATTAATACTAAATGAAATCCAGAAAAGTGGTTTAGACCAATCTTTTGCTGTTTCACAATCTTCTTTTTTATCGATCGGGCAAGTTTGCATCGCAGAGTACTTCTGAGCGATATAAGAAAGGCCCAACATGATAAAACTCACGCTGAAAACGATTCCTTTATTCTCAGACAACCAGATAAGCTGAGGAAAGTTGCCTAAAAATGATGCCATGGTGGCGCCAAAACCCAGCAACACCAGACTAGAAGGAATAGCACAGCATAAAAGTGTACCAAACGATCCGAAAAGTCCTAACCAGCTTGCGAATTTATTTCCTTTCAATTGAAACAACATTGTAACCTGCCTCTTTAATTAAGTTGTTGATCTGAGTGTCTGAAACATCCATTCCATCTTTTGTCTGAATGTGAACTAGTTTAGTGTCGAGATTAACCTTAACCTCTTTGACCGCCTCAATTTCAGAGTATTTCTTTTTAATTCCTTGTGCACATAAAGAGCACACCATACCACTCACTTTCACCGTAATTTCTCCAGCAAAAGCTGATAAGGAAAATGTACATAACATGATTAAAATTGTTTTTTTCATAAACTTCTCCTTTATATTAATAGTGTACCATCAGATTAAGCATCCACTCACCTCTGGTACTTGAACCAAATTCCCACAAAACATTCTTATAGAAAAAACGCAGCATCGGAGTCACAACAATCGTCGAGTCGACCTCGGGCATATACATCACCTGTAGCATAAGCCATGACTGTAACTCTTCAAAACCTGCCTCAAAAGGTGAAACACCAATACGCATTTGAGTCATCGAAAAATCGGCGAGCGAAGGGCCCGAAAAATAATAGTGCTTTAAAGCGGTAAAAAGTGTTCGCGTCTCCCAATCGAATTCAAATCCGCCCATATACGCTTCACTTGTTCCTTGCGCATCGTTCTCAGAATCCATCATACCGATCCCACTTAAGAGATAAATATTGGCCTGGGAATCATCTGCATTTCTCCTCCATAGGAGATGATTTAATCGAACAAGGCCCAACTCGGTGATCTCTTTACCTTGGCTAAAACGCCAATGGTTAACACCGGTCGACCATTTATTTGTGAAAGTATAAAGGAGCTGGTTATCACTATAACTTTCCATATTTGAAGACGACACGACAATACCATCATTGAAAATAACTGGATGTGCAGCTGCTGAAGCTGTAAAAACAAGCCAAAATATTCCCACTAAATTTTTAAACATTGTTCCTTCCTTTGTGACGGCCAAATTTTATTAAGATTCACTGACACTCGATATTGGATAACCAGCTTTTTCAATCAATCGACTCAATTCTGGCCGTGGCTTTTTTGACTCGACAATAAGTAAACGATTCTTAACATCGACCTGGGCCTTTACCTCTTTATCGTATTCTTTTAGAATATCCTCGATGTTATAAAAACAACTCATACAATTAAGACTCTCAATTTTAAACTTATACATATTACCTCCTTTAAGGGCTTAAACACATCATCCACCTTCCCGTCGGGGGAAGGTCAAACATTATTTTAAAAAATAAAAAACTTGAGCTTCCCATAGTGGGAAGGATTAGCATAAAACTAAACAAAGGAGCATTTATGCTACAGAATATGAGCTTTGACATTAAAGGTATGACCTGCGCATCTTGCGTTAATCGAATTGAAAAAATATTAAAAAGCAATGAAGCGATCAGTTCGGCTTCTGTCAATCTCGCGACCGAGAAGGCAACCGTGCAATTTCATGATCAGAATATTGACGTGAATAAAATTATTCATTTAATAGCCAAAGCTGGCTACGAAGCGACAGTCACAACAGTTAAAAACAAATCAGACAAAGAAGCTCAATTAAAAAAAGATAAGTCTCGTATTTGGCTTTCGGCGCTACTTACACTTCCACTGGTGGTCCCGATGCTTTTTGAGCCTTTTGGTTTACATTGGATGCCTTCGGCTTGGTGGCAATTACTTTTAGCGACACCAGTTCAATTCTATATTGGCGCAAGATTTTATAAGTCGGCCTGGAGTGCTATCAAGTCGAGAGCAGGCAACATGGACCTGCTGGTCGCGATTGGAACGACATCGGCTTACGGTTTAAGTTTATATTTAATGCTTAAACACCGTGAGCATCTTTCGCACCATACGCCACATTTATATTTCGAAGGTTCTGCGGTTATTATTACTTTAGTTTTAATCGGAAAATATCTTGAGTCTAAGGCGAAACAGCAAACAACAACGGCCATTAAAGCTCTGCAGAAATTACAACCAAGTACGGCCCAAGTCTTAAGCGATGGCATGGAAAAACAGTTGTCGATTGAAAACTTAAGTCTGAAAGATATTATTCTGGTTCGCCCCGGTGAGCGTATCCCAGTTGACGGTGTCATTATCAAAGGACAAACACAAGTCGACGAGTCACTGATTACGGGTGAGAGTTTACCGGTGGATAAAAAAATGAACGATAAGGTTGTCGGTGGCTCTATCAATGGTGATAGTGTCATTCAAATCCAAGTCAGTGCTTTAGGTACTGAGAGCATGTTGGCAAAAATTATCCGCTTGGTTGAAGACGCCCAAACAGTCAAAGCCCCTATTCAAAGAATGGTGGATAAAGTTTCAGCGTATTTTGTACCTGCGGTCCTGGTGATTGCGATCATCACCATCGTCGCGACTGGATTTATACTTAAGGATTGGGAAACTGCTATTTTGCACGGGGTGGCGGTCTTGGTTATTGCCTGTCCTTGTGCTCTTGGACTAGCGACACCAACATCAATTATGGTGGGAACAGGAGCTGCGGCCAAAGCAGGCATTCTAATTAAAGACGCTGAAGCACTGGAAGTCGCCCACTCAATCACGACGATTGCTTTTGACAAAACTGGGACCTTAACCGAAGGAAAACCTTCAGTCAGCTTCCTTAAAAGTTTTAATCTTTCTGAAGCTAAGGCCTTATCAATTCTTGCCAGCATACAAAATGGCAGTGAACATCCACTCGCTCGAGCTGTGACGAAAAAAACAAAAGAAGAAAATATAACATTACTCGAAGCCACCAATATCAAAGCATTGCCTGGGCGAGGAATAGAAGCTGAGGTAGATGGGAAAAGATATGCTATTGCGAGCAAGCGCCTCTTAGTTGAAATGAATATGAATGATAAGACCATGACCGATTTGGCGCAAACAAGAGAAAACTTAGGTGAGACAATTTCATATTTAATTGAACTAGAAGCACCCAAAGTTTTAGCGATTATCACTTTTAAAGACACGATAAAAGACTCGGCCAAGATGACGATACAGATGCTAAAAAAAATGGGAATCAAAAACATCATGTTAACCGGCGATAATCAAGGCAGTGCTCGTTTAGTGGCGAGTGAATTAGGCATCGATGAAGTGAGGTCAGAAGTTTTACCTCAGCATAAGTCAGAAATTATTCGAGAGTATAAAGAAAGAGGTGAAATTATTGCGATGGTGGGAGATGGGATTAATGATGCTCCCGCACTAGCAGCTGCGGACGTAGGAATTGCTATGGCAACAGGAACTGATGTGGCCATGCATTCATCAGGTATTACACTGATGAGAGGTTCACCGCTTCTCATTCCAGATGCTATTTCGATTTCAAAAAAAACGTATGGTAAAATTAAACAAAATCTTTTCTGGGCATTTATTTATAATATTATTGGTATTCCACTCGCGGCCTTGGGCCACTTGAGCCCTGTCATCGCAGGTGCAGCGATGGCCTTAAGCTCATTGAGTGTGGTGGCCAATTCGTTACTACTTAAAAGATGGAAAGCTTCAAATATGATAAAGGAGAATTTATGAAAATCAGTGAAGTCGCTGCTCTCAGTGAACTCAATAGCAAAATGATTCGTCGATATGAGGAAATGGGAATTATTCCCAAAGCGGGCAGAAATCTTTCAGGCTATCGTCTCTACACGGAAAAAGATGTCCACATTCTTAAGTTTGTAAAAAAATCTCGCGAACTTGGTTTTTCGATGAAAGATACAAAACAGCTTGTCAGTCTTTGGCGAAATAAAACTCGTTCCAGTTCTCATGTCAAAAATATTGCACTTAAGCATCAAAAAGAGTTGCAGAAAAAGCTAGCAGAAATCCAAGCTATGCTTAAAACACTTGATGAACTGGTTTTAAATTGCCATGGAGATGATCGCCCGGATTGTCCCATCCTTCATGAATTGGAAAAGTGCAGAGCTAAATAATCCCACTGAATTACTTACTTTGCTCCTGAGCATAAATCATTTTACACGCGCCCACTGGTTGTTGATAAACCACGGCGGTTCCCTGAGATAGAATTTGAAACTTATCAAAAAACTCATCGCGCCCGATTGATTTAAGTTTAGTACCGCCTTTAAGCACTGTGAGACGGCCATTATTCGCTGAAATTTCTAAATCACGTTTATTTTTTGACCAATGCTCGCACTCAAGAATCCCTTCTTCGATAAGTTTCACATGACAAGAAAGCCCTTCCCACTTGTTGGTGGCAACATAAACTCTCCCATCACCTGATAGTTCTTCTGAAGAAAATTCAACAACATATAATTTTTCAAATTCATTTTTGTTTTTTTGATCTTCATACACGGCTAAGCGCGATTTGCTATAAGTATCAATATTGGTTTTTTTGTGAAGACACTCCACCTGAGCAATGGATAATAAAGGCCATAATAATAATGTTGTAAGCATAGCACCCAAACTAGCAAATCGGTTCAGGCGGGTCAATTGATGTAGGTTAAGTTAGAGCATCTGTAACTATCATTTGATTTCAAACACTTTCTTTTTGGACTTATGGCCTGAGAGAAGCTGAACCGAACTCTTTGAAATTTGAAAGTGATCCGCTAAAAGCTCAACCACACGCTCATTGGCCTTCCCATCGACTGGTGGCGTATTAACTCGCACGACATAAGCTGTGTCGTCTTGTTTTTCCACTGACTCTTTTTTAGAACGAGTTTTTACACTGACTGAAATTTTCATAACAAAATTCTAAAAAGACTCCACTTTAATCCAATCAAAAACATCAATTCCAAGTCTCACTGACAGCCAAAGCAGGATAATACCAGATAATGCTGAAATCGTTCGCATCGCTTTTTTATTATGAACAAGCTTGTTCCCAGCGGATGCCAGTAGAACCAAGCCAAAGAACCATAGAAATGAAAACGCAGAAGCGCCCAAGCCAAACAAAAATCGACTAAAGACGCCTTGAAATTTAGCGGAGTAACCACCAATGAGCACAACGGTATCTAAATAAACATGTGGATTCAAAAGACTGAAGGCAAGTGTGGTTAAAACTGTTTGTTTTAGCGTCGTTGCCGAAAAACTATTTTCACTAAAGACAGTATTCGCTTTAGCTTCTTTAAGCTTGAGAAGTCCGTAATACCCTAAAAAACCAACACCAACGACACCAAATATAATTTTTAAAATTGGAACCTGAACAAAGACCGTAGCGACGCCTAACACTCCAATCAAAATCAAGGTCATATCACAGATAGAAGAAAGAAAAGCCACAAGTAAGTGTCGTTTACGATGCAACCCCGAATTGAGAACAAAAATATTCTGGGCCCCTAGAGCTAGGATAAGACTCGCCTGTAAGAAAAAACCTTGCAGGAATATATTCATATCATGCTCCGAGTTCGACTTAACTCAATGAGGATTAGAAGTTATTTTACAACTGGTACTGGTGGTGGAACAACTTCAACCGAGAGTTTGCACTTAATGGCAGGTGAGTCACCTTTAGGCGTTGCAGTTACACTGCCATTCATTGTTCCAGCTTCGTCACCGGTGGCGACCGGGATTGATGATTTTAACTTACAATTTTTATCACCATCATCATTTTCAACTTGATCAATCAAAACAGGATTAATAAAAGCCATTGGTGATGAAGACATCTTTTCTGCCAGTAATTCGCCAAAGAGGACTGAACGAATGGCCGAATACTTCAAACGTGGCCATGTTTCATCAGATATAGCTTCTTGACCAACAAGAGTTGTGAGGTTGTTGAAGTAGTTATCTCTCATTGCTACTAGGCGATAAATTTGCTCGATATATTTTTTTTGTTTCATCGAAGATTCACGTTCCACTTCCTCAATGAGTTCTGGCTTAATTTGTGAATAGATTCGGGTCTTAGGAGTTTCTTGTTTAATTCCTAACATAATCCAATCCATCCAAGCTTGATTAAGTTCCGTGTAGCGATAGTTGTTTTTTTCAAGTCTTGAATAAGCTTGTTCCAGTAGATTATCTAAAATTTTTATTTCATTTTGAATGTTAATCAAATTATGTTTTTTGACCGGACTTAAAGCCACTTCTTGCTTGAGGTAATCAAGTTCAAATCGCAGAGCACTTAAAATAGCTTTTGCGATTGACTCATTTTTAGGTTTTTTCAGGTCATTCAGTCCTGAAGTTAAAGGCCCAGTAATCAAAATCAACATAGTCTCTAGTGAAAGCTTTTTAGAGCGATTTAGAGTCCAGGAACGCAATGAGCGAACTTCGTCTTTAAGCCTGCCCAAGGAGTGCTTTGCGGCTTTTCTAGCGGCATTAGTTTCATACTTGTCATGATGACAACTAAATAGTTGAGTAGCTAAAAGGAAGATAATTAATTTTTTCATGTTGTACATATACAGATAATCCAGATTTATCGCAAGCCCGCATGTAAAATGCACCAATCGATGTATTTTCTATACATTGTATCACGCCAGGGATGTGGTAGACTCCGCCCATGAGTCGATTGCTAGCATTAGTTATTCTTTTAAATCTAGAGGCTTGGGCCAACACTTGTGACGATAAAATTCGCTTAAGCGGTCAGGTTACGATTTATAACGACAAAATTGCCGTGACCTATGAAGCGAGCCCTGGTCAGATTGAAACTTCTTATTACACGCCAACCAACCGAAGCTTAAATGAACTTTTAACTGCGAATAAGATTTTTCCGGCCATTTATTCCAAAGACTCGCTTACTCCAAAGAAATGGCAAAATAAAAAGGTGCTAGATGCCGGATGTGGCAATGGAAAAGTGGTTCATAATTTGCGCGAGCTGGGAGTCGATGCGGAAGGGTTGGATATTAAATTTTTAAACCTTCCGAAAAATCAAATTCCAGAAAATGTTTTTGGTGCTTCCATGTTAGATATCCCAAAACCTCGCAACCACTACGATATTATTCTCTCAACTTTTTCCGTCCTTTCATTGAATGGTTCTTTAGAACTCAAGCGATTAGCATTAAAAGAATTAATGCGTGTTCTTAAAGTTGGAGGCGAGCTTAAAATTTCACCGTTAAATAAAGCCGACTTTTTGGCCATGAGCTTTTTGATTCCAGGGCTCAAGATCAAGGCCTATCGCCTACTTCAAGAAAAGCCAACACTTACGGCACTCAAAAGCGCGAAGCAATTGGCAGACCTACCGAATTATAGTTTATATGAGTGGGTCATCACGAAAGCACCTTGAAGAAAATTTAAACTCACGCTATAATAACAGCATCATGAATACATAATCTCTCACATTCTTTTTTAATTTTTAATCTCAAAATTTTTTATGTGAGGTGATTATGAAACACCTGATGTCCATCATCTTGATGGTTTTTAGTTTCACATTGTACGACATTAATCTGTTCAGATATGCGCGTAGTTATCGACTCAGCCAACATGCTATCCAATGGGCGCTCGATGATATTCGCCAAAAAAATCGTCGGCAGCAGAAGAAATATAAAAACCGAAAGTATCAAAAAGCACAGAATTTTCAATTGAAGTTTTATAAACTGCGTGGAACGCGGCCGAAATCTCATCGCTATAGTAATCAAAAGAGTTTAAGACGAATGTTTCGAAACTCTTAAATGGACTCCTAAGCGCTACCTTGTTTTGAAGTGCCAATTTGGTACTTCAAAACGGCATACTCACGGAACCTTTATTTTAAGCCAATTTTTTTTCGATTTTTAGGAACTGATGGAATATTATTTTCAACATTATCTAATCTTTCAAAAACAATTCGAAATAATTTATCAGTCCCTTTTTCAAGCTTTCCAACTCTATCACTAAGCGATTCATCTGATGCTAATAACCTTCTCATTTTGATAAATATTCGAACAATCGATATATTAATCTGAATGGCTTTTGCACTATTAAGTACGCTGGAAAGCATAGTCACCCCTTGCTCAGTAAAAACAAAGGGTCGAACTCTCAAGCCCATTTTTTCTTTATTGGAGGTGCCAAATTGGTACCTCCAATTTTCTAGCTCATGAGCTGTTAATTCGAACATAAAATCTTCAGGGAAACGTTCAATATTACGACGAACTGCACGCTTAAGCATTTTGGTTTCGACTTCGTATAGCAAAGATAGATCACTATCGAGCATCACTTTTTGCCCTCTTATCACATAAATCATTGATTCAATTTTTTTCGCTGTAATTTCTGTCATTTGAGCCTCCAATTTTTAAAGGAGATATCAGTAACAAAAATCAATCTCAAGAATTTGCTTATTTTCGTTTAATCCTTTTTCAAATTTGAAATTCATCAAGCAATGTAATCACGCTTACTTACTTCATTTCCTAACCGAAGCTTACACGGGTGAGATTTTCTTTTAGGATTTTACGCTGGGAAATCACACGCCCTCTACATATAGTGCCAGAGATGAAATTGTTTATAACATATTTCGTACTAACAACTCAGATGGCATGGTCTTTCGGACATTGGGATACTTACCACGTTGCTGACTCATACTATATCTACAACCAAGCTGACCTCACTCCTGAAATTTTAGCGCAACATATTTTGAATATACATCACGGAAAAGAACCTAATCAAAAATTCTCGGCACTGCAAATTGCCACAATGGTGATTAAGACCGCGGGTTGCTTTGAAATAGATGCTTACTATTTAGCTGGCCTACTGAAGGGTGAATCGGCCTTCAAAACCAGTGCTACGAGTAATACTGGCGCTCGAGGCATTGCTCAGTTTACTTCAATTGCGCTTCATGAAGTTTTTGATCAGTTAGGCTATTTAGATTCGGACCACGCTGCTCAATACAAATATCATAATGAAATTAATGCTGGAGCAAAGGGTATTGAATATTTTAGAGATGTCGTAGAGAACTGTTTTGAGAATTGGACGGATGTTTGGGATTTACCCAGCATGAAAAAAATCAAAATTTTTCATGAGACCAAAGTTGGAAATAATTATTATTACAAAATGAACCGAAATGCCTCGGCAAAATTACTTGAGATTATGACAGCCGATCCACAGCTTTCAATTATTTATGCCGCTATTCATTTAAAAGTCACGATTTCAAATAAAATTAATAACAATCCCAAAGCACAACTTAAACACATCTTCGAACTGGCCATCAAAAGCTATAACGGCAGCACTGAGTATGAAAAAAAGCGTCTCTATACCAATGCGATGAACACTGTTTCCGCTTTAAGAAGCATGCAAACGGAAGAAGAAAATATCGGAGTTTTGGCAAAGGCATCTGCGAGTGCGCAGGTGCAGTTTTAATTCAAAATGTGTATTGAAATCCTTTAATTTAATGATAGCTTAGAAAGTATATGAAAGCTTCACTTCTAAACACTATTCCAGTCTCAGGATCCTTTACGGAAGTCAACTTTGGGACTTCAGAAGATAATAATTTGGTCTGGATACTCTTTGAGGATGAACTCTCTGAACCTTGGATTGGTAAATTTAGCTCGGGTCGCAGTGGTAAATCTAAAGTTGAGTGTGTTCTCGACGAATTATTTTTTGTTATTGCCAATGGCCAAGGTTATTTCATAGATGCGAAACTCAGAAAAGTTTTAACCAAATCAAAAGATGATACTTTGTATTCTTTCGTGGTCGTTAAGCCAAACAATCAGATAATCGCAACTGACGGGCTCTGCTTGATTGCACTTTCTAAAGATGGAACTGATTGGTCTACGGAAAGGTTTTCTCTAGACGGAGTCATTTTTGACACTGTTACTTCAGATGAAATTCTCGGTAGATATTTTTTCTTAGACGACAACGAAAAAGATTGGCCCAAATTTAAGTTCTCAATTCAAAAAAGAAATTTTGAGCTAGAGCGACCTATACCACCAGAATTGCTTGGTAGTACAAAACCAAAAAAATCATGGTGGCAATTCTGGAAATAATTTAGTTTAAGGTTACCAGCCATCTGCTTTCCCCAAACTATTTTTCGAAACCAACCAGCAATCCGATTATCAATGAAGCAAGCAATTCAAATGGTAAATAGTGGTGTCCTGTATTGATAACAACTAATGAACATGCAGATATTAAATAGAAAAAAATCACAAGGTTTGCATTAACTCTAAAAGTGAATTTTACAAAATTGGGCCGCTTTTCTATGCCAACACTTAAACCACTTAATGACATTTTTGCATTAGGAAATAAGGCGATGAATGTCCCCATCACACCAACCGTACCTAAGGTTAAAAGCGAATACACACTAGGGCGCTGACCGACGTATTTGATATAAGCCAGGGAGCCCAGAATGGACGTCACATATGAGATAATCAATTTTTTTTCAGAGCGATACTTTTCGACAACCGAGGCGAATAGAAAAAAGAAAACCAAATTACCGAAGGCCATGATGTAAAAGTTGGCGAATAACCAACTCATGTCCGTAAAAGCCTTTGGTATTTCAACAGCTTGAACAAAGTAACCAGGATGCTGAAAATTTTTATGAACTAAATACGTAACAATCGCCAGGATGATTGTATAAACAGGAATTTTCTTTGATGCTTGATGCGTGGTTATTTGTGGAGCTGAAAGTGAAGTTTGTATCACTTCATTAATATCAAGCCCTAGACCTTCGACTTCCAGTAGTGAATCCTCATCATATTCGTTCTTCTCATGCAAGTCACTGCTAAGCTTCATCTGGTCCAAGCCATTCTCATTGGACCAAACCAATTTGCATTTATGACAAACTTCGTAGCTTTGATTCAACCAATTCACAGTATGGTACGGAATGTCACATATACAGCAATTTCGTTTTTGCACAACTGGGGCTTTTATATTTTGGATTAATTTTTTGTAATCTTCCAACTTCATCGAAAGTTTAAGATTCCGACCAAGTATTCCGTGGGACTTGCACTTATAGCAATGATAAATGGGGATCTTATCAAGAAACTTCGGATGTAATTTAGTTTGGCAGTTACTGCAGTTCACGTTTACAACCCTTTGAATTTTGAAAAAGAATTTTCAAAATTTTTAATTTGTTCTTGATATTCTAGAGGGATTTGTTTGGGGGATTTTTTGATCTGTTCTAGAATTTCTTCTGCATAATTTAAAAAATATAAATTAGATTTTTTATTAAGCTCATTTTCCAGGGCTGAAATAAATGCGATTTCAACTAGTCCAGCTGGGGCCAGCCATTGAATCAGGCTGTAGTCGGAAAAATTTATTTTTTTGCGATGGCCGTAATCCAGAAACTTCTTAAATTCGCTTAAAAGTCTTATAAGTGATTCGTGCGCTATTTTGTCTTTCATTTGATGTTTGCTAATCACAATCGCAGAAAGTGTCATGATGATGATGAGTTCTGTGGATGTAGGGGCTTGATTATAATTTGTGAGATATGTATCAAATGTACTCTGGTAAACCTCTGCTTTAGATGAATCATTAATAAGCTTTAAACTTAACTCCACGTTTCGAATAAGATTAGTTAGGTAATAAACGGAAGGGCTTCCCGTCAAGAAGATAGTTTTGGGAATAAAGGCATATTGAATAACAATGATAGCAATCAAAAGTAGATTTATAAATTTATTTTGGGTAATGATTGGAGGTTTTGTACTATTTGAGGGTTTGTTCTTAACAAAAAGTTTAAAGCAAAAGATGATGTAAAGTGGTGGAAGCAGCATCATCAAAAAAACAAATTTAGAGCTTATTGCATGATTAGGATAAAGCTGCGTGAATCGCAGCTTCATTACCTTAATAAGTTTTTTGCATATAAAAAACTCTATAAATCCGACGACTAATAAAGAACCTATCCAATAATCTGTATTAACTAAAAATGTGAAGAATATAGCTAAGAGAATTATTTGAAACGAATGGAGTAAAATAAAATGCTTAGAAAAATCTTTATGTTGTGTCATTACACTTATATCGGCAACTGTAAGAATAAACTTATTTGAACAGGTCAAAATTTCATTACAGCCGAGTAGTACATAAGACATACAGCTCTCATGATTTAGACTGATTTCCAATGACTTACGAGTTTGAATCACAAATGAGAATTTGAATAATTTTGATGAGTTACACTTTGATGCTCCACCACGTTTTTGGTGGTGGAGGTAGTGACGATGTTTCAAATGATTAATATTATTAATTAAAAATACCAGAAAAAATACGAAAAACTACAGTCCTATTTTAAAGCTTATTATATGCTTCGACTAAACTTACAATTCGGGTAATTACCACAACCAAGAAATGTTGAACCCGATGTTGGACCTTTTTTTGCGACCCTCTCAATTAAACTACCACCACATTTCGGGCAAATTGTTTTTGAATTATGACGTTCTTTCAATGAACGTACATGGTCACGATTTGAAAGATTTGAACCTGACAAGTGTTGCTCCAGTACCGCTATCATCCGATTAACTTCATCTTGCGAAAGTATCTGTTCATTAAAATTTTTTATATAATTTCCAAGACCATAGTTAATTACGTTGGATGGAAGTGGTGTCTTAAATTTACAGTCTCCAACAAAGTAAACGACTGGATAAATAAAAAGTTCACTGATTCCAAGAAATTCGGCAAGGATTCTTTTTTGTCGATACGTTTGCCTGACTGGATTTTGAAACTGATACTTTTTTCCAAAAACGGTTTGCGTCCACTGCTCTTGCTCATCTCCCCCAAATATCCATCCTGTTTTATTTTTGGTTTCAACGATAAAAACTCCGTAATGTGAAATTAAAACGTGATCTATTTGTGTCGTGCCATTGGATGACGGAAGAATAATGTCATGAAATCTTTTATAAATTTGACTATCGAGTGTAAGCCAAAGGGCCAAGGAAGCCTTCTGCTCACCAACCCATCCTTTAAAAAAGTTTTTGTACACCCAATTAATTATACCCATATCAATATGACCTATTGTATTTTTTTATCTTCCAAATAAACTTTCATCCCAAAACCAAGGTAATCATTAAATTCTTTAGATAGTTCTGAATAATTAAAATTTATACCTGTGTGCTCAACCCACTTGTCACTAACTTTATCTAATATCCCATTCGAAAAAAGTCGATTAAAGATTCTATGAGCAACAGCGTATTCAACTTTTATTTCATTTACCTTTGAGCAGACCCCATCCATCGTCCACTGTTAAGTATGTTTCTCTAGCACGCTAAAACTCCATCGACAATTCTAAAACTCTCTGGCGCTGGTGGTTTATAACCCAGACTGCTATGAGGTCTTCGCGTGTTGTACTCTCTTCTC
>JAEUWD010000038.1 GCA_016786485.1 Bacteriovoracaceae bacterium | reverse complement strand
TAGTTGTCCATACCCTTTATACTCAGTCTCTTTAAGTAATTTAAAGGCTTCTTCATAAGTTGAATGATTTAAAACAAATTTTATAACGTCTGGAAGCGACAATTCTAGCGAATGGTATTTACGATGTTCATCAATGGGTTTGGTAACGAGATTCAAAAAATCCCATTTGAAATTTTTCAATTCTTCAGTTGGGAAGCGATTTCCGATATAAGAAATCAATTCAACTATATATTTTTCATGTACAGATTCTTTTTGCCTTCCTAACATTTGAATAATCTTTTTTAAATCTTCAGCCTCTAAGACATCCAGCTTCTCAAAAATCTTTTTCATCAGCATGGGATAGTTTTTAAGATCCATATTTACAAGAGCATCTTCCAAAATATAAATAAAGCGTAAGACTTGAGTCCGACCTGCCTTGTCTAAAAATTTAATGGCTTGAGCTTCGAAGCTTTCAGGTCCGGTTAATTGAAATTTTTGATCGAGATCACTGAGTTGCCGAATTTCAAAATTCTCACTCATGCAAAAAGCTCCACCTCGAATCGGATAATGAAGACTGGCCCCACCGCACCCATCTAATGGGGACTTTTTTAAATATTCGAACAAATATTTCACATGCTCAGTGGCATAATTTTCGCTAAAGGCATCAGGTGCCGTTAGTAAGGCCGGGAAAAAAAGATCCAAATTTTTTTTAATAACCCTTTTATCAAAAACCTCACCGTATTTAGCAAAAGAATCTTTCATGAGCTGTAGATATTCCGCCACGTTCAAATGTTTAACCGCATGTTCTTTCTCCAAAGAATAAAAGATGTTACGGACCATAACGGTGGCAAAATAATTAAAAGAATCAACATTTACCCAATCAGGTGAAAAATATTTATAAATTCGAATTTTGGAGACCAGATCCAGAGGTTCTAAAACCGGTTGCTCTTGAATCAGCTTCGTTTTTATTTCCACCTGAACTAAAACATCTTCGTTAATTTTTAAGCCTTGAGTGTTGCTTTTCATTTGATCATATGTGCTAGGTGTAATTTCTTCTAATAAGCTTCGCAATTGTGGATTCGTGTATTCTATTGGCAAAAAATCGTTCGCATTTACTAACGATTCTAAAGTCGAACGTATTCCTTCAAAATTGATATTTTCCTTAAGGCGATTCGTCAGAGGGATTAAAGTTTGTGCAGCACCTTGTTGCTCGGCCCATTTTTTAATTCCAGAAATCACCAACCAAGCTTTTTGTCCATCGAGAGTAGCGCCGTTAATCGTATGAGCATAAAATGTTTTTTTCCCCTGACTGGTCAGCCACGTTCCAGTGATATGACCCAAAGGAGCTTCTGATACCTTTTCAGGTTCAGTTGAAGAATAGATAAAAAAAGTCGTTTCATTCTGATCATAGGCGTAGGCATAAGAGTGGCTGGTCGAGCAGTCTGTTCCAATACAACCCCGCAAACCTGATAATCGAGAAGGAACTCGCAAGAGGGTTAAGGTGTTTTGTGGAATCGACATATCCACCCATTCATATTCGTACAAGTTTTTTATTTCTCGTAGGAGATATTTTCTCGCCAACTTGATTTGTTCTTCATCAAGCGGCAATCGTCCCTTTAACGTTTCTTCATAGATAACTTGATCGCGAATATAATCAAAAACAGCTTCATCATGAACTCTGTATTGCTGACCACGAACGTTTAAATTGATTTTTTCCTTAATAGTGGCCAAAATAATTTTTTCTTTTTCTAATAAGTTATTCAAATACAAAATTAATTCATCTTTCTTAATACTGGATGGCAATTCATATTGCTGATAACGAAAACCTTGTTTTTCCAATTCGACTTGCTTATGTAAATTCATCTCAAGCCATTCAATTTTTGCCTCGACAGGCAATTTCCACACATATCTTAGTTTTTCCTCAGGAAAGTCAGAGCTAACAATGAGCCCCGTTAGCAATCCTTCTAAAGTAAATCGGTAAGACCAACTATCTTTATCGTAAATGGAAGTCGATTTCGGATAATAAAAAAAATTACGAAGCGCACCTTCTTTCAATTTAGCTTTTTTAATGTGAGTTTTTTTTTCAACTTGCGGAGGAATGATTTGAACTTTCTCAAGAAAGCCACCTTTCGGTAACTGCATAAAATCTTGACTCGTCCCAAAAGTTTCATTTAACTTTTTTTCCAAGTTAAAAAAAGTCTGGACCAGCTGGACAGCATCTTGCTTATAATATTCTGAATTATCCAAACCATTAGGTGCTAGTTGTAAAAAAGTTCGGAGAAATTTGATTTCTTCCGCGTATACATTTTCACCGCTTTGCCCGAAAGCAGAGGTTAAATTGAGCCCTAGGAACACGAGCCAAATAAGTTTTAATTTCGCCATGCACCAGCAAAATAGCTCTCAGGGCCCAGAGCGTCAACGAAAGTGAAAAACTTTCACTAAATCATCGAATTTATTAGGCCGTAATAATTACTTTCTTTCTGGCCAGTCTTGTCATTCTGGGAATTCTGCGTCAAATTACGCCCAAAATAGAGATACAAATGATTTGGTTATTTTTAAATTTAATTTTGTTTGCTCAAGCTCAGATGCCCGAGCTGCCGATAGATCACAATGAGTGCTCGAAATATATTCTCATCCAAGATGAGATTATTGCGTTAGCTGAGCGCAAAGCTCTATACGCAGAGGCTATCAAAGAAAATGACTTCAAAAAATACAAAGAAATTCTTTGGAAGACCCATGACAATCGAAAAAATAAACCGATCTTAAATGGCTTCAATGTTAGAGCTGATAAATTCCGAGCGTGGCTAGGTTCGATTAATAATCAAAGCTATATTCCAAGTCACTACCAATATTTTGAGCGCAGTTTTAAAACTTTGTACGTCATCGAAAATCTGACTTATTTCACTGAACTTAAAAACCCTGATGAGATTAAAAGTCTTTTAGAGCAAGCGGATTTTTGGCTAGAAGATTACAGTCGTTATCATCAAAAAATTAATGACAAAATTGATGAAGGTTTTCAGGCACGTTTACAAGCCCCTATTTTAGAAGATTTGCTTAAAAAAGTTTCTTATGAGGATTTTTTAACCGTTGATTACATTAAACTTGAACTACCTTTTATTCACAATGGTCAACTTATTATCCAGGAAAAAACATTTGCGGAGAAGAGCGTACTTCGTCACTATTACAAAAATATCGTACAGAAAACGATAGAAGCCATTTTTCCAACAAATGCGTCGGTGAGCTCGATGCTAAAAAATAGTGAAATACACCACATCTTGATCGAACAAGCTTCCATGCGCAGAAGATTAACTTTTCTTTTAGATAAACTAAGTGATATTCCTATTCATAAACGAGTTCCCATTCAAGAACAATATATTGAAAAAATTAAGGATTCATTAAGCAATCCACTTTTAAATCCACGCAGCGATGCTGTCGCAAAAACTTACAAGACTGAACTGTTAAGTGAAGTCCGAGCTTTCTTCATGCGCAAGAAAGGCAAAGAACGCGAAAAGCAATTAGTACCTAATTTCTTAGAATATGAAGCTCAAGAAAACGTTAAGAAAGTGACAATATCACTCAAAAAATATTTTATTGGTCTAATTACACTTGGCATTGGCGCATCTATCTACACCGCAATCACCTCGCCTTTTTCAGACAATGAGCATGTTCGAAAAACACAAGCCGTTACTATTAATTGGATTAACAACACGATGCTTGATTTGGGGCTTTTAACCGTCGATTTAAAAAGTTGCGCCGAAGAGTATCGAAAATTTAACGTCGATGAAGTCTGTTTTAATAAATTTATCATGGCCCATTTATCGTATTATCACTTACTCAGTGTTTATGATGGTTATGATCTGAATAATAAAAATAGTTATTTCTATAAACGTAGAAAAGAACTGGCCAAAATTTTCATCGCAAGACGTGACAAATTTGGTTACGGAAAAATACACCAAGAAAATAGCGAATATCTTTATAAAAATGCATACCCAAGTTATTTAAATGAAGAATTCATCCAAACAATGCAGCAGCAGTTTAAAGACAAACCAGAAGTTTCTAAACTCGCTCGCGACTATATTTTAAGTGTACAAGATGCCGAAGCTGATTCCGTTATTATCAAGAGCAAAGATTTACTTCAAAAACAAGTTGGCGATGGTTATGTTTATGCCGTTGATCTTTATTTAAAAGAATTTCCTGAAATGAAAAAATCGCTTGAAGATACTGGTCGTGATCCTGGCATTTCAAAAGATCTCAAAGAATTTATGGAAAAAACGGAAAAGCCTGACGGTGTGGTAGACGCTTTAAAAGATTTAGAACCTTAAAAATCGTGACTATAGATTTCGTATTGTTCGATGTGATAGTTATTATCTGCGCGGATAACAATCTGCTTATCGTAAAGCTCTTCAATCGTTTCAATAATTCCCATATCATTCGTTAATTTCGCACTCACTTCAGGGTGAGAGAAAACAGAAATTTTATTAGACTGGGCCTTGCGAACAATTTTATTTAGTTCGCGTAATAAATCATAACAAACAGACTCAGCTGATTTTACTTTACCTGTCCCAACACAATAAGGACAAGGCTCACACATCATACGAATTAACGTATCTCGCGTGCGTTTACGTGTCATTTCAACGAGACCGAGACCTGATATAGGCAACACGTTGGTCTTCGCTCTATCGTGTTTTAAACCTTCGAGAAGCGCATTGTAAACCCTACTACGGTGTTCTTCTTTTTCCATATCAATGAAATCGAGAATAATAATCCCACCACAATTTCGCATTTTTAATTGGTGACAAATTTCTGAAACCGCATCGAGGTTCGTTTTTAAAATAGTATCTTCGAGCGTTTTCTTACCGACAAACTTTCCAGTGTTAACGTCTATAGAAACCAAGGCTTCAGTCTGATCAATGGTTAAATGTCCGCCCGATTTTAATTCTACGTTTCGGGCCAGTGCTTTTTGAATTTCTTTTTCCACACCGTATTGTTCAAAAAGGGGAATATCACTGTCCCACATTTTAATTTTACCTTTAAGTTCCGGCTGATATTTCATGATAAATTTCTCAACTTGCTTGAGCACACCTTTATCATCCACGATCACTTTTTCGACTTTCTCATCCAGAATATCGCGCAAAGATCTTTGCACGAAACTTAAATCTTTATGCACCAGATTCGGAGCTTTTCCTTTTTCAATTCCACGCTGGATATCTTTCCAAGCTTTAACGAGATCATTGTAGTCTTGCTTTAAAACTTTATATGACTGACCTTCTGCTACAGTACGAGCGATAACGCCAACACCTTCTGGACGAATCGAATCGAGCACTTCTTTTAAACGTGTGCGCTCTTGTTCATTTTCTATTCGACGAGAAACACCAGTATGTTCAATAAAAGGCATGTAAACAATAAAGCGACCAGCAAGAGTGATATGACGAGTGATGCGAGGACCTTTGGTTGAAATAGGCTCTTTCGCCACTTGCACCACAAGCTCATCACCTTCACGCACAAAATCTTCGATTCTCACATCAGGACGAAAACGTAAATCCACTGTTTCAGTGAACGTACTCATTTCATCTGGAATGGTTTCACCTAGTTTGCTTTCTTCTTCAGCATTTTTTTCGGTGAGTTTTTTGGTCATTTCACGCTGCTCTTCCAGGGTTGGAATATAAGCATCGTTAACGTATAGGAATGCGGCTTTTTCGTGTCCGATATCGACAAACGCAGATTGCATCCCAGGTAAGACTCTCAAAACTTTTCCGAGATAAACATCGCCGACAGTTGGGAATGTTTCATCGTTGTAGCTTGAGCGATTAACCAAGAAATCCTGGATTTCTCCGTTACTAATTAGTGCCAACCGACTCTCATTATGAGTCAGGTTGATCAACAACTCTTTTGACATTTAAACGTATCCTTAAAAACTTAAATCTAAATCAATTCTATAATAACTTTATTTAATCTAAATAAAAAGACCTGCAACGGCTGCCGTCATGAGACAAGCAAGCGTCCCTGCAAACATGGCCTTAAGACCTAAACGTGCCAAATCAGGCTTACGCGAAGGTGCTAAAGTCCCAATGCCGCCGATCTGAATAGCAATTGAACTGAAATTTGAAAATCCACACAGAGCATAAGTTGATAAAACGGTTGCTCGCTCAGACATGGTTCCCTTCATCGCCATCAAATCTAAATAAGCGACAAATTCATTCAACGCCATTTTTTTACCTAATAAAATCCCAACATTTAAACAATCAGGTACTGGTGTTCCCATTAAAAAAGCAATTGGCCAAAATAAATAACCAAGAATAAGTTCAAAACTTAATTGCGGCATTCCAACGAAACCACCACCCCAACTAATCAGCGCGTTAAGCATTGCGATCAAAGCGATAAACGCTAGCAACATCGCCGTTACGTTAAGTGCTAACATCATACCATCGCCCGCACCAGCCGCAGCTGCTTCAACCACGTTAGTATAAATGGCAGCATCTTTCAGTTTCGCATTTCCTTTAGTCACTGGAACTTCGGTTTCTGGATACATAATTTTTGCACAAACAAGTGCTGCTGGGGCCGACATAACTGAAGCTGCCAACAAGTGACCAGCATCAATTCCAAGCCCAACGAACGCAGCGAGAACACCACCAGCGATGGTGGCAAAACCACCCACCATCAGTGCCATCAATTCTGAATTTGTCATTTTTTCAATATATGGGCGAACAACTAAAGGAGCTTCCGTTTGACCGACGAAAATATTCGCAGCAGCCGCTAATGATTCTGCCCCTGAAGTACCCATAACTTTCATCATGATCCATGCGGTAAAACCAACGATCTTTTGCATAATTCCAATGTGATAAAGAACACTCATGAGTGATCCCATGAAGATGATGGTTGGAATAACCATCGTCGCGAAAACAAAACCAACTTTTGCTTGCGAAGCTAAGTCACCAAAAATAAAAGCGCCACCCTTGGTACTAAAGCCTAAAATAGCGTTGAACATGTCTTTAACTAAATCAAAAAACGAAAGACCAATTTGCGTTTTGATAATAAAAATTCCGAAGGTAAGCTGAATGATAATTCCGTAAATCACTGGTCGCCAGATAATTTTTTTGCGGTTGTTACTTAAGGCATAACAAATACCCAGAAAGGAAAACAATCCAACTAACGAAATTAAACGTTCCATGAGCTCACCCGTCCTTAAAAATAATTGACTAAAGACAGATATACTTTGGGTGTTTAGATGACAAGAAATTTACGGCCAGAATATTTAGAATTGAAAATTCCAACCCATGGTTGGAACATTTTGTGACGTGATATCTCGCGCTTGATGTGAGGCCACGTGCCAGCTATTTCGAAGCGTTGTGTCAAAGTCTTTCATCGCGGTTGGTTCAAGATAACTTCCTGTTCTTTCCGCTTGAATTGAAGCAACAACGATAACCCCAACGATGATACCCACAGCACCACCGACCATAACGTTCTTCCAGTGTTTACTTGGTTCATTCACGAATGAAAGTGTCGATAATCCGAGAATCGCGCCACCAAGTCCAGCGCCAGAAATAATAATTAAATCTCTTTTTGTATCTTCGGCCAGATTACTTTCGCTTGTACCAGAATCCTGGGCCAGAGCACCTGAAATCATTAGACTCATTAAGAAGCATAAAAAGATTGATTTCATCATAATTATCCCTACCTATTAACTCAGGCATTCCCATTTGATGCCTTTTAACCTACCATTATTCTAACGTGACACAGCTGTGGAATGCAATCTCTAAGACCAAAGGAAAAAGATGACGCAGGTTTTTTCGACCTATGAAATTATTGATAAAAAGAAGCGCGCGCAAGATTTAAGCACTGAAGAAATTAAGTGGTTTATTGACGGGTATCTGAAAAAAACCATTCCTGATTATCAGATGTCGGCTTTTCTCATGGCAGTTTACTTTCAAGGCATGAGCGTAACTGAACTCGCGGCGCTCACTGATTCTATGCTTTACTCGGGTAAAACCATCAACTTTACCGATCCAACCGTGGTGGATAAACATTCAACCGGCGGTATTGGCGATAAAGCTTCTTTTATTTTAGCACCGATCGCAGCGGCAGCTGGCGTGAAAATTCCGATGGTGGCGGGACGTAGTCTTGGCTTCACCGGTGGAACGATAGATAAAATCGAGGCCATCAAAGGTTTCAAAACCCAAATGCCTCTCGATGAATTTAAAAATATGGTGACGAAACGTGGACTGGTACTTATCGGGCAAACGGAAGAAATCGCTCCAGCAGATAAATTGATTTACGCTCTTCGCGATGTCACCGCCACCATCGATTCTATTCCACTTATTACGGCTTCCATCATGAGTAAAAAACTGGCGGAAGGTGCGCGTGGAATTGTCATGGATATTAAAGTCGGTCATGGCGCATTCATGAAAAAAATCAAAGATGCTCGTGCATTAGCAAAATCAATCATCGCTACGGCGAAAAGATTTGATCGAAAATGTACCGCAATTATTTCTGATATGAATCAGCCTTTAGGTTTTGCGGTTGGAAATTCATTAGAAATTATTGAAAGTATTGAAACCCTTAAAGGTCGAGGCCCTGCTGATTTGGAATTATTATCAGTCGAGCTTGCGGGCCAAATGATTTATTTAGGTGGCATCGCTAAAACTCCAGCTGAAGGAATAAAGAAAGCGCAAGCCGTTTTAAAATCGGGCAAAGCGCTCGAGAAGTTTCGCGAGATGATTAAAAATCAAGGTGGCGATGAACGCGTGATTGGAAATTATGATTTGCTTCCACTCGCAAAAGTGAAAACCGACGTGCTTTCAGAAAAAAGTGGCTACGTACAATCTTTTGAAAATCAGGCCATCGGCCAATACTTAAACGAAATTGGTGGTGGTCGAAAAGTCAAAACTGATAAAATTGATTTTGGTGTAGGCTTTTATTTCCACAAAAAAGTCGGCGACCCTGTCAAAAAAGGTGAAAAACTTTTAACTATTTACCATAACGAAAATCAGAAAGCGCAAATTCAAGATTTGAAAAAAATCTTCACCAAAGAAATTATTAAAGTTTCAGCGAAGAAAGTGAAAGCGCTAAAAGTTATCATCGAAAAAATAGGAAAATAATTATGATGAAAAAATTAGACGAA
The DNA here is from genome assembly GCA_016786485.1 of Bacteriovoracaceae bacterium. GTDB lineage: Bacteria > Bdellovibrionota > Bacteriovoracia > Bacteriovoracales > Bacteriovoracaceae > JAEUWD01. Next base: position 40,333 of record JAEUWD010000038.1, on the reverse strand, counting down.
GCTGCGAAGTATATTCAAAAGCGCTACCCTCATCAAATTCTTGCGGGAGTTGTACTCGGTTCGGCACTAGGTGATTTTGCCAAAGAAATCGAAAACCCAACCGTGATTGATTACGCTGATATTCCTCATTTTAGTCAAACGACAGTTGAGGGTCATGAAGGACATCTGGTTTGTGGTACGATAAATAAAAAACACGTGGCTTGTTTTCAAGGACGCGTTCACCTTTATGAAGGTCAGCCGATTGAAAATGTTGTTTTTCCTGTTCGAACTTTAGCACGGCTCAATTGCAAATATGCGCTTCTTACCAATGCTTCAGGCGGCATTAATGCCAACTATCGCCCTGGTGATTTAGTTGTGATTAAAGACCATATCAATCTCACTGGCCGTAATCCCTTAGTCGGACCAAACCTTTCTGATTTAGGTGTGCGTTTTCCCGACATGACTGATACTTATAATAAGGAACTCCGAAGCATCATTGAAAAGTCATACAAAAATGTCGGAATTCCTTATAAAACAGGAATTTATTGTTCAGTTTTAGGCCCTTCTTATGAAACACCGGCAGAAATTCAAATGCTTAAAGCGATAGGTGGTGATTTAGTTGGAATGAGTACCGTTCCAGAAGTTATCGCTGCTCATCACGCAGGATTAAAAGTGGCCGGAATTGCCTGTGTAACAAATTTGGCCGCAGGTATATCATTAGAACATCTGAACCATGAAGACGTTAAAAAAGTTGCAATAGCGGCGAAAGAAAAGTTTTCATTACTACTTAAAGATGTGGTAAAAAATTTAGTCGCTTAAATAGTAGAATTAGAAAAATGGATGGGGCGAATGTCCCAAGGAAACCAGAATGGAAGATCAAAACTCTGTCGAACTCGTAGACTCCCTCAAATTTTGTGTGATTGATTTAGAGACCACTGGTGGTAACCCGACCAATGACCAAATTATCGAAATCGGTTTAGTCACAATTGCTAAGAGAAAAGTAATTGAAGAAAAAAATTATTTAATTAATCCTCAAATCCCTATTCCTGAGTTTATTCAAAAACTAACTTCAATTAAACAAGCTGATATTAAAGACAGTCCGAAAATTGAAGAAGTGATCGATGATATTTTAGCTTTTATCGGTGATAGCATTTTAGTCGCCCACAATACGTCATTTGATATCCCCTTTCTTAATGGCATTTTAGAGAAGCTAAAGAAAAAGAAACTCGAGAATAAAGTTATTTGTACTAACGTTATGACGAAATATCTCATCCCTGAAATCATGAATTCCAACTTAAATTACATGAGCCAACTTTTTAATATTCGTCACGTGAAGGCCCACAGAGCGATTGAAGATGCGCGCGCGACAGCGTTGTTACTCATTAAGTACTTAGATATTTTCGTTGAAAAAAACATTCGAAAAATCAATCAACTTTACTACCCTCGTAACAAGTTCGAGTTAGATCGAATTCATTTTAAAAACAAAGACCCTATCGAAAAAATCCAAGCATGTTTAGAGAAAATTAATGCTCCCTTTGTGATGTCATTTAAAGGTGAGCAAGGATTACTCTTGTCGACCATCCCCGTGGATAAAGTCAAAGACGACATGGCGTTCTTATTAAAAATGATTAAGACCGTGAAATGGGAAATGCTCACAATTAAATTAGTTGGCCCATTTTTTGAAGCACTACTGCAATTTAATAATCACTTTAATAAATTTAATCCTGAATATAAATTTGAGATTCTTCAATATCTGCAAGAGAAATATAAAGCTCCAGAGATCACGAATAAAAATATTATTAATGATATTGATTTCATCGTGGCACCACATTTAATTTCAAATCAGCTGACGGTTTATTCATTTTTTAATTTAACAACAAACAATCAGCTTATTTTCAAATTCCCTGGCCATAAGAAAAAGTTCATTAACTTCTTAGGGAGTCAGGTCATACGTTTTGAAAAAAATGCCAAAGGAAAAAAGAAAGCCAATATCTGCAAAGAATTAAATGATCTCTTTGTGAACTTCCTGCATATTGCACAGAAAGATGACAAGTATCTTTTTGTTGAGCGGAAACACGTGCGTGAAATGCCAAATGTGATTAACGCTAAGATTGACGATATCCTGATGGCGAATATCAATCCTTATAATTTTCCTATGAATCACCTTTAAAATTTAGCTGCTTATCTTTTGAGCTAATGGTGAGGACATCAGTAAAGTGTAGGCTTAGTCCTAAATAATCAGTTAAGTGTGAAATTAATTTCGAAGTGCGAATGCGCTGATAATAATCGTACTTATCAGGAATCGAGAGCACGATTCCATCTCGACGTTCAATCATTTCGCCTTTGATGGTTAAATCTACGTTATCGGAAATAAGCTGGTAGTGAGAGATGGCCGTTACTAATTCACCCAAGATTAAATAGAAGACCATAGACAGAATCGAACTATTTAATTGATGCGGAAAAACATCTTCTAATTGATGCTTAAGAGTTAGTTTAATATTGTTTTCAATCAAACGGAAACGTACCAGGTTCATCGCCTGCTCGAGAGCATTACTGACAAACTCTGAAGATTTTTTCGGTGGCGTTAAATGATAAGTTTGAATCGGTTTTAATTTTGAAAAACCCAAGAATGTTTCGACCAGATCCTTGCAACGTTTAGTCCCATTCTTCATTTCTGAAATAGCTTCTTGCACGTCATCTTGAATTTCTTCTTCCAGTTCCAGTAATGATAGTGCCGCTAAAATTCCCGCTAGTGGGTTATTTAATTCGTGAGCGATCGAACTACTGACAATTCCTAATTCTTCATTCGAGGGAAGAATTTTTTCGTTATTTGAAATTTGCTCGGTCGACAAGAAAACATACAGGTAAGTTTTTATGTGATTATAGACAATTTCTCGGCGATACACTTTATAGGTATTCAGCGGAAGATTAATCGACTGGGCATCCACCATCGCTAAGCACTCTTTCGCTGTTAACGAAAGATTAATGAATTGAATATTGTGACGAATAAGATCGCCTTTTTCACTGAAAAGCGCCACAGGATTTTTAATATTATTAAAGACTTTTTCCCAAATCTCACCTTCATCAAAACGATGAAATAAACCATTGCGATCAATAAATTGATAATAAATTTTTAAAAGATTCAGGGCCACGAAAGCTTGAATATCTTCATCAATACTCTCAAAAGCAATATATTCAAAAAGATTACCTTTGATAATCACTGGCAAATAAATTCGAGTTTCTTCCTGAGTAAGGATTCGTTCTTCTGTCATAAAATCAAAATTCATAATACCGTAGGTTTTAGAAAATTCTTTTAAAAGTTCGCGGACACTTTCATTTTCTAAAAAACCCAAGCTGGTCTCTTCCAATTTATTCAGCTCAGAAATAATTCCCACTTCCGTGGTTTTATTTCGAAGCGTATCCAGTTTTTCATCCAGGTATTTGTGATAACGTTTTGATTTCTTGCGCAGTTTTTTCAGATTCTCTAAAGAGTTTGTCAGAGTTTCATTAAGCAGTTTTGATTCTTTCGCCGTCAACGCACTTTCAATTGAATCTTTCAGTGCTGATAAAGACTCTTCTGAAATTTTATAAATACCTTGGTCCTGATAAAGATCGGCCAGTGGTAATTCCGGGTGATATGATTCATAGATAAAAAATTGCGAATCATCTTTTATCTGTTTTGATAAACGAGATAAGTTATATTTTTGGGCCAGGATGAAATAACCTTCAGTTAAATCATTCGCATGCTCAAAATCTAAACTGATAGGTGAGAATTTATCGAGTTTTTTGAATACGGAGTCGTAAAATCCACGATCTTTGGATTTCAGCGTCGCATCGACATAAATTTTAACGGGCAAACTGTGTGTGTGTTCCATTTATTTCGTCGCAAAATGTTTCTTACTTGCTTCAATTAATGAGAAGCCGGAAACCCTTTCGCCTTGTATCTTAACGCCCCAGTGAAGATGCGGTCCACTTACTCTTCCTGTCATCCCACCTTTGCCTAAAATATCACCTTTATCTACAATTTGACCTTCCTTCACCGCAATAGAATCGAGGTGAGCGTAAACTGTAAAAATGGTCATCCCGTGGTCAATAATGATGGTATTACCGGTATAAAAGAGGTCCGCTGCGAAAACAACCTTGCCGCGATTCGAATTTGGAATAGGAAGACCTACTGGCGCTCTAAAATCGATGCCCAAGTGCTGGCCCTTCATTTTCTTATTATAAGTACGCTTCGTTCCAAATTCACTGGTCACTTTGGTTTTAAGTGGCGTCGTAAAAGGTCCATCAAAAAGCGGGCGGTACGAAGACTCCGCATAAACTTTATTTAACATAATATTTTCGCGATTAACTCTTTCTTGATCTTCTTTTGAAAGCTCTACTTTTTTCGGATCGACTTTTAAAACTTCTTCTTGATATTTGTAATCGGCCACTTTCACTTTATAAATTTGCTCTTTATATTTCCCTACTTGTAAATAACAATCAAACGGTTTTTGATCTGAAAAATAATCTTCCGGTAAATAAGAAATGCCTTGGTTATCTTTTTGGAAATAAGTTAATTTTTTATTTTTGCAATAAAGTTCAGATGAAGCTAAATCATCTGGCAGTGGGAAAGAAAGAAACTGCACCATGCCTGGCTGAATCTGAATTTCTTTCACTTCGATTTTAATCGGCGATTTCGTTTTGCTCGATAAATTCGCACACGAAACTGATATTAATAAAACTGCTAAAAGATTAATGGCTTTTTTGAACATGACCTTCTCCATCATGAAATTTAATTTTGAGCTTTACGCCCTCACCTAATTTGGTAAACGACTGGTAAGATGTTAACACATTATTTTGATTATCCACAACATAGGAATAACCACGATTGAGCACATTGTTCGGATTTACGGCGTGAAGAATACTGTGCATTTTCTCGAGCTGGGCCGAACGTTCCTGCAGCTGCGTGGAAGTGGATTGAACAATACTGTTATAGGACTCATCCAAGCGCTGCATAAATGCAAAAAGCCCAGTCAATTCATAGAACTTATGTCGAATAGGAATGGCATGAAATCTTTGGGCCATACTCTGTTTTTTCGCCTCTAAAAGCTTGAGCAGATTGTAGGGATGATAACGTCGTGTTTCGCTCACAAAACGCTCGCGCAAATAGTGAAAGTTCAAGCTCAGTTTCTTTTGGATTAAATAGAACTTATTTTGAATCTCGGTCTGTGGTTGCGACAAAATTTCAGCCGCGGCCGTTGGTGTTTCACAACGTAAATCGCAGACAAAATCGGAAAGCGTATAGTCGGTCTGGTGTCCAATCGCTGAAATAGTTGGGATTTTTATCTCGGCCATACGGCGTACCAGTTTTTCATCGTTAAATGACCACAGGTCTTCAATACTTCCCCCACCCCGAGCGAAGATGAGTACCTCAAAATCATCACGAGATTCGACGTAATTAATCGCTTTTATAATCGAAGCCGCTGATTGCTGACCCTGCACCACCGCTGGCACCACCAGGATTTCATAAGAAAAGGCCCGGCGTTTCATAACCGATAGAAAATCCTGTAAGGCAGCTCCCTGAAGGGCCGTGATAATCGCAAGCTTGCGCGGGAAACTTGGAATCTTTTTTTTGCGATTAAGATCAAAGAGACCTTCGGCACTTAGTTTTTGCTTCAACATTTCAAACTGCTGCTGCAGATTTCCTTTGCCCGCCGTGATTAATTTTTTGACTAAGATTTGAAAAGTTCCGCGTTTTTGATAAACGGTAATAGGTCCGGAAATAATAATTTTATCTCCGTCTTTTAAATTTTTAATGAGTGGATTTCGAAGTGCATCCATTTTAAAAAGAGCACAGCTGATACACGCGTCTTCATCAGAAACATTAAAATACCAGTGACCTGCCATCGAAAATGAGAGATTGGAAATCTCCCCCTCCACTAAAACCGCGGGGAAGCTGGACTCAAGATTATTTTTAATTTGGTTTACTAAATCTGATACTTTTAAAGCCTGCATGGGTACATGCTAGACAATAAAAAAGCGATTAGCCATTACCTTTTATGAACTCTTTAAAGACTTTGAAAGTATTCAAATAATTAATCGCCTGAATGACCTGAAAGTCATCTGCTGGTTCGTATTTTTTGAAAATATCCTCTTCTTTTTCTTCTTTTTTACCTTTCGATTTAGCTAATTTTTTCTTACGCACCCGTTCAATACGCGATTTACGCTCTTCACTTTCTTGCGCTAAACGAATTTTCTTTTCTTCTTCTGTTTCAATCGTGGCGGTTAAGTGATTTTTAAGATCTTTTTCACGAATATATTCTGCAGCATGCTTTGAATCTTCCACCACCTCGCTATCGATATCAAATAATTCAACGTCTGGGCGAATTCCAACCGCTTGAATTTTTCGACCCGTCGGAGTCATGTACTGAGCAATGGTTAACTTCACACCATTTTCTTCATCGATTTTCGCTACCGTTTGCACCGAACCTTTTCCGAATGATTGCGTGCCCATGATAATCGCACGCTTATAATCTTGAAGCGCTCCCGCCACAATTTCTGAGGCCGAAGCTGAAGTACCGTTGATGAGTACGACTAGCGGCGTTTCTAAATCTTTGTAGCCCATTTTCTTCACGTAACGTATATCTTTTTTGGTAATGTCGCGAGCTTCAGTCGAAACTACGATGCCATCTTTTAAGAAGATCGAAGAAACATCCACCGCTTGATCAAGTAAGCCACCTGGGTTCGCACGCAAGTCAAGCACGATGCCCTTGATTTTGGTTTTACTATTCATATCTTGGAGCGCTTTCACGATACTTTCGGTTGAATCTTTTTGGAAATGCGTCAGACGAATATAAGCAAAATTATCACGTACCACCTGCGCCTTCACCGCTTTAATTTTAATTTTAGCGCGAGCAATTTCAAAGTTGATAATACCGTCTTTGCCTTCACGCTTAATGCCCATATGCACCTTGCTGCCTTCGGGGCCTTGCATTTTTTTTACGGCGTCTTCCAAAGTCATACCAACAGTTGACTCGTGATTAATTTCCACAATTTTATCTTTTGCTTTTACTCCTGCTTTGTAAGCTGGAGTATCTTCAATCGGAGTAATAACGTGAAGAATTCCATCACGATGGGTGACTTCAATTCCTAAACCACCAAACTCACCAGAGGTATCTTCTTCAACTTTTTGAAATAATTCTGCATTCAAGTAAGCCGAATGTGGGTCAAGTGTTTCCATCATACCCTTAATTGCACCTTCAATCAGTTTGCCAGTATCGACTTCGCGATAATATTGGCTTTCGATGAGATAAAGAATTTTGTTAAACAATTCGAGTTTTTCAAAGCGAGATTTTTTCTGTGCTGCCATCGTAAGAGTGGCAAGCGACAATAAAAGGACGCTCGTGAGAACTATTTTTTTCATTTTAATTTCCTAATAAAGCTAAACTTTTCTGATCAAGCCACTGAGTGGTTGGTTGGGCCTTGTTGCTTTTGCGAACTTCAAAATAAACTGTTTTCACAGTATTTTGAACCATTGTCGCTTCACCGATTTTATCATCCATCTCAACCATCTGATCCTGCTCAACTGTCGGTTTAAAATCACCAAGAATAATTGTTCTTAGTTCGTTAACATGCTCTATGATAACTAGATTACCATAATTAGATAAAACACCTTTATAGACAATTTTTCCCTTCCCTGTGGCGCGAATATCGGAAGGTTGAGCATAAGTTAAGGTAATACCTTTTTTCTCGACTTTAAACTTCTCAAAGACTCTAATCGGCAATTGGAATTTATAAATGCTGTCTTCGGCACTTACACTAACCGGTGCTTCTTCAGTAACATCCGTTGCTTCGATGACCGCTACTGATTTTTTGATCTGACTTTTTTTATCCAATAATTTTTCTTCGTAACTTTCTTTTTTAGCAACGGCTTCCAGATATTTATTGGCCCGTACTTTTTTATCTTCTTCCAGCTCCATAATAAGCTTATACAAATAAACTTCTTGTTCCTTCAGGTCGGCGAGTTCAGCGTTAGTTTTTTCAAGGTTGGCTTCCATCTGTTCGATGTTTTCCATCTGCGCCTTAAGATTGGCGATATTATCGTTTAGCAGTTTTTTATAAACTTTGGCGGCATATAGTTCGTCAACGCTTTCCACTTCCACTTCGTTGATTAAATATTGATTCAAAAGAATTTTACTTTTTTTATACTCGTTATTCATGGTGATACGTGCGGTTTCAAAGTCCTGGCGAGTTTGTGTGATTTGCGCTTCTAGCGCTTCGATTTGTTTTACTTTCTCGATATAGTCCGTATTCGTTTTTCCTAGATTTTTTTCAATCGTTGCTAGTTCAGCATTAACTTTTATCAGCTCCGCATTTTTCTCATCGATTTTTCTTTTGATTTTTTCAATAGAACGTTCTTGCTTGCGAAGTTCAGGCAAAGAGGATGATGTGGCGGCGAAAGCACCTGTGATAAAGAGAGACTGAACCACAATCAAAATATGTTTGCTAAACTTCATGCACATTTTTATTTAGTACGTTCGCCAAAAACATTAGCGTGACACAAAAGACTGCAATCACGGCCCAAGCAAAAGCTAGGATTTTCACATCAAAATATTCTTTCACATAACCGTGAAGAATGGTGCTTAGAAAGCCAAGTGTGATGGCTCCGGCAATTTGAGTTTTCAAAAATACATTTTCTTTTCTTTGAAAACTTTCCACCAAATAAGCTTGGTATTTAATTTTCTTTTGCGTAAACATGAACGACAACACGATGGTGAAATAAACAGCTGCCGAGAAAGCATACATAAAATAATTGATTAAATAATCAATCACATGATTTTTTACTGTTGATTGATTCCGTATGCCAGTGAAAACAACTTTTTCTTTTCCTACGAGTTTATAAATATATTCTTTAATCAATTCGAAAACCGCCGGAGTCACCTTATTCGATAACTCAACTTTCAACCCGTACATATTCACTTCAGTAAGTGATGCCGGAATATCGAGCGACAACTCTCCTAGCTTTTGGTTAATATTTTTATCTAAAGCTGCTTTTTCTGAAAGATAGACGTTCAGAATTTCTGGAAGCTTATTCAGTTTCACGCGGAACTCATCTGGGTTAACGTCAGCATCCACCAGCATATTGAAATACGGATTACCTTTAGTTGATTCCAAAGTCGACTTGAGTTGCTTTTCAATCCAAGGTGAACTGTGGAGCAGTACGAGTGCGAGTGCGAGGACAAAAATAAACTGCACACCGTTTAAACCAGAGTTGATAATAAATTTAAAATAACGACTTAAATAAAACATGAGTTCCCTGCATATACCATTCGTCCGGCTTCTAAATTAAGAATTTTTCCCGGAAATTGTTTTACCAGTTCACGATTGTGAGAGGCCCAAACAACTGTCATGGATTTTTTTGAATTATAAAAACTTAGGACATCAAAAAGTTTTGCAGCATTGGTTTTATCCAAAGCACTCGTTGGCTCGTCTGCTAATAAGACCGTTGGATGAGCAAGGAGGGCTCTCATCATGGCGACTTTCTGCTTAAGTCCGCCGTTACAATCAACAATCTTAGTATTGAGACGATCATAAACGCCAAGAGCCTTAGCAATCATATCCATTTCATCTCGAAATTGTTTTACGCTTTTGTAGATTTTATTATCAAATGAAAAATAAAGATTTTCTTCGCAAGTCAAATTACTAACTAGGCGCAAATCTTGAAACACACGTCCGACAAAATTATCTGCCGCTGGCATAGTTTTTAATTCACCTGAGGTGGGAGCAATTTCACCCGCGAGTAAACGTAATAGTGTGGTTTTTCCTGCACCTGAAGCACCGGTAAGAAAAAGAACTTCTCCGGTATTCACAATAAATTTCAGATTTTTAAGTGCGACAGTCTTACCAAATTGAACTGAAACATTGTCCAGATAGTACTGGTAACTTTTCAGGGGATGATTTTTACTTCGTAAATCTATCTGTGTCATTTCCATATGACTTTCTCCGCTAACAACCTTCATGGTTGTAAGGGCACAACGCCCAATTAAATTGTATCTTTATTATTTTACATAAGCAAAGTTCTGTTGTGATTTTTTCACTTCCAGAGTTTTTTACTCAACTACTAGTTGATGCTCTTTGAGGATTTCATAAGCCGAATCAGAACAGAAAACGTTCGGAATGAAGTTTACCGTTTTTTGCAGATTGGAAATAATGGAATTTTCTACGTCCACGAGCAGTTTTACCTCTCCGTTTCCAAGAGAAATCTTCACGGGATCGCGTTCCAGGAGAATATTGGGGCCAGAGTGCTTTTTGATATTACGCTGAGATTTTACAAAAAGCAGATCCTTCTTTGGTAAATCAATAACGATCCAATCTTTGCTCGTTCCGTGCTTTTTTAAAGTGTCCGCGATCTTTTCAATTTTTTCATTGGCGCGTTTAAGCACTTTATCATTTTTTTGCTCTTCATCTTGATTAAGAATACGCTGCTTGAGTTCTTCTGCTTTCACTGTTCGCGGTGATTTTTCAAAGAGTAAACTCTCCACTAAATCTTTAATCCGAGGCTCTTTATCCAAACTTCCATCGAGGAATAATTTATGAATTAAAGTGATAAAATACTGATCATTGAAGCCATAAAAACGAACCGGGTCATTGGCCACCATATCAAGCAATTCGGAGTAGCGATAAATAAGACCTTTTTCTAAGAGATAGAAACAAACTTCCTCCGCCAGGGCATCGTATTTCGCTCCACGAGGAGAACGAACCACTTGCGAATACCACGCAAAACGCGCCATCAAGAAATCTTCAACACAGTGAAGGGCATTGAGTTTCAGCGTAAGGATGTCGGTATTATTCACCTGCTCGACTGAAAAATGGTGAAGCATATAATCTCGATCGTAAGCACCGTATTTTAAGCCGGTGTAATAAGCATCTCGTAAAAGATAATCCATACGATCGCAATCGATTTCCGAATGCAGAATCTGATTGGCCAAAACTGAAGAGTCTTTGCCTTTAACTAAATCAGAAATGCGTTGCGGATCAATCCCGTATTTTTTCAGAATATGAGTAATACCGCCTGGATAATTAGTATTTTTAATAATGAATGAGCCCAAGTGTTCGTGATCGTCGTTACGTCCCTTACCTTCTTTATCGTTCAGGGTTTTTCCGAACTCGATGTAGGCCATTTCAGTGGTATGCGAGAACATAAAAGTTCCCAAATCGTGTAGCATCGCTGCGATTCGAATACTTTTATGGAAAATCGTATCGGGTTCGTGATTACTTTCATCAAAAAGTTTTTCGTCTGGTACGGCTTTTTTGATGGAATGAAGAATCGAATGGGCATTGAACATAACACCAATTGAGTGACCATAGCGCGAATGCTCAGCACCATGGAAAGTGTAACTTGAAAAACCTAATTGCTTAATCCAACGTAATCTTTGGAAAAAAGGGGTATGGATAATTTCCCACTCAATTTCATTGAGGCGGATAAAGCCGTAAAGTACGTCGTAAATGATTTTATTTTTTGCGGTTGGAGTCCGTTCCATGGATTCGCTTCTTTTTATGACTTAAGCGTCGCTATTTTTTTTCTTTCTTTTTTTCTTAGGCTTAGCTCTATCAACGATAAAAGCTAAAAGTTTATGAGCTTCTTCACGTAGCGAATTTTCATAAACAAAACGATAAAAATTTTCGATATCTGGACTTGATTTAACTGACTTGTGTTCGATGGTTGAATGAGTTTCTTCGATTGCTGCGTTTAAAATGGCACTTGGCGTTGTTGTTCGTTCAGTTGTCATTAACTCCCCCTGAGTTGCTAAGGGCTATTCTACTTTTTTCACTCTATAAATACAACTCTAAACCCTGGTCAAAGGGTCTAGAGTTGTATTCTATGGGTAGTTTCTATATTTTTGTGTGTACGAGACCGTAGCTATGAAGCTTGTTATATAAAGTCTTCACGGTGATACCTAGAGCTTTGGCCGCTTTCGTTTTATTTCCACTCAAATGGTCCAAAGTTCTCACGATGTGACGCTTCTCAAGGTCAGCAAGCGTGATTTCCATAAAGATATCTTCAGCGATTTTCTCGACTTTATGCTCTTCTCTTACAAACTGTGGAAGATGCTCGTCATCGATATACTTACCTTCCGCTAGGACATAAGTACGCTCCATAATGTTTCTTAACTCTTGAGCGTTACCTGGCCAGTTATACTTAGAAAGTGCATCTACTGCTTTGTTCGTTAGAACTTTAAATTGTTCCTTATCACGACCTAAATTTAAGAAGTGCTCAGATAAAATTTTGATATCTTCAGCTCTATCTCTTAAAGATGGCACGAAAACTGACACAGTATTTAATCGGTATAATAAATCTTCTCTAAATCTGCCTTCATCAACTTCTTTTTGAAGTGATTTTTTCGATGTTGAAAGAATGCGTACACTTACTGGTAAACCTCTTTCACCACCTACACGGTAAATCTCACCGCTTAAAAGGAAGCGTAATAATTTACCTTGAAGCGAAGCCGATAATTCTGAAATCTCGTTCAGGATTAATGTTCCGCCGTTAGCTAACTCTAATAGACCTTTCTTATCATTTTTTCCGAATAATTCTGCTTCTAAAACATCATCATGAAGGGCACTACAGTGAGCTACGATACATGGTCCTTCTTTACGAAGACTGAGTGAATGAATCTTCTTGCTGATTAATTTTTTACCAACACCATTTTCCCCTTCGATTAATACGGGGAAATCTTCTGGCGATACTTTCTTAATGAGATTCATAATATCAGTAAAAATTTTGCTATGACCGATAACTTTAATCTCTTGTTCAATAACATTGATGAAGTTAGTTGAGATGTCACGGTTAGCGATTTCTTTTTCACGGCTTTCAATTTTCTTAGTAAGTTCGCGATTTAAATGCTTCGCTAAAAGGTACATTCTCATATTGTTAAGAGGTAGCTCCACACCCTTAAGTATGGTTAGTACTTCTGTAATATCTTTTTCAGCGAAACCTTTACCTTCTTTTGATGAACGTACGTGGATTGTTCCAAGAATCGTCCCTTGAGCATTTACCGGAATACAAAGTTCCGCTTGAGTGCCTTCTTCGTATTCAACATTAGCTAATAGAGGATCACGCTTAACAGCGTTACTATAGTAGGCTCTGCGAGTTCTTGTTACATAACTTGATAAACCATGAGAACGAGTTGTGATTTCCGCATCTGTTACTGAGCGGCCATTTTCAGCGATCAACTGAGTTGAACCATCGTCAAACGATTTATAAATTTGAACTTTATATTCTTTAAAGTGGGACATAATGAATTCAGATAATTTTCCGAAGAATACGCCTTCGTCTAAGGTCGAGATTAGAAAGTTAGATAATGAATTGATATCACTTAGTTCTTCAGCTGTTCTCATGACAGGCTCCTTTAAAATATAGATAACAATGTTTAATTTTTATGCAACGCACAACTATGAATAGTATACCTATGTCTGGAAAATTTACAAGAGCAAAGCGCTCAAGTGTTGAAGTTTTTACACACTCTACGTGATTTCGACTAGTTAGTCCATCTTGGAGATGAACAATTTCCAAAATCTCGGGTCAATTGACCTAAAATCTCGCCTTCTTTGTTCATAATGTAGACGTTTTGGATGGCCTTTTTGGCCGAAAGAACCCGTTGGGATGTAAAAATGATAAACTCTCCGTCCTTAGAAAAGCCTGGCTCCTCATTAGAACCGAAGTTTTTTGTCATTCTTACAAGGTCCTGACCGTTACTACCTATCTTATAGATATCAAAGCGATTATCGACCCACGAACTAAAGACAATCTCTTTACCGTCTGGTGAAAAGCGCGGAGTCGCATTAAAGCGTCCCACAAAACTAATACGCTTAACGTTTTTCTCGGTCGCAGTAGGATCCATGGTGTAAATCATGGCACGACCCGAACGACCTGAAAGGAAACTCATTAAGTCACCTGCTTGATTTAACGAAGGGTCCACATCATCTGAATAATGTGTGGTAATTCTTCTTAAAGCGCCGTTGGACAGGTCCATTTCATAGATATCTGAGTTCTCACCCATTGAAAGTGTTAACAAAATTCTCTTACCATCAGACGAGAAGGTCGCTCCAGAGTTAAGACCTGGTTTTTCGGAAATAAGTTTCGAACGTCTCGTCGTCAAATCCATTTCAAACAAGTTTACGTTTCGCTTAGCTTTAATTTTGGTATTTGGCACATAACTATAAACGACACGAGATTGGTCAGGCGACACTGCTGGCGAAATAACATAACCCTGGTGGAAAGTGAGACGTTCAACATTTCTGCCATCAAAGTCCATCATATAAAGTTCTTTAATCATCTGCTTATCACGATCAACAGTTGGAAGGTCTGACACGAAATAAATCTTCGTTGTGAAGATCGATTCTTTACCAAGAATGGCGTGGTAAATGCCATTGGCCAGTTTATGTCCTTCGGAACGAACATCGCGGGCCGAAATTAAAACTGATTGAGAATATAACTCTTCACCTTTAAGCACATTGAAAGCTTTGATCGAATAAGTAATATTTGAACCGTTCGCTGTTACTTGTGTACCAACGACGTAACTATAATTTTTGCCTTTCCACTTGGCATAATTAGCGGACTGATAAGGATCACCAAAAGATTTATCATAATCAAAAACTTGAAAGACGTGACGATAGAAAGAAAAGTCATTACGAATTAATTCGGTGATTTCAATCGCCAGTGCTTTTTGTTCACCTTTAAGACTTCCGATGTATTCTGGGTCTGCCACCACGAAAGCTTGTTTTTCTTGTTCAGCATCCCCAACGGCGACGATGGTTAAATCGCCTTGAGCGAAAAGATTGAGGGATAAAAGAAAACTGCAGAGGATAAAAAATTTCATAATGGGAATCCTAAAATAACATCGCCAGACGAAAGGCGATGGATAACTGAATTAGGTGGAATCGGAAAAGACTGAACTTGCTCAACGGCACTAACGGCTTTTTGATCATACTCAACCACTCCACTCGACTCATAAACAATTGCTTTAATTAATTTACCTTTCGAAGAAATATAGACCCTAATTCTACACTTTAAATTAGCATCCATCAAATAACTAGGAAGTTTCCAATAACGCTTCACGAGGTCCGGCAGAGTGTTAGCATAACTCTCAAATTCCGCCATCGACACTTCACTACTATCACCTACGAGGGCCGAGCCTTTACTTAATTTATTACCTTCCAAGATCAATTGCTTTAATTCATTTTTACTTAGGGTGTTTTTTCCATCGCCATCAACTTTTTTCTCAGCAGCTTTTTTATTATCCAGCTTAATATCTTTTTTGCTTAGATTTTTAAGAATTTCGTTTAAACTTTTTTTACCTTTTTCTTTAAAGGTTAATTCATCTTGGACTTCGGGATTGATCGTTTTTTCATTCACCGATTTTGCTGGAGGTGGCGACGTGACAGTAGTTGCGATCGGTGGCAACTTCATCGCCTTAAGTTCCTGGATAGTATATTTTGGCATATCCACCACATCCACTCGCACAGCACTTTGAATGGTCACAACATTTTTAATAAAAGTAGGCTCCCACTTAATATTAAGACTTACTATCAGATAAATGATAAGCGGGAAAACTAAGTGCAATAAAAGAGAATAAATCAGAGGCTTCTTGAGTCCTGCTGCATCGAGATCTATTAATAGATTATCGAAGTATTTCTGCTTCATTATTTTTCGTTCTCAGTCACCAAGGCGATTTGTGAAATACCACCATGTTTCAAAAAGGCCATCAACTTCGCGACGTGACCATATTGAATTTCATAATCGGCCCGAAGGTAGACGACTTGAGTATTATGTTCTTTAAATAAGGCCTTAATTTCTGGAATTAATTCCTCTCGCAGAACTTTTTGGTCACCAAGATAAAGTTCTAATCCCGGTGAAAAAGAAAGCACCACCTGAGTGTTCGTGATTTTTAATGTATTCACTTTTTTTGTCTTCGGTAGATCTAAATTAATCCCGCTGAACATCAACGGTGCACTAATCATAAAAATAACTAAAAGCACCAGCATAACGTCAACTAACGGAGTTACGTTAATTTCTGAAATCGGAGCGCCTTTTTTATTGTTTAAACTAAACCCCATTATTGTCTCCAGGGATCGACTCTTTCGAAATCAAAATGGAACGAGCAATAAGGTTCAAATAATCTTCAGCAAAAGCTTCCATCTGAGAATTAATTTTTCCAATACGGTTATTAAAAATATTGAAGAACCAAACAGCTGGAATGGCTGCCGCTAAGCCGATCGCTGTCGCAACTAGCGCCTCAGCGATACCAGGTGCAACTGATTCAATGGAACCGCCGCCTGAGGCTAAACCGGTGAAGGAATTAATAATCCCCCAAACTGTTCCAAATAATCCAACAAACGGTGCCAAAGTTCCAATGGTCGCTAACATCGTGATTAGTTTATTTAATTTTTGATTGGAAAGAACAGCACCTTTTTTAAGGGCACGCTCAAGTGGCTCAAGGCCATATTTAGAAAAATAATCTGCCAGCGTGATACCCGATTTTGAAGTGCCAATTTTTTTCGTAATTTTTTGTAATTCTTCAAAACCCGTTTGATACATTTGGCTCATCGTTGATTCTGGGTAGTCTTTCGTCACATGATAGATTTCAACTAAACCTAAGTTGCTCGAAAACTTTTCAGCAAATTTCAAATCGTCAGCTTCAACCGCTTTAAGCACTTTATTTTTTTGAATAATGATCGTCCAAGAAAAGACCGACATCGCAACTAAAAGCAAGAGTACCATTTTTACGACAAAGCCCGATTCCCAAATAATCACCAATAAATTCATTTCCGTTCCACTCATACACATTCCTCAATTTTCAAAAAAGTTTAGATAAAGATATATCAATTTTAATCAATAAATTATACGACGTCCGCGCATATAATAAAAATAAAATAACGCGATAAACCATAATGCAAGAACATAGATGGGCGATACAACCTTAGTTAACTTAAAAACAGCAAAATCACTGCCCCACACCGGATCGATGCCAATCAGAAAGGATGATGGTCCAATAAAAAAGATGACGTAACACACCCCTACAATCCACTTATTTGATTGGCTGGAAGTAAACAGTAACATCGTTAAAAAATGGAGCAGTAAAAAGCCAATCAAAGACTTTTGGTAGGGCACGGTCAAAATAGAAATGATAAAAAACATGGCCGTAAAAAAACTAATAAAAAATTGGTTTTCCCATTTCTTATAAAAAGGAAAAATATTGCGCAAGAAATACAGTAAAGAAAAATCCAATAAGTAGAACAAGCTATTACCAATAAAAGCTACTAATTGATGCCCGGTAAACCGAGAATGGTTTTCTTGATATTGCGCCTTGCCTAGAACCGTCATAAAGGTAAAAAGAAAAATCATCGCCACAAAAATAAAGTGATTGGGATTCTGAAAACCTTTTTTGAGAAAGACCACATACTCTTTAATGGGAATGTACTTCAAACTGAGTAGATACAATGTCGAATAAAAAGCTGTCACTTTTGAAAGGATCAGAATCTCCCAGTTATTATTGTAAATCCAGTTTTCTATAACACTAATGTCATGGGCCAACTGAAAATGAAAGAAAGTAATAACCGAAACGATAATCATGTTAATTGTGACAAAAAGAAAACAGTAAAATAAATAATATTTTAAAATATTCCTAAATTCGGATTTATAAAGTTTCTGAAGATTACTAAATAACACTACAAGACCTTTTCTTTCGGACTCAACCACTTAATCTGCATTTCAGGCGAAGGATAAATCTTATTGTAAATTTCGTAGGCAGAATTGGTTTTCACCAATTTATCAATTTTACTTAAAAGCTGAAAGTAAACGTTCCAAATTTGCGGGTGCGACTTCAACATCAAATCCATTTTTTTAGTCACTTCAAACTGTTGCTGAAAAGTATAACCACTATCGAAAGCTAACTTGGTGTAGTTATTCAGCACATCGTCCACAAATTTTAGGCTGACTTTTTTATTATGAAAGTTCTGTCCTAAACTTGCTGCAAGCTCAGGTGAATTCACATTGGCGCGAAAGAACGCCATCTCTTGTCGAAAATAATCTTCTAAAATCAAAAGCGAAATTTCTAATTTATTCAAATCTAGTGAACGTAAAAAAGGCACTGAGATAAGGTAAATCATTTCTCCGTCGTTACCAGGAACAGAGAAGTGCGCCACGACTGGAGTATTGAGCGGAAGAATTTTAAATTTTTTCTGATAAAGACCTAACTTCTCAAAAAGTTCGGCAACTGAACCTTCGAGACCATAGTCCGGTTTTTCAAAATCCCACTTTAAAATAGAAGCATTTTTAACTAACCAATATTCTGAAATAAAGCCCCAGAAATTTTCTTCGGTTGGATAATTAAACTTTTCTATTTGCTGAGCTTGGCGCTGTTCTTTAATTTCTTTCACTTTTTCAATTTTCTGCTCAACCACGGGCTCTAGAAAATCTTCTTTCAAAACATTTTTAAGTTCTTTGAAATCGATATTCTCCATTTCTTTTTCTTGAAAAGTTTGTGCTTGAGCTAAAAAAGTCATCAGAACAATATTCAAGAACATCATTGAATTCGCGACTCCCCATCTAGGTATTGGTCATAAAGTCGGCCCCAATAATATAATTCATTCAGATCTAAATTAAGCGCATTAAAAAATTTAGGATGAGCGTTTTGAAAACAGTCAGGGCGTTTTTGATCTAGGTATCTGGTTTCCACATAACCTTTCACATCACCCACCGAAACCAAACTCCAGCCTTTCACAGTTGAGAGCTGATATTGAACAACTTTCACCGGATGACCACATGACATATTGGTTAAGCTGGTTGAAGTACGATCGCTTTTGGAATGAACGTGGCCGAAAACATTTTTGTAATAAAATATCCCTACCGTTTCTTGGGCGAAACTTGAAAAACTGACAAAGCCGATCAGATAAATGACTTTTAAAATGTTCATTTTTATAGTGTAGCAGAGAAGGCTAAACTTTCCAGCGGAATTGAATCGTTTCCCAATTATGACATTGAGGGCAACGCCAGAAGATTTGATCAGAATTATAGCCACAATGAGAGCAAAAGTGGCGGGTCAATGACTTGTGAATATTATTTAAAAAGTCTTGTGCGTGAGTAAGTGCCTCAGGCTGCTTACCGACTTCAATTAACAATTTAATATATTCCATTTTGAGAACATCACTCTCACCAGGATGACTCGTAATCCACTTGTTTAATAAGTCGTACGCTTCTGTTGAACGAGCAAAATCTTTTAACAAACGAATCTTGGATAAAATAACCGAAGCACTAGCGAGCATTTCAGCATCTTCTAAACCTAAGAAATATTCTTTAATGATTTTTAGGCGTTCTTTGTATTCATTATAAATTTTACTCTTCGGATTAAATTCTTCCAGTGAAAGAAAAATAAATGAAGTATAAATCGGCTCTTCTTTTAGTAACTCAAGAAAAAGCGCTTTGGCTTCATCGATATTGCCTTGAACCAACCAAAGCTTTAGACGAAGAATTTTAGCAGAAACTGAAGGTGCAAATCGGAACGCATCATCCAAATCTTCTGCGCACTCTTTATATTTTTCTTTTTCAAAATAAATTTTCGCTTTTTGCACCAGGATATGTGAAATCGTTTCCGATTGATTCTCATGTCCCACTTTTGAAAGCATGATGCGGTAATTGTACGCTTGTTCCCAATCTTCGATATTCTCAAAAATACGACATAAAGCTTGGATAACTTCGTATTGATCACGATTAATTCTTAAAACATCTTTATAGGTTTCAATCGCTTTATCCACGAATCCACCCTTATCAAAATCTACCGCGAGTTCTTTGAGTGCTTGTAAACGAGTTGATTCCGAAATATTTTCGCGCGCGATGAGCGAACGATGAATACTGATGGATTTTTCTATTTGGCCGTTACTGCGAAAAAGTCTGCCCAAGGCAAAGTAAGTATCAATTGTTTCACGATTTAAATCAACTGCGTTTAAGAATTCTTTAATCGCGAGGTCTTTATTTCCAGAAATTAAATATTGAGAAGCATTCAAAAAGATTTTTGATTGAACTTCGAAAATCGAATCACGAAACTTCTTGGATAATTTTAGCCCCTGCTCTTTTTCGATCAAATAATGATAGATCAAAACAAAAGTTATGACGATGGCAACAACCGCTAAAATATTTTCTTGGAACCAAGGTAACCAACGAGTGACAAAATCCATTGAATCCTTCTTACATATTCAACATTAAAAGCGGCTTCGAAGTGCTGAATATCATATTTTTAATATAAGAAACTGATTCAGCAGCTTCATCTAATATTTCCAAAAAGTTCATACGCTTTTTCTTGCGAATAAATCTTAAATCAAACTCTTCTTTAATATTTAATTCTTTATGAATCGCGCGACCAGCGGCCCATAAACCACCGATTTCATCGACGAGACCAAATTTCTTAGCCTCAACTCCAGAAAAGATTTGGCCTTGAGCTAAATCGATTAACTTGCCTTTGATTTTACCTTTTCGTTTACGTTGAATATCATCCATAAATTGTTGGTGGACACCATCAATCATCGTATCGAGTAATTGTTTTTCTTCATTGTTCATCCCACGAAATGGTGAACCTACGTCTTTGTATTTACCGGCTTTTACTGTTTGCGGATTTACCTTCGCAAATTCATAAAGTTTCGACATATCCATGAACTGCATGATAACGCCAATTGAACCCGTTAGCGTTCCAGCGTTAGCATAAATTTTTCGAGTCGCTGCACCAACATAATATCCGCCGCTGGCCGCGACTGTTCCAAAGCTCGCGTAAATCGGTTTTTTCTCATCAATACGAAGAACTTCTTCGTAAATTTCTTGAGTGGGACCTACCGCGCCGCCCGGAGAATCGATTCGTAAAATAATCGCTTTCACCGTTTTATCTTCTTCCAGTTTTAATAAACGCTCGATAACTTTATTTGAATCCATAATCACGCCCTCAAGTGAGAGAACGGCGATGGGAGCTTTGCTTTCATTGAAAAGTGTATTTTCGGATTGATCACCAGCTGACTTAAGATTTGCGACCGTATAAAAAGCGAAGACCATAAAGATCACAAATAGCACAAAAATTAATAAGAAAATGCCAACAACCGTTTTCGATTTATCTGAACTCATGTGTTTAACTCCTAAAGTTAAACACATTATAGATATAAATTTTAATTATAGCCAGAACAGATCATTTCAATTTCTTTGATCTGATTTATAATGCGCTCGGTTGGGCCGAAGCGACTTATCCGAACCAAACGCTGATACTCAAGCGAGAACATATGCGCCACATTCGGTGATTGAATCAGCAAAATGTTTTCATCATTGGTAAACGCCCCACTGTAAGACCAGTTTTGAGAGCCAAAAAGGACTTTGCTATCATCAATAACAGCAAACTTGTGGTGAAGTTTATCACCGTAAGGCAGTTGCGGAATACCACCATACTCAATTGGATTTTCCCAAACGCGATTACCGTCCTCGTAACGACAAGTTTCACGATTACGCATCTTAATTCCCCACATATCTAACATCTCACTCCAATCGCGACTGGCAAAATTAGGATCAATCAAGGCGCTTACAAAAACGCCGGCATCATGTCGTGTTTCCAAAATATCCACTAGCTGTTGGTCTGAGAAAACAAAAAGTGCCATCAGCACTTTAAGTTTTGCCGACGCTAAAGATTGCGCAATAAATCCATTGGTCGAATAACGCCAATCAATATTAGAAGGTGAAGCTGCAAATTGCACGCTAACTGGAACTCCGCCCACCATCACAGTTTGAATACCACGATAAGGTTTTCTCGCTCCAAAAAAACTTCTACCTGAACCGTAAGTCCCGTCCCCAAACATAATAAAAAATTCGGTTTTAAAAATGCTCGAAAGCTCATAGCTTTCAAAAACCATGAGTCCATTGGCGTTTCCGCGCGACTGAAGATTCAACATATCTCCGTGAATATCACTCGTCGTGAAGTTAGCTGAACTCACAATTAAAGTTGCTTCATCGATAATCATAAATTTATGGTGCATTAAACCTGAGCCAGCTGAGCCATCGAAAGTATCATCAACCAGTGGTATTTTATTCTTCTGAAGAATATAAATAGCATCGCCTTTACTACGCTCAAACTCAGTCACGCGCCCATCTTGGTTTTGATCCAGCAGCGCCAACGACTCAAGATATTTCGAACGATAGTAATCTGGTAAATCTCGAATTTGGCCTTGAGTCAGATGAACAAAAGTATTGTTATAAGTATTTTCTAAGACCACCATCACATTAACTCCGCGCTGGTTTTTAGCGTCGGCTAAAGCTTGGGCAACGCGAGGAAGTCTTAATTCGTGAATGGCGACCAAAATGGAAGACTTGGCCTGACTAATATAATGCAATAAAACGGCTTCAAGATCGTCACCGTTACGTGGGATATTTCGGTATGGGTCAGTATAGGAATTGTATTCGGCATGATTGAAATAACTGTAAATTCTCTGTGCTCTCACAGGTAAGGCGAAAACGAAAGTAAGTAGAACCAAGACTACAAATTTTTTACCCATAAAACTCCCCCGAAAGCTGATTATTTAAGCAATACTGATGTGTTTAATTATTTTTACTAATAATCACCTACTAAGTCACTCCAATTTCCTGTAATTATTACAACTTAACAACGCGGTGAGCAAAGTGGCTAAAAATACTCAGTTCAAGTTTTTGTGCGTTTAGCCGATGATATGATAAGGAAGGGCGATTTTATGAAAACATCACTTATTTTACTGTCTTTATTCTTAACCCCAGCAGCTTTTGGCGAAGTCATTCAACAGAAAATTGACGATGCTTTTAGCTACCGATTTGAAGAAAAAAAGCCAGAATCAAAACGTGACGTTGCTGGTGAAAATAAAATTGTTCCCTCTGATGAAAAAGTTGAAGTGGTTGAAGAGTCAAATCGTGACGTAGCTGCTGAAAACGAAAAATCTGAAGATACTCTTCAAAAACATAAAGTCGATGTGCCTTACTGGAAATACTAAAGACTTAGGGACGTTTCATTCCAAAGATTCACTTTCTCCACTTGCGTTTTTAGCTGACCACATGCCGCTAGAATATCGTGGCCTTTCGTTGCACGAATGGTGCAAGTGAAACCTCTTTGAATTAACTGATCCATAAACCATAAAACTTTTTCATTCGATGGCCGTTTGTAATTTGAACCTGGATATTCATTGAATGGGATAAGATTAATTTTTGATTCTTTTCGCTTTAACAATTGGCTTAAAGCAATGACATCTTCTGGCGTATCATTCAAACCATCAATCAATAAATATTCATACGTGATACGACGATGTGATTTTAACGGAATGGTACGAATGGCTTGGAACAATCGTTCAAGGTCGTAAACCTTATTAATCGGCATCAATTCAGTACGAACATTGTTCTTTGCTGAGTGAAGAGAAATCGCAATATTCACTGGCGGAAACTCACCTAGTTTTTCAATCTGCGGAACAAGGCCTGAAGTTGAAAGCGTAATCTTTCGCTGGCTTAAAGCAAAGCCATGAGGTTCGAGAAAAATCTCAGTCGCCAATTTCACATTTTCATAATTATGGAGTGGCTCACCTTGACCCATATAAACGATATTGGTTAATTTTTGACCTTCAGGATCATTGGTATTTAAAAACTCTGTCACAGTATAAAACTGACCAATGATTTCATTCGGCTTTAAGTGACGTTTCAGTCCTTGTGTTCCGGTATGACAAAAAGTACATCCGATCGCACAGCCGACTTGAGAAGAAATACAAAGTGTTAATCTTTCCTTCGCTGCGATCGCTACCGTTTCAACCGTATTTCCATCCTGCATTTTAACTAAAAATTTTCGAGTTCCATCTTTACTCAAACCATTCCAAACAATTTGTGGGATCGAAAAATCAAAATGCTCTGTAATGAGGTCGCGATTTTTCTTAGAGATATTGGTCCAAGCTTCTGGATTTCTTTCATGTTTTTGGTAAATCCACTGATAGATTTGCTTTGCCGTAAACTTGGCCACACCGAGGTCTTTGACCGCCGTCTCGAAGCTGCTTAGGGTGTATGTAAAAAATGAATTTTTCATGGACCTCTTTAATAACACATTGCGCGTATTTGCGCCTCATGAACCTGTAAAATTTACAGTAAGGCCTTGCACATTTTCAATTTACCAGTTGCGAATTGATTTTTTTTGGAATGCAGCCTATAACAATTTCATGAACTTAATGCGATTAGCCACTCTCGCAGTATTACTTTGTGGGCAAGCTTACGGCTTTCTCCCGCCTAAGGGTATCGCCTTAGAACATCCGCATTTTGGTAATTTCGTAGAGCCATTTAAAATCCGCTTTTATTATGTGCAAGGCGGTCAAATCGTCCAGCGAATCTGCATCGATCGTAGTAAAGCTTCTGAAATAAAAAACCTTGAAGAATGTCGAGTTGTAACCAAAGTAAGCTTAAGAGAATTTCAAAATTACCTCGACGAAAATAATTACTTCATGAAAACTGTTATCCCGGAAGCATCTGTCGATATTAAAGGCAGCTGGAGTACTTATCTTAAAAAAGAATACAAAAATACTCCCGAGTATCAAGCCTTCGAGGCGAATCTTCTCAGTCAAACAGAAAACTTAAGTGAAAAATTACATGAATTTTTCTGGGAAAAATCACTTCAGCTAAAAGAGGAAAATAAACTATCAGGCTTTTTCAGCACCTTAAGATCGAGTGCCTTCGAAGGTACATATCGACAATTAGTTGTCACAGGAAATCCTAACAGTCGGATTCATTGGGCAAAAGTGGCTTATAATTCGAAAAAACAAAATGATGGAAGTAAACTTATTATAAAAAAAATAGATGACCCAGATGATCTCTTTACCTGCTCAGCTATCTTTGGACCTGACTGGCGAGAGCCAACATTTGATGAAATAGAAAAAAACTACGACACCCTTTATGAAACTGAACTACGTTATCATCTCGAAGACCAAACTTTTTGGCTGGCCGACAATAGTGTCTCAAGTGGCATCGAATCTAAGGCCATCTTTAGCTTTACCAAGCATCGATGGTTTCAGCGTCTAAATCGTAAAATGGAAATGACAAAGTTACCAAACGCGGCTCATCGACTTTGTCTCTGTGATCAAGCTCAGTGTATCTAAGCGGTCGGTCCGCTGAAAAAATCTTTTAATGAAAATTTATCTTTGCTGATGTAGTTTTGTTTTTCCCAAACGCTAGAATACTGTTGCCAATATTTTGCCAGGTCAGAAATATCGCTGGAATTTTCTAGAGCATAGTTCAGATCAAAAATATTTAAGAAATATATTTTTGAAACTTTCAAAGTCTCCGCATTATCAATGAAATAAGATTTTAAAAGCTCGATGTCTTCAAATTTAAAAGTACGACGTTCTGACGAACTTTGCTCAAGTAAGTTGTACTGAATTTGCTCTGTCAGGGTCTGCCCTTTATGATCGAGAATACTCACCACTTCAAAAATAGGTCGCTCAAGTCCATCTTGGTCCACAAAAACGCGATAAGAATAAATAATCTTTAATAAATTAGTTTCTTTCATTATAAAATCCAAATTCGATCGCCACTTTAGCGTAAGGTTTAAATTCAATCTTCATATTTTTCCCTTCGTGCTGAAGCTTCACACCTGTTTCATCTAAGATTTTTTGTACAGCAAAGTTATCAGGAAAATTAAGCACACATGATTTTTTTACGTGCGAATTATTAAAAATAGAAACGCGACGAATTTCTTGGAAGTTCAACTCACGATTAGTCACATCACGACGACGCCAGAAATAAACCAAAGGGTTTTTATTATCTTCTTGGATATCGAGATGGTGAAGATCAAAATAATTGATCATTTTTTTCCAAAACTCATTCTGAGTTGAATGATTTTTTGCCTTGAGTGACTCTGAATTATAAAGAATTATCTCGCCTGCTTGAAGCTTGTAATAAGTTAGCTTGGTATGCAGAAGAATATTTTGTGTTTCAAGATTATTTTCAAGCGCGAAGTATTCAAGTTTCTTTAAAAGGTTTTCATCTAAATACTGAGTATCGAGAATAATTTTATTTCCGGCCAAGAAATAATTAATTAACTTAGTGAAATTAGTCGCATCAATCGCCTGACCATTGATCAAAGTGATTCTCTCATGAAAGTCATTTTGATTTTCTAGCATATTGATATTGGTAAAGTTATAACACCACTTAAAGTTTGATTCTAAGTAGGCCATCAAGCCACTTTGCTCTAAGAAACCATTTGAATTATCGTGAATAACATTAAAGAAATTCAACGGTGTTAATTCGAAGTTTTCTTCTTGATAACTTGCCTTGTGCATACACTCCATCAGGTACCTTCGATTAGTCATTTCGTTGATACAGCGATCAACCACTTTTTTGGTATCACTTGGAGGTAATAACAAAGAACTTGGAATAACAAGATTGGTATAACTATCAAAAAGCTCAGTGAAATAATTTTCGATATCTTCGTTGTCCTCACTTCGTAAAAACAAATCTTCCACCGAACCACCAAGGAAAGAAACCTTCAGTTCTCCGACCCAGTTTTTCGCAATATTGTCTCGGGCAGTTGCCACGTACATATTATTAATCATGTTGCGGAATTCGTTCTCAGTCGTCTTAACTTCCGCATTTTTTTGCTTATAGAAATTGTAATATTTTACAAATGAAGGTGAATAATCTTCCAAGTAAGATTTAAATAATCCATTACTTAGAATTTTGCCTGACTCAAAACCATAAACATCAGAGTTAAGCTCATGGTGCTTTAAAAACTCGCCAAAACTTCGAGTAAAACGTTGGTACTCAAGCAGCACATCACGCTCGAGGTATGAGTAAATCTTATTAATTTTTCTTTCGAAATTGATCACGCTCATGACCAAACCATTCTCAAAATGTGCCAGTTTTCGGGCGAGAAACGACGGTAAACCGCCATTCACGAGGAAAGGCATTGGACCTAAAGGTACCAAGAAGACCAAATTCTTATTCAAGCTTTTAGCTAACTGAGAAAGTTTTAATAAATTGGTTTCAGGCGTATGATCGGTAAACTCATAAGAACCATTGGCTTGAGCATGTAAACCCCAGAAAACTGGGATAAAAATCGGGAAATTGTCAGGAAAATAATTCAGCTTGGCTTCCCACAAAGTTGGTGAGGTTTTCCAGTAAAAAAACCAATTCTCTGAGGGGATACTTGAATCAAATGCTCGTTCTTCAGGGTAAGTGAGTGACAATGGCGACATCCTTGTTAGCCTACCTACCCATAAATTTATGCCAAAAAAATGGGTCCGTTAAGACATTTTAACAGATCGCACAGAAATTCTTCATTATGGTCATCCTGTGTCATGTCAAAGGGCGCAAAGCACTGTAAATTCTAACCACTAATTTTCAATAATACCCGAGGTTTTTTATGTGGTTTTTTTCAGACGAGGAAAAGCAGATCCAAAAAGTGTGTCGTGACTTTGCTAAGAAAGAATTAGCACCCAAAGCCGAACATCATGACAACGAAGAAACTTTTAACTTAGATGCCTTCAAAAAAATGGGTGAACTCGGTTTACTGGGTATTACTTCTTCACCCGATTACGGTGGTGCGGGCCTAGGTGCTACCGCCGCGACTATCGTGATGGAAGAATTTGGAAAAGCTTGTGCCGGTTCAACATTAAGTTATTTGGCCCATACTATCTTGTGTGTGAATAATATCAATTCAAACGCTTCAGATATTCAAAAAGAAAAATACCTACCGAAACTCATTTCTGGTGAACATATTGGTTGCATGGGAATGAGTGAACCAGGTTTTGGTTCTGATGCGGTTGGTATGCAATGTAAGGCGACCAAAGCGAAAGATGGTTACTTGATCAACGGTAATAAAATGTGGATCACCAACGCACAATATGCTGACGTGGTTTATCTCTATACTCGAACCGGTACAGAAAAAAATGACCTCACAACTTTCATCGTCGAAAAAGGCACACCTGGCTTTAGCGTTTCAAAAGAAATTCATAAAATGGGAATGCGCTCTTCTCCAACCGGTGAATTAAGTTTTCAAAACTGCAAAGTTTCAGAAACTCAACGTGTGGGAGGCGAAGGTGAATCAACTATTCACATGATGAAAAACTTAGAATTGGAACGTATTACTATCGCTGGTATTTCGCTTGGTATCGCACAAGCTTGCGTTGATCAATGTATCAAGTACGCTGGTGAACGTAAGCAGTTTGGGAAAAATCTGGCGCACTTCCAAATGATTCAAAAAATGGTAGCAGAAATGGCGAGTGAAACCGAAATGCTAAGACGCTTTTTATACACTGTTTGTTATGAATATGATCATTTCAAAAAAGATAACGTATTAGCTTCCATGGTAAAATTGGAATTACCAAAACGAGCCACCAAAATTGCACTGGACGCGATTCAATTACATGGTGGTTACGGTTATAGTCGAGAGTTCCCACTTGAACGCATGATGAGAGATAACAAACTTAATGAAATCGGCGCTGGTACTAATGAAGTCATGATTATGATTATCGCGAAAAACCTCTTAAAGGATGCACTAAGAACATGAACGAATTGCAAACGGAATTAAAAAACCAATTAAAAAAATATTGCCTGGATAAAATCGAACCATTCATGGAGGAAGATGATGAAAAAAATCGTTTTCGCCCTGAAATTTATCGTGGTTTTGGTGATTACGGGATTTGCGGTATTCCGCTTCCTGAAAAATTTGGTGGGGCCGAACTCACCTATCAAGATTTTATTTTAGTTCTGCATGAAATCGCAAAGTATTCTGTTCCGTACGCTGTGACACTTTCGGTTTCAACTATGGTACAAAATATTTTAAATGAATTTGGAACAGAGGCACAAAAACAAAAATATCTTCCTGCCCTTACTTCAGGTGAAGAAATTGCTTCTTTTTGCCTATCAGAGTCACATTCAGGTTCAGACGCTGCTTCCCTAAAAACTCAAGCCAAGAAAACCAAAGGTGGTTACATCCTTAACGGTAGTAAGTTATGGATTTCAACTGCGGGTTATTCAAAAACCTATTTAGTTATGGCCCGCACTGGTGGCGAAGGCTCAAGTGGCGTTTCAGCTTTCATCGTTCGCGATGATATGAAAGGTTTTAGCGTCGGGAAAAAAGAAAAGAAAATGGGCTGGCGGACATCTGCTACGGCCGAAGTCATTTTTGAAAACTGTTTTGTGCCAGAAGAAAATTTACTTGGTGGAACAGAAGGTACAGGTTTTAAAGCGGCAATGTCGGGACTCGATCGCGGTCGCATTACCATTGGCGCCATCGCCTGTGGCTTAAGTGAACGAGCGATTGAAGAATCGATTCAATACGCGCTTGAGCGTAAACAATTTAACCAAGCTATTTTTGATTTCCAAGGTCTGCAATTTATGATGGCAGACATGGCCACCGAAAATACCGCAAGCTGGTTGTTAGTAAAAGAAGCAGCGGAGCAATACGATAACAAAATTAAAAATTCAAAACTTTGTGCCATGGCAAAACTTAAGGCCACAGACACGGCGATGAAAATTACGACTGACGCTGTTCAGATTTTAGGAGGCGTTGGTTATACCAGCGAGTATCCGCTTGAACGTTATATGCGAGACGCGAAAGTTCTGCAAATCGTTGAAGGCACTAATCAAATTCAAAGAGTCGTTATCGCTCGTGAACTCAAGAAGGAATTTAATTAATGTTAAATTTAAAATCAGAATTAAATTTTGGTGTTAATGCCGAGCTTTATAAAAAGTTTTCGACCACTGTTAATTCTGCCGAGATTGGTTTTTTCCATTTGCCCGCCAATAAAACATATATCAAAGAAAGCCAAGATTTAGCGGCCAATTATAAAAACAAAAAAAATATTTACCTTATTGGTATCGGCGGTAGTTCACTTGGCCCGAAAATGCTAGTGGATGCACTTAAAAAAAAT
Organism: Bacteriovoracaceae bacterium; assembly: GCA_016786485.1. Classification (GTDB taxonomy): domain Bacteria; phylum Bdellovibrionota; class Bacteriovoracia; order Bacteriovoracales; family Bacteriovoracaceae; genus JAEUWD01. The sequence continues at coordinate 10,426 of JAEUWD010000038.1, read as the reverse complement.
TCACGCCAATTTTACTTCCTCGAAAATATTGATAGCACAAGCATCAGCGACGTGGTTGCTAATATTCATTTTGAAGATTCACTTTTTTATGTGGTTTCAAAATCAGGCACGACACCTGAAACGCTGGCCGTACTTAACATCATTACCAATGAATTCCTGAAACAGAAATTTAGCTTAAGTGATTTAGCTAAACATTTTGTTTTTTGTTCTGAAAAAAACCAGGGTGATTTATTTAAAATTGCGACTCAATATAAAATTCCACATTTAGAAATACCGCTTAATATCGGCGGGCGTTTCAGCGTGCTAAGTCACGTAGGCCTTTTCCCAGCCGCCTTGGCCGGTCTTGATTTAAAACAATTACTGCAAGGGGCACAAGAACTGGCCGAAATTATTTCGAATAAAAAAGAAAAAGCACCTATTTTCCAAGTCGCTACTTTTTTACACCAAAATTACTTAGAGCAAAGAAACCAAACCGTAATAATGAACTATTCAAATAAATTGAAAACATTCAATGAATGGTTTGTTCAACTTTGGGCAGAAAGTTTAGGAAAAAAACAAAAAGGTTTTACTCCAGTAACCGCTGTCGGGACAACTGATCAACATTCGGTTTTACAACTCTTCGCCGAAGGTCCGGATAACAAAAGTTATCTTTTCATCGATATTTTAAACCGTCCAACTGATTTAAAATTAACTTCGCCTTTCCCAACTGAAAAAAGTCAGCAACTTGGAAGCTATTCACTCAATCAACTTTACCAAGCCGCTTTCGCAGGGACACTTAAATCACTGCAAGAAAAGAACCGTCCCCTCATTCATATGCAGCTAGAAAAGCTTGATGAATTTAATTTGGGTTCACTTATCTTCTGGTTTGAATGCTTAACTACTATTAACGGCCAATTACTAGAAATTGACCCGTTTAATCAACCAGGAGTTGAGGCCAGCAAAAAGTACGCTTGGGAATGGTTAAATAACTCTCGGCGCTAACGCTTTTAACTCTATTGAACTTTATCCGTATTCTCGATAAAATGATTTGAACTTGGAGAAAATATGTCATCGAATGACAACACCACCATCGTCCTTAAAGATATACAATCCGCTCTGAAAAGTGCAGAAAATGAAGCTTCAAACAAGTCGGCTTGTTTCGTGGTGGTTGGTGGCGAATTGAATGGAACCATTTACGATCTGGGGAATGGTGTGGTTAATGTTGGTAGAAATCCTGATAATCATATCGCACTTGATTTCGATGGTATCTCTCGTCGACATTTTCAAATTGATTTAACCGAAGCTGATAAAACGACCATTGTCGATCTTGGTTCTAGCAATGGAACTTTTGTGAATAACAAAAAAGTCACCACACTGACTCAATTACAGAAAGGTGATTCCGTAAAAATTGGAACTGTCACTTTGAAGTTTATTCCAAAAGGTGATCCAGAAAGACTGACTTACGATAAGCTTCATCTACAAGCAAACACCGATGGCCTCACCGGTTGTTATAATAAAATGTACTTTAATCGCGCACTCGATACAGAAGTGAAGAAATCAAAAATTACTGGAAAGCCACTGACTTTGATTATCTTCGACCTCGATCACTTCAAGAAATTGAACGATAATTTTGGCCATGACGCAGGGGATTATGTTTTAAAAGAAATGGGCACACTCCTTCGTAAAAATGGTATTCGTGAAGGCGATATCTTTGCTCGTTACGGCGGTGAAGAATTCGTAGTTTTATTGCCAGGAACAAATCTGAAGCAAGGTTTTGAAATTGCTGAAAGACTTCGTAAAATGGTCGAAATTCATCCTTTTACCTACGATAAAAAGCGTCTTCCGGTCAGTGCTTCGATTGGTATTGCGGACTATCGCGAAGGTATTACAACAGGTGTGGATCTTTTCAAACGTGCCGACTCGGCTGTTTACAAATCAAAGGAAAATGGTAGAAATCAGGTTAATTTTTATAAGGAATAATGGAACATTCTCCTTTGCCTGATATTCAACTGCTCGACCACCATGTCATTGATCAAATCAAGGCGGGTGAAGTTATTGAGCGACCGGCCAATATCATTAAAGAATTGATCGAAAACTCGCTCGATGCTGGTGCCACTGAAATCACACTTCACATCAAAAATTCAGGTCTAGAGCAAATTTATATTGAAGATAACGGACACGGGATGCGCTTTGAACAGCTCCCCCTCGCATTCACTCGTCACGCCACTTCGAAGCTTTATAGGTACGAAGATTTATCCCGGTTAGCAACCTTTGGCTTTCGTGGAGAGGCGCTGGCCAGTTTGAGTAGCGTCGCCAAAGTTCAGTGTTTTTCAAAGCCGGTAAACGGTAATGCGGGCAGATTGCAAATCGCGGGCGATAAAATCCTTTCTCATACGCAGGACGATTCCATTTTCAAAGTGGGAACTCAGATTCTTATTCGTGAATTATTTTTTAACACACCTGCACGTTTTAAATTTATTAGTTCTTCACGTACGGAAAAAAATCAAATTCAAAAAGTTATCGCATCCTACTTATTAATAAACCCTCAGGTCTGTTTCAATATCAAATGGGATGACGAGGATTCTGAATTCTATCCAAAAGTGAATAGTGTACTCGAGCGTATGGCGATTTTGTCTGGTAAGAAAAATGATGATTTTCTTTTATCGACTAAGTCCTATGGAAATCTCACCATCAATTTCATTTTATCAAAATCTTGCAATAAAGGTCGTAAACAACAACAAGTCATCTTTGTAAACAAGCGCCCTATTTATGATAATAAAATTCAAGCCATTATTGGTCAGGTGACATCTGCTTTCTGGCAAGAAGGCAGTGGTGATTACCTAATCGCCATCGAATCTCTACCCGCAGAAATTGATGTAAATATTCATCCACATAAAACCAAAATTAAATTTGAAAATCTCTCACATCTTTTAGGATTGTTAACTGCAGGATTAAAAGACATGATCAAGCCTGCGCTAACTCCAATAAGTATTCAGCCAACCCCAATCCAGCCTACTTTCTTTAAAACGGAAATGAGTGAAGCGCCTCGTGATTTAAAAGTGGCCGAACCAGAAGTAATGACAAGCCTCCCATTAGAAAATAGCTTTCAAGTTAAGCGCTACTTTGATCAAGATATTTTATTAATTGAAAGAAATAATGATTATTCTTTATTATCATTAAAAAATATTTTTTCTGACTTCCTTTTACAACTGACTGAGCCTTCGCAGTGGCTAGAAGAGCAACCCCTGCTCATCAGCCTGCCCATAAATCTGCCAACTCAGAATTTAAAAAAACATGCTGAAGAACTGGAAGCTGAAAAATTTATCATTGATATTCTGAACGAATCATCGGCTTTGGTTCGCACTATTCCTAGTTATTTAACTCTAACCAATTACCATGATTTTTTAGAAAAAATGCTAACGGCCTGGTCACCAACAAAAACTGATAATTTCAGAGAATTTTTTATTACGTATTTAAATAAGGCAACTGATATTCAAGTCCAGCCCCAAGTATTGCAAATTTTGTCAGCGGATTTCTTGTATCAATCGAAAGCGTTAAAACCGATCAATCATAGCTCGTATCAACTTTTATCATGAAAAAAATACTTGTTATTTCAGGGCCGACGGCGACAGGTAAAAGTGACTTGGCCATTTTACTCGCTAGAAAATTTCAGGCCGAAGTGGTGAACTTCGATTCGCTTCTTTTCTATAATGAACTAAACATCGGCACTGCTAAGCCCACGCAAGAAGAACTCCAACAAGTCCCTCATCATCTGATTAATATTGTAAGTGCAAAAAAGGCATTGAACGCAGCTGACTATGTCGAGAAGGCTTTGCCAATAGTTCAGGATATTCACCAACGTGGCAAGCCGGTTATTTTAGTGGGCGGCAGTGGATTTTATTTACAGGCATTACTTAATGGCATGTACGAATCCCTACCTGGTGCTGAAAAAGCGGTGGAACGTTCAGATGAACTTTATGCCAGCGAAGGCATTGAAGCTTTTATCAACATTCTAAAATCCGTTGATCCTGAATCCCTTGAGCGAATTCATCAAAATGATCATTACCGTTTGAGACGAGCGGTCGAATATTATTGGATTAATCAGAAAAAAATTAGTGAACAACGCAATGAAACTTTAAACTTCTGGGAAAAAATGGGTTGGGACGTTTTACATATTTATCTCGATTTACCTCGCGAATATCACAATACACTCATTGAAAAGCGTACGCTTAAAATGTTTCAAGCTGGACTCATGAATGAAGTTCAGACGCTACTCACGCAAGGTTTTACGGGCGAAGAGAAAACGCTGCAATCGATTGGCTACAAAGAAACTATTCAGCAGCTGCGCGGAGAATTTAACAGTACCGAAGAATATCTCGAGCGGATTTCCATCTCGACCCGACAGCTAGCGAAGGCGCAGCGTACGTGGTTTAAAAAGAAAAATAAAATGGCTTATCATCCGTTAACTGATTTAGAAAAAATCATTTCCACCATAGAAGAATTTCTAAGTCGTTAGTTTACCTTTGCCTAAAGCTTCTATTACCGTTGAAAATTTATTGTGATTAGGAAAGTGTTTATTCAAAAACTCCAAAGCGGCTTTAAAATCAAAATGAGTTTTGTTTTTCATATAATAAGATGTGAACTCTTCTGCTACCATAAACACCACTGTGAGTGGTGACATATCGTGATTAGGTGGATTCTTAAACCAAATCCCATTATGCGTACCGTGATGTTGTTTAATAATAACATCGGCACCAATCGGTGCTCCTGGATACTTCTGAATCAGTATTGAAGCTTCGTAAGCGTGCTTTCGAACAATTTCTTTTTCGGATAATTCTAAATTAGCTTCTAAGGCATCGCCCTCATTATGAATTTGAGCTAGACGGTCATCGGTTAAAACAATGTCGTGAAAAAAAGCAATAAATGCCATCTTTTGTTTTTGTTCAGTTGTTCCCCACTCCATATTATCGATCATCTGAAATGAGACATAAGTAAGAATTTGTGAATGCTGGTAAATGTAGCTTGAAGTATTCGTTAGTAGATTTTTAATATAGTTTTTAAATGATTTGTCTTTCTCGATTAATTTTAATGATTCAGAAATAATAGCATCGGCGACTTTTACCGTGTCTTCTTTTATTCCAAAAGATTTTATCTCTTGAGCAATAATCGTGCGAGCAGCTTCCAGACTCACCATTTTAGCTTCCGCGGTACTCTTGCCTTGAATTTTCTTAAGCAGAATAGTGGTAAAATAATTAGTAAATTTTAATCGCAGGCCAGAAATAATAAAAAGATTTTTGGTACCATTTTTTTGTAATTTCTCCATTTCGCTTTTGGAAATTTTCTTATTTTGTTCAAATATTTTATAATAAATAAACTCACCTTTATCACCACTGCCCGAACGTTGATAAATGTCACAAATGGCAGTTTCCAAAAACTGGAAATAGGCCAGACTGATCGGAAAAAACTCTGATGCCAATTTTTTATTATGCTCAACATTGGTAATACCAATCAATTGAGTCGCCAGTTTAACGATTTCTTTCATATCACAGTCAGGAGCGATGACTCGTCCGTATTCAAAGTTACTTTTGTCTTCGCTCATAACAATTATGGGGGTTTCGAGCGCTTGCTGCTTAAGCCACAAGTAAACTTGTTTGGCGGTATCTTCGGTGCCAATTTTATCCATTGTGATAATGAGATCAACATGGCTAAGAACTTCTAACAACTCTATTGCCTCCTTCGCGCTCGCTTTAAAAATAGCGTCAGAAGAAGCATAAACTTTTAAATTAATTCCTAAAATATTTTGAAACTCTAAACTTGGATGTATGAAAATCGAATTACTCATGACATTATATTAAGACAAGATGGCCCTACAAAAAAGACTAAAAATTATTATTATATCGGATGGAACAGGTGAGACAGCGACGTCACTGGTACGTGCCTCAATGGTACAATTCTCGGACAATGACATCTACTTCACACGTTATAAAAACATCCGAACCAAAGAACAAATTCAAGAAATTTTTGCAGAAAATTCTCAACACCATCACCTAATCGCTTATACCCTCGTCTCCATCGAACTTCGCTCATACTTGCAACAACAGGCGCAGAAATACCATGTACGTTCAGTCGACCTTTTAGGACCTATGTTATCCGCCCTCTCCAACGCTTTCGATATTGAACCAGAAGCGAAGCCGGGTAAGTTGCACGAGGTAAACGATGCCTATTTCAAACGTGTGGCGGCCATCGAATTCACACTCAATCACGATGACGGTCAAAATCTGCATTCACTTGAAGAAGCCGATATTGTGCTAGTCGGAGTTTCTCGAACATCAAAGACACCCCTTTCTATTTATCTCTCGCTCGAAGGATTAAAAGTGGTGAACATTCCTTTGGTTCGTGGCATGGTTTTACCTGAAAAACTTTTTCAAATTGATCAAAAGAAAATTTTTGCTTTAACCATTCATCCTGAAACTCTCCATAAAATTCGCCTCAATCGTTTAAATCGCCTTGGTGTAAATGATAAAGAAGATCAGTATGCTGACATGAAAAAAGTTATCGATGAAATTGAATGGGCCAATGACATTTTCGATAAAAATAAAAAATGGCCTGTGTTTAATGTTTCGGGAAAAGCGCTAGAAGAAACAGCATCCGAAATTATCCGAATTATTCAGAACCGAAAAACAAATCGTTTTGTGGCAAAAGAGTAATTACTCCAGGAATAGTCGCTTATTTTCTTCAATAGTGAAATTCACTTTTTTCTCAGTCCCAAAACTTGGGTCAACGATAACGGCTTCATAAGTTCCTGCTGGGACTCGCATGCTATCGATTGGTAATTTCTGAGTGATGATTTCACCAAAAATATTCAACTTCATGATCGCACCTTCAGGGTAATTCAAAGAGGTCGACAATAAACCAACCTTAAGTGAATTTAGAGGCGGAACATCAAACTTCTGTGAAGCATTTTCTGGGGTTAAAATAACATTAACGACATATGGCTCGAAGCCTTGTTTGCTTATTTTAATTTGGTGTTGAACATTAAGTGATAAGTCGATACCTGAAAGTGGATACGAAACCTGCTTGCCATCCACATACACTTCCATCAAAGGATCAATTCCGGCAATTATCACTTTCCCTCTTTGACCAACATCGACATTCGAAGTATCAATCGAAGACAGTGAACGTGAACCATTATTAAAATACGGCTCAATGTCAAAGCCTGTAAATTTTTTCACTAAGTCAGGTCGCATATAACCAAACACACCCACAAAAAGTGACATCACTAAGAACTTCGACATTCCGCCTGAAGAAGATGTACTTACAGTACGAGGTATTTTTGCAGAAGTGGTTGTCCCACCTGCTTGACGAATTTTATTTCGCGTATTAGTGCTCGTTTTACCAGAAGCTACCGGAGCGTCGTAGGTAGCATCATAATTTGCTCCACCTGCAACTGTCGGACCTTTCTTCATAACAGCACCAACTCGTGTTTTCTCTAAAACAGCTTTAGTACGATTATCAAGTGTCAGCTTGGCATCAGTCTCTTCCAACTTAAATTCAAGTTCGCTTTCTTTTCTTAAAGGCTCTGTTCCCTTTGTCTTATTGCCTGTTCCGCCTTCAAGTTCGTTGTTTAAATCTTGAACGTAGCTACTAATATCAACTTTTCCGAATTGAACAAGGACTTCGCGATCTTTTTTAATTTCTTCTTTGAATAATTCCTTAGCGAAATAAGCTAAATCGGTTGGGTTAAAATCTGGATATTTTGAATATAGGAATTTAACCAATGCACGGTTAAATTTATCCATATCTTCAAAACGATTTTCACGATCTTTGCTTAATGCTTTTAAAATAATTTCATCTAACTCTTTTGGAACGTTAGGATTGATTGAAGAACATGATGGAATTTTACAAGCCTGAATTTGTTTTAATACTGCTAAGTCGTTAGCAGCTGTAAAGAGCTTGCGACTGCAAAGCAATTCCCACAATGTAATTCCAACAGCAAATTGATCATAACGATGATCAAGGGCCAAGCCTTCAAGATATTCAGGTGCTAAATAAGAAAGTTTACCTTTAATCGTTCCAGCTTGAGTCGCTTCACTATTGGTATCAGCTTTAGCGATACCAAAGTCTATAACCTTCACTGCTCCATCATAGTTAATCATAATATTGTGAGGTGAAATATCACGGTGAACGATATTGTATTTCTCACCTGAAAGTTTATCTGTGAAAGTATGAGCGTAATGAAGTGCTTGGCAAACTTGTGAAACGATATAAACCGAAATCTCAACGGGAAAAACATAATTTCGGGCCTTCAAACGATCCAAAAATTGTTTTAAGTTAGCACCATCGACATATTCCATGGCAGTAAATAACTGTCCATCTTGCAAACCATAGTCGTAAGTTTGAGCGATGTTTGGGTGGTTGAGTCCGAAACAAACTTTCAACTCATCCATAAACATTTGCTTAAAAGCTGGATCGTTTGAAAATTGCTGTTGCACCATTTTTATCGCAACAACCTTGTCTGCTTGCTCACCTAAAAAGCGAGCACGACAAATCTTTGCCATACCACCATCAACTAAGTGATCGAGAATGAGATATTTTCCAAATCGTTGTAACTTTTCATTTTCAGACATTTTGACCTCATAAGTGTATCGGCAAATAGGCCAAAATCTTTAAATTGTTTAGTTTTATTAAATAAAAATTATTTCAGAGGCTTAAATGGCCGACTATTCTAGATTTAAATGGGTCTGTGGGAAGTTTGGAATGTCGATATAAACGTAATTCCCTCTTAAAGCATGCTCTGACTTACGACAAAAAGCTTTCACTTGATGTTGCTTTAAACGCCACATTTCGTAGTCTGGATGCATGGAAATAGCATCGGTGAAATCAGGGATAATATATTCAGTGAATCCAGCCTTATCCATTTGGGCCTTGAACATAGCATAGGTGAAAAACGATCCACCCCAAACGCGATAATAATTCATAGTGATAATAAGTGGACTACACTTATCCATGTACTCCTTCTCATCATCAGCAAACCAATTCACAAACGGTGAATTTTTATCGACTTTCCAATAAATCACATCGTAAATAAGGTGAATCCCACGTTGCCAAGAAATACGCTTAAACTCAACAGGCTCAGTCCACGTTTGATTCTTAGAAGCTCCACCATTGAATCTAACTTTGCTTTTGAAAATGCGATTTTCCGTCATGCTAGCGCTCGTACATGCGGTAAGAATACAAATTAACAACCAATACTTTTTAACCATACAACTATATCTTCTCTAACTTTTGCACTATCGGCTTCGTTTAGTAAGTCATGTTTTGCGTGAGGGTAAACACATTCCTGAGCTAATGAAGGATTAATTCCAGTAACAAATTTTTGTGTCGCCTTGCTGTCTACTATAACATCATTTTCCGACAAAAGAAAAAGACACGGCGTATCAACAAGGTAGGCCAAGCCTTTGATTTTTTCACAATTAAGCTTAATTTCTTTGGCCAAGCCTAGTGTGAAAAATTTATTAATGAGCGGATCAGAGTCAAAATCGTTAGCGCGACTTTCAAGGCTGGTTAAATCATACCCTTTATAGATATTAGGGATACGAATCTTAGTCACAACACCTTTCATTTTCTTGAGCAAAGTCTCAAGGGGCAAAGGAATTTTTATTTTCGGCAAAATAGGTGGATTGGAAAAAAGGCTGCCTTGGATTTTAATCGGAATATTTGAAGGATAATCAATCATGGTTTTCAGTAGTATCAAACCACCCATGCTGTGCCCCATACAAACATTCACACCGTCGAGATCTTTTTGTTCACGCATCAAGGTCAAAACATCTTCGCAATAAATATTTAAATTTTCCACATAAGCGCGCGGCCCTGCACTCAATCCGTGACCTTGAAAATCGATGAAAATCATTCGCAAGTTTCCATCATAAATTTTGGCCAGTTCATTGAAAAAAATTTCATGTCGACCATGATGCTCTAAGGCACCATGAAAAAAATAAAGGTTTAAAGTTTTTTTCTGACCTTCTTTCGCGAAAAATGTTTTTTTAAAATAAACTTGATGACCATTTTTCGAGGTAAGAAAGGTACCCGATTCAGAATTCGAGTTGGGCATGTTTTTTACTCAGCGCTGATATATTTTTGAATAGCTTTAATGGCGTCGGTTTCGATCACCGTAAAACGGAATGAGAATCCTTGGCCTTTATCTAACATGCGTACAATTTTTCCCGAAGCGACAAAATGCTGTTCACTATTTTCAGGGTGAACGTTCAACGAAATTTCATCCCCGACATTTCCAGGATAATCCGCCACAAGTACTTGCATTCCACCAATCGAAATATCGCGGCAAATACCTTCATATAATTGATTGTTATCATGGAAAAACATACGCGCTACGAAAGGTTTACGAGCAGCACTTCGGCGATCTGAGTCTGCCACATTTGGAGTTTCA